>DASYEB010000018.1:0-119159 GCA_036499285.1 Puia sp. | reverse complement strand
CTCGACCCGTCCGGGGAATTCAATAAGCCTGGGGTGGGCAGCGACCGCTGATCGTTCCAGAACCTCAGGAAGACCGGGCTGCCCGTCGAATCCGTCTCATAAAGGAAAATCCCGTATTTCTTCTCGACGACCTTCGCCAGTTCCTGGTGAGTATAAAGCCTCCCCGACAGACGGTTCACCAATGCCGTATCCTTCGTCAGCTTCTCAAAATCCTTCTCCCTTTCCTGCAAAAAGGACTGGATGGAATTACGCTGGACGGCGACGGAAGCATCGCTATTAAAATAAAGATTTAGAAAATATCCGCTGAGGAACAGCACAACCGCAACCAGGAGCAGGTAAATATTCCTTCTGAAAATATCAATAAAAAAAGACTTCAATCTTTTTTGTTTAGCTTTTTAATCTCATTCCATAACTCATCCATTTCCACCAGCGTCATATCCGCCAGCGACCGCCCCATCTGACGGGCCATCTCCTCCATACCGGTAAAACGGGCGATGAACTTCCTATTCGTTCGCTCAAGAGAATTCTCGGCGTCAATCTGCAAAAACCGTGCGTAATTGATCAGCGAGAAGGAAAGATCGCCAAATTCCTCCTCTATCTTCTCCTTATCCTGCAAGGCTACCGCCTCCTGGAGCTCTGCCATCTCCTCTTTTACCTTATCCCATACCTCGCTGGTCTCATCCCACTCAAAACCGACCTTCCCGGCCTTTTCCTGTAACCGGGTCGCCTTTATAGTGGCCGGCAGGCTGACCGGAACTCCGCCAAGGACCGACTTCTTGCCTTCCTTGAGCTTTAATTGCTCCCAGTTCCGCTTCACATCCTCCTCATCCTTCACCTCTACCAACCCTTTCACACCAGCAGTAGTCCCATAAATATGCGGATGCCGGCTGATCAGCTTGTCACAGATCCCATTGATGACCTCTTCCAGGGTGAACTGCCCCTGTTCGCGACCCAGCCGGGCATAAAAAACGATATGCAGCAACAGATCCCCCAGTTCCTCCCTGATGCCCTGCCAGTCGGCACTGGTTATCGCATCCGCCAGCTCATAGGTCTCTTCAATGGTCAGCGGCCTCAATGTCTGGATAGTCTGTTTCTTATCCCAGGGGCATTGCTCCCTCAGTTCATCCATTATGCCGACCAAACGCTCGAAAGCACTCTTATTTTCACTCATATATTATATAGAAATAACAGAAATAAACAGGAATATCAGCAGCAGGATGGTATTAATAAAGCTGGCCATAGAGCAGACCAGGAAATACTTCAGGAATGTCTTCTTCCTCCCCTGCCCGTAGAAACCCCGCATAGCCTTGTAAAGATAGATCAGCAAGTACACGGTGATCCCAAAGATCAGAATATCCACCACTACATGGAACCAGGTCCAGGTAAAGACCTTTTCAAGCCTGCCCAGCAACATAAACACCAGCAGCAGGATAAAGGTAGCGCAATAAACATGAATGGTAAAAATGCCATGATCGACATACAGGTACTGCTTATGCCGGAAATACATGATGTTCAGCAGCATGGCAAAAATAGGTAGCGAGACAAACAATATCTTGGGAAAGGAATGAAAGATATTCTCCATAAGATGCTCCTTGAACCGGCGCGGATCATCCCGGTACTGTCCGTCAAGAGTTATCAGCCGGTGCATACTGGCCCGCTTCAGCCAGCCATCCCGCATACTATCGGGCAGAGCCCTCTCAACAGAGTCATATTCTCCCACATTGCTATAGTCCCCCTGGTGTAATCCAAAGAAATCACTCCCCGAGGTCGGGTTATTGATCGTCTTCAGCACCTTCGTGATCCGGTTCCTCTCCACCAGAGAGATCCCGCTCCGATCCAGGCTATCGTTATAGGCCGTTATCAGCAGCTCTCCCAGCTCTGTCTTTGAAAACGTCTTTTTCGTGCTATCCCCATAGATCTTCCGGATCATCGACATCTCCATGTTGTTATGATTCAGCGATGTCTGCAGATCCTGCCGGTCATCCTCATTCTTTTCCTCCGCCAGCTCTTTGGTCAGCTTCGCCTGCCGATCCTTCAGCTGGGACAGACTTTGCGCCTTCTCCTTCTTTTCGCTGGAGCCAACCATATCCTCCGGTTTCTTCAGAGAGAACAGGATGATAAAAAAGATAGCCGAGGTGAACACATACATCCGGATCGGGTTCAGATAGCTCATCCGACGCCCGGCCATATACTCCTTTGACAAAAATCCCGGTTTCCGCATCAGGTACTTCACCGTACTAAAGAATTTACCGTCAAAATGGGTGATATCATTAAAAAAATGCTGGACGAGGTGCCAGACAGTCTCTTTCGGCTCCAGGTTCTCCTGGCCACAGTTATGACAGTATCGACCGACAACCTCGGTCCGGCAATTAAGGCAGATCTTTTCTTTTCGTTGCTTTAAATGGGACACAGGGGGAAATTTTGACTAAAATAGGGAAACTCTAACAGGTTCAAGGCATTAAAAAAGCGATTTTTTCGTTTCCCCTTTTTAATTTTGCCATAACCATGATGAAATTTACCGGCTCATTGCTCCTGATCGTGTTAACCCAGGTATGTTCGGCCCAATATTACTACAAGGACCTGGTCACAACCCGGCAAAACGAGGCCCGCTGGCGTCTCTACAGGGACAACCGGGTTAAGTCGGTCAAGCTGAGCAGTTTCGAACGTGATGGCAGCCCCACCGAAGGATTTGCCGGCGACCAGGAAGTCTCGGGCGATCACCTCACGACCCATACAAAAGCCAGCGGCAACGCCGAATCCTGGATCATCGCCACCTATACCCCTCAGGGGCTTACACTGAAGATCACCGATACCAGCGACACCTACCGCAGCGTCTCCGACTACCAATATGACGCCGATGGACGCTTGCAATCCATTCTTAACACTTCGATCGAAACGGACAACCACCTCCGGGACGTCGAACAACATATCTGGTCCTACAACGCAGCAGGCAAGCCCTCATCCATGCTAAAGATCAAAAACGGCAATGACACCACCTTTGTCCGTTTTGTCCCCGATGAAAAAGGGTACGTAGCCGAAGAAAGACCCACCCGCAACAAGACCGACCTTCCCGTGATCTACTATTATTACGACACGGCCGGCCGCCTCACCGACATCGTTCGCTACAGCCTGAAGGCGAAACGATTACTCCCGGACAATATCTTCGAATACGGCGATGGCGGAGGGGTCAGCTCCATGCTGGTCGTGCCTGACGGCAGCAACGACTACCTCAAATGGCTCTATGACTATAATGATAAAGGGCTGAAAATAAAAGAATCCTGTATCAGCCGGCAAAAAGAGCTCTTAGGAAAGATCGACTATCAATACACTTATAAATAGACAGCGTATGCGCCTCCCCATATTATTTTTGGTTTTATTAAGCGGCCTCTCCACCATGGCCCAGGACCTCGACTTCCCCGATTTCCGCAGCAAAAAAGACAATTTCTCCAAAATTAACGACAAAGAAATCCGCGCCGACATGGCCTCCTTCGCCCTTGCCGGCGTCGACGAAAGCATCGGCAAGGCCCAGCTGCAGACCGTACCCGTAACGGACCACGGCGCCGACTTTATGACATTCCAAAATGACAATATCAAGGTCATCATAAAGACCAGCTTCTTCATGCCGACCAAACACAAGCTGATGATGTCGGAAACCCACCTGGTAAAAATAGACGGCAAACCCTATTACGGTGGTATCTACGGTCAGACACCCCATACTATAATACAAACGGTGACCGTCCTGGTCGGTAAAGATACCGTGCCCATTCCGGCCACCGCTTATTTCGATCTGTACGACCCTAAGTTCAGCTTCAACGAGAACGGCGCTACCCGCTCCCGTAATGGTGTCTATCTCTCGAACGACAAACACACCTTCTACATCTATATGTTGAATATCGACAACGGCGGAGCCGAATACACCTGGGTCATCCGCGACAAACAATACCTTCGCCGCGTAGTAGACGTCGGGTTCCTCAACCAGTAAGCCCCTCCTCACCAATCTACCTTAACCCCGCTTGCCATCGGGGCAGATTCGTCATCCCTCAACCCGCCAAACCACCTCAACCCCGCTTGCCATCGGGGCCAACCTTCCACACCGGGCGCCCTGTACACCCCGCCCACCGCCGTCTGATTATATTTTCTCCGTCTTCACCAGCTGCCCATCCCGGGTAAAGTATAACACATGATCCTCCTTAAAAGCATCGTGCTTATCAGAACTCAGCAACGGCCCATTATTCAGGTGCATCACATACAGCTGCTGTTCGGGCGTCTCGATCTTACGAATATTGTGCACATACCAGTCGTTATAACCGCTGTGCTCCCAGGCCGTCTGCACCGCTACCGGTAAATGCCGGGTCCTGTTCACGGCGGACTCCGTCCCCTTCCAGTGACCTTCCTGGGAATAATACGCATAATGTTTCTTCCCGTCCTTTTTAAAGTGTGCCACATACCCCTCTTTGCGCATTTCCCATTTCTTCAGCTCACCCCCGGGAAACTTCCCCGAGAAAGCTTTGGAAACCTTTTGCGGAACTTCTGTGGATACGGTCGATTGAGCAGATACAGATTGTATAAGTATAAAGGAGGCAATAGCTGCCAGTAAATTTTTCATCGTAGTTTGTTAAAAAGTGATGGAAATAATTCGAAGACCTTACACGGAGAACCTTATGCACAAGGCGGTCCACGAAGCGAAGAAGCGGTCAGGATCGTAGCATGTATACCCGGCCCGCTGACCTCAGGGAGAGCTTTACTCCCAAAAGGAGGATGATCTATTGTAATAAAGGAAGCACAAATACCATCCAGCCCAAACCTGCTGCGATGGCGGTTCAAAGGACGCTTATGTACACTGAGCGGCGACCCTTCATTATGTATCTGCGGCAAATGCGCAGTCTCAACAAGATTCTTTTTACCGATCCGCACCAATTCACCAGCACTGGCAAATATACCATTCACTCCAGCTCCACCACTCAAAACCACACCACCATTCACCCCAACTCCACCACTAAAGGTCCCACCACCTCCACCACTCAAAGCCGCACCAGTGCCCAAACCACTATTCGTCCCCCAGCCAGCGGCCGAAGCAAGAACACGATGACCTGTCTCAACGCCCGTAAGCAACAGCCCAAGGCCTGCCGTAAATAACACGGCAACCAGCATCTTATGTATGTTTCTTACAGGCGTCATAACAGTTCAAAAATAGGCAAGAATTCCCTAAGAAAAGCTTAATGTTTTTTGTTCCGCGCTCTTGGCCATGACATACCCATTAACGGCATACATCAACACAGCGCAAGCGAAAAAGGCCGCAATCGTAACCCACCCCAGCACGTTATAATGCACCAGCAATCCCGCCGCATTCTGCCCGATGATCCAACCGCCGATCACAGAAGCGATCCCCCCGCCCAGCTGCTGAATAGAGGAATTGATGCTCATAAAGGCCCCCCTGTCTTTCGCGTCCGGTACTCCGGAGATCAGGGCCTGGCTGGGTATGAGCCGCGAGAAAACAGCCGTATACATCAGCGAGTTCAGAATAAGCACCTCCCACAACGGAGTCACGGACAAAGCAGAGAAAATAGGGACTATCAGCGACGCCAGGAGACTACCGGCAATAAACATGCGAAATTTGCCGACCCGGTCGCTCAGCTTGCCGATCAGCGGCCCCATAAAAAGACCCACAAAACCCGCCACCACAAACACAACCGGCAACACCTTTTCGTCTATACCCACATTGCGCACCAGGAACGTGCTGGAATAAGGCATCATCAGGAAACCACCGGTAGAAAGCAACGCAGTCGCGCTGAACGCCCGCAGATATCTTTTCTGCGAACCCGTCCTCCGCAGATGGACCATCGGCCGCAGAACCGCCCTCTCCTTCAGATGTGAATCTATCGGCTTCATCCAGCGCACGATAACTACCCCGACCGGGACACAGACCCCCACGATCATCAGGAAAGGCATATGCCATCCAAACTCGTTCGCAAAGTACAACCCCACCGGGATTCCCAATACCTGGCTAACGGCAAACGCCATCTGGACAAAACCCATGACCCGCCCCCTCTTTTCCAACGGGAACAGATCGGCAACAATAGCCATATTGATCGAAAACAATACCCCGCCAAAAAAGCCGGTCACCATCCGGGCCAGCAGCAGGAAATGATAGTCCGGCGCAATGCCGCATAACAAAGTCCCCACGATAAAACCGGCGTAAAAGAACAACAACATCTTCTTCCGGTCGAACTTATCGGCAAAACCCGCAGCCAGTATACCCGCTATCCCGGCACTAAACGCATAAGCCGAAACAACCCAGCCAAACTGTGACGGACTGATCTTTAAGATCCGGATCAGCTCAGCCCCCAGCGGCGCCATGACCATAAAGTCAAGTATGATCGTAAACTGTAAAAGAGAGATAATAGTGATGACAAACGTCTCATAGCCCGTAAAAATTTTCTGATTCTTCTGTTCCATAGTAAGATGGTTTTAAAAAATTAATGCCTTCCAAACATCAGCTGCCTTATCATTACATCAGTGCCTCATGATATCAGCTGCCTTATCAATACATCAGTGCCTCATAATATCAGCTGCCTTATCATTACATCAGTGCCTTATCATCACATCAGTGAACTATCATAAGGCAGTTCCAGCCAACATACACAAAATGAATATTCATTTACTTAAATGGTCAAAAAAAACTCCCACAAAAATCACCTCACAACGAGCCGCAACTCAACGTTACGGCCTCAACGCCTTCAACACAAGCGCCAGCGTCTGGTGCAACATCTCATCCGTCAAACTGAACGGCCGCCCCCCTATACTCTTCCCCGCCTTATTCCACTGCATCAGGTTAAACAAGGGCGCAAAAGCTATCGACCAATAGACCTCGGGCGACATCTGGATCAGCTCTTTATTCTCGATCGCCTTTTCCACAAACCGGTGCATAGCATCCAAAAAAGGCTTATTCTTATTAACCATGACCTTATCATGCAATGGAGTAAACTTAAAATGCTCCATAAAATGCGCCTTGTCCGGGTGATCCACGATATACTGGGCCCGGTTCTTCCACTGCACAGACAAACCCGTAGCAAAATCCATCTCCGGATCAAAACCCCGCAGCACGTAAGCGAAATATTTATCCACCTCCAGTTGGTACAATTGCAACAAGAGATCATCCCGATCCTTGAAATAAATATATATCGTAGCAGGCGAGACCCCCGCCGCCCTGGCCAGCTTCTGCATGCTCAACCCATCAAAGCCCTCTGCCACTATCATCTTCAAAGCCTGCTGGTATATCGCTTCGACCTTGCTTTCATCCCTTACTCGCATAATGCAAATATAAGTGAATATTCATTTATTTATAATCTTAGCCCTTATAAATTTTTTCTATCCCCAGTTTTTTCATCTTGGACTTCAGCGTGGAAGCCGGCAGATTCAGTAAAGAAGCAGCCCCGCCAGGCCCCGAGATCCGCCCCTTACAGGTCCGCAATACCGACAAAATATGCTCCCGCTCCATTTCAGCGATCGTCTTCACCGGCCCGCCGGTTACTTCCACCGCCTGATGCTGCCCTTCCTTCGTCAGCGGCGAGATAAAAGACACATTCTGCAAAATAGTCTCATTGCTCATCAGCACGCTTCTTTCGATCAGATTTTGCAATTCCCGCACATTCCCGGGCCAGGAATAGTCCACCAGCCGCGCCAGCGCATCCCCTGAGATCCCCCCCACCGGCTTGTTCGTTTTCTGCGCATACATCTTTATAAAGTGATCCACCAGCAAAGGGATATCCCCCCTCCTTTCCCGCAGCGGCGGCAGGATCACCGGGAAGACATTCAGCCGGTAATACAGATCAAGCCTAAACTTCCCTTCGGCTATCGCCTTCTCGAGATTACAGTTCGTAGCCGCGATGATCCGCACATTCACATTGATCGTCTCCCTTCCTCCAATCCGTTCTATCTCCCTCTCCTGCAATACCCGCAGCAGCTTCACCTGCACCGAAGGCTGCATCTCCCCGATCTCGTCTAAAAACAGAGTCCCCCCGTCGGCCTGCTCGAACTTTCCTATCCTTCGGTCATATGCACCGGTAAAAGATCCTTTCTCATGCCCGAACAGCTCCGACTCTACCAGGTTGGGAGGCAAAGCAGCACAGTTGAGCTTGACAAACGGATTCCTTCTCCGGCCCGATAAATGGTGTATACAGTTTGCAATTCCCTCCTTACCCGTACCACTTTCGCCAAGGATCAGCACAGAGGTATCCAGAGGGCCCACCTCCTTCACGAGATTAAACACCCGGAGCATGTTGGGACTGCTACCGATAATGCCATTCAAACCCGGCCCTTCAGGACGGCTCGCCGTCGTCCCCGGCGCCGGAAATTCAGATCTCAGTTGTTTCCTTTCCTCTCCCCCTAATTGCTTCTTATAGTCGTGCCGGTATCGCGCAATGTCCAATGTTACCAGCAGATCCTTTTCCCGGAAAGGTTTCACGATAAACCCCGAAGGCTGGGTCACCTTAGCCATCTCCAGCACACCCGTATTACAGTTCGCAGATAAGTACACGAATGGGATGTCACGCTTATTGAGCTCAGCGGCAACATCGATCCCCGTTAAATCGCCCTTTAGAAATATATCCAGCAACACCAAACCCGGCGGGCTCGCATTTATATTTTCCATAGCAGAATGATACGAACGGGCTATCCCTGAAACGGTATACCCGGCCCGCTCCAGTGTAAGCCGGATATCCCCGGCAACAACCAGTTCATCTTCCACAATAAGAATTGATCGGTGCATTATTCAGCAGTTGTTTTAAGTGTTTACACTCAATTGATTATCATAAAAGTAAACTATTTTCCGCAACGTCGGCCGCACCCCAAGCCCATTCTTTCCCTAACTTTAACCCATGGCAACAGTACCACTCGGCAGTCCTGCAGGCAGATGGGTCATGGCGTCGGCTATCATGGCATCCGCCATGGCCTTTATCGACGGCACCGCCCTCAACGTCGTCCTCCCTTCCCTGCAACGCGACCTCAACGCCTCCGGGACCGATCTCTTCTGGATCCTCAACGCCTACCTGCTCATCCTCGCCGCCCTTATCCTCGTCGGAGGCTCCCTCGGCGACAAACTCGGCCGCAAAAAAATATTCATGATCGGCATCCTGATCTTCATCATCGGCTCCACAGCCTGCGGCTTCGCCCCTACCGTCGCCTACCTCATCGGCTTTCGCCTCGCCCAGGGCGTCGGAGGCGCACTGATGATCCCCGGTAGCCTCTCCCTTCTCTCTTCGTCTATCGATGAAAAAGAAAGAGGCAAGGCCATCGGCACCTGGTCGGCGATCACAACCGTCGTTACCATCGGCGGACCCATCATCGGGGGAGCCCTGGCCGACGCAGGCCTCTGGCGGTATATTTTTTTTATCAACGTCCCCATCGGTCTCGCCGCCCTGCTCATCTTACGTCGATATGTATCCGAAAGCAGCGGCGAAGACGACAAGCCTGCTGCAAACTCATCTCACCCCGCCGCAACCTCATCTCACCCGGCTGCAACCACATCCAACAACCCTTCCCCGGCCAAACCCAACAAACCATCCCTCGATTTCCCCGGTGCCACCGCCATCGCACTCGGCCTCGCCTCCCTGACCTTTGGCTTCCTGCGTATCCCCGCCCTCGGCTTTTCCAACTGGATAGTCTATCTCACAATAGGCCTCGGCATCATATTGCTCACATCGTTCATCATCATCGAATGCAAAAGCCGCCAACCCATGATGCCCTTACACCTGTTTGCGAACAGGAGCTTTAGCGGAGCCAACCTCTTGACCTTCTTCCTCTACGCCGGCCTCGGCGCAGGCATGCTCTTCCTTTCCC
Source organism: Puia sp. (assembly GCA_036499285.1). GTDB lineage: Bacteria > Bacteroidota > Bacteroidia > Chitinophagales > Chitinophagaceae > Puia. The sequence continues at coordinate 109,322 of DASYEB010000018.1, read as the reverse complement.
TGAACCTGGTCCAGGCCCAGGGTTATAGCCAGCTGGAATCCGGGCTCACCTTCTTACCCTTCACGATACTGATGATCACCATCGCCCGGCCCGCCGGCAGCCTCGCCGATAAGTTCGGCCCACGCCTGCTCCTGATCCTCGGTCCCGCCGCAACCGGCGCCGGCTTGATGATCCTTTCCTTCGTCGGCGCTACGCGGGGAGCCCGAGACTACTGGACAACCTTTTTTCCTGGCATCCTCCTGTTCGGACTGGGCATGTCCTTCACCGTTGCACCACTCACCGCTACCGTCATGAAATCCGTTGTAGATGAGTTCTCAGGCACCGCCTCCGGTGTCAACAACGCCGTAAGCAGGATAGCAAGCGTCTTCGCCAACGCCATCTTCGGTACGCTCGCCATTCTCTTCTTCTCCGGCTCCTTACAAAAGACATTACCCCGGGATTTGAAAGACAACACCGCCGTCCTTCAGCAGGCCGCCAATCTCGGTAACGCAAAACCACCGGCCTCCATCACCGGCGAAGACCGCAAAACGGTCACCGACGCCTACCGGTCAGCCTTCATCGATGCCTATGGCAAGCTCATGCGCTGCGCAGCCACCCTCGCATTCCTGGGCTCAGCGATGGCCCTTTTCTTTATTTCTCCCAAATCTACCCCCCGCCGTTATACCGCGCCGCAATAAGATAACCCAACCATAAAACCGTTATATCTTAACTACTATCCTTCTCCCATCCGGCGCCTCCATATCCCATAACGTCTCAATATCCCCGATGCCTACAGCTACCGTCCCAACGCTCAGCTTCCCCTCTGCCGCCAGCTGAAACATCTCAGGCAGGATCTCCCCAAACAAGGTCCGCACCTGCCCCTTTGTCCAGCTCCCAAGACCCGAACCTGAAATTTGCAGATCAGCGCTACGGAGATTGGCAGCAGACAATTGGATCAGGTCACCGGTTACACTTCCCACCGACACAAACCGTGTTCGCGGAGTAAAAGCACCCCTCCCCTTCAGTGAAGCCAATATCATTTCCGCCGTATGCCCCCAGAGATAGTCTACGATCACGTTAAACGGATCTTTCCCATGCAGCTTCCGCAACTGCGACATAAATTCTTCGTCGCTCTGCTGAACCGAAATGACCTCATCCGCACCAAGCTCCCGTAACTCATCCAGCGACTGAGGGTTTCTGCCGGTGGCTATGACCCTCTTCGCCCCATAATGTTTTGCTATCTGTACGGCAACCCTCCCCGTAAACCCCGTTGCACCGTTGACAAGCACCCTATCCCCCGGTTCGATCCCCGCGCGGAACCGAAGGGCCATCGCAGCTCCGATTACAGCGTTCGGCAGCGCAGCAGCAGTAATATCATCCAAACCCGCCGGTAAAGACACGATCCTGTCCCGCTCCACTACCGCCTTTTCGGCCATCATCCCACTGGCTCCCAGGGCATAGACCCTTGTCCCATCCGGTAGCACACAAACCCCGTCTCCACCGACGATCTTCGCCTCCCGCTTATCGCCGGCCGTAGAGTAATGCGCGCCTTTGGCCCGGCCCTTGTCAAAATGTTTTAAGGCCACCGCCCTCACCGATACCAACACTTCGTTTTCGTTTTGCACAACAGGGTCCGCGACCTCAATATATTGCGGCATTTCCCCCTGACTAAACATAACTGCTGCCTTCATTTTGCTTATTTTCCAACAAAGATAGAGTCCCGCCGAGCCGGGACGATAACATTTGTTATCAAATCCCCCCTCAATGCCAAAACCCCTGCGCCGGAGCCGCAGCCTCCCCTACTTAAAACTTATCTTCCTTATCCTGTTATTCATGGCATCCGCCACAAAGAGATTCCCTTCAGCATCGATTGCCAGTCCGGCGGGGTAATTGAATTTAGCATCGGGTCCGTTACCATCGGCATACCCGGTGCTGCTGCCGGCAATGGTGGACACCGCACCCCCCGGCGTCACTTTCCGGATGCGGTCTCCGTCACATATGAACAGGATCCCATCCTGATCCATCACCATATCGTTGATATATTGGAATTGACCAACGCCAGGTGCCCCATCTGTAGTCCCGGTCGTTCCCATACCGGTAAACCGGGATACCATTCCTGCGGGAGTTATTTTACGGATACAGTAATTTCCATTATCCGCCACATACATATTCCCTTGCTTGTCAAAGACGATCGCATTGGGATTTAAAAATTGCGCCACGGATGTATCACCATCAACAAAACCCTTGGTCTCTTTGCCCGCAAAAGTACTGACCTGCCCGGTCGCACTGATCTTCCGGATACGGCCATTATTCGTGTCATCAATATATATAGCTCCTTGTGCACCCATGGCAATACCACCCATGCCCTGTCTGAACAGGGCGACAGCAACATCCCCATCCTTAAACCCGGACACACTGGTACCCGCATAAGTGGACACCATTCTTGCAGGAGTTATCCGGCGGACACGTGCGTCGGCCTGGTCCATGACATATACATTGCCGTCAGCATCTAACTCGATCCGGAAAGGATCAACAAACTGAGCTGTATCACCCGCGCCATTCCTCGTACGAACTGCCCGTCACCGGCCAGTACAGATACCCGTCCGTCCGTGATCTTTCGGATCCGGCGACTGTTGTAATCCGCGACATAAAGGACTCCATTGGCTGAAATAGCGATATCGCTGGGCGTGAAAAATCTGGCGGATAACAAAGGGCCATCGAGGTAGGCGCCCGTTCCGTCACCGGCAAAGGTGCTTACAGTCGCTTTTTTTTCAGGTGGTGGTGGGACCTGCCCCTCGCCGGCATCGCCTTTTTTGCAGGAGGCAGCTGCAGCAGTGAAGACAATGATATACACGATAATGCATTTAAATTTCATGTTTGACAGTTTAGTACTGGCATTGATCAGAGATCCGGCCTCAACGTTGTCCCGGACCAGGTCAATTTTTCTAACGGCAGCCTCCCCTTTCCGAAAGGCAAAAGAGCCCTGCAGTTACAGGGCTCTTTGATCTTACTTCGCTGATACCATCCGGGTGCTGCTACCGCCTGCATGGATGTTATAACCGCATGTTGAAGAACCATCATCGCCGGGGTCGGGTGCAGGGTCGTAGTCGGGGTCGGAGTCATCATAATCCGGATCAGGATCGGGATCATCATAACCGGGATCAGAGTCATAACCGGGATCGGGATCAGGGATGTAGGTAGAATCGCAATCAGGGTCGGGGACAGGGCATTCTTTTGTACAGGAAGAAAGGACCAGCAGGAAGGCAGAGAGAATGATTAGCGTTTTCATCTGTTTAGTGTTTACTTGTCAGGAAAGGGTTGTCACCTATCAGACGCATCGCTCAAAAAGAAGTTCAATGTATTAAAACGAATTAATCGCATTTTGTTCGTATTTTAATACATATTAAACGCGGATTAAGACCCGGGAATAAAATTTGCTATTACCAGTAACAGATCATAAAAACTCATTTTATGCAAAAGATCAGTCCTTTCCTTTGGTTCGACAGCAACGCCGAAGAAGCGATGAACTTCTATCTTTCCGTTTTCAAGGATTCAAAGTTGATCAGGGTCGCCCGCAACCCGCCGGGTGGACCCGGGCCCGAAGGTTCCTTGCTCGTGGCATCCATCCAGTTGGAAGGGCAGGAAATCATTCTGATGAATGGCGGTCCCGGTCATCCTCTGACTGACGCCATCTCTCTTACCATCAACTGCGAGACGCAGGAAGAGGTCGATTACTATTGGGATCATCTCCTTGCAGGTGGTGGCAACGAGATCGCCTGTGGCTGGCTAAAGGACAGATTTGGTCTTTACTGGCAGGTGACGCCTATCATTTTGCCCCAGCTGCTTAGCGACCCGGACAAGGCAAAGGCAGGTCGCGTAATGCAGGCCATGATGAAAATGATCAAGCTGGATATTGCAGCGGTGAAGGCGGCAGCAGATAAAACCTGATAAGGGAATAAAAGCCGCGTTGCAAATACTATTCCGTATCAGTCGGTTCTCAAACTCCTGATCGGATTATTCCTCGCGGCCTTTATCGCCAGGGAACTCACCGTTCCGAGTGCGATCAGCAGCGCGACCGTGCCTGCCAGCACAAACACCCACCAGCTGATAGCAACCCTATAGGCATAGTCCTGTATCCATCTATGGAGGGCAAGCCAGGCCAGCGGCCAGGCGATTATATTCGCGATCAGGACCAGTCCTATAAAATGTTTGGATAACAGGAAGACGATATCCTCTACCGAGGCACCCAGGACTTTCCGGATCCCGATCTCTTTGGTCCTCTTTTCCGCAGAAAAAGAGGCCAGGCCGAACAGCCCCAGACAGGAGATGAGGATGGCAAGGCCGGCCATGATAGCCACCATTTGGGAAACCTGCGTATCGGTCCTGTATAGCTCCTTAAAATGATCGTCGAGGAACTCGTAGTTGAAGGGATACTCCGGGAAGACTTCTTTCCAGGTGGATTGAATAAACGCGATGGCCCGGCTCGCCTGCCGGCCGCTGATCTTCACCGACATGGTGCCCCACATCCCTCCTGTTTGAACCATCATGAACATGGGTTGGATCTTATAGTGGAGGGAATTAAAATTGAAGTCTTTACAAATACCAACGACGCTGCCCAGGGTATCGCCCCCGAAATGTTTGCCGATCAATGAAGACAAGGGCGTTCCAGGCCGATCTTTGAGTAGTTCCCTGGCCAGCATTTCATTGATGACAAATTCGTTTCCATTCGCGGATTTTTCGTTGGAGAAAGTCCGACCCGCCAACAAGGGGATTTTGTAAACGGTAGGATAGCTTGGATCCACCCACAAGCAAGGGGTGAACAGTACCCGCATCGGGCCGTTGCCCGGCCAGAAGCCGATGCCTAACGTTACCAGGGGACCCCCCAGCTGGGTAAAGGCCCCGGTCACTCCCGTCACCAGCGGCTTGGTTAGCAACTCTTGCTTCATCGAGCTGAATTTTCGGGCTGTGATCCCATGCAGATGTACGGTGATGATCTGGTCGCGGTCAAACCCCGGGTCCTGCGTCTCCATATAATTTAGTTGACGAAAGACAAAAATGGTAGCTATCACCAGGAAGATAGCGCCGGAGAACTGCCCTATCACCAGGATATTCCTGAAAGTGCTTTTGCTTTTCCCGGTGTCACCACCGCCTTTCAAAACTTTTACGGGCTGAAAGGAAGACAGGTAAATGGCCGGGTACAACCCCGATAACACGCCAAGCAGCATCGTCCCGATGAACACCGACAACAGCAGACCGGGATGTGCTGATAATAGGGGACTCAGATCCCGCCCGCTTAGTTTATCAATGTATGGAAGCACCATCGTCACCAGTCCCAGTGCTATGACCAGCGCGATCAATGAAAACAGGACCGATTCCCCCAGGAACTGGATACCCAATTGCGGGCGCGAGGCGCCGATTGATTTGCGGATGCCCACTTCTTTACCCCGCTCGACGGACCGGGCGGTGGACAGATTCATAAAGTTGATGGAGGCGATGAGCAGTACCAGCAGACCGATGACTATCAAAATATAGGTATAGCGCTTATCGAATTTCTGAAAGTTGACGTTCTCATCGCTAATATCAACGGCATTGGCATGGATGTCCTTTAACGATAGCAGAAACAGCTCATGCGTTGAGGCTTCGTCTTTGCCGGCATCCTTTTTCAGATAGGTCGCGAATTTCTTTTCCAGCGCAGCCCTATCCGTATTAGGCGGGAGTTCTACGTAGGTGGTTACCGCATCGCCTTTCCCTTTCATCCAGTCAGGTTTGTAGAGGGTAGTAAGAGATTCAAGGGCTTCGAATTGCAATTGGGAATTACCGGGCACATCTCTTAGGATACCCGTTACCGTAAAAAGAAGGGTATCTTCCCCGAAGTGCGAAACTGTCTTGCCGATGGGGTCCGCGTTACCGAACAATTTCACCGCTGCCGACTGCGTCAGCACGATGCTGTTTGGTTTTTGCAGTGCGGTTTGTCGGTCTCCTCTCAGGAGCGGGAAATCGAACATCCGGAGAAAGGAAGGGTCGACAAAAAAGGTCTGTGAGAAGAAAACCCGTTTCTCTTCATATGTCATCTCGTATTGGTCTTTGCCGTCCACGCGGCTGTAGTTCAGGACTTCAGGGAACTCCCCCTTTAGTGTCGGTCCCAGTTGGAATGCAGTATTCGCCGACTTCTCAGTTGTTCCGGTGTTAACAAAATGCGACACATCATTTAGCCGGTAAAGGTTCCGGTGATGCATACTGTCGAAACTGTTTTCGTAAAATGCGAATAGCAGGATCACGATACAGGCGGCCATTCCTGTCGCAAGCCCTATGATATTGATCGCAGAATACAATTTATGCCTGGTCAGGCTGCGCCAGGTGACGATGAAATAGTTCTTAAGCATATTGGCGGATCGTTTAAATGGACATGGTAACCTGTCGTTTTATGTGCGAAGAAAATGCCAGGATACCAAACGACTAATAGCCAAAGACTTGCGAACTTTGCAAAAAGCAAAACTGTTCGGATTTGAACATTAGGCGGCCGATTTTGATCCGTTCGGGATAATGATCCGTCCAATAAGAAAAGCCATCTCTCCAGGAAGTGTGCCACATTGGATCGGGAGGGTGTTCGGTCAGGGGACCTTTCACTTCGAGGCGAACAGAGTCTTTGAATCGAAAAATAATCTGCCGAGGCTGTAAACGGTTTTGGTCAGGAAAAGATCCTGGCTCCGGTAAGCTGCCAGAACCACAGCGCCAACACAATAGTCGCGAGGATCGAAATGCGCTTACCCTGTCTCTGGTCGCCGGCGGAATAGATCAGAACCTGCGATCCATCCGGCAGGGTCTTCCTGGAAGAGGTCAGTATATAACCGAGGATCAGGCCGGCTAGTGGACAGAAAACTGCGGCAACATACCCGGCAACCACCCAGCGACGTTTTGACTCTTCCGGCAGAGCCAGCGTCCGAATTCTTTCCGCCTGAAAACCGTCCTCCTGCTCCGGGCTGACTTGTTTTCCGTGACCAGCCAGAATCTGTTTGGCCAGCACGTAGTCCAGCGGCCCCCATTCGTCGGGGCTCCGCACCAGGTCAAGCAATTCATCATCGGAAAAGGAAAACAGATAATAGTCCGGATCCATGCCGGCCAATTGTCCCTGGTAATACCGCTCCAGGAGCCGACGGGCCTTTTTGAAATCGCCGGAGCGTACCTTCAACTGAATCGTTGGCTCGAATATATTATTGGCAAACGTGGGGTCGAACAACGGTGATTCGTTAACCAGGGTGACTCCGATTCCCTGTGCCTGTAGTTGCGACGCGATTGTGGCCGCCAGTTCCGGATCGCTAAATTTTTCGAACGTTGAGAAATTGTCGCTCATCATGGGTGAGGTTTGGTGGCACAAAGTAGGGAAAAATGGCGGAAAAGGCCGGGGCTGTATTTGCCGTGCATCAATCCCGCACACTACGAGCCGAAAACCGGTGGCGCGAATCGCACGCCTGAATCTGAAACTTCGGAGCCTTGTATGCACTTCAGTGAATACGATTGTATCCAGCGTTCGCAGGAGGCAATTAACTCGGCATCCTCAATTTTGCGATGGTTCTGACGTTCCAGAAGGATGGGTCGGAGATAGTTTGGTAAATCGACTAGTCGTTCTCCAACGTAATAGAAATGGGTGGACAGGAGGGAGCTCTTTCCGCCCAGGTCTGTGGCAATATTCTCTAGCCTCGTTTAATTCACACGCGAAAGTCGATTCCTTCAAGGTTGCAATTTTCCAGAAACGACTGGCGCGTGACGAAAAAAAAATAAAGCGCTAAACGGCAATGGCACTGTCCTCTTGCGTTAAGAAATAAGGAGCGGGATAAGAAAATGTGTCTTCGCTTCCATCCCGCCTTTCGATGTGCAATGGATATTTCACGGGCGCGACAACGTCGATCCGCTCTGACTTGATGTGAGTGTGCAGGTTATAGGCATGGCCAAAATCGCCAGATTGGTAAGAACTGGCCCATCGCCCATTCCTGGTAGGGTAGACATCGAAAAATTGATACTTTTCGTGGTAATACTTACCGTGCTCTTCCGATACGAACAAGAGGGCATGTTGGTAAGCGGCAAATCCAGGCCAGCCGTAATGATCGTAAGCAGTAGACGATATGGTGTCACCGGTATAGAACCCGTAGACCGGCATCAGTACCTTATACCGGGCCGTAAAGCCATAATCCATGGACTCTTTTTCATTCGCCAATCATTGAACATCGATCTTTTCCCCGACAAAGACGAATAGTGTATTTTGCTTTTCTAGCGCACAGGTGTCGCATTTGGCAATTAGAGGATACTGGTCCTGTGCGGCGTGTGCTGGCAGGAGCAAATGTAACTTGCAAAAAGCGATAGGACTAGGAAAAAAGATCCCTTCATGATATAAACAATCTAGTGCCTACAACGTACCAAATATTTCGACGATAGCTAGCAGCATAGATGAAATCTGCGAAAGTTCAAAAATCCTCGGACCTTATGGTGAAAATCACCGAAAATCCCAGGCTTCATATCCGGAAAAGTCTCGGAATGAAAAAACCGCGCTTACTGATATCTAAATCTAATACTGAGTTCGAACACCTCATTTTGATCCCGGCAGAAGACGAATAGCATTAAAATTGTTTTGTAAATTATCCTATTTCATTGAATTGATTGATCGCGCGTCAAAAAGGCGGAGTTCGATTTTCCCCTTCAGGCTTACTTTTTTTGAAATTTCGCGTTTGTCACTCGCCGTTATAGATACTTGATTTATAACAACAAAAAAGCCTCGAACATACGTCGAGGCTGAAAAGTAGGAGTTAGTACCGGGGACGGGAATCGAACCCGTACTGCCGTTGCGGGCAACAGGATTTTAAGTCCTGCGCGTCTACCTGTTCCGCCACCCCGGTATCTCAAATCAAAAAAACTCAAACTACAATCGGCTTATCATCACTTCACCATTCTCTCCAAAACCATTGTCTCGCGATGCCGGATCTAGCGATGCCGGCACCATTCTCCCCAAAGCCATTCTCTCACAATACCAACTCCCTAAAGATAAGCCTAAATAAAAAATTCCACCGATGAAAGATCGATGGAATTACTATAATATCTGTGCAGGCCTTCGGCCGTAACCTTCGCTTCGCTCCACTGGAGCGAACCTCGGTTATGCACAAACGGACTACGTCCGTTTCGTGAGCGGAAGACGAGGCTCGAACCCGCGACCTCAACCTTGGCAAGGTTGCGCTCTACCAACTGAGCTACTTCCGCATTAAAATTTTATAGAAAGAACTTCAACGATCCATTTTTATAACCCCTTCATCCTCTTCTTCTCTATCCGTTTTTTCTAATTGGGGTTGCAAAAATAGGGAAAGTATTATTCCTGCAAAATTTTTTCCTCAAAAAAATATTAAAACTTATTTGTACTGAGGCGTATACAAAGTATTACCGGGTACTTCAACCTTCGGCTTACCCATATAACGATGTGAATACAAACCGTAGGAACCGCCCACTATCAATGCGATGAAACAAAACGCCTGCAGATAGAACAGGAACACAGAAGAATCTACCCAGCTATTGGCGATGTCTTTTAATTTCGGGTCTTTTAACTCTATTGGTTGATCCATAAGTATTTAATTGCCCTGCAAAAATAATGCTTTAGGTGAAAAAATCATCTTTTCGGCTTTACAATTTCGGTAAAAGTTTTCTTCCCCGACACAAAGTACTGCCACACAATGCTCCCCGAATACCACCCCAGCAGGGTGCCTCGCCTGTTTTTAGGAAAAACACTGCTTTTCCGGTTAAAGAGCAGCCATTTCAAAAAAGCGGCATGCGCCTCCAGGATGGCCCAGAAATAGACGGCCTCACCGGCAAACAACGACTTCCACGCAGAAATTGAGTCCAGCAGAAAGCGGAAAGGCATTTTCCAGAGCAATTGCCCGATAGGCAGATTCTTGGCCATCATGATCAGGTTGTTCCTGAAATTGAGCTTCACCTTCCGCTCATTCCCCTTGGGCAGCGTACCCCCGCCGACATGATAAACAACCGACTCCGGACAGGAATAGACGGTATAACCCGCCAACTGGATCCGCCAGCACAGGTCGATCTCTTCCTGGTGCGCAAAGAAATATCCATCCAGTCCACCCAGTTCGTGATAAAGACGCGCCCGGACAAACATTGCCGCCCCGCTCGCCCAAAAGATTGGCTCTGCCACATCATATTGGCCCATATCCTTCTCACAAACATCGAATACACGTCCTTTGGCAAAAGGATAACCCAGGTGATCCAGCCATCCCCCCGCAGCTCCCGCATATTCAAAGGACTCCCGGTCAGAATACATCCTTATCTTGGGCTGACAGGCCCCGATAGACGGGTCTTTCTCCATTAGTCTGATAACAGGCTCTATCCAGCCGGGCGCCACTTCCACATCCGAGTTCAGCAGCACATAATAGTCAGTCTCCACCTGCTTCAACGCCTCATTGTAACCGCCGGCGAATCCCCGGTTCTGATCCATTTCTATCACCCTCAACCCCGGATAGCTCTTCTTTAAAAAAGAGACGGAATCGTCCGTAGAATCATTGTCAGCAACAATGACCTCTACACCCGGTATGATGCTTGCCGTCACAAAAGGGAGGAATTTTTCCAAAAACTTACGTCCGTTCCAGTTCAGTATAACAATGGCTGTTGTTGGCGTCACTACAGATCTATCATTTGTGTGCACTGTGAAATAGGTTATTCCGAAAATTTAACCCATTTCCCGGTGCACGGCTAATAATGGGAACTTCGGCGGAGCGTCGGCTCTCGCTCCATCTCGTTCGCAACCTTCGCTTCCGCTCGGTTGCAGCCGGCGAATCTTAATTCGCCTTGTTGCCCAAAAATAAGGGAATAGGCCATAAATTCGGCCTATGATTCGGTCAATGCTTAACTGGAGATCATTTCTCGCCCTTGTCGCCATTGTTATTGTGAGCGCCACTATCATTTATTCGCAATACCTGGCGAAAAAAATAGCCGCGGACGAACGCCAAAAGGTAGAACTGTGGGTAGCCGCCAGCAAATCGATGCTAAGCAATCCCGGCATGGACCTTACCCTCCCCAACCTGATCCGCAACGGACAGCAGTCCATTCCCATCATCGAGACCAACGAGCAGGACAGCATCACCGGTTATATCAACCTGGACACCGCAAGAGCCTCGCAGGATAAGAGCTATCTCTACCGGAAGCTAAAAAAGTTCAGGGCCGAGAACCAACCCCTGATCATGAAGCTCAGCGACACACCCTATATCGCTAATCGCTACTATTACGGACACACCACCCTGCTGGACGAGGTACGCTACTACCCGCTGGTACAGCTTCTCATCGTGGCCCTGTTCATCTTTTTCACGCTCTACTCCATTACTATACGCAACAAAGCCACCCAGAACCAGCTTTGGGCCGGAATGGCAAAAGAGACAGCCCATCAGCTGGGAACTCCCGTCTCCTCCCTCGAAGGCTGGGTAGAAATGCTCCGGGAAAGCAATACCGACCCCCGAACCGTTCAGGAGATCCAAAAAGATGTAGACAGGCTCAAGCTCGTGTCAGACCGTTTTGGCAAGATCGGAAGCCGACCGCAGCTGGAAGAAAAGGACGTCATCGTCCAGGTCCGAAGCATGATGGAATACATCCGGAAACGCGCAGCAGGCAAAGTCCAATTCAGCCTTCAGACCCCCGGCGCCGGCGACCCCGCTCCCCTCTATGCCCGTATCTCCGGCCCCCTCTTCGACTGGGTCATCGAAAACCTGCTCAAAAACGCCCTCGACGCCATGGAAGGCAAAGGCTCCATCGCCATCACCATCCAGGAGCATGACAAAGAAGTCCTCATCGACGTCGCAGACACCGGCAAAGGCATCGCCGCCAAAAACCTCCAAAAAGTCTTCAAGCCCGGCTTTACCACCAAAAAAAGAGGCTGGGGCCTCGGCCTGAGCCTCTCCAAACGCGTGATCGAACAATATCACAAAGGACAGCTGTTTGTTCGCCAGTCCGAAGTCGGCAAAGGCACCACCTTCCGCATCGTCTTAAAAAAATAGACAGAGCTTCGCCGGGGAACTTCGAAAAGCGTCGTTCCTCTCTTTTCCTCGTTCGTTCCCTTCGCTTTGCCCGGGAACGCTCGTACCCTTCACTGCGCTCGGTATCTTCAAAAAAATCCACCTTCTTGCCAAAATCTATCACCCTCCCTTGAAAATTTAATTTGGAACCCGTACATTTGCAGTCCCTTCAAAGTTTCACATCACAACAAATGAAGAATGCGTGGGTGGCGAAATTGGTAGACGCACTACTTTGAGGTGGTAGCGCTCGAAAGGGCGTGTGAGTTCGAATCTCATCCCGCGCACTTAAGTCTTAGAGTAAAGCCTTGTAAACGAATGATTTACAAGGCTTCTTCTTTTATGTTCGCCCGGTTTTAGCCGGAAAACTGTCACGGGACACTATTGTTTACAGTACAAAAGTCCTCAGCACAAATGCTACGTATTATTTATGGATGAAGAACAGCCCACACAAAATCACAAAGACTTTGATCCAAAGCAAACCCTTATGTTTAAACTTACACCCCATTAAAACCGTCACAGTTGCCGACAGCATCAAAGCAAAAATAGAAAAGGAAGAAGCCATACTTGACAAGTTAATAGGCCATAAATAATAAACCCATGTCCGAAATGGGTTAAGTGGATGTGGAGCATGGTATGTTTCCAATTATTTCGTCTAGATATATTTGCACACATGCCTGCTCGAAAACAATCTGGCTCTGCTCTACCAGAAGGAAGGGTTCTGTTACCAAATATGCTTGAAAAAAAAGCGCCCATCTTTATCGGGAGTTTGTTCATCTCTAACTACAGGAAAACTTATGTGTTTTGGATTGACGGGGTCGCGTTGCATTACAGTCATGATAACACGATCTAATTCAACGCTGCCATCATCTATAATATCTTTTTTCAAAACAATATTCATCCCGGCAGCTCCCGTATTCGCGCTAGGATACACTAATCCATCAAAGGATATATTATTTGCTGCCAGCGCCCTTTGCACAAAATTGAAATACGCTGCTGATATTCGATAACAATATTTCTTATCATCTTTCTTACAGAAGATATTGGAAATATATTCCAAACCTTGTAAATATTTCTCAATATCCTTTTTTCCCTGTCGGATAAGAAGACCTTTATGAAACTCAGCCACCCTTTTGAAGTCTGGGTTCTTGTCCCAACTTTCTGGGGCGAATCCAAGCATGCAGATGTTTAATGTTCGCTTTACAGGCCACCTGGACAATGTCAGGTATTGGCGGTCAACATTTATATCGGTTACGTGCTCCCAAATAGTTTCTAACATGGCCGTATTCTGACAGTGCCCAATATCATGTTTTGATTCCATGGTAGGGACGGCTCCGTAGAATGCTTGCTGCCCCCGGTAGTTACCACGCTGCAAAGGGATTTTTGTAATATCAGGATTATAGGATAATTGTTCTTTGTGATTGAAAATTTCTCCTTCTTTGTTAATCCTGGCGCGACAAAGAAATGGCGGCGTAATACCGACAATTGGAATAGGCATTGTCGAATAGAAATCACTTACGAGCAATTCGACTTCTTTTATGTCGCAGTCGCTCTTACTCAATTCGGTCAATTGCCGTTCAACTATTTTAAAATCCATTATTAAAAATTGGTCCGAAATTTAAAGCAAGCTATTCTTGTTCCGTTCCGCTATCCATCAGAAACTCTTCAAGATTCCCAGAAGAAATCGTAGCAGTCTTTACCCCTGGGTAATTCTCAATGAATGTTTGTGAAAACCGAACGCGCTCTTTTGGATTCCATTTTATTTCATAGGCGGTCATGTCGTCCTCAATTTCTTCAATCAAGTCGATTTCTTGTTGCTGTTTTGTACGCCAGAAATATTGTTTGGCGTCCTTGCCTTGATACCGTAAAAGCTTCATCCGTTCTGCAATGACAAAATTCTCCCATAAGGCGCCTACATCCGTCCTGGATTGCAATGGCTTGAAATTATTGATAACGGCATTGCGAATGCCACAGTCATAAAAATAAATCTTCTTTCCCTTTTTAATTTCGTTACGGACGTTCCGGTTCAGGGCAGGTAAACGAAACACAACAAAGGTTTTTTCCAGCAGATCAATATACCGATCAACAGTTTTACCATCCGTACCAATCGTTTGAGCCAATTCATGGTAATTCACTTCGCTGCCTACTTGCAGAGCCAGAGCTTTCAGTAGCTTTTCAAGTAATGCCGGTTTCTTAATTTGCTCTAAGATCAGCAAATCCTTATATAAATAACTTTCGGCCAACAGTTTCAACAGTTCTTTTTCTTCCCCCTGTTTCGTGACGATTTCAGGGTAATAGCCATAGAGCAGTCGATGTTCGATCAATCTCTTCTCGGTCAGCAAACCATGATGCTGCACCATCTCACCGAAGCTCAACGGGAAAAGCATATATTCGTATTTGCGGCCTGTTAATGGCTCATTGACCTGGCTGGATAACTCGAAAGCAGAAGAGCCCGTCGCGATCACCTGAACGTCTTTTAGTTGGTCCGTGAAAAGTTTCAACGTTAAGCCAATATTCGGGATACGTTGCGCCTCGTCGATAAATACCACCTTCTTATTTCCAACGATAGCTTTTAGCTTTGTAGATGTCGTATTGGAGAGCGTTTCTCTTACGTCAGCCTCATCCCCGTTCATATAATAATGATCAATATCCCCCAGCATTTTTTCGATGAGGGTGGATTTCCCGCACTGACGCGGGCCGAAAAGCAGAATAGCTTTACCTTTAAAAAGCCGTTTTTGCAAATAGGTCTGTAGAGTTCGAATTATCACTTTCCAGGTTTTAAATCCGTCAAAGTTATAACTATTTCGGATGACAAACCTACAATATCATAACTATTTAGGAATTGAAAGATAAAAATTAAAAGAAAATACTTACAGATCAATGGTATTTGGCAAAAGTCGTAATTATACAGGCTTAACGGTGACTGAAACAGTGACCAAAGCAGTGACTTTATTAAATAAAATCTTAAACCATAAAATATTCTATAACAATGCTTAATAAAGTAGAAAAGGTGCAAAGCGAAATTCGAATCTCATCCCGCGCACTTAAGTCTTAGGGTAAAGCCTTGTAAACGAATGATTTACAAGGCTTCTTCTTTTATGTTCGCCCGGTTTTAGCCGGAAAACCGTCACGGGACACTATTGTTTATATCCACTATACGTATACGCTAAGCATTCTCGTGTGATCGGCAGATCAAACATACACGACGGAATCCGATTTAGAATTTCGGTGTATCTAAGCATTTAACATTGTTGGCGAACAACGTTATCTATATGCATAGGCATTCCTGATACGACTAAGTGTTTCTCTCGTAACGCCAGGATAGGATGCGATCATGTGTAGTGGTACACGGACAAAAAGATTAGTGTGATCCGCGGTAAAGGCTTCATACGGAGAATAAAAATTCAATCCTGCTGACATAAGGCTGTCAAACGGCGATTGCATCTTTGTATCATCAGTCGTTTTACGGCGGTCAAATATAAAAATCAGCACATGTCAACATCAACGTTTCCTATTGTAATTCAACAATTTATCGATGCCGTTAACCGTCATGATGGTGATGGCTTTATCGAAACATTCGCGGACGATGCCCTTGTCAACGATTTTGCGCGCAGTTTTTGGGGCAAAGGGGCAATTAAGAAATGGGGAGACAAAGAAATAATCGGCGATCAAGTCACTTTCACGCCTGATCAAACGATTGAGCACTATGGGGAGTGGGTCATTACCGCATTAACCGATGGCAAATACGATAAAACGAAGGCACCCGATCCAACCTATCTGGACTATTTTTTTACCGTCCGGGGAAACGTGATAGTCAAGCTTATTATCACGAAAAACAAAGAAAAAAGCGCTAAATAGTTCGAATCTCATCCCGCGCACTCAGGTAGCTTAGCAGAGCCTTGTAAATTAATCCTTACAAGGCTTTTTTCACCCCAACTATTTACGTCCACCTTTCGCCTTCTCAAAAGTCGCCAAACAACTATCCAGCGGCTGCCCCTGCTTATAAATGCCATCACAGAAGGCCTCGCAAGCCGCCGGGTTCTTGCTGGAAGCACATTGATTTCTGCACTCCTCTTCAGAATTACCAGGCGTGATCTCATACAAATAGAACGTACCGACGATAATAATAGCCAGAAGCCCAACGCAACCTCCAAAAAAAAAGATCCGAATGCGTTTACCCAGCGGTTTTCTTAACACCGGCGGACCTGCCTTGGGCTGCTTAAACGGCAAAACGTGTTTCAACCGATCGTAATCCCAAACCAATAAAAACAAACTTGCCAGTACCATTATCGTGGTGCCCCGGATACCGTCAAAGCGGGTTGCATATGTCAGTACACAAATATTGGTAATGATCGGAAAATACATCAATGCACCAAGGAGAGATGTTCTCGGGATCAATAGTAATATAGCTGTAATGATTTGAACAATTCCAATAAAAGTATAGTAGTACCCTGTCAGTTGTAAGGCATCGAAATAATGCCCCAGGGGATTATTGGACGGCAGACCTTCGGCGAACCGTTGACCCATAATTTTTACGATGCCCGCTGGAATAAAGCTCGCTGCCAGGACAATACGACAAAAAACAGCAAACCGCCTAAACCATTTGTCGGATTTTGCCTCGTAGTAGATTTCCTCGATCCTATGCATTGATATTTATTAAAAAGCGCTTTGAAGTACAAAGTAATAAAACTTTTTAAAACTATCCTTAAATTTTTCCGGGGGCAGTTGACAACCGGCCTCGTCGCGGGTTCTTATCCCGCCTTTTACCTGTCCTCATTCCGCCCCGTCGCCGTACTGAAAGGCTCATTCAAAAAAGTCAACGCCCTGGTCACAACAAGAAAAGTATTGGTCGTCCTCCAGTTCTCCTTCGCCGTTATCCTGATCATCTGCACCATCGTCATCGAAAAACAGATCGATTATGCCCGTCATCGCCAGTCGGGCTATAGACAAGATGGCCTGGTGTTTACCTTTGTACAGGGCGACATACTCAAACATTATGAAGCGATCAAACGTGACCTGGTCAACAGTGGAGCAGCCACATCCGTCACGAAATTATATTCGCCGATAACCGCAGTGTGGAACGAGACCACTAACTTATCCTGGCCCGGCAGCACCGACGCCGACAAAAAACGCTATTTCGATGTCTACGAATCCGATGCAGATTTCGTCAGGACTACCGGTACAAAACTTATCGAAGGCCGCGACATCGATCTCAACGCTTATCCCACGGATAGCAACGCCCTTCTCCTCAAGTCTGCGCTCCGAATAAATAAAAACATCGCCGCGATCCTGTCCATCGCCGCATATCGTCTGTGGGGGATATTAAATTATTATAACGTCTGCTTGAGCTTTATTGTAAGTTTCTCCCCTGGCTGCGAAACCGTAACTACTTTTTTTGCGCCGGCGACAGCTCCCTGGTTATAGTTGTAAGAGCTTATATTCGGATTCGATCCCACATAAGCTCCGTCAATATATGTGTCTGTATAACCCGTGACCTGGGACGCAGAACCAGTATGTACATAACTAAACTGGGTCAACAACATATAATCGCCCGGCATGAGGTTGGTAAACTCGAAATGCCCGTCTTTATCGTATACGGTTGTCGTTTTTATACATTGAGCCGCCTCTTTCGGGAGCGGAACAGACTTTCCTTTTTTGCTGGCTGACTTATTAAGCTCGAACCATTCCTTAAAAAAATCCGTGTACGGTACAAGAACAACAGAAGTTCCCACAGGAGCACATTGCTTTTTATTCAGGTTCAGTACCGCTATCCCCTTAATGGCCGCCTGGTTATCTCTCGCAAACGCCTGCCCGTCGATAGTAGCGCTGCCATCTTTTATCATTTTGAGCGCTTCATCCTTGTCGAATTTGGTCTTAAAAGGCGAATAATCGATCTCATCGTCAACAACCACCATATTCTGTCCGCCAACGTTCATGTCCATCTTCCAGACCCTGGGTAGGCTCTTATCAATGTAGTAGACAAGGATATTGGAGCTCCCCTGCTGCGTAACGGTGACCTGCCAAACCGGGTGATCTCCGGTGAGCGGGCTTGTATAAAGATTGGTTCTTACTTCATCGATGGAGAAGGATTTTATGTTGGAGCCGCCTGCCGGACTACAGACATAGACGTTGAGAGCCTTTTTATAGCCCGAGGTCAATGGTAAAGTAGTAAGATAGGATGCCAGCACATGCTCATCGATAAACTCTCCTTTGGCGGGATCATTTAATGCCGTTCTTTTCCCGGTCTTTTTGTCCAGGTAATAACCCGTGACCTTCTGGCCATAATGCAGGACAAAATCCCTGTAAGGATTGGATGACGAACGATAGATCGGAGCCAGCGTATTGCTGTTACTGATACTGGTGTCTATCCAGGCGACATGGGAGAGCCCCATATACATTGTCGTATAAACGGTCAGTTTGTTGTCGCTTATGGCAACCTCCGCGCTGATCTTTGCAAATTCCCTTTGCGTACCGCCCATATTAAGGAAATATGTCATTTCTGATCTTCCGGGCCTTAGCTTACTGTTCTGAGCAAACGCTTTTGTTGAAAGACCTGCCCATAGGAAAAAGGCTATTGTAAATCCGCTATATTTCATCTGTGCAAAATACAAAAATACTTAACACAGATGGATACCTTAATTAAGGCTACGGTACTCACTGGGTGACTTGCCGGTCTTTGCCTTGAAAATTTTTGTGAAATGGGAGGGATGCTCAAATCCCAGTTCATAGGCGATCTCGCTGATCGTATGTTCGGTTCCCCACAAAAGCGTCTTCGCCCGGTCGACCAGCTCCAGGTGTATGTGTTCGAGTGTGCTCTTGCCTGTCGCCTTTTGCAGCAGGTCGGATAAGTAAGTCGGGGACAGGTTAAGCTTTGAAGAGAAAAATGTCACCGGCGGCAATCCCGTCTCTATCAGTGTGGACTGTCCGAAGTACTCTTTCAGAAGAGTTTCGAACCGTTGTACCAGGTCCGTGTTTACCCTGGTCCGGGTGTAGAATTGCCGGTCATAAAAACGGTTACAGTAATTCAACAACAGCTCGATGTTGTTCACGATCAATCCCTGGGTGTGCTTATCGATAGTGCCCTGGTATTCCCTCTCGATCTTCCGGAGACAATCTTTGATCAGCGCATTCTCCTCGTCGGAAATGTGTAAGGCCTCATTGGCCTCATAATGAAAGAAAGTGTATTCATGCATTTTCCTGCCTAGTGGTGTTCCATATAGCAGATCGGGATGAATGAGCAAAACCCATCCTTCATCGACCTTTATGTCAGGGCCTGTACCGACGATCTGCCCGGGTGCGGTAAACACCAATGATCCGTCCCTGAAGTCGTAATGGCTTTTGCCATAGTACATCAGCCCTTCGAATTTTTTTGCCGAAATGGTATAAAAACCGAACCGGTACCGGATGGCCTCCTTCGGCCCCCGGGCGTAAAAATCGGCATGGTCGATCACGCTCACAAGCGGATGGTTCGGTCGGGGAAATTGTACGAAATCATGCAGCTCCCCGATCGATTCCATCTCGACAAATAGTTCTTTTTTCATGAATACTGCAAAGTTATGCAATGCCGGTCTGTTCGGACATCATCTTTTGAAAGCTGGCGTCATCCATTTGCTGGCGAAGCTGCAGCATCTGTACGGCGTCCTGTCCGACCGGGTAACGCAACTGGTCAGAGCCATCGGTGGCCGCCTGGTAGATCGCGTCAGCCACCTCCCGGATATTTTCGGCAAAACTCCATTCTGAGAGCTTCTCGGTAAACTGATTCCAGGGCTGCTGATAGTCCGCCAGATTCCCTGCCCCAAACGCACTCAGCGACCGGCCGGCAAATTCTGTCTTATAGCCACCCGGCTCGATGATCTTTGTGCGGATGCTGAAGGGTGCGAGCTCGTATTGCAGCGACTCGGTCAATCCTTCCACAGCGAATTTGGTCGCGTGGTACAGGGTGGAAAAGGGGAAGGTGACCCTTCCGCCCATCGAAGACACATTGACGATGACCCCCGACCGGCGCTGCCGCATTCCGGGCAAAACGGCCTTTGTGACGGCGATCAGCCCGAAGAGATTGACCTCCAGTTGCCGGCGGATCTCCTCGTCGGATGCAGCCTCCAGGACGCCAAGAGCTCCGTAGCCGGCGTTGTTGACGACGACGTCGATCTGACCGAAGGCACCCAGCGCCTTTGTGACGGCGGATGCGATCGTGGCTTCATCCGTTACATCGAGTTTTGTCACTAGTACGCCGGGCAAACGGGTCAGCTCCTGTTCTTTTTCCGGTGACCGCATCGTCGCAACAACGTTCCAGTCCTTTTCGCGGAACAAACGAACACTTTCCTTGCCAAACCCGGAGGATGCTCCGGTAATAAACACTGTCTTTTTCATTGCAAAATGTATAATGTTATACCGCAAAAATCACCAGTCTTTTGGAGGCCCGCTTATATGTTTCTTCGGAAGTCTTATCGATTTCTTCTATGCCGGATGCTGCTTAAACCCAATACTCCCCCTCTCCTTCCCCGGTGCCTGAAAATAGACTTTAGTCTCAACTTCATCCAGCGCGATAAGATCATCCGTATCTCCCAAAACCTCGTCGATAAAACCATACTCCCGGGCCTCCACGGAATTCATAAACCGGTCGCGCCGGAAAAGCTCTTCTATTTTCTCGCGGCTATTACCGGAAAACTTTCCCATCAGGTAGAAGATCTGGTTCTGCAGCCGCTCCTGCTCCTTATACGCGATCCGTACGTCTTCCGTATATCCCTTTGCGCCACCGCCAGTCGGATGCATGTGGATCGTCGCATGAGGCAGGGCATAGCGCTGTCCCTTCTGTCCCGCCGTCAGCAGGAATGTACTCATGCTGCCGCAAAAGCCCATCGCCACCGTCGATACCGGCGATTTCAGCTTCCGCATGGTATCATAGATAGCAAAACCGCCATAAACAATGCCGCCCGGGCTGTTCAGATAAAGCATGACGGGATTGTGGTTCTCACTGTCCAGGTACAGCAGCTGCGCTACAATGAGATTGGCTACGTTCTCTTCGATCGCAGTTCCAAGGTAAACGATCCGCTCTTTCAGCAGCAGGCTATAAATATCGTAGGCGCTCCTGGTAGCGCTATCTATGACGGTTGGGATGATCATATCAGGTAAATATTGTTTTTAATTGGTGGGCAAAATCCGTTTCCGTAAGCAGAAGCCGATAGATGCTGTCGAGCCTGTTACGCGCCTCCCACCGGGCATACCGACGGACCATCCGGTGAGCCGTGCGCTGCGCCTCCACTTTTTCGGCCAGCGTTTCATCCAGCAAGAGCCTGGCTTTAAAAACACGCGCTTCCTCTTCACAGAGCCGTCCCGCCAGCCACTGGTCGATCAGCCATACCTCGTTGAGCTCACTGCGCATAAGCATGTGTTGATTTTATTTCTTCCCGGACCTTTTCCAGGCACTTGTATTTCTGAACGGCGGCCGATCTCCTTCCGTTAAAGCCAAATCGCACCGCAATGTCCTGCATGGAACAATGGTCGTAATAAAATGCCTTTAAAAGCTCCATGCATTTCTTCCCGCTCCTTACAAGGGACTCCATCAGACTTTTCTCCCTTTCTTCTGTGTCTGTATCGTCCTGCTCCGCCGCTTCAAACCCTTCCGGCAGCGCCAGCGAGGACCCCATACCCCGTGCATGCAGCCAGCAGATTTTTGCAGTGCCCAGCAGGTAAGCCTTTGGCGAGGAATAAAGGCTCAGCTTTCCCGCTTTTTCCTTTTCCATATAGATCAGCAAAGCATCATGAAAGGCATCCTTCGCCTCTTCTGGATTTCCACCCATACGCCGGATCATTCGCGCGAAGTCGGGAAAACTGTCCCTGTACAGACTGACGATAGGATCCTCTGTTTCTTTGGCCATTGCAGTGTCTTTTTAATTAGTGTCTAAAAGGTAGGAAGATCACCCGGAAAACAAAAAAATGTGCGCAACATTCTCTTTTTACCGCAAATCCGATGGCATACGCCTTGCAGTATCATCTTCGTGAATGAGCCAATTTGCATAATTACCCCTGATATCCCTGGCGGAGGGACTTCCGAAATAAAACCGGACGCAATACCCTTGCCGCCAACTCCCCAATCGCCATCTCCTCAACCACCAACTCCTCAACCACCAACTCCCAAACCATCCCCTTCCCAACCTGATCGCCCCAAGCCGGCTCCAGCCGAACCCGACAAGGATCCCGATCTCCCCGACCATCCGGGTCCACCACTAAGCGATCCCGATAGCCCGCGGGCATGACGCATGAGCGGAAGGCACCCGACAAACGCTTCGCCCTCTGTTTGATTTTTACTACTTTTTGTTTGATTCGGGTAACGCGTTTCCGAAGAACTTGTCAGACCTTTGGCTCCTGAAAAAATAAAATCATCGCAGTATGACGTATAATTATGTAGGAAATACAGGCTTGCTCGTTTCCGAGCTTTGTTTTGGCACTATGACTTTTGGCGGACAGAACGCCGGCGTGTGGGATAGCATAGGTAAGCTGCAGCAACAGGAAGTCAACGAAATCATGAAGACCGTATTGGACGCGGGTATCAACTTTATCGACACCGCCAATGTTTATTCATACGGACAGTCCGAACAATTACTGGGACAATCCTTAAAAGACCTCGGCATTCAACGGGACAACGTGATCATAGCAACCAAAGTATTGGGCAGGATGGATCCCCGGCCGAATAGCCTGGGTCTTTCCCGCTACCACATCTTCAATTCTGTAAACCAGAGCCTGCAGCGGCTGCAATTGGATCACATCGACATACTGTATGTACACGGCGTTGACCCAAAAACAGACGTAGAAGAGATCGTTCATTCATTGAATGATATCGTAAATAGTGGTAAAGTACGCTATATCGCCATCTGCAACTGGCCCGCCTGGATGGTATCCAAAGCGCAAGCCATTGCACATTATAACCACTGGCAAAAGTTTATCGGGTTACAGCATTACTATTCCGTAGTTACCCGGGATATTGAGCATGAACTCGTACCAATGGCTGCAGACCAGCATCTTGCCATCTTCCCCTGGAGCCCGTTGGCAGGCGGTTTCCTTACCGGTAAGTTTACTCGTGAAGGCGCTGCTGCCGGTACCCGCAGGGAGGTTTTTGATTTCCCCCCTATCGATAAAGAAAAAGCCTACAATACCGTGGACGTAATGAAAGAAATAGGCAAGCAATACAATGCTACTCCTGCCCAGGTAGCATTGGCATGGGTAAGGCAACAGCCGGGCATCACCAGTACCATTATTGGTGCAAAAACGATTGAACAGGTAAATGCCAATATACAATCCACCGAAGTGGTCCTTACCGCGGATGATCTGCAAAAGATAGATGCCGTGAGTCCTATACCGGCGCAATATCCCGGCTGGATGGTGAATCGCCAGGCTTCCAGCAGAAGTTAAAAGCATTATTCCGTCCGCCCCCGAACCCCCCGATCATTGAAAGATCGGGACCAACGTCGCAAACGCTTCCCTGGTCGATTGTTCATCAGCTGCGCTGTCAGACGCCCAGGCGATAAACCCGTCAGGACGTATCAGTACAGCGCTCAAGCCTAACTGCTCTTTCGCCCTGCCGGAAACATACTTGATTCGGTCTCCATATTTACCCGCCAAAATTTTGAGCGAATCATTCACATCGAAGTCAAGCAGCATTCCCTTGCCATCGTGCATTAGCTCACCGATCCTCGTACCGTCTTCCAGCTCAAAGTTGGGAACACTGTGGCCGGCTAAAGGATGGCCATTCATAATATTGTAATGCGTGTGAACACCCCACACCCGTCCCGCAATATAAGTAGCTCCATCCCGCGTATTTATAAGATCGCGGATGATCGCGTTCAGCGCGCGGGCATCAGGCTCCGGTCTCATGATCGCTACCTGGGCGCGAGACCAATCCAGGACCTGTGCGCCAATCGGATGCCGTTCAGTATAATAACTATCCAGTAAACCTTCCGGAGCTTCCTCGCGAATAGCTGCAGCGAGTTTCCAGCCCAGGTTCATCGCATCACCCAGCCCAAGGTTAAGCCCCTGACCTCCTAACGGCGAGTGGATATGCGCAGCATCACCGGCTAAAAGTACCCGTCCGTTGCGGTAGGTTGTGGCTTGCCGTGCCCGGTCGGTCCACGTGGTTGCGAAATGCAGGGCGCTGATAGTGACGTCGGTATTCGAGATGCGGCGTAACACCTCCTGCACGCGTTCAAGGGTGACCCGCTTGTCCCAACCATGAAATGCCCCGCCATCAAAATCCTGCATCACCAGGTAACCTGGTTGTGACTGCAGGTACATGCCCGTTGCTGTAAAGTTGCGCCCCGGGCTCAGCTTTTCCGGGTCGGCAATGTCCGCTTTAACAGAGTAACCGGTAAATGCCGGCTCTGTACCAGCGAATTCAAAACCGCCTGTCTTGCGAACAACACTACGGCTTCCATCACAACCCACCAGCCATTGACCCTTAAAGGATTGGTCACCTGACTCGACAGTTACCCCGTCACCGGCTTGATAAAACCCGGTAACAGCAAGCCCGCGCCTGATCTCCACACCCAGGGCTTCTGCCCGGCGGGTCAGCACCGTTTCAAGCTCCTCCATTTCGGAGATCAGGCTGGTTTCGGTCGAACCCGGCAGGCGATACTTCCACTGTGAGGCGTCAACATCGCCATCATGAAATGGAATGCCGGCGAAATGTCCTGCCTGGCGACGGGGCCCTTGTACTGAATTTTGGTGTGGGTTTTTAAGGCGTTTATGTACCTCGAGTTCTTTTAGCAGTCCACGACGATACAACGCCTCGATAGTAGGCGCCGACAGTCCCCGTATCCCGAATGGAAGTTGCTTCAAGGGTGAGTGCGGATCTTCAGCCTTTTCCAGTACCAGGACCGAACATTTGGCCAGGGCCAGCTCACAGGCGAGGAATAGACCTACAGGCCCTGCTCCGGAAATGATTACATCAGGTGTTGCTTTCATAAGTATGATTGAAACACAAAATTCCGGAAAGCTCCTTCATTAGGCTTGTATAAACGCGACAAAATCGTTGCCTACCGCCTGTTTCCTTTTCTTTGCTTTTCGCGCGAATGCCGCCGGCGTGGTGCCGCTGTAGCGTTTGAACTCCCTGCTTAAGTGGGATTGATCCGTATAGCCCAGTTCATGGGCCAGTCCGGCAATATTTGAATTGGGATAATGCCATAATTGATTTCGCACCTGCTCAAAACGCATCAGACCGGACACGTCCTTAACAGTATAGCCGGAAGATTGTCTAAACTTCCTTTCCAATGTACGAACCGTCGCATGAGCCGCTGCCGCTACCTGGCTTACCGGCATCGAGCCGTTTGCTTCCCTCATGGCGACACCCGCTTTGAATAACATACTGTCTATTGCGACCCGTGACCGTACATCCAGGAAATACTGTTTTACCTGCGCCAGCGCTGCATCTATGCCGCCAGCTTGAATCGATTTATTCAACGCAGACTGAAGCCGGGCGATAGGATGCTCAAATATTCGCACTCCGTATTTTCCGGACGGCAGCCCGAGCAGATCGAAGACCGTCCAGGGAAAGCACCGGATCCCAATAATGTCCAAACGGTTCTTTGTGTAAAAATCAACGGGCTGATTGAGCAGCCCCATCATAAACGGCGATGGCAATTCCTGCAAGCCTCCATCGTAAGAAATACGAAGGCTTCCGAAATAAAAAATAATTTCAGCATAGCCATCAGGTTGTACCTCGAAACTTGATTCTATTTCCCCCGAGTCTTTTCTGTTGTACCAAAAGCACTTTATGGTATCCTGTAGCTCCTCAGGAGGTTCAAATTCTTGGTGCTGCATTCCCTTTTCCCCTTGTCTTTTATGATTGATTGGAAAGAAGACGTCGTACCTTATTCTTAATAGTACGGGCTTTTAAAAAGCATTTTATAATGGATTGAAGTTCTTCTGTCTTAAACCTACCAATAACTTCATAGTCAACACCTTCCACCTGATATGTTTCTATCAGATCCTTCAGTGGATAGGTGTTTACCCAATGTCCGTATAAAAAAGTATGAGTAGGAAATGACCATCCATCAACTGTCACAGCCACATCCGGCGCACAATAGTAAGCATTAAAATCACTCGGTAGATCATTTAAACAACCGTGCTTCTTATCTAAATGCTCTGGCACATAATCCACACTCGATGGTAAAGTGGCTACAACTATTGTTGTTTCATCTGAATAAAGCGCCAGAAAATATTTTGGCTTAGAACCTCCATCATTAAAATAGAAGGGTTTGAAATAATAAAGAGTGCCGGGTTCGAACATCAGGAATTAAGGAATTTTGAAAATTTTTGAATTTCAAGATTCTCCTGGTAAATCGCCATTTTCTTAGGATCATTTTTAATCAATAAAGTCAAATCGACAGGAATATCAGTCGTATTGATTTTATGTTCCTGAAAAGGTTCTAAAAGGTTGTTTTCTTTTGCAATGATATACCACGGTGCTGCCTTTCTATGTGTAATTTCAACTAATTTCTCCGCAGAAGCCGTTTTATAACGCTCAACGATTTCCTTCAGTAAATTCACCTCCATCTCACTGAATTCGTCATCAGAGAACTTTTTCTTCCCAATGACTTGAATCCCTTTCTCATCCTGTCTTAGGCTTATAAAGGATTCCAACAAATAGGGTTCATTCAATTCCTCATATAGATCACTATTAATGGGCCCTGCCTGCCAAAGTTTATAGTCCAAACCTAAAAAGGGAAAGCCATTACGCGCAGTAGCAAGTTCATCAAGCAAATAAATGAGCTTAAGCAGCTTTGTCTTATACAAAGGCTGGATTCTCTGTTCTAAAAACAGGACAGTATTTCCTAGCCTCTCTATTTGCTCATTCGTATACCCTCTCACAGGTTTGTTATGCTGCATGTCTTAAAACTAACTAAATTGAAATAAATCAATGCAATTTACTGAATATATCCGATATTACTAACTTCTTTAGCGCAATCCATATTCGCGCGAAATGTAAAATCTTCAAAGATCATAACAAGTTTGGATTGCAAATCCTACAATGACATAACCGTTTTGGAATTGAAAGATGAAAATAGAACGTAAATATTTATGAATCAATGCAATACGTTCACAAAGAAGTATCTTTATTTTCGATCTTCTTCGCAGAAATGGACCATTACACCCAATTTTCTAAATTAGGGACGTGGCGGGCGTATCTTAGCTTCTTTAATGTTAAGTGGGCTGACACTCAGCACTTTATCCTGCAACGCGGCCATCGCCTGCTTGGCCTGATCATCCCTCATCTCCACAATTCCCTTACCCCTGCTTAATCCCGTAATAGGATCAATGATGATTTTGGTGTATTCAACCCATCCAAAAGGGTTAAAAAGACGCTGAAGATCAAACTTGTCGTAATGGCGAGGCAGTCCGGATATTGTCATTCGCATACGACAAAAATATATCTTTTTTTCGGTCCGCATAGCCCGTCGCCGAAGATGCCGCATTTCTTACTCATTTCTCAAAGATTGTATCGGATTGGCCATGGCCGCTTTAATAGCCTGCCACCCTATCGTTATCAGCGCGACGCCAAGCGCGATCAATGCAGCTTCCAGGAATACGACAGGCCCCAGGGTGATCCGGTACGCAAAACCTTGAAGCCATTCATTCATCGTCCACCAGCAAAGCGGTATCGCAACGACGGCAGCCAGTACTATAAGCTTGAGAAAGTCCCTGGACAGGAGCACGACGATACCCGTCACCGAAGATCCCAGGACTTTACGGATGCCTATTTCTTTTATACGCTGTTGGGCCATAAAGGTCGATAAACCCAGGAGACCGAGACAGGCGATGCCTATCGCCAGAAGGGAGAACAGGGTAAACAGCTGGCCGAAGTGCCGGTCGGCCTCGTATTGCGCGCCAAACGACTCGTCCAGGAAATGATACAGGAAAGGACGCTGCGGCGCCAGGCGTTCCCAGGTGGTCTTCAGACCCGCGAGAGTGGCAGGAACGTTGCCGCCTTTGATGCCGACGGAGATCCGGTTGAGTTCTCCCGGATAACCATATCTTAAGGTGAGTGGTTCCACCGCCTGGTGAAGGGATCTGAAATTAAAGTCCTTAACCACCCCGATGACGGTCCCCTTTCTTCCCCACTGGTCAAACTTTTTACCTACCGCATCGCCGGGATGCACATATCCAAATGATCTTGCCGCCGTCTCATTGATGACCATGGATTGCGCGCTGTCTGTGATATAGGCCCGGGAATAAGATCGGCCGGCAACAAGCGGGATATGATAAGTGGGAATGAAATCAAAATCGATCTCGTAGATAAAGGGACCCCGCTGAAGCATTTGTCCGTCAGGCCCCTGTATTTGAGTGCCCGCATTCGGAAGAAACTCCCCCGGTACAGCCCGGGAAGCAGCCACCGAGATCACTCCCTGTTGACCGGCAATTGCCTTTTTTATCGCCTCTATCTGCTGCTGTACTTTTTGGTCACCCTCAAAATTAAGGATCACCATCTGCTCTTTCTGAAACCCCAGATCATGACGGTCGATGTACTTTAATTGTGTATAGACGATAGCAGTGCCCGCGATCAGCGCGATGGATAATGAAAACTGGAAAACGACCAGGACCTTACGCAGTGAAATGCTTCCTCCGGAAGCGTTGACTTTTCCCTTCAGCACTGCCAAAGGCCTGAACCCCGCTAAGAACCAGGCCGGGTAGATCCCCGCCAGTATCCCCACGACAACGGCAAACGCGACGATGCAAACAAGTGCAGGCGGAGTTAAGAAATGGGTATTGGAAAGCTCCTTGCCCGACAACGTCCCGATGAGTGATATCCCGGTTTGCGCCAGCAGGACGGCAATGGTCACGGCAATCAGGGAAAGAAGCACGGATTCAAACAGAAACTGCCACATCAGGCTCTCGGGTCTTACACCCAATACCTTACGAACGCCTATCTCCTTTGCGCGTTCGAGGGAACGTGCAGTGGACAGGTTCATGAAATTTATACAGGCGATCAGCATAATAAAGACGGCAATACAGGAGAACAGGTAAACATTGAGCAGGCTTCCGCTGGGACCTGGCTGCCTTCCCGCAACGGAATGCAGATAAGCATCCGTCATCTTCTCAAAAGCTATGGCATACCCCTTATCCTCGCCATTGTGTCTTGCCACGAAAGCGGAGGCCTGCGTCTCAAGTGACCGGATAGAGGTATTTTCTTTCAGCAGCAGGTAAGTATAGAAATCGACATAGCCCCACCAATTAAAAATTTCCAACCGCTGTTTCCTGGCTGTGGCCATCGAGATCAGCCCGTTGAATGAAAATTGCGAATTGGGTGGAACATCTTCCATTACGCCGGTGACCATGAAGTTGTCGCTGTTATCCACCCGCAACGCCTGACCGATAGGATTCGCGTCGCCAAAGAATTTTTGTGCCACCGTTTTGGTAAGAACAATGCTGCCCGCCGCCACCAGGGCCGTATGGGGATCGCCCCGAAGCATTTTCCAGCTGAACACATCAAATGCCGTTGAATCCATACAGATCAGGTTATCCTGCTGAAAGCGTTTGTCGCCCCGCTGTAACAGCAGGCTGACCGGACTCATGAACTGCACTACCTTTTCAATTTGAGGAAAATCGGACTGAAGGGCCGGTCCCACCGGAGCGCAGCCCCAGACCTGGTAATCCCGCGGTGACGGCGCCGTCAGCTTCTCACCGGGCTGCGAACTGCGAAATGCCTGTACGACCCGGTAGATCCGGTCCCGTTTGGTATGGTACCGATCATAGGAGAGCTCATTCTGGATATATAGGGTGATCACGATGCAGCAGGCCATTCCGATGGCGAGCCCGGCAATATTGATAAAGCTATAAAACTTGCGTTTCATCAACTGGCGCCAGGCGATCTGGAAAAAGTGACGGAGCATGGTGGTAAAATTAGGTTCCTTTCATGCACCCAAATACATGCCAGTTCGGGTATTCACGGGGCATGTGTCTTTGGCCACGAAAGGGTGTTCGATATCGGACGACCATTGTACGGTTTTGATACATCATAAGACCTTCCCGTCCCCAGCACCGGCAGCTCAGTCACCCAAGCCGCCCCGCATGCCAACCCTTCGGAAGCCGGGGCAGGAATGAAAATATCCCTAGCCCCGGGGGATCGCTCCCGAAACGACCTTCCATGCTCACCAGGCAGGCGGGTACGCAAATAATAGGAAAAATAACGGCTACAGGTATCCGTTTCCCCCGCAAAGAACAAACCTCTGAACGCATATAAAGTAGACCAGTCCCAGAAGACACTATCCCCGCCGCCCAGAAGATCCCACCATCCCCGCACAACCTCCACCGCACTCCCTGCACCCTCGCAGACACCGCCCAAAATAAAAATCCCAAAAAGAATATACGTATCGTAAGCTTACTAGTCTGTTCTGTAAATATAACCCATTCACCAGGTCAATCAGTATACCGCAAAACACACAAAGCCCCCCTGACAAAGTCAGGAGGGCTTTTCTGTAATATATGATCTGACTATTACAAACAAACCTTCACGCCGCCTGCAGACTGCCCGAGATACAGAATGCCGCATTCGTCCCGTGATCCTTTCCATTCTCAATTCTTATGCTCCCTCCCAATCTCTCGGCCACATGCTGCACCTGCCTGTACTCCCTGGAAATAGTATGCCGGAAATAAGTACCCACATCCTTGATCCGGATCATCATACAATCATCCATCGTTACGCCTTCAATGTGAATACACTCGTTATGCGTACTTTGAATGGCTCCATTGATCAGGCTCCAGAGTACATAAGCCAGCATGTTCTCATCGGCTCCCACACACAGATCCCGCGGAATTTCGTTCAGGATAAGATTATGACGCTTTACCGTTAACGGCAATAAGCTTTGCACCAACCCGGAAACAAGCTCGTGCAGCGATACTTTCGAGCAAGGATTCATTGTAAAGAATTTACAAAGTAAAAAATAGATCCCTGGCACCCATATAGATTGGATGTCGTAATAGACATCTTCGTGGGCGTCGCAGACAGCTTTATAGGGTACGGACCGGTTCAGTTGGGTTGATGAGTACGCATCAGTAATGCTTTCAGAAGTAGATCAAAAATATTTTACATCGGTTACATTTATTGTAGCAAAATAACGACATCGCAAAAAAATGGATCATTCGTTTACCCACGCCCAGATATGTAATTAATATTCAATCACTTAAGATATATTGAAAAAATAAGTAATTTTAAAGGCCTTATCCGCCAAACAACATCAAACAAATTTTTGTATGGAGACAAACAGGGTATTAGTAGCGGACGACCATACAATAGTCAGATCCGGTATAAAGTTGATCATCCAGGACCTCCTTCCATCGACGGTTATTGATGAAGCAGCTAATGGGGACGAAGTAATTTCCTGGGTGAAAAAGAACGATTATGAACTGATCGTTCTGGATATCAACATGCCCTATACGGATTCCATCACCCTGGTCACCAACCTCTTTGCCTACAGAGAGCAGTCCAGGATCCTTATTTATAGCATGAATTCGGAAGATCTTTATGCAAAGAGATTTATCAAACTGGGAGTCCTCGGATACCTGAACAAGGAATCCAAAGCCGAAGAAATAAAAAGAGCAATTACCTGTGTATTGCGTGGAGATATCTATATCAGCAAGAAGATAAAAAAAGATCTCAACGAAGAAATGCATTCAAAAAAAGGCGGGGACAATCCCTTTGAAAAACTTTCGGACAGGGAGATCCAAACTGTCAAATATTTACTGCATGGTTATTCCCTACTGGAAATAAAAAAAATACTGAACGTCCATTCCTCCACAGTCGGAACATATAAAACGAGAATATTCGAAAAGCTGAAAATAAAAACTGTTCGCGACCTGGATCAGCTGGCCAGGATGTACCAGCTGGAGATCTCTAAACTTTGAAGCACAGGACAACCTGGTAATTGCTAAACTTTAAAGCTGACCACAACCGTCGTTCCTTTCGCCGGTGCTGAATCAATTTCTACTTCGCCATTCAGCCGTCGCGCCAGTTCCAGAATAAACCGGTATCCAAAAGTAGGACCCGCTGTGTTCGTATCACTCTCATTAAAGGATCTTATCTCCGCTATCTTTAAAGCCGTCATCCCCTGCCCGGTATCCTTTACCTGTATTTGGATATGGCCATCATTTTGAAAGGCGCTGATGCCGATGCTTCCGGAACCGGTATATTTGACGGCATTATCAACCAGGTTCCGGATCACGATGGCAAGCATATTCCTGTCTGAGATCAGGACAAGTCCCGATGGGATATCCCAACTAAAATACAATCCCTTTCTTAGGGCGATACTTTCATAGATCACGGTAGTCTCCTTTATAAAATCGTTCAATTCAATATCCTCGCTCTTTATCGAAAACCCTTGCTTCTGACTATCATACCAGATGAGAAAATCAGTGCTGAACTGGCAAAGCCTGTTGCTGGAATCTTTTAATAAAAAGAACAGCTCGTTTAATTGCACCTCATTAAACCTATAAAAATTCTTATGCAAATGATCTATCAAAAGCGCCTGTGAGAACATCGGACTACGCATATCATGCATGATCACCGAAAGAAGCCTCTCTTTTATTTTGGTACTTTGCTCCAGTTCAGCCGTCCTTTCATCCACCTTCATCTGCAGCCTTAAATTCTGTCTCAGCAGTATCCTGGTCCTTAACCTGTACAAAAAGAATAGCAGACCGCTAGCCACTATCGCCACCAACGCGTAAAAAAGCCAGGTATTATACCAGTGCGGCAGCACTTCAAAGGCAATAGCCATGTGGGTAAAACGGTTTTCCGCACTCCCATTATGCTTCCTCACCAAAAGCGCATACTTCCCGTGCGGCAGCCTGTTGATCGTGAT
This sequence comes from Puia sp., assembly GCA_036499285.1. Lineage (GTDB taxonomy): Bacteria > Bacteroidota > Bacteroidia > Chitinophagales > Chitinophagaceae > Puia. The sequence continues at coordinate 76,444 of DASYEB010000018.1, read as the reverse complement.
CCTGCCATCCCTGTTTACAGGATACCATTTCCCCCCGTTGGAATCAAGAGTATATTCAAGCTTCAAATTTTCTTCCAACCCAAAGAATGGAGTAGTTACATCTACGATCAACCGGTGAAAATCAGGATTTATCGAATGGGTCTTCCGGTAGTCGAGCTTTAGCGTATCAACAAAGAGTTCATCTACAAAAATTCCCCTGTCAGGCATCTCAGGTTGCACCCTGCCGGGATTAAAATATACGATCCCATCAAGCGAAGGAAAATAAAAATTACCTTCCTCGTCCTTCTGCGACGCAGGACTACACCCGCCATTGAACTCGTTGGTATTAAATCCGGATGACTTATTGATATGGTAATAATACAGGCTATTAGTCCTGCCGGCCGCAAAGTCATCCATATCCTTTTTCCTGACCCTGAACAATCCATGGTTGGTACTGATCCAAAAAAAGCCAAGGTCATCTTCCAGGAAAGCATGGGCTGTAGACAGGAAATTCTGCGGGTCCACAGGGAAAGCAATAAACTTTCCCATATGATACTTATAATATCCATTTCCGTACGTAGCTATCCAGATGCTATTGTCCTTCGCCCGATAAAAATTTCGGGCATATACATGGGGCAGGACAGCCTTCTCCCCGATGCTCTTCTTAACTTTATCATATTCGTAGATCCCATCCCGGGAAGCTATCCAAAACGCTGTTGGCGATACTTCCGTGATAGATTCAATACTATGATTGACAAAGAAGGGATGATGCTTAAAGACGTACTGCAGCTTTCCGCCCTCTATCTTTAACAGGGAACTAAGCGTGCTGACCCAGATAGTATGCCCGCTATCTTCGATGATACAGCTGATATAGGCGTCCAGCTGAAGACTGTCTACGGCCAATTCCCTGGAAAAATTACTATCATAAATATGCAATTGGTTATCCCTGCTTATCCAGATGGTTCTGTCCCTTGCCTTATAGATACAATTTCCATCGGGTCGCATATCCTCCTTGAATAAAAGTTGATCCTTCTCATTGCTTTTGTCCAGGATCCCACTGCTCGTAAGGATGTTTTTGTTGGGGAGCAAAAGGAAGGCCTTAAAAGCATTGTCAAGACGGTTGGGAGAGTTAAAGGTCGCCGCCTTGAATAATCTTTTAGTAACGATAAAAAAGCCGGTAGTAACGGTCGCAATAAAAAGTCGATGGTTTTTCTTATCAAAGAGGAAAGAAGTGGCGATGAGTTCATCCAGGATCTTCAGGTTGGGGAAAATAAGTTCGGCCTTCAGCACATTGTTGTGAAGGCTTAATTCATAAATATCATTCTGATCCCTTACTATCACATGGTCCCCGCCGGGGCGGCCGATGATAAGTTTTTGCCCGGAGCTGGAAAAAGCCGTCTTTAGCAGAGCGGATACTGTTTTATCGACCTGTATCGCTTTCTCCCTGCCATGTTTAAAAAAACGCCACTCCCCTCTCTCTGAGAAAACACAAAATATCCCCTGCAGGACGAAAATATGGACGCCCTCATTTTGAATGGCAACCGGCAATTTATTCACCTCGGCAGATACATTGTTAAGGTAATACCATTCGTTCTTACTGTCCCGAACGACTATTTCATTATTATTCAGGATCAGGTACGTCTCGGAGGAACAAAGGCTGTCAAGAAATACGGTATCGATCCCGCTGCTGGCCCCCGCATAATAGTTGAATAAAGGGGTACAATCAAAAATGCCGGTTGAATTGATCTGGAGGAATTTGTGAGCAATCCGTGTTCGCGCAGTGTCGACAACCACCTTATAATCCGGCCCCACCTTATAAATTTCAGACGGATCAAAGGAGGAACCCAACAGGACCTCTTTTTGCGACGATTCGGCAATTACCGAAAACCGGTTTGATCTTATTGCAGGAGTGTTGGACTTGTCATATGTTCTGAATCGCCGGCCATCAAATCTCACCAGGCCGTTCTGCGTGGTTATCCACAGGAAATTATTTTTATCCAGCAACAGACCGGTAGCGCTGTTTTGAGGCAGACCATTCTCGCTGTTATATTGTTTGATATCATAACTGTTCCTGTCCGCAGGAGAAAGATCGCTCCCGCCGTTCTGTGCTTCCGCCCATACAACACCTATTCCGAAAAGACAGAACAGGAACAAGAATTTTGTCGGCATAAGTTAGCTGAAAAACTGTTGTAGTAAATTTACTACAAATTGCCAATAAAACCCTTATCCATAAAAAATGACGACAATACCCTGCAAAAACTAATTTCCGTATTTTTAATAAAATAAGAGCCTCCATGCCGATCACTAAGTTATCCTTCACAATCCTTCTGACCGTACTCTTGATTTCCCGGCCCGCTCACTCCCTGCAACGTATCGGGAACGAAACCCCCGCACACAAAGTCCAGCGTATGCAGTGGTGGACCGACGCCCGCTTTGGCATGTTCATCCATTGGGGCATCTACTCCCAGGCCGCCCGGCACGAATGGGTAAAACACAACGAGCATATGGACAATGCCCAATATCAAAAATATTTTGACCAGTTCGATCCCGACTATTTTGATCCCAATAAATGGGCAGCCCAGGCAAAAGCTTCGGGAATGAAATATGCCGTGTTGACCACCAAACATCACGACGGCTTCTGCCTGTTCGATTCTAAATACACCGATTATAAAGCAACCAATACCGCAGCCAGACGTGATCTCGTCAGGGAATATGTCAATGCCTTTCGCGCCAAAGGACTGAAGATCGGGTTTTACTATTCCCTGCTCGACTGGCATCACCCCGACTATACGATGGATAATGTCCATCCCCTCACCCAGGTGAATGGCAGCGATTCAGTTTATACACGGCTCAACAAAGGACGGGATATGGCGAAATACCGCCAATATATGCGCAACCAGATCACCGAGCTGCTGACCAATTATGGAAAGATCGACATCCTCTGGCTCGATTGGTCATGGGATAACAAAAAGGATCTGGAGGACCATCATGGAAAAGGAAAGGACGACTGGGGTTCGGTAGAGCTGCTGAAGCTGATCAGGAAACTACAGCCCGGTATCATCGTCGACAACCGCCTTGGCCTTAACGAATACACCGGCGGCGCCGACTTCGAGACACCCGAACAGGTCAGCACAAAAGAACTGGAGAAATACCGCGGCAAAACCTGGGAGACCTGCCAGACCTTCTCGGGCTCCTGGGGATATTACAGGGATGAAGATACCTGGAAGACCCATCGCCAGCTGCTCGACCTGCTCATCACCTCCGTCAGCAACGGAGGAAACCTTATTTTGAATGTCGGACCTACCGCACGCGGCGAATTTGACAGCAGAGCGACCAGCGCATTAGATAGCCTGGCCAGGTGGATGCATGCCAATAGTGCAGCAATTTACAACTGTACTTTCGCACCCGAAACCTTTCGCGTCCCGGAGAACACAAAATTGACTTATAATAAAAAGACCGGCCGGCTTTATGTGCACCTGTATACCTACCCTTCCGGAAAATTGATCCTGCCAGGATACCAGGGGAAGATAAAATATGCACAATTCCTGAATGATCATTCGGAACTCCTGTACAAGGCATCCGGTAAGGATGATCTTGAACTCATACTCCCTCCTAAAAAACCTGGCTACGAGATCCCGGTCGTGGAGCTGACCCTGGAAGACCGCATCGAAGCCCCTGCCAACTGGAACACTCTCGGATCCGGCGAAACCTGGCTGCCAGCGCACAGAGAATCCGGGTCCATCACCGGTACCCAAATCCCACCGGCTAGGACATATAAATTGCCGGTGTATTATCCAGCATACCGGGGAATATCGTCTTTGCCTTCTCCTGTTGCTTGCAGATAGCCAATTGCATCGTAGTAGTCAGCCATTCCAATAGCTCCTGCTGCCGGTTATACGAAAGAGGCAATTTTAAGAACAGGACAACCTCGATATTTCTAAAGTTTTCCATTTCGTTCATTTTAAAGGTGATCAAACCCCTGCTTATTATCGGTTGTCAAGCCATTGCAAAAAGTCGCGTACCTTTTCCTTGGAAACAAGTAATTTGTCCTTGGCATCGACAACGAGATGTACCAGCAGTTTCCGCGCAAAATAATGCTCAACCTCTTTTACCGCATTGAAATTGATCAGGTACTGCCTGCTCAGCCTGAAAAACTGCTTCTCAGGCAAAAGACTTTGGATCTGGTCCAGCGAATGCTGTACGAAATACTCCTGCCTGTCAAAACACATAATGGCCGACGACTCATATTTTACATAGAAAAAGGCAATCTTCTCCGTAGGGACATTGATATACTTATTGTCCCTGAAGACCAGGAAGTTCCTTTTACCCTCGGGCGCCCTTAACCTCGTCAGCAGGTCGTCGAGACTGGAATATTCCGAAGTAAGCCAGCCGGAACTGACAGCGCTAGTTTTAAGATTCGTTTCCATTTATATTTAATTTTATTTTATACCCTCCAGCCAGTAAAGAATAAAGTCGGCATTTTCCTTCCATCCCGGGTGATCAAAGACCAGGTGATTACGACCATTGAACTCCCGGTAGTCCGTGATAGACGTCTTTATTTCATACTTTGAATAGTTGTTGTAGTTCAGTGACGACCGGATGATTTTGTCCTGGCTTCCGGAGATAAGCAGCAAAGGCGCATGCGGAGCTTTAAGATCAATTCTCGCTATATTCCTGTACCCGTCCCTGATGGCCAGCTTTGACTCGGGTATCGCATACTTGTAATATAAATTCATTTGCTGCTCGCTGGTCATCCCATTGGCAATGGTATATGCCCATTTCTTAAAAGAGATCATATAGCTCTTACGGGTGGAGGTGAACAGACCCATAGCCTGCCACCAGGCCTTCAAAAAGGAGAAGGTAAAGGCGCTGACCTCACGGGGAGGGAAGGAATGAATAGCCACCCCGGCCATCCCCACTCCCCGTTCCAGCAGCTTCTGAACAATAAGCCCTCCAAAAGAATGACCGATCAGAATGGGCTTCTCAGGCAGATCATTTATCATCGCCGCAAAGTAGTCTATCAGGCTGGCCAACCTGTTGGATGCTATCGCGTCGTCCGGGTGCCTGTTACGCAGGTCCTCAGGATCCGCATCCTTATGAGGCCAGGCAGGCGCCAGGCATTGATAGCCCTTACTTTCATAATAGGCCTTCCAATCATTCCAGCAATTATTACCTAAAAAGGTCCCGGTAATAAAAACAATCGATTTCGGTAGGGTCTTCGTCATAGGTAGGTAGTTTGATGCATGGAAGAAGTCAAACCGAGTGCCATTAATACAAACAGCTATTAATCAAATGATTACAGTTATCGATAGCGAAATATCCCCACTTAATATCATCACGACGCTTGCCTCACCACGAAATAAAGCAGTAAATTAGTAGTGATTATCTCAACTGGAAGACTCAGGACCGTCCCTCTTATGAAATTTGGACAACCCACGAACTTTAGTTTTAAATGAAGTGTATGCATAAGCTAATGGCGATATGTCTCCTGTTTTGCTTAATGGGGAAGTCATTTGCACAGTTGAAATCGAACCAGACTTCGCCCGCGCTGATCTCCGCATTACAAAAAGACAACCCTGATTCCGTCAGGCTTGAACTTTTGCTGCAATTGTCATTACATGAATATTTTGAAAACAGTAACAACAGGAACACCCTTGACAGCATATTCACCTTTTTACGGCAGGCGGAAATAATAAGTTACGAAATTCGATTTTTAAAATGGCAGCCGGAGATCTTTTGCTTCCTCGGGAAATACTATTATAAGATCGGGAATGTAAAACAGGCGAATGAATACTTCAGCAAAATAGAAGATTATATTGAACATCTCGGATCGGTAAAACAACAGGCCGAAAGGTGGTATGAGCTTGGATTGAACATCGAGGAACTGGATACCACCGGGCTGACAAGGATCAACTGTTTTGAAAAAATGGCGCCCCTCTATGCCCGGCTGAACGATAAAGAAAGTGAGCTGGACGTGGAAAGGAATATTGCGGATACCCATATGAAACAGGGAAAACTCGATCTCGCGGAGCTGGAACTCTCCGATGTGCTGGCTAAATATAAGACCATCAATTCCCCCAACCTCCGCTATTGCTATAATCTACTTTCCGTAACCAATCATCTTAAAGGTAATTATAATAAAGCCCTCCACTATGCTTTGCTGACGATTGAGAACATGCATAATGCCAATGATACCTGGGCCATAATATTCTACAGCCATGTAGCAAATTTGTATGATGAATTGGGACAGACCGGAAAAAGCATCGAATACTATAGGCTGGTTTTCAAAATAAACCACCCTGTCCCGGTTGACTTTTATTACATCCGGGAAGCAGGGATTTTTGTTCGCGACCTGATCAAACTAAATAAAGAAGAGGAGGCACATACTTTCCTGCTGGGGTTTTCAAAAAAATATCCCCCTGCCGACCCGTATGGCAAAGCCAGTTTAGCAGAAACATTTGCTTACTACTATACTTCCGTCCGTAATTATAGCCAGGCGGAAAAATATACCCGGGAAATGATCAGTCTCGGCGATTCATTGGGAAAGAACAACGAGATCAGAAGAGATGTGGAGTACGATATCGGTCAGTATTTTTTTAGCAAAAAGCAATTCGAAAAGGCCGCAACCCATTTTCATATAGCGCTCGACGAGGCAATGCTAAATAATTCTGTCTCTGCGATCAGGGATATCGACCTGTTTCTTTTTAAGACGGATTCCTCTCTTGGCAATTATTTTTCAGCGATCAAATACCTTAACCAATATCATCAGTTGAACGATTCGATGTTCGATGTGGCCAAAATACGACAGGTAAGAGAAGTACAGGTAAAATATGAGACCGAAAAAAAAGAAAAGGACATCCAGCTGCTGGAAAAAGAAGGCCGCCTGCAGCAGAACCGGCTGATCCAGGCAGGATATACCCGCAATTGGATCCTGGGAGGAATGATCCTGTTACTCATCACGATCGGACTGCTGGTACGCAATATGAGGCTCAAGCAAAGAACCAACAGGAAACTGAAATTGCAGCAGAAAGAGATCGGGGAACAAAATATTGCCCTGCGTCACCTGCTCAACGAAAAGGAATGGCTGGTCAAAGAGATCCACCATCGCGTAAAAAATAATTTCCAGACGGTCATGGGTCTGCTCGGTACACAAACCATCTACCTGAAAGACGAAGTAGCCATCGATGCCATCGCGGACGGGCAGCACCGCATACATGCCATGTCCCTGATCCATCAGAAGCTGTACCAGACCGAGAACATGTCCGCCATCAACATGGCCGATTATATCAACGAATTGGTCGATTATCTGCGGGACTCCTTCACCATTAACAAACGCGTCCGGTTCAACCTGCAGGTCCAGCGGATCGACCTGGACCTGTCACACTGCATCCCCCTGGGACTCATTTTGAACGAAGCGATCACCAATTCCATCAAATATGCATTCCCCGATAGCAGGGAAGGGGGTATCTTTATTACGTTAAAACAGGATTCAAAGGGTTTTGTATTGTTAACTATTGAGGACAACGGGATAGGATTACCCCCGGGGTTTATTGCCGCAAAACACAATTCGATGGGGATGAACCTGATGCGCGGGCTTTGCGCGGAGATCGGGGCCAAATTCAGTATGCAAAGTCAACAAGGGACACGGATAGCCATCAGCTTTCTTTATGATCCGGATATTACAATCGCTATTAAACAAGTAAGACCTGAACCAACGTATTTCGCATGAAAGAGAAAATATTGATTGTAGAAGATAAGTTTGTAGAGGCAGATTATCTCCGCCTGATGCTCACAAAAGCCGGCTACGGGGTCACAGGCATCGCCCATTCCGTTATACAGGCGCGGGAACTGATAAAAGAGGAAAGACCTGATCTCGTTCTCCTGGATATCTTCCTGAAAGGCAATTTGACCGGGATCGACCTGGCCACTGAACTGGGGAAAGATAATATCGCTTTCGTATATCTCTCTGCAAATTCCAACGTAGAAGTGCTGAATATGGCAAAAGCCACCCAGCCTTACGGCTTTCTGATAAAACCCTTTAGGGAACGGGACCTTCTTATTACGCTGGAGATCGCGCGGTACAGGCATGTACATAGCATGGAGTCCAACTTCAGGAAGGAAAGCGGCTTAAGGGACAAGCTATCCGCCATCGCGGCCGATACGGAAAGCTGGGAAAAAAAGCTCCTGGCTGGTTGCCGGGCAATGCAGCCCTATATTCCCTTTGACTATGCTGCCGCAGGATTCAACGCCGGCGGCGCCTTTGCCGGCCAGGGCATCAGTTTCCTTCGGATCGGGTACGATGAATACCAACAGATCGGCATTCCCGAATTACTGAACATTACCGGCCTGAACAGTAAGGCCCTTATGACACTCCTCAACAATACGGCGTACGACCCCACGCCAACGCTATATAATGGAAACGGATTTGAACAGGCTTGTATCAAACCCTCCCTGCACAAATTGTTTTACGACAACTTCCAGGTAAGGTCCTGCCTTTCTATGCCCTTGCATCTGTCAAATGGCGAGGTTTTCGTCATCTCCTTTTACAGCCGCCAGCCCGATCTCTATAATGGGGACCATCTCGGGCTATTGAGCCGCCTCAACCAACTCATGTCAGTTGGTATTGAGAATATATTCCATACCGCAAGATCCCCGAACACCGAACCATCAAAAAACAGGAATGTTCCGGTACCAGCCGGAGGATCCGGTATAACTACGGACTTTGAAGGCATCATAGGAAAAAGCCCCCGGCTATTAAATATCTTTGATCTCATCACACAGGTGGCGCCCGTCGATACCTCCGTGCTTATCCTGGGAGAAAGCGGAACGGGAAAAGAAAGGGTCGCCGATTGTATCCACCAGCTGTCGGCCAGGAAAAATAAACCCTTCGTAAAAGTGAATTGCGCGGCGCTGCCTCCGACGCTCATCGAATCCGAACTCTTCGGGCACGAAAAAGGGTCGTTTACAGGAGCCACGGACAGACGGATCGGAAAATTCGAAAAGGCGGACAAAGGGACCATCTTCCTGGATGAAATAGGCGAGATGCCGCTTGATCTCCAGGTCAAACTGCTGAGGGTATTACAGGAAAAATACATCGAAAGGATTGGCGGAAGGGACGTCACCCGCGTTGATGTCCGGGTGATCGCGGCAACCAATCGCAACCTCGAAAAAGAGGTGGCCGAAGGACGGTTCCGCCTCGATCTGTACTACCGGCTCAATGTATTTCCCATGGAATTACCCCCCCTGCGCGAACGGTCGGAAGACATACCCGCCCTTGCCAGCCATTTTATTTCGATCTACAACCGTAAAGCAGGAAAAAGGATCACCGGCATATCGGAAAAGGCGCTAAAGATCATGATGGCCTACAACTGGCCCGGCAACATCCGCCAGCTTGAAAATTTGATAGAAAGAAGCGTCCTGCTGACAAAAGGATCGATCATTGAAGACATCTCGATTCCCGCCCTTCAAAGAAATGACATTCCCGCCGCCACATCCGACACGCATATGAAAACGATCCATGAAAATGAGCGGGACTATATCATTCTCGTCCTGAAAAAATGCAAAGGCAAGATCTGGGGCTCCGGCGGAGCTGCCGAACTGTTGAATCTCCCACCGACAACCCTAAAGTCAAAAATGAAAAAGCTGGGCATCCGGAAAGAGAATATCGAATGGACCTGATACCCGCCTCCTCCTACCCTTCGCAACCAACCCTCACCCTCCTACCCCTCGCAACCCGTACCCTCACCCTCCTACCCCTCGCAACCCGTACCCTCACTGTCCATCCTGCTCCCGCAGTCGGCACCCTCGATCTATCCCATAACCCCACATTTCGTCGCGCCTGATAATGGCCGGTTCGACATCCGTTTCGTCCACCTCGTCCTTTAACAACTTGACCCGACCTGACCGGCGGGGTATTTTTGTGTACTTAAATTATAAAAAAATGGAAAACACTACCGCAAATCCCCAAGTGGATACTCCAAATCAAAAATTACTGTATACGGCCAAAACCCACACTACAGGTGGCCGTGAAGGTGGTATGTCCCGCAGCTCTGACGGCAACCTGGACGTAAGGATCTCCCCTCCGGGCAAAGACAACGGCACCAACCCCGAGCAATTGTTTGCCTCCGGCTGGTCAACCTGCTTCTTCAGCGCCATGAAGATCGCAGCCGCCAAAATGAAGGTAAGGTTCCCCGCCGACGCCTTCGTTGATGCAGAAGTAGACCTCTTGCTGGCAGGCAGCGATGACTTCTCCTTAAGAGCCCGCCTCAACGTCAGTTTGCCAGGCATCGATCCCAAAGTCGCACAGGCCATCGCAGAAGCCGCACACAAGCTTTGTCCCTATTCCAAGGCCACACACGGCAACGTCGAAGTGGAGACCAATATCCTTTAAATAAAAAAATGAAAAAGAAAAGTCTCCTCACCGGTGCTATTGCTACGATTGGATTGGCAGCACTTGCCATCCCCGGCGTCGTCACGGCCCAGCAGTCGCCGGCCATAGCGCAGTCGCCACTCACAGCGCAGTCGCAGGCCACAGCGCAACAATCCCCGGTCCACCGCACCGATCTCCAGCGGCATGACCTCAGCGCCCCAGGGCGCGAAGCCATCCAGGTACGCGTCGACATCGACCCCGGCGCAACGGCCCCCAGGCACTCGCATCCGGGCGAAGAGATCATCTATGTCCTCGAAGGCTTGATGGAGTACCACATCGATGGCCAGCCGCCAGTGACGCTCAAGGCCGGCGACGTCTACTTCATCCCTTCCCGCGCGATCCATTCAGCCACCAACGTCGGCAGCACCAATGCGGCCGAGCTCGCCACCTACGTCGTCGAAAAAGGGAAGCCGCTTGTCGTATTAGCGAAATGAACCCACATAAAGTATCTAACACGATCAATAAAATTTCATAACAATGAAAATGTCAGTAAGAATGCTCGCAAGTACACTACTCACCGGAACGCTGGCCCTGCAAGGCGCACTCGTCACTGCACAGGGCGGCCCACATGCGGATATGACATCAGGTGATGCTATTCGCCCTTTCAAAGTTCATATCCCCGACGAACAACTAAAAGATCTTCGCCACCGCATACTCACGACAAAATGGCCAAAAAAGGAAACGGTTTCCGATGCGACCCAGGGCGTGCAGCTGGCCACCATCCAGAAGCTGGCCAACTATTGGGCGACAGATTACGATTGGCGGAAAGTGGAAGCAAGACTCAATGCCTTGCCGATGTTCATCACCAACATCGACGGCGTGGACATTCATTTCATACACGTTAAGTCGAAAGATCCCAATGCCCTGCCATTAATCGTCACCCATGGCTGGCCCGGCTCGATCATCGAACAGCTAAAGATCATCGACCCCCTGACAAATCCCACCGCACACGGCGGGAAGGCCGAAGACGCCTTCGACATTGTGATCCCTTCACTGCCGGGCCACGGGTTTTCCGGGCAGCCGACTACTACCGGCTGGGACCCGCAACGCATAGCACGCGCCTGGACTACGCTGATGAAACGCCTCGGATATACGCGGTTTGTAGCGCAGGGCGGCGACTGGGGCGATGCAGTCACGGAACAGATGGCCGTACAGGCGCCCCCCGAACTGCTCGGCATACACACCAACATGCCTGCCACCGTACCGGACGACGTCGCAAAGGCGCTCCAGTTCGGCGAGCCCGCTCCGGCAGGTCTCCAGCCCGACGAACAGCATGCCTTTGATCAGCTCGACTTCTTCTATAAGCACGGCCTGGGTTACGCCCAGGAAATGGCCGGCCGGCCCCAAACGCTCTACGGCCTCGAGGACTCACCCATCGGCCTCGCAGCCTGGATGCTGGATCACGACATACGCAGCTATGAACTCATCGCACGCGTATTCGACGGTCAGACCGAGGGCCTTACAAAGGAGGACATTGTCGACAACATCACGCTCTACTGGTTGACAGGTACCGCCATCTCTTCGGCCCGCCTCTATTGGGAGAACAAGCTCGCCTTCTTCGCCCCGAAACACATAACTATCCCGGTTGCCGTCAGTGCCTTCCCCGATGAGCTATACCAGGCCCCGAAAAGCTGGGCAGAGAAAGCATTCCCAAAACTCATCCATTACAACCGGCTCGAAAAGGGCGGCCATTTCGCAGCGTGGGAACAACCCGCGGTCTTCACTGAAGAGATCCGCGATTCGTTCAGATCACTCCGCTGATAAACACATCCATCATCCCCGGTTCTGCCACAGTGCAGCGCCGGGGATCACCCACATCCACTCCGCCGAACACCTGCTCCCAACCCGGCATCAGCTCTAGCCACCACCCTCACCCGAACCCCAGATTTCGCTCCTGCCGGATTAATCGTATATTGACAGCTTTCATACCAATAAAACAGGGCTTTACAACATCATCCAGCGTACCTATGCCGATAAAAGAATGGGCATCGGTTATTATACCCCCGGCTTACTTGGCGAAGAGCTGAAAAGACAGATCCCCGAGATACAATATGCCGCCAATTATTCGACATGGGGTAATCTCGGCACCTTCCGGGCAGGCGATAAGATCATCAAAGAAAATGGTGAATATGCCGGCGAGGATTTTTTCAAGCTCTTCAGCTTTCCGCTTCTACAAGGCAATAAAACAACAGCGCTCAGCGACATTTCCAGTATCGCCATCTCCAAAAAAATGGCGGGCAGCCTATTCGGAAGTCCTGGATCAGCAATAGGCCGCACCGTCCGCTTCGAAAACAAACAGGACTTCACCGTATCCGCCGTATTCAACATACCGGATAATTCATCGCTGCACTTCGACTACCTGATCAACTGGAAATACCTGGCAAGAGAGAATGAGTACGTAAGGGACTGGAACAGCGTCGCGCCCTACACTACGGTAATGCTGCGCCCGGATGCCAACCCCGAAAAGTTCCGGGCCAGGATCAAATACTTCCTCAAAAACCTCAACACCAAACAAGGACCAAACTATCGCGTAGAGCTCGACTTGCAGCGCTTCGACGAGGTCTACCTCAACGGCGCGTTCAAAAACAAAGAGATAGGCGGAGGACGCATTGAATATGTCCGCCTGTTCAGCATCATCGCCATCTTTATCCTGCTGATCGCCTGTATCAATTTCATGAACCTCACCACTGCCCGATCGATGAAAAGAGCGAAGGAGATCGGCATCCGGAAAACAGCCGGCGCTATGAAATCGACACTGATCATACAGTTTATTGGAGAAGCCATGCTGTTCGCCCTGCTCGCAGTTGTGCTTTCCATCGGACTTATTACGGTGGCCATGCCCTTCTTCAATGAGCTTTCCGGCAAACAGATTCACCTGCCTTTCACCGACTCAGGCTTCTGGCTGCAGTTGGCGCTCATCACTCTTCTCACCGGACTGATCTCCGGTAGCTATCCGGCTTTCTTCCTGTCTTCCTTCAACCCGGTAAAAGTGCTGAAAGGTTCTATCCGCCTGGGCTCCGGCATTTCCCTCTTTCGCAAATCACTGGTGACCTTCCAGTTCGCCCTCTCCATCCTGCTGATCATTGGCACGATCATCATCTCCAGACAGGTCAGGTTCATACAAGCCGCCAATCTTGGCTTCGACAGAGAGAACCTGGTTACCATCCCGCTCGAAGGCAATCTTGTCAACCAATATTTCCTCTTCAAACAGGAACTGACGAAAATGCCCGGGATACAGCAGGTGTCAGAGATCTCACAATCTCCCGTACAAACCGACAACTTCCTGATCAACGACATCACCTGGGAAAACAAAGACCCCCAGTCCCGCCCGACATTCGCAGTCATCTATTCTGAATACGATCTCGTTCAGACCATGCACCTCGAACTAAAGGAGGGCCGCGAATTCTCCAGATCCTTCCCGACAGATTCAGTAGGTTACATCCTGAACGAATCAGCCGTAAAAAATATCGGCATCAAAGACCCCATCGGCCATTCCCTGACCTGTCTCGGCAAAAAAGGGACCATCATCGGCATAGTAAAAGATTTCCATTTTAATTCGCTGCACCAACCCATTGCCCCGCTTGTTATAGCCTATGGTGTATCCGAAGGCAACAGCATATTGGTACGTACAAAAGCAGGAATGTCCAACCAGGCCATATCCAGCCTCGAAAAAGAATGTAAATCGATCAACCCCGCATTTCCTTTTACCTACCAGTTCTCCGATGAAGCCTATCAAAAACTCTATAGCAGCGAAACCCTCGTAGGCAAGCTCAGCTATTTCTTTGCCGTTCTCGCCATCTTCATCTCCTGCATGGGATTGCTGGGACTCGCAGAGAGCTTCGTCGGAGCTGCTTCGCCACGCTCCTCCTTGCTCGTAACCTTCGCTCCGCTCGGTTATAGCGCCGAACAGCGCGGCAAAGAGATAGCCATACGAAAAGTATTGGGAGCCAACCTCGCACAGCTCTTCATCCTGTTATCCCGCGATTTCTTCGGGCTGATCCTCCTGGCCTTCGTCATCGCGACGCCCTTCTCCTGGTGGATGATGAGCAAATGGCTGGAAGATTATGCCTACCGGACGGAGATCTCCTGGGGAATCTTTATCGCAGCCGGGATCCTGTCCCTGCTGATCACGATAGCCACGGTCAGCTTCCATGTCCTGAAAGCCGCAATGACATCCCCGATAAAGAATATAAAATCAGAGTAGGGCCACCCCCTTTCGGATAGCCTTCAGCAGCGCCGGATCATTAGACTTTGTAACAGCGATCTCTTCGCATTGATTGAACTTCGCAAAGGCCTTAATAGCCTCGCAAACCTTACCGATCATCGATTTGGTCAGTTTCACAGGCTCGAAGTGAAGATTGTGAACGATCAATACCTTTTTTTTCCGATCGGCCTTTGAATCCATCCTCGCAACAAAGGTGTCTCCAACCAGGATTGGCAACGAAAAATAGCCGTACTTACGTTTCGGCTGCGGCACAAAACATTCTATCTGGTAATCAAAATCAAAAAAATCCCTTAATCGATGCCTGAAGACATTCAGTATATCGAATGGCGAAAGAACCCATGCTTCATCAGACAGCTGGATCTTCTTGTTCTTATAATCCGGTAACATATAGAGGGGGCCTTTAAGCCCTTCGACCTCGACAGAACACACCTCCCCCTCTTCAACCATCTTTTCCAGCTCCTTTTTTACAAGATTGTTCTTCACGCGACGGGCACGCCAGGCCATCTCCTTTGCATAGGCGACACCAAGAGCCTTCAATTCGCGCCGAATCACATGCCTGGCAAATTCCTCTTGCGCAGGCATCGTCGTATCAATGTCGTCCGGAATTAAATTCACAGGCAGATCATATACTTTTTGGAAATCATTGGTCCGCGTGGTCACCAGTCTTCCGTCCAGGTACAACCACTCCAGCGCCATCTTGGACGGCCTCCAATCCCACCAGCCTGCACTCGCTACCTTGCGGTCATTCTCAAAATCCTTTACCATCAGTGGCCCTTCGCGTGCTATCCTGTCCAGCACCTTATTCATAAGATTGATCTCGGACTGCGCCAGGGGCTTTCTACCGGATAAAAAACCTTCCTTCACAGGCAGTGAAAAACGGAAGTCATGCATGGGCATATATCCCGCGTCGGAAGTGATGAATTCAAAGATCCTCCCATCCGCCTGCAGCTCGCCAAGCCATTCCGGCTTATAATCCGGTACACGCGATACGATGGCATGATGATGCGCTCTTTCTATGACATAATTGGTATCGATCTGAACAAAGCCAAGATGTTCGATGAGTTTATACACAGCCTCCCGGCCCTTCCCAAAAGGGGCCCGCTTCGACAGTCCCGTCGCATGCAGGATGATCTTCCGGGCCTGTGACTTGCTGAGGATAACTTGCTTCATAAGATAAATTTACGATCACAGGGTGGCATTTCCAATCCCTTCCCTCCTTTTCAAATTGTGATCTACATCACCTGATTACGTAAAATATCCTTCGTTACTTTGTGACGCGATCAAACACAAAGGTAAATTCACCATCCGTGACACCCAAATCAAATACCCGGTATGATATCGATGGCAACCTCACGATCAAGGGGATCACTCATCCCATTTCCTTCGATGCAGAAGTAAACAACAACGGTGATACCCTCATCTGCAATGACTTTGACCTGGACGTCCGTATCACGGCAAAGGCGGCCTAAACAAAGCATCACCGCAAACTCGGATATTATCTCGTAACTTATAGATCTCTTTTAAAATCATATACCATGTGGTACAATACCAAAGCAGCAAAGATCCTCGGCGTCCAATACCCTATCTTCCAGGGCCCTTTCGGCGGTAACCTGTCTTCGGTAAAGCTGACCTCCACCGTATCCAATCTGGGAGGCGTGGGTGGTTACGGCGCATATACGCTGACACCACAGGAGATCTATAACGTAAATGAGGAAATAAGAAAAGAGACCAGCAAGCCCTATAATATCAATTTGTGGGTATCCGATAATGATCTTGCTACATCAGCCGGTAACAACACCACCTCGCCTCCCGGCAAATCCAACGATCCAATGCTTCCTGATACCACCACTCCAAGAGCCACTAACAATCCCAACCCATCCAATATCCCCCCAAATCCTATCCCCTCCGACCTGCAAAGTCTGCGTGCCCTGTTCCAATCCTACTTTGACGAGCTCGGCGTCCCCTTCCCCGACAAACCACTGAGCTTTTCATCGAGATTCGAAAACCAGGTGGAAGTGATCCTGCATACAAAACCACCAGCCTTCAGTTTTATGTTCGGTGTTCCTTCGGCCGATATCCTCGGGCAATGCAAAAAACTGGGCATCGTCACCATCGGAGCCGCGACAACCCTTGACGAAGCCCTCGCCCTGGACGACGCTGATGTCGACATGATCATCGCATCCGGCTTTGAAGCGGGCGGTCACCGACCCTCCTTCCTGGCTCCCTCTGAGAATTCGCTCACCGGCACTTTTGTACTGCTACAACAGATCAGGGAAACGGTCCGCAGACCTATTATCGCAGCAGGCGGCATCGCCACCGGAAAAGGCATAGCCGCAGCCCTGGCCCTTGGAGCGGACGCCGTCCAGGTAGGTACAGCATTTTTGGCCTGCGAAGAGTCAAACGCTTTGGACATTCACCGCGAGATGTTGTTCTCCCCGGCATCCAGGTATACCGTTCTGACCCGGGCATTTACCGGAAGACTTGGCCGCGGACTCAGAAGCAGGATCTCCGAAGAAACACGGGGGAAAGAAAAAAGCTTCCTCCCCTTTCCCCTTCAGTCCCAGTTCATGTCCTCCCTCCGGCAGGCAGCTATTATACAAAAAAAATGGGAATTGATCCTTTTCTGGGGCGGACAGATAGCCCCGCTGCTAAAACATAAAAAAGCATCCGACCTCATGAATGCCCTCGTCGAAGAAACCACCGCTTACTTCAACGGGCTGACCACAGCCTAATCTTCGCAAACTTATCTCCTCACCCTTATTTCAGGTCAATATAATTGAGAGCGCCTACGCCCCTCTATTTATCGTCATAATATCCCGGTCAAAAAGATACAAACCACTCTTATCATCCCCGATCAGCTCCAGCTTATCATTACATTCCCGCGCCAACCTCTCCTCTTCCATTTGCTCCAGCACATACCACTGCAGGAAATTATGCGTCGCATAATCCTTTTCGCCAAGCGCGATATCCACCAGGTTATTGATACTCTCGCTAACCTTTACCTCGTGCTTGAACAGCTGTTCAAACGCGGACTTCAGAGAAACAAAGGTCAGCACCGGCTGCTCCAAAGCCGGAACGACAGCAAAACCACCCCTTTCATTTATGTAATGAAGGAGCTTCAACATATGCATACGTTCCTCTTCGCTGTGACGGAAAAAGAACTGCGTGCAGCCTTTCAACCCCGGCTGTATCTCCGCCCAGCTTCCCATGGCAAGATAAGCCTGCGAAGATTGAGCTTCCATCCATACCTGCCTGTTAAGGGCTTCTTTCATGTGTTGAGATAACATAATGGTGTTTTTAAAGAGAAAAGATAAGGCAAATTTGTTTAAATTGAGAGAACAAGCTTGACATATGCCTCCACAACCAAACGATACCCGGCAGCAGCAACCTGCCTCCCATCAACAGCAACCCGATACCCGGCACTCCAATCCACAACCAAATTCGCCGCAGCAATCGCAAACCTACGACGCCATCGTCATCGGCTCCGGCATCAGCGGCGGCTGGGCCGCAAAAGAGCTCTGCGACCACGGCCTCAAAACCCTCGTCCTCGAACGGGGCCGCAACATCGTCCACAACAAAGACTATCCCACCGCCACTATGGCCCCCTGGGAATTTCCGCACCGCAAACAAATGCCGGAGGCCTTCATAAAAGAAAACCCGCTGATCACAACCGCAGCCGGCTTCGGAGAAGACACCGCCCACTTTTTTATAAAAGACAAAGACCACCCCTACGTCCAGGAAAAACCATTCGACTGGATCCGCGGCTACCAGGTAGGCGGCAAATCCCTGATCTGGGGCCGGGCCTGCCCGAGATGGAGCCCCTACGACTTCACCGCACCCGCCCGTTATGGTTACGGCATCGAATGGCCCATCAGCTATGGCGACATCGCCCCCTGGTACTCCTATGTCGAACGCTTCTCCGGCATCTGCGGCAATAATGACGGCCTCGAAGCCATGCCCGACGGCGACTATCTCCCGGCTTTCGACTTCAACTGCGTGGAAAAACACATAAAAACCCGCATCAGCGAACACTATCCCGATAGATTCATGATCCAGGGCCGCTGGGCACAGCTGACAAAACCCAACCCGATCCACCTTCAGCAGGGAAGATCCCAATGCCAGGCCCGCGACATGTGTATGCGCGGCTGCCCATTCGGCGGTTACTTTAGCTCGGTCTCCTCCACGCTGCCCTGGGCAGCCAAAACAGGCAACCTGACCATCCGCCCCTTTTCGGTTGTTCATTCCATTCTCTACGACGAAAAAAAAGAAAAAGCCACCGGCGTACGCATCATCGACACCAATACAAAAGAGGTCATCGAGTATAATGCCCGGATCATTTTTGTCAATGCCTCAGCCCTCAACACCAACCTCATCCTCCTTAACTCAACTTCCCACCGTTTTCCAAACGGCCTCGGCAATGACAACGGACTGCTGGGAAAATACGTCGCCTTCCAGAACTACCGGGGCTCCTTACACGGAACCATCGACGGCTTCGAAGATAAATACTATTACGGCCGCCGGCCCTCGGAGTCGATGATGGCAAATTTTCGGAACTTGAAACGACAGGACACCGATTTTGTCGGCGGCTACATGGCCTTTATGGATATAAACCGCGGCGAACCCGACACCCACAATCTGCCCGAAGAAATAGGCCCCTCGTACAAAACGGCTTTGACAGAACCCGGCGGCTGGGAATTATTTATGTATATGCAGGGAGAGACCATCCCCAAAGAAACCAACACGGTGAGCCTGAGCAAAACCGAAAAAGACCAATGGGGCATCCCCCTCCTCGTCACAAAAGTAGACTACGATGACAATGACGAACGACTGCTAAAAGACTTCCTCACCCAAAGCCACGAAATGCTGGATAAAATAGGAGTAAAAAATATTACTACGCACGACAACCATTGGGCGCCCGGCAGGGATATCCACGAAATGGGCGGATGCAGAATGGGCAAAGACCCAAAAACATCTTTATTAAATAAGCACAACCAGCTCCATCATTGTAATAATGTTTTCGTCACCGACGGAGCCTGCATGACCAGCACCGGCAACGCCAGCCCATCCATACTCTATATGGCCCTTACCGCCCGCGCAGTCAACTATGCAGCCGAAGAATTAAAAAAACAAAACCTCTGATTCCCTCCATTACACCCCCACAACTGCTCCCAACCCCACTAACGACGATATTTCGTCGTTTGACACAACTACAAATCGGGATATCGTTAAATCTATTCCAACATCAATCATAATTAAATAATAATCAACAAGTTAACTTCAGGCACGCTATTAGAATAGATAAAGGAAACTCAAACATCATGAAAAAAACCGGCTGCCTTCTCTATTCGTCAAAAAACTTGACCCCCGGTCTCTCCTTCGAGATCAGGACCCTCGAATCCATCATTCAATATGACGAACCCGTCAACTCACAGGTATTTAACCACGATTATTTTGAGATTATATGGATAACGCAGGGCACAGGCCTCTATCGTATAGACATGCAACAATTCGGCATCAGCCCAAACCAATTGTTTTGCATCCGCCCCGGTGAAGTACACCTCATCGAATCCGGTGAAGACCTCGAAGGATACGTCATCTCCTTTACAAGAAACTTTCTCGGCCTGGGCGACATGGAACCCGATCTCGTACACCCTGGCGGCATCTATCAATTATTCGACCGCTGCAAAGCCGTACAGGTCAGAAATGACATCGCAGACATGGCCCTCATTATGGAACGTCTTCTAAAAGAATTCAACAACCTCGACCTCTTCAGACTGGAGCTGCTCAAACGTTATTTCAAGATCTTCCTGATCTATCTGTCGAGACAGCTCGAAGAGAACAGCCTGCTGACAACCCAAACCCGAAGCCTTTGCCTCGTCCAAAAGTTTATGGAACTCCTCAACGCCAACTTTAAAGAAATGAAAATGGTCGCCGATTATGCCCGCGAGTTGGCCGTCACACCCAACTACCTCAACGAAAACATAAAAAAAGCGACCGGCTATCCCGCAAGCTATCACATCCGGCAGCGCGTCGCCCTGGAAGCCAAACGCCAGGCAGCGTACTCTGATGTCTGCATGAAAGAGATAGCCTATCACCTGGGATTCTCCGACTCCGCACACTTCAGCAAATTCTTTAAGAATACGACCGGAATGAACTTCACCGACTTCAAAAATGTGCGGAGATACGGCTTGGAAAAAATATAGCCGTATCCCGCAAACCGCTAACGTCTGGCCTTACGGCCGAGCCGCTTCCAGCGGCTCCTATAAAAAATTCGCCATTTCCATGGCCTGACAACCCTCATAATATACTCGTCACCTTAAGAGACAACATCGCCGCCACACCATCCCGCTGCACCAGCACCTTCACCCTCGGACCAATTGTCCGCAGAAGCCCCTGGTACACCTGCAGGTTCTGCTTTGTATCCCCATTGACCGCCAAAATCATATCCCCTTCCTTAAAACCCGCTTTCTCCGCCGGCGACTCGGGCATCACATCCGTGACAATAATCTTCCCCCCGATCAGGGCTATCGATACCCCGCTGTAGCTGTAGTCAAAAGGCTGATCGTACGCGGTATTGGGAAGTATATAGATCTCGGAACGATCGTAGTTCAATATCAGATTGAAACGCCTCAAAAGATCATTCCCGATCAGCCCCGCCAATTGCGGATAGCCGGTCACGTCATACGCATCCTCAAAAACATAGGTCGGTATCTGCCTGAACTGAAAAGGCCCCAGAGTAAACGTCTTCAGCGTAGTCAGCTTCATCCTCATCTTACCCCCCAGACCCGCGCCTTGTATATGGACCGGCTTCTTCCGCTTCGGACTAAACACCGCACTGTCTGAAGTAAAGCTGGAGGAGAACAGCAGACACAAACCCGCCCCCGTATCGAAATAGAAGCGCGACCGGATCGCCCTCGCATCCGTCATCTGCCCTTCCAGCATAGGCAGCCCGTAGAGACGCGGACGCAGCAAAAACCCGCCCTTCGGGTAAACAACAGGCCCCGGTGTATAAATATCCATCTTCAGCTGGTCATAATCCACCTTCACCAGGTAACGCGAAAAGAAACTATACCCGATGATCCCATCGATCTTCTCGCCATAAATACTACTGAGCAGATCGTAATTGACGACCTGCAGCGACAGGCTGTCGATAGAAATACCCCCGAGATGGATCGACTGACTATCGACCAGCCGCTGCGGACAGATCCCCGCCACACCATGGATAAAAGCCGAACTGCTATGCGGGATCAGGTTGAGACGCTCCGCAGTCAGCGAGTCCAGCGACACACTCCCGCAACCCGTATCAAAAATAAAATTGAGGCTATCCTGGAAAGAGTCGATCCGCGCTTTCGCCATAATGATCCCGCCGAAAAGAATGCGAAAATTGACACTGGTGAGATAACGATCCGCCGGAAGCATTTCATCCTGGGCGGCGACAGGCCGCAGCGTCCCGGCGATCAAGGCAAGAAGAGATAGTAGAAGCAATCGCATAGTTTAGCGTTTAATAGTTCTCTCACTTAACATAAAATGTTGACAGTCAAAGACAATTATTTTTCAGTGTCAGATTGCAGTAATTTGTATTAAAATTGAGCAACAGAAGGGATATTTACGTTCCAGGGCTTATACATGTTGGTACAAGTTGGTACAAATTCAGACGGGCAAAGGAACTACCCTAATTTTACGTCACTATCATTTCACTCTTATAGCTATGCAAACTGACGAAACCCTCATCCGGCAGGTAAAAAAATTGTTCGAAGAAAAAACCGGCTGGGGAGAAAGCGAGAATTGGACAAACCAGGACTTCCTGCAGCTCAGCGAACTCATCCGCGACCAAACCGGGGTGACCCTTAGCCACGTCACGCTGAAACGTGTCTGGGGAAAGGTCAAATACGATAGCCTCCCGAATACCCACACCTTGAATACGCTGACCCAATTCCTGGGATATGATAACTGGCGGGACTTTTCCGTACAACATTCCCCAACTACATCTCACAACCCCGCCGCCACAGCTCCAAACCCAAACATCGGCCCCACAGCTGAAACACCAAGCTCTAACACCAACTTCACCACCACAACCCCAAACCCAAATACCGGACCCGCCGCTGCACCACCAAAACCCCTGCGCAAAAAACTCTGGCTCCTGACCCCACTGGTTATCATCTTACTCGTCCTCCTCTACCTCAAAGGCCAGCAACCTCCACCCCAACCCCGCGATTACGCCTTTAGCAGCAAAAAAGCAGTCACCTCCGGCCTGCCCAACTCCGTCGTCTTCGACTACGACGCCACCCGCTCACCCGATGACTCCGTCGTCATCCAACAATCCTGGGATACCACCCGCCGCATAAAAGTCTCCAAAAACGATCATCAGCATACCTCCGTCTATTATTATCCCGATTTCTACCACGCTACCCTCCAGGTCCACAACCACGTCGTCAAAACGCATAACCTGCTCATCCAATCCAATGGCTGGCTCCCGCTGGTAGAACAGGACCCCGTACCCGTCTATTTCAAAAAGGAAGAAGCCATCCACAATGGGAAAATGAGCATTTCCGCCGACCAGATCAGACAAAAGAACATCCAGCTCCAGCCGTCGCCCCCCACCGTCATGTTCTCCAATGTCCGCG
The DNA here is from genome assembly GCA_036499285.1 of Puia sp. Lineage (GTDB taxonomy): Bacteria > Bacteroidota > Bacteroidia > Chitinophagales > Chitinophagaceae > Puia. The sequence goes on along the minus strand of DASYEB010000018.1, from coordinate 53,187 downwards.
ACTTCGGCGAGATCTATTCCGATCATTTCGTCTTTGAGACATCTTTAAAGAACGACTACGCCGAAGGCTCCTCCATCTGCCAGCTCAGCCGCGTCTACCTGCTCTGCGAAGGGACAGCCATCTGGGTCCCCCTATGCTCAAAGGGCTGCATTTCTACCGTCGATCTCTTCTTTACCTATTTCTATACATCCGGAAAACGCGAAGACCTCTCCAACTTCGGTGTCAACTTTAATGATTATGTCAAACTCCGCATCGAATCGGACAGCGGCAAGGCGAAAATATGGGTCAACGACAACCTGGCCTACACCGTCAAACGTCATATCATCCGAAGCAAGATCATCGGAATAATGTACCGCTTCCAGGGCACCGGCTCTCTCGACTATGTGTCCCTCTCCAACGACAAAGTCTCTTACCGCGAGAACTTCGACGACCCTCACCCCCTGCTCTCCAACCCCCAACCATAAACCTTAAACTTTCCCCACGATATTTGATTGCAAATCAATTAATTACAATATTTTTAATCATTTGATTAAAAATATTGATTAAATCAATATACCTTTATACCACAAAATGACTCAATGCCCAAAGCAAAACCAGTGACAGTGAAAGAAGCCTCCACCGAGGAAAAGATCAAAGAAGCCGCACGCAAGCTCTTCACCCAAAAAGGTTTCTCCGCAACCCGGACCCGCGACATAGCCGAAGAAGCAGGCATCAACCTCGCCCTCTTGAACTATTACTTCCGAAGCAAACAAAAACTGTTCGACATCATAATGATGGAAAACTTTCGCCAGTTCATCCGGGGCATCTCCTTCAATTTCCTCGAACAAAACACAACCCTCGATCAAAAAATAACAAAGGTCGTATCCATGTATATCGACTTCCTTACCCAAAACCCCGACCTTCCGCTCTTTATCCTGAACGAGCTGCGAAACAACCCGGAACAACTCGCATCCAATATCGACGACCAGGTCGGTTCGACCCGCGCCAAACTCTTCAGCCAGCTGAAAATCGCCGCCGAAGAAGGCAAAATAGGTGACATCAACCCCTTCCACCTGATGGCTAACCTGATAGGCCTTACCGTCTTCCCTTTCATCGCCCGACCCATCCTGCAAAAAGTCACAGGCGTCACAGACAACCAATTCAACGAACTAATGCAACAACGAAAACAACAAATACCATTATGGATCAAAACCATGCTGTCACCTGAGTAAAATTTTTTACTTAAGAATTAATCAAATGATTAAATCAAAATGATAATAAAAATGCTCAAGCTCACCCCACTCCTGCTGCTCTTCGCATGGAGCAGCAGCATCGCACAAACGCTCACACTCTCTCAGTGTTATGATCTCTCAGAGAAAAACTACCCCTTGACCAAACAGCGCGCCCTGATCGAAAAAACAAAAGAATATACCATCGCCAACATCAGCAAAGGCGTATACCCCCAATTCCTCATCAACGGCTCCGCAACCTATCAATCCGACGTAACAAAAATCGACCTCCCGCCCATCGCCGGAACCAACATCAACATCCCCCTCGTTCCCAAAGACCAGTACAAACTCTATGGCGAAGTCTCCCAAACCCTCACCGACTTCGGCATCAACAAACAACGCCGCACCATCAGCCAAACCGACGCCCAACTCCAGCAGGAAAACCTCAACACCCAACTATACCAGCTAAAAGATCGTATCAACCAGCTCTTCTTCGGCATCCTGCTCCTCGACGAACAGCTGGAACAGAACGGCCTCGCAGCGAAAGATATCCAAACCGGCATCGACAACGTCCGGGCCGCCATCAACAACGGTACCGGCTTTACCAGCAGCCTCAACAAACTAAAAGCCGAACTCCTCAAGACTAACCAACAGGCCATCGACCTCCACTCGACCCGAAAAGCCTATACCGATATGCTCAGCCTCTTCATCGATCAACCCATAACCGATAAGACAAAACTCATAAAACCAATCGCACCACGCCTAACGGCCTCCATCGACCGCCCCGAGCTAAAAGCCTATGACCTCCAGATCCAGTCTTACACAGAACAGCTCCGTCTTACAAAACTTAATCTCAATCCACAGCTCAACGCCTTCTTCCAGGGCGGCATGGGCAAACCTAATCCCGTAAACTTCCTGTCTACCAATCTCAACGGTTATTATATCACCGGCATCCGCCTCACCTGGACCATCGGCAGCTGGTATACCTATAAAAAAGACCAGCTGATCAATAAGAACGATCAGGAAATGATCAAGGCACAAAAAAACACCTTCCTCTTCAATACCCAGCTAACCCTCAACCAGCAAAACGAAGACATTACAAGATATCAGCAATTAATAAAGAGCGACGACGAAATTGTCAATCTCAGGGAGTCCGTCAGCAAGACCTCCGGCGTCCAGCTCCAGAACGGCGTTATCACCGCCAATGATTATCTGCTGGACATCAACGCCGCCTCCCAGGCCCGCCAGGACCGCGCCGTCCACGAGATACAATTGCTCGCTACCCAATACAACCATAAAACCACCGCAGGCAACTAAACATACAAACAATGAAAAATCTATTCCCCATAGCAGCACTCATACTACTAATCGCCTCCTGTCAGCAAAACAAAATAAAAACAGATGCTTCCGGTGTCTTCGAATCTGACGAGGTCATCGTCTCAGCAGAACGCGACGGCAAATTGCTTTCCTTCCCCATAAAAGAAGGAGACAGCCTTGCAAAAGGCGCCATCACCGGCAATATCGACATGTCCAACACCCAATTGCAAAAACAACAGGTCCAGGCAACCATCGCCGCACTAAAACAAAAGACCACCAACCCCGCTCCGCAATTGGAGCTGGTAAAAAAACAGCTGGCCGTTCAACAATCACAGCTGGACCAGCAGCTAAAAGAAAGGACCCGCACCGAAAACCTGCTAAAAGCCGACGCCGCTACACAAAAACAGCTCGACGACATCAATGCCGCCATCGACCAGCTACAAAAACAAATAGCCGTCAGCAAACAGCAGATCGCCCTCGACAATTCCAACATCTCCACCCAGAACCGAACCATCTACAGCGAACAGGGACCACTCGAAAAGTCAGTCGCCCAGATCCAGGACATGATCGATAAGGGAAGGATCATCAATCCTATCAAAGGAACCGTACTCATCAAGTACGCGCTCGAAGGGGAGATGACTACCATCGGAAAGGCGCTCTACAAGATCGCCAATCTCGATACCCTCACCTTAAGAGCATACATCACAGGCTCCCAGCTCACACAGGTCAAGCTCGGCCAGACCGCAAAAGTGTATACCGACCAGGGCGCCAGCAACTATCGCGAATATTCCGGGCAGGTCTATTGGATCAGCGACAAATCGGAGTTCACACCAAAAACCATCCAGACAAAAGATGAAAGAGCCAATCTCGTATACGCTGTAAAGATCAGGGTAAAGAACGACGGTTATCTCAAGCTGGGCATGTACGGCGAAGTAAAATTCTAGATCATGATCACACTCCCCAATACAAGCAAGATCAAATCGGACAACATGATCACGCTCAATAATATAAACAAGACATACAACAAGGGACAGGTCACCGCAGTGAAAAACATCAGCTTCACCGTTAACCCCGGCGAACTCTTCGGTCTCATCGGCCCCGACGGAGCCGGCAAAACCACCCTCTTCCGGATCCTGACCACTCTTCTCCTCCCCGACGAAGGCTCCGCCACCGTAGCCGGTCTGGATATCATAAAGGATTACACAAAGATCCGGTCAAAAGTAGGCTATATGCCCGGCCGCTTCAGCCTCTACCAGGACCTCACCATCGAAGAGAACCTCAACTTCTTCGCAACCGTTTTTGGCACAAACATCAAAGAGAACTATCATCTGATAAAAGACATTTACCAGCAGATCGAACCATTCAAGGACCGCAGGGCAGGAAAACTATCGGGAGGCATGAAACAAAAACTGGCTTTGTGTTGCGCATTGATCCACAAGCCCGCGGTCCTCTTTTTGGACGAACCCACCACAGGCGTGGACGTCGTTTCACGCAAGGAGTTCTGGGATATGCTGAAAAGACTCAAACAGGAAGGCATCACCATTCTCGTGTCCACTCCTTATATGGATGAAGCCAATCTCTGTGACCGCATCGCCCTCATCCAAAAAGGTACGATCCTGTCCATCGACACACCGGCTGCCATCGTCAAAGCCTTTCCCCTGGAGCTCTTTGCCGTCCGCGCCTCCAAAACGCACCAGCTCCTGAAAGACGTACGGGCCTACCCCGGCACCGACACCTGCTTTGCCTTCGGAGACTCCCTGCACGTGACCTTCAAGAGCAACGCCGCAACCAACACCACCCAAAACAGCAGCCCAGGCGAAAGCCAGGGGCTTATCCCATACCTCCAATCCAAAGGGGAAACCGATGCAGCCATGGAAAAAATAGCCCCCGGCATCGAAGACTGCTTCATCAACCTTTTAAAAAACTAAGCATGGCATCCGTCATCACCACCGACAAACTCACCAAACGTTTCGGCGCCTTTGTCGCCGCCAGCGAACTTACCTTCGAAGTAGGAAAAGGAGAGATCTTCGGCTTCCTCGGCGCCAACGGAGCAGGCAAGACCACAGCCATGCGCATGCTCTGCGGTTTGTCGACCCCTTCCTCAGGCAAAGCCTCCGTAGCCGGCTTCGACGTCTACACACAAACGGAAAAGATCAAACAGCACATCGGATACATGAGCCAGAAGTTCTCCCTCTACGACGACCTCACCGTAACCGAGAACATCCGCTTCTATGCCGGCATCTACGGAATGAGCCGGCCGGCTATAAAGACAAAAACAGCCGGGCTGCTCGAAGAACTGCAACTGCAACAGGAAGCCAGGACCCTCGTAAAAGAGCTTCCCCTTGGCTGGAAACAAAAGCTGGCCTTCTCCGTTTCCATCGTTCATGACCCCGACATCGTCTTCCTCGACGAACCCACCGGCGGCGTCGACCCCGTCACCCGCCGGCAGTTCTGGGACCTTATCTATGCAGCTGCCGACAGGGGCGTCACCATCTTTGTCACCACACACTATATGGATGAGGCCGAATACTGCAACCGCGTCTCCATCATGGTGGATGGCGTCATCGCAGCCCTCGACAGCCCCGCCCGCTTAAAAGAAAAATACGCCGCAGCAAACATGGAAGACGTTTTCTATCAGCTGGCCCGCAACGCTCAACGAAAAGCCGATTAAAATGAACCAGCTACTATCCACCTGCAATGCCCCAACAATGAATGCACACCCAACTTTCATCCAATGAACCAACTCCTCATATTCATCCGCAAAGAGTTCCTCCACGTGTTTCGCGACCGCAAAACCCTGCTCATGCTCTTCGGCTTACCCATAGCCCAAATCGTCCTCTTCGGTTTTGCCCTGTCCAACGAGATCAAAGACTCCCGCATCGCCGTCGTAGACTACAGCAAGGACGCTGTGACAACGCGCATCATCAGCAAAATAGCCGCCAGCGACTACTTCGACATCCAGCGCAGCCTCGCCAGCGCCGACCAGCTGCAGACCGAATTCAAAAAGGGAAATATCAAGCTCGCAGTGATCTTCCCCGCCAACTTTGGCGACGACCTGATGCATACCGGCAAGGCGACGATGCAGGTCATAGCAGATGCCTCCGACCCCAACCAGGCCACAACCATCACCAACTACATGGACCAGATCATAAATGATTATAATGCCGAACTGGCCAAAAATGCCAGCCAGCCCATGCAGATCGCCCCCGAACTGCAAATGCTCTACAACCCCGAGCTCCGCGGCGCGCCCAATTTCGTACCCGGGGTAATGGCGCTGGTCCTGATGCTCGTCTGTACGATGATGACCTCCGTGGCCATCGTAAAAGAAAAGGAATTGGGCACGATGGAGATCCTGCTCGTATCGCCCTTCAAACCGATCTATATCATCATCGCAAAACTTGCCCCCAACCTTCTCATCTCCATTCTCAACCTCTTTATAATCCTTTTATTGAGTTATCTCTTCCTCGACCTCCCGGTAAAAGGAAGCCTGCTCCTGCTCGTTACAGGCAGCATTCTGTTTATCCTGACCTCTCTGTCCATCGGCCTGCTCTTATCCATCAGCGCAAAGACACAACAGGCAGCCATGATGGGCTCCCTCATGGGCATGATGCTTCCAACCATGCTGCTCACCGGCTTCCTCTTTCCCATCGAGAATATGCCCCTGGCATTACAGGCGCTGTCCAATATCGTTCCGTCCCGCTGGTACTTCATCATCGTCAAACGCGTCATGCTAAAAGGCCTCGGGCTGACATCGGTCTGGAAAGAAATGAGCATCCTCACCGGCATGTGCCTGCTCCTTTTTGCAATAAGCCTTAGAAAATTCAAGATCAGGTTGCAATGACATATCCCGAGCATACCACGATAATGACATACCGCAACCATACCACAAAAATGACACCCCCCCATCATATCGCGCAAAAAAATAAAACCATTCTCCAATGAGAACCCTGCGTTTCCTCCTCGAAAAAGAATTCCGGCAGATCCTGCGCAACAGACAGCTCCTCAGGACCCTGCTGATTGCACCCCTGGTCCAGCTGATCCTGCTGCCCCTCGCAGCTGACTATTCGGTCAAAAATATTTCGCTGGTCGTCGTAGACAACGATCATTCCCCCTTCTCCCAAAAGCTCATCGCAAAGATCACGGCCTCCGGTCACTTCCGGCTAACCGCTTATACGGCATCTTATAAGGAAGCCCTGCAACTGGTGGAACAGGACAAAGCCGACATCGCCCTCCAGATCCCCATTCACTTCGAACGCGACCTCGTCCGGGAAAACACAAAACAGCTCTATATGGCCGTCAACGCCATCGAAGGCACAAAAGCCAACCTCGGCAGCGCCTACCTCAACAGCATCATCCGCGACTACAACGCAGACATCCGCCTCCGCTGGCAATCCACCCCCGCCGCTAAGGCGGCCGCCTCGGCCGACGGCGGCCAATCATTGGCCCCGGCAGGCGCCAACGGCGCCGTCCCCGACAACCAGCCCCCAACGAGCAGCAACTACGTCCAAAGCCAACCAGCCGCCACTCAGCCCACCGCCCAATACACCCCCGCCTCAACCGCGCCCATCATTACCTCCGCCGCCTCCAACTGGTACAATCCCTACATGAACTTCAAATTGTACATGGTCCCCGCCATCCTCGTCGTTCTCATCACCGCCATGACAGCCATGCAATCCGCCTTCAACATCGTCCAGGAAAAAGAAAGCGGCACCATTGAACAGATCAACGTGACTCCTATAAAAAAACACATCTTTATCATCGGCAAAATGATCCCGTTCATCGTCCTGGGTCTCATCCTTTTCACACTGGGACTGCTCGTCGGCTGGATCTTCTACGGGATCATTCCCATCGGCAGCCTGCTGGTTCTGTATGCCTCCCTGCTCGTCTATCTCTTCGCCATGCTCGGTCTCGGCCTGCTGCTCGCAACCTATTCCGGCACACAGCAACAAGCCATGTCACTGGCCTTCTTCTTTATCAATATATTTAACATGATGAGCGGCGTATTCACCGCATTGGACAGTATGCCCGGCTGGGCACAGGCAATAGTAGCCACCTTCCCGCCAAGTCATTTCATAAAGATCATGCGCATGGTCGTCCTGAAAGGCAGCGGCTTCGGAGATATAATTTACCCGATGACAGCCATGGCCGCCATCGGCCTCTTCCTTAACACCTGGGCTATACTTAACTATCGGAAAACCACCTAGTTGAAATCAAAGGAGATAACGATTGCGAGTGGCTGATTTTGTTCAATTATATTATATCTTATTCGGTAAATTCGTTCCCTTTAAATCAGCGGCATACAAGTAAATATTTCATCGCAGTATGCCGGAGCCCCGTTTCACCTTCGGATATACTACAACGATACCCCCCTCTTCCACGGAATAAAATCGTCCTGCACATGCCTTACCGCAGCCACCTGCGTTTCCCCGCTGGCAACCCCGATCACATAATCCAATATCCTTTCACCCGCCTCTTTTATCGTCTCCTTACCCTCGATGATAGATCCCGTATTGATATCCATGATATCCCGCATCCGGTCGAACAAGGCAGTATTCGTAGCGATCTTCACCACCGGCGCAACAGGATTCCCGGTAGGCGTTCCAAGCCCTGTCGTAAACAAAACGATGTTCGCGCCAGATGCCACCTCCGCTGTCGTCGACTCCACATCATTCCCCGGCGTACATAATAAATTAAGCCCCGGCTTCATCACCTTCTCCGGGTAATCCAGTACCGCCGCCACCGGCGAAGTCCCGCCCTTCTTTGCAGCACCAGCCGACTTTATCGCATCCGTGATCAGCCCATCCCGGATATTGCCCGGCGAAGGATTCATATCAAATCCCGATCCCACCGCCTTAGCCCGGTCATTATAGGTGCGCATCAAATGCGAGAACCGCTCCGCAGTCGGAATATCCAGGCAACGATCACTCAGATTCTGCTCCACTCCGCACAGCTCCGGAAATTCAGAAAGTATCACACTGCCGCCCAGCGCCACCAGCAGATCGGAGGTATATCCAATTGCAGGATTCGCCGAGAGACCAGAGAAGCCATCCGAACCGCCACACTCCAGACCGATACAGATCTTGCTCAAAGGCGCCGGCTCCCGCTTCTGCTGATTAGCCAGGATCACCCCCGCAAAAGTTTGCTTTATCGCTTCTGAAAGAAGGGCAGACTCCTTCCCGATCTTCTGCTGCTCGAGAATATACATGGGCTTTGAGAACTGCGGCGACCTTTTCTTTATCTCCTCCTCCAGCATGCTCACCTGCGCATTCTGACAACCCAGGCTAAGCACCGTAGCACCCGCTACATTCGGATGAGTGATATACCCCGCAAGCAGACCGCATAATGCCTGCGCATCCTGCCGCGTACCGCCGCAGCCGCCATCATGATTCAAAAATTTAATGCCATCCACGTTTGGAAAAAGCCGCTGATTGGTATTCTGGTCATAGTCCGCTTGCAGATCCGTCTCCAATATCTGCTCCACACTTTTCCCCGCCTTATATAATTCGACCAGCTGCTGCGACTGCCGCTGATAACTCCGGTTACGACCATAACCCAGATCAGTCACCAATGCCTGCTGCAACACATCCAGATTCCTGTTCTCACAAAAAACCATCGGGATGACGACCCAATAGTTGGCCGTTCCCACACTACCATCCGCACGATGATATCCCTTAAAGGTCCTGCCGGAAAATGCCGACGTGTCAGGGATCACCCAGTCCGTATGCCTTTCGCCGACAACAAAGTCATTGGCCGCATGCTTGATATTGCCGGTGCTGATCAGGCCGCCTTTTTTTATCGGTTCCTGCGCCTTCCCAACCAATACCCCGTACATGATAACCGAATCCCCGACAGCAAGATCCGCCGTTGCAAACTTATGCTTGGCCTTTACAAATTCCTGTATCGTATATTCCTGACCTTCATAGTTAACGGTCTTACCCTTTTCAAGATTGGTCAGGGCCACCAGCACATTGTCCGCCGGGTGGACTTTCAATATAGTTTGCGCACTCATAAAAAAAAGTTTTATCTGCCTGTCAATTTTATTTCGTTCCCAGTTGAGCCAGCGCCGTCGCCGCTCCATTATTCATCAAAGTCTGCAAGCTCTTCCTCACCGCCGCCTCAAATCCCGGCAGATCGGTCAGATCAGCACCCCACAAACCCTGATCCTTCAACGCAGTCGTCACCACCACATCCGGCTCCCGCTTCCACAGCTCACTAAAATAACCCGCCCTGTCATCCGTAACAGGCCCCGACTGCCCCTTCATAAACAACAGGTAAGCCGCAAAACCCAATACGATATGCGGCAATGGCTTCTCCTGGTAATGACTCAGCAACACCGGCACCACCCTCATCTTCATCTTCGACGAATACTGCATCGTAATGCTGATCCACTGATGCTGTATCTGCGGATTACGGAACCTGTCAAGTACCTTTAAACCAAAATCCCTCGCCTCCGCCAGTGACAGCTGCTCATAAGGTATATTCGGCGCTATCTCTTTCAACATCAGGTCGGCGACAAAAGCAGAAAAATTCCCATCATCCATCGCACTCTTGACCGTTGGAAACCCCGCCAGTACAGCCAATCCACAGCTTAGCGTATGGGTGCCATTCAGCAAACGCAGCTTCAACTCCCGGTAGATCTCGATATCCGGAGCTATCACCACTCCTGCATCGGCAGCGGCAAAAGACAATACCGATCGCACCTTATCATCCCCTTCGATCGCCCATAACCGATAGACCTCTGAAATGGCCAGCAGTTCATCGCTATATCCCAGACCCTGCTCCAGCCGCGCCAGCGTAGCCGCATCCGGCTTGCCCGGAACGATCCTGTCCACCAGCGAGCTGCAAAACCGGCAATACTCATCCACCCACTTTACAAAATCATCCTCCAGCTTATTAAAGACAGCCAGCTCCTTTACGATCGTAGCCAGCTTGGGGCCATTGTCAACGATCAATTCCGTCGGAATGATGACCATCCCGCTGTCCGGGCTTCCTTCAAACGCTTTATATCTTTCATAAAGAAAAGCCAGCAGCTTCCCGGGAAAAGAACCCGGTACTCCCGCAAGCACATCCTCTTCTACCTTCTGTATCCCTACCTCCGTAGTGTTCGACACGATGACCTGCATATCCGCAAAATACGCCAGCTTCAATATCTCCTTCCACTGCTGACGAGCCGACAATACCCGGCTGATCGAACTATTAATGATATTTTCTTCGACCTTCTTTCCTTCTTCGACACCCCGTGCACAGAGAGTATACAATCCGTCCTGGCGATCAAAAGCCCCGCTGTCTCCTGCATCCGTCGACTTCACCACCACGACCCTGCCATTGAACAAACCCATACGATTGGCCTTGTCGATAAAATAATCCGGCAGTCCTCTCAATAATACTCCTGTACCAAATTGCAACACCTTTTCAGGCAATAAGAACATATCTGCAGCAGGCTTGACAACACCCGTCGTCGTTATCCCCGCTAAATTTGCTTTTGATAAATTCATAAGACTAATTTTTTCCGTTAATCGATCACTTGCTTTTCTCGGCAATGACAGCCCTGGCGATCTTCAACGCCAGCAACGTGTTCTCATATAAAAGATCATAATTCTCATTTTTCAATACATCCTTGCTGATCAGTTTACTCCCCAAACCCACAGCCGACACACCCGCCTTCACCCAGGCCCTGATATTGTTCTCGTCGATCTCCACCCCACCCGTCGGGATAAACAGCTGATCCTGGAAAAGCTCCCGTATCGAGCTCACAAACTCCGGTCCCAGGATATTGGCCGGGAAGATCTTGATCAACGCCGCCTTATGCTGCTGCGCCGTAAAGATCTCCGTCGGTGTCATACACCCGGGTATCCAAAGCAGACCAGCCTTCTCCGCAACTGCCGCCACCTCGGGGTTGACGATAGGCGATACCAGGAAATCCGCACCCGCCGCTACAAAATCCTCCGCCTCTTTCTTCGACTTGACAGTCCCGATCCCCAGGTACAGATCCGGCGCCTCGACCGACAACACCTTCTTCAGCATGGTGAAATTATCAAGCGCAGCCACACCCCTGTTGGTATACTCTACCGCCCGCACACCCGCCTTATACAAGGTCTGCATGACTTTAAGGCAAACCGCCGGGCTTTCCCAATAGAACAGCGGAAGAATGCCCTGCCCGAGAATACTCTGTAAAATGACCTTCTTATCGTTCATTGAATTGAGATTAAAAATTTAAAAAAAATAATTTTTCATCTCTATACCACTTATGTCGGTATTTTCTCCTAACGTCGAAAATACTAAATTGGACTCCGTCCAATTAGGTTGACATAAATTTTTTGATGACATCCGCTCGCTGATCTGTCGCATCGCTCGGAATAAATAATTTCTGATAAGCCGCCGCCGTAGCGAATTCCAGCGTCTCCTGCGCTCCCTGCCCTCCATAAAGACCCTGTATCAGACCCGCCATAAAACAATCCCCGCTGCCTACCTTGTCCAGGATCTTCTCCGAAACATATTCCCGGCTGTTGTACAGGGTGCCACCGGTATATAAGGCAGTATAATACTGGATTCCACCTATCCCCTTATCAAACCGGAATGTATTCGCCACATACTTCACCCTGGGGAACTTCTCCATGATCCGCTCGCTCGTCAGCCGCGCATGCTGCAAATAACCAGCCGCGCCAGCAACCGCACCAGCTCCATTTCCAGCCCCAGCCGCCGCAGCCCCATTCCCGATCAGCGCCTCATCCACTGCAATCCCCAGCATCTTCTCGGCCGCCCACAAATTCCCCATCACCAGGTCACAATATTCCACCAGCCCCGGCATCACCTCCACCGGCGCCGCTCCATATTGCCAAAGTTTCGCCCGATAGTTCAGGTCAACCGATATCGTCACCCCCAGCCGCTGCGCCGCCTTCAGCAATTCTTCACAAACCTCCGCCAGCTGCCGGCTCAACGCGGGTGATATAGCGCTGAAATGAAGCCAGCCCACATCAGCCAGCACCGCATCCCAGTCGATCGTCCCGGGCTTCAGCGCGGCAAACGAAGAATAAGCCCGGTCATAGATCACGCTCGCATTCTTCAGATCCTTGCCCTTCGGCAAAAAATACAGACCAAGCCGCTCTCCCTGGAATAACATCCTCGAAGTATCAACCCCCTTTTCCTCCAGGTAACCCGCCAGTTGACGACAAAGCAGGTTATCCGGCAAAGCCGTGAAATAAGCCGAAGGCGTCCCCCACAAAGCAAGCGCAGTAGCCACATTGGCTTCCGCACCGCCTACAAAAAAAGGCAGGGAATTTTCATTCAGCCATCCACCATCCCCATCCGGACAGATCCGCAGTAACAACTCTCCAAAAGACAAAACTTTTTTACTCATAACTCAACCATAGCTTTTATCACCCCATTGGCCGGGTCCAGCCATCCCGCAAACTCCCTCGCCACATCCCCAAAACCAACGCGATGTGTAATATATGTCGTCGGGTCGATCAAACCCTTTTTCATCGAATCGATAACTTTATCAAAATCCTCGCGTGTAGCATTCCGGCTGCTCATCAGCGTCCCCTCCCGTTTATGGAACTCCGGATGACTGAAAACGATCTCCCCTTTCTGCAAACCGACCAGCACATAACGCGCACCATGAGCCATATATTGAAAAGCATCATTGATCGCCTTCCTGCTCCCCGTCGCATCGATCACCACCGTAGGCATATCCCCCCGGGTAATATGCCGCAGCTTCTCCATCGCATCCCCCGTCGCATTCACCGTATGCAGTACCTGTAATTTTTCCCTGCAAAACCGCAGACGGTCTTCATTGATGTCCATCGCAATGACCTCCCCGCCAGCTATCCGCGCCGACTCCATAGTACCAAGACCAATGGGACCCGCCCCCACTACCAGCACAAACTCCCCGGGTTGTATCGCAGCCCGCCGCACCGCATGCGCCCCAATAGCAAGAGGCTCTACCAGCGCCAGCTGATCATGCGTCAATCCATTTCCATGCACCAGGAAGGAAGAAGGCACCGATAGATATTCTACCATCCCTCCGTCGATATGCACCCCGCAAACCTTTATCGTCGTACAGCAATTTGGCTTGCCATTGCGACAGGCGATACATACCCCACAGTTAAAATAAGGTATGATGGTTACGGCTTCACCCGGTACAAAACCCGGCGCCTTATCCAGGTCCACCAGGTCCCCGGCCAGCTCATGACCAAGTATCCTCGGATATTCAAAAAATGGCTGCGTCCCTTCAAAGGCATGCAGGTCCGTTCCACAGATCCCTATCCTCCGTATCTTAATGATCGACTCTCCCGGCTTCGCCAAAGGCGTCTCCGCCTCCCTGTATTCAAATTCTCCCGGCTTTATACAAACTAATGTCTTCATCTTAATTTCATTTTTACACGCAACCACATCATACTTCGCTCACACCGCGGCACAGCAGCCGCAACACTCTTCACCACTACGCATTAAAGAGCGCCCGATCCAGATGCACATACCCCCCATCCACATGTATCAATTGTCCCGTCGTATGACTCGACCGCTGCGAAAGCAGAAACACGGTCATATTCGCGATCTCCTCCGCCGTCGTCATCCTGTTCTCCAACGGTATCTTACCCTCGATCTCCCTCAATTTAGCCTGCGGGTCCGGTAAGGAACTGATCCATCGCTCATACAAAGGCGTCCAGCACTCCGCAACAACAATAGCATTGACCCTGATGCCATATTTCAGTAATTCCACAGCCCACTCCCGGGTCAGCGCATTCCGGCCGCCATTGGCCGCCGCATAGGCAGATGTTCCACCCTGGCCCGTCTCCGCCGTTTTACTGCTGATATTTACAATAGCCCCCTTCGAAGCTTTCAACGCCGGCAACGCATGATGCGCAAGCATATAATAATGGATCAGGCTCTTATGAAGAGAAGCCATAAAATCAGCGTAATTACCCGACTCGAGACTCACCCCGTCATTCACACCGGCATTATTTACAAGCCCGTCGATACGCCCGCATTCAGCCATGACAGCCTTCACCGCCGCTGCGCATTCCTCCGGCCGCGTCAGCTCAGCCACCACATGTTTCGCCCTCCCCCCGGTCGCCGCAACAGCAGCCTTATTATCTCCCTCATTACGCCCTATTATAAAAGGTATCGCCCCTTCTGCCGCCAATACCCGAACGATCCCCTCCCCAATACCTTTCGCCCCTCCTGATACAATAATGATCTTGTCCTGTAAGTCTAAATTCATAGATGATAAAATTTAATAGCATTGCCGCCAAAAAAGGCAGCCTGGTCCTCGGCCGAAAAAGAAGAAAAATAATCCTTCACAATATCAAATACCTGCTTATAGCTCGCCGCTACCAAACAAACAGGCCAGTCGGAGCCATATAAGATCCTGTTCACCCCAAAAGCCTCCACCACCGTGTCGATATACACCCGGAAATGCTCCGGCTTCCAGTGTTTCCAGTCCGCCTCCGTCACCATCCCCGAGATCTTACAACAGACATTCGGAAAGGCAGCTACCGAATGAATAGCATCCTTCCATTCATCCGTGATATAACGGTCCTTGATATGCGGCTTGGCAATATGATCCAGCACAAACGGCTGATCCGGGAAGGCAGCGACAAAATCCCGGGTATAACCCAGTTGATCCGGATAGATCAGTATATCATAAGTGTATCCAAATTGATTCAATAGTCCAACCCCTCTCTTGAAATTCGGGTTCAGCATCAAAGCCCTGTCCTTCTCGCCCTGCAACACATGCCGGAACCCCTTCATCTTAGGGAATTTCTTATAATAGGCAAGCCTTTCCTCCACATTGGGATTCCAAAAATCTACCCAGCCCACTACCCCCTTTATAAAATCATAACGCACAGCATTCTCCAGCAGGAAATCGTTCTCGTCCTCCGACTGATCTGCCTGGACAGCCACACAACCATCGACCCCAGTCTCCTGTAGCAAAGGTTGCAGATCCCCGGGCATAAAATCCCGCTGTATCACAGCCATATGCGGCCCTATCCATGCGTCCCTGATAGGATCAAATCTCCAGAAATGCTGGTGTGCATCAATTTTAAGATTCAGACTCAGACTCAGATTCAGCGTTTGCATATGCTTTTACATTTTGCCGGGCCTGGCCCAGCTTGTCAATACCCAGCTCAACGACATCGCCAGGCTGGAGATAAACATTCGGATTCATGCCCAGCCCGACTCCCGCCGGCGTCCCCGTAGAGATCACATCCCCCGGCAACAAGGTCATGAACTGGCTGGTATAAGCAATCAGAAAAGGAATATTGAAAATGAAGTTAGCCGTCGTGCCATCCTGCATCTTTTTACCATTTACCGTCAGCCAGAGACGCAGTTTATGAACATCCCCCACCTCATCCGGCGTAGCCAGCCAGGGCCCCATCGGCGCAAACGTATCACAGCCCTTCCCCTTATCCCAGGTTCCGCTCCGCTCGATCTGGAACTCCCGCTCGGACACATCATTGTGCAGACAATAACCCGCAACATAGTTCATGGCATCCTGCTCGGAAACATAACTGGCTTTTTTCCCGATCACAACCGCCAGCTCCACTTCCCAATCCGTCTTCTTCGAGTTTTTAGGGATGACAATATTATCATTAGGTCCAACCAGCGCCGTCGTAGACTTCATAAAGATGACCGGCTCCGGCGGTGGCGTAGCGCCCGTTTCGCGCGCATGATCCACATAATTAAGTCCGATACACACGATCTTCGAAGGACGTGCCACCGGCGACCCAAGCCGAACCCCTGCAGGCAGCACAGGCAGACTGCCCTTGTTCTTCTCGACAAAAGCCTTCAGCCGCTCAAGCCCGCCCGTCTCGAAAAACACTTCATTATAGTCTTCACCAAAAGCAGAACTGTCATAATACACATCACCGATTACGACCCCTGTCTTTTCCTTATTTATACTACCGTGTCTGATTAATTTCATATTGTTTTAGTTATTCAATTTTATAAATCCGCCATCTATCGGGTAGTCACAACCGGTAATGAACGAAGCCTCGTCACTGCACAGATACAGGATCAGACCGGCGATCTCGTCCGGTTTGGCCATCCTGCCGATAGGCTGCGTCTTCGACAATTTCTCGAACATCTCGGCTTCCTTTCCGGGATAGTTCTTCTGCAAAAATCCGTCTACGAACGGAGTATGAACACGCGCCGGAGAGATACAATTACAACGGATCTTCTCCTTCAAATAATCTCTCGCCACCGAAAGCGTCATGGAATACACCGCCCCCTTGGTCATCGAATAGGCAAACCGGTCGGGAATACCTACCGTCGCCGCGATCGAACACATGTTCACGATCACGCCTCCCCCCTTCTTCAGCAACGGTATCCCGGCCCTCAGACAATTATAAACGCCCTTCACATTCACCCGGTAAAGCCTGTCCATATCCTCTTCCGAAGTGCTCTCCACCGTCCCGATATGCGAAACGCCTGCACTATTTACCAAAATATCCAGCTTTGGCAAACCCGCAAACACCGCATCCACCAATTGCTGGTTGGATACATCCGTCACCTTCGCCACAGCCCTTCCACCCGCATTCTCAATTTCTTTGACCACTTCATTGGTCTGATCCAGGTTGATATCCGCAACATAGACCGTAGCACCCTGTTTGGCCAGCAGCAAAGCCACTGCCCTCCCGATCCCACTACCGGCCCCGGTCACCAACGCATGTTTATTTGATAAACTGAACATCGCTATTCCAAATTATTGATTTAATGAAAAGATCCTGTCCATTATTCGCCATTTCTCGCCGGGCCTTCCCCCGGGTATCGCTACCTGGTACTTCCACATCAGTTCCTCCCAACGCTGCACCTCCGGATTACCCGCATCCATCGCCCCCTTCTTCTCAAAACTAAAGCCCGGTCCTGTCTCCATGATCATAAACAACCTGTCCTCCAGCCGGTAGATCTCCATATCCGTAATGCCGCTATCCAGTATGCTCGCCTTTATCTCCGGCCAGATGGCCCTATGATAGGCCTCATATTCCGCGATCAACACCGCATCAGGCTGCAGGTCCAGTGCTAAACAATATCTCATGCCACAGCGATTGTTTGTTTTTTGATCTTGTAACCTTTCAAGCCAAAGAAAAGGATAAAGCAAAAGCATACGATGGGCATGATGTAAGCCTTTTGTATGCTGCCCGTCTTATCGGAAATAAGCCCCATTATCAGCGGCGTAAATGCTCCCCCAATGATCGACATCACAAGGAAGGAAGACGCCAGCTTGGTCTCTTCGCCAAGATCCTTGATGCCAAGGGCAAAAATGGTCGGAAACATAATAGACATAAAGAAGGGTGTGGCCGTCACTGCATATACAGCGACATGCCCCTTCGCCGAGAGCGCGATGATCAGCAGCGCAATGCTTATCGAAGCATAAAGGCTCAGCAACCGCTCCGGACGGATATACCGCATAAAAAAAGTTCCCAGGAATCGCCCTGCCATAAACCCGAGCATGGCGCCATACGCCAGGATATCACCCGCCTGCTTCTCAGGGATATCGGCCGTATATCGGGCAAACCTGATGAAGAAGCTGAGTACCCCCACCTGTGACCCTACATAAAAGAATTCGGCGACAACAGCCCAGCGTACATGGGAGAACCTAAATATCCGGAGGGAGAACTGGTTTCCATGCCCGCCCGAATCCTCGGTCACCTCAGGTAATTTGGTGAAAATAAAAATGATGGCCACAAGAACAAGGACAGCCGCAATGATCAGGTATGGCATCTTCAGCGTATCGGCCTCCTGCTGAAGATACGCGGCCAATTCACCCTTTGCCCGCATCGCGTCCAGCTCGGCCGGCGTATGCTCGATGCCCGAGAGGATAAAATGCGTACCCACCAGCGGCGCCACAAAAGCCCCCAGGCCATTGAACGATTGCGCGAAATTCAACCGCTGCTCAGAGGTCTCAGGCGGCCCGAGGATAGTCGCATACGGATTGGCTACCGTCTCCAAAAAAGTCGCGCCGCTCGCCGCCACAAAAAGAGCAACCAAAAAGAGGATAAAATTCCGCTCGCTGGCTGCCGGAAAGAAGAGCAGCGCCCCGATCGCGAATAGAAAAAGACCACATAAGATCCCCTTCTTATATCCGAACCGATGAGAGAACAGACCAGCTGGAATGGCGATGACAAAATAGCCGAAGTAGACGGCAAAATCGATCAGCGAAGACTGCGTATCACTCAATTGACAGACCTTCTTTAAATGTGGGATCAGTATCCCATTGATATTATGCAGGAAAGCCCACAGAAAAAAAAGCGTGCAGATCAGAATAAAGGGCAGAAAGAATTTATTTTTTGACATTACTTCGTATGGTTAAGACATCGTTGACAAAATTGCGGCGAATCAGGCAACGATCGAGCCCTTTTTACCGGAAAACTCAAAGAAAAAGCATTTAACCGGAGAACGGGCATCGTTTGTTATCAGAGTATTAAGTTATTTTAACATACTATCTGCAAAATACTCGATTCCAAGGAATATTCCGCGCCCCCGCTTACCCTTTCTCCGCCCCAAATACGCCATTACGCCCGCAGCTGCTCCAATCTTCCAGCCTCACTTCAGCTGCCGGTCAGCAAAATCAAGGTATTGCTCCCAATCATACAAAGTAATATCATGTTTCCCACTCCGGATATGATACCGGATCACATCCCCAACCGGATGCCCAACCGCCGGCATCTCCCCGGCGCCAACCCCTTTCTTCCCATCTCCACCAACCCCCTTCTTCCCAAAAAGCTGGTAAACCGGCCCCGCCAGCTTCGCCCCCAAAAACTCTCCCTTTGGATCGGAATTAAGATCCTCCTGCGCACTCGCAACATACAAGGGCCGCGGAGCCATCAGCGCAAGCAACATATGCTGATCCAGCGGCAAAGCCGCCGTATTACTCCCAAACTGTTTATAAGCAGGACTAAACCAATAAGGAAATTTATTATTGATGATAGCCACCGTTTCGCCAAAATCCCTTTTCGACAAAGCCGCCCCTCCTTCCCCCGATTCATTGGACACAACAAGGCTCCACCGTGTATCAGAAGCCCCCGCCCACAAAGCCGTCTTCCCAAGTCTCGAATGTCCAAAAACGATGAGCTTCCCTACTCTTTTTTCTGTCCCCAGGTAATCCGCGATCCTGTTCAATCCCCATGCCCAGGCCCCGATCGCACTCCACTCATACGGCTCGATCTGCAAAGCACCCGCAAGCCTTGTCCTGATCCCCGTCTGCCACCCTTCCCGGTTATCCGGCTCAAGATCCCAATACCAGGCACTCACAAGACCATAGCCCCGCGTGATGATCTCCTTCAAAGGCCACTGCGAAGATTCTTTGACAGACGCATTCCCACCAAAACTATACCCCACAAATACCGGCGCCGCCCTACGCGCCTTCTTCGGCAGTATCACCACCACCCTCAGCCGCGCAGCCATATCCGTCGCCGAAAAATGGATCGTCACTTCCTTTCGGACAGCCAACCCCTCCACCGCATTGGAGTCTATAGATTCCGTAGTATAGGTCACCGGCACCGTCTTCGCCGGCATCCGCCCATAAACGTTTTTTTCGAATAGTTCATACACATAGGGCCGCTGCACCTTCTCCCATTCCTTCGCCGATCTCACCACACCCCCGTCTTTCATCTTCAGCACATCCGGCTCGGTATACGGCGGCACCTTCGATTCATCCCTGTTATCAGTAACCGAAGCCATTTGATAGATCTCACTCCCCGCAAGCAAAAAACAACCCAGTCCATAGTCTTCAAAATCCGGCACCTTGTCATACGTAACCGGCTGTCCATCCTTTGGCTCCTTCCCCGTCCCCTGCACCCAACCCAAAAAACCATTTTCATGAAGCGATTCTTTAACCATAGCATTCCACGACAGCGTCACCACCGGCAAATAAGTTTTCTTATCCAGGAAACCCTGCCTGATCCCCCAGCTTATTCCATAGGTGAACAAGGCCGTCCCGCTGAGCTCCTTGCCTCCAAAGTGCGTAGAGTCATGCAGACTCGCATTCCAGTATCCGTCCGTCCGTTGCAACGGCACTATCGCTTTTACCATATCCAGATAGTCCTGTATATATTCAGCCCGGTGCGGCTCATTCACCGGCAACAGCGACAACACCCGCACCAGCGCAGCCAACACCCAGCCATTGCCACGGCTCCAGTAACAATTCTTTCCATTGGGTTCCTTATACGGCGGCACAAAGTCCTTATCCCGCCACCAGAGATGCTCGTCTTTATTATACAATCCATTCCCCCCTTGACTATGCGCCCCATCCCCTCCGCTGCCATTCTTCGTAAAATGATAGAGGTCATACATCTTCCGGAAATAGCTCGTATCCTTATACAGCACACCCAGCCGCGTAAAAACAGGCATCGCCATCTGGATCGCATCGATCCAGTGCCAGTCATCACATTTGTCCCCGGGCAGCATATTGTCGATGGTCTTCTTTATCGCCGCGATCCGCTCAGGCTTTCCATCTATCCCGAACAGATCGATATAGGTCTGACCGCA
The DNA here is from genome assembly GCA_036499285.1 of Puia sp. Classification (GTDB taxonomy): domain Bacteria; phylum Bacteroidota; class Bacteroidia; order Chitinophagales; family Chitinophagaceae; genus Puia. Next base: position 32,173 of record DASYEB010000018.1, on the reverse strand, counting down.
GCACTGATCATCCGCATTCCGAACACTCGTTCCATTTCGCGGCGTCCACTGGTGTTTCTCTCCCCAGTCTACGGCGTAATCATAATATTCCTTTTTCGGATCGACAGAATACAGGGCCATCAGACCCTCATAGTATACCGCCCTCGTCCAGATATGGCTGGGCCGCGCAATATTGGTAACGATCTGTACGCCCGGATCAGGCCACTTATGCATAAAATAAGCATTGGCAACCCGCATCGATTGCAGCACATCCTGCTGCAACGGCAATTTTTGAGTAGACAGGTTCTGAGCAGACCCACTCTGAGCAAACCCAGTCTGGGTAGACCCGCTCTGAGCAGACACCACTCCCCCAAACCCCACCCAAACACCCGTCGCCAGCATCAGCGAAAAAGACGATTTAAAACCCATATAAATCAATTTTCAATTGCATAATCCGCATCTCCTTTTCAACCCTTCGCCCCACCTTCTCCGCAACCCTTCGCCCAATCCCTATCAGGGCATCGCATTCAACCCCTCCCATCTCACCACCCACTTCCCATCCTTCGGTATCCCCGGACTATCCCCCTTCTTTCCATCATAACCCGCACACATCAACGCTATGGCCGACAACAAACCCCCATTCCCGGGCAAATAACACCGAAGCCGGTCATCCTGGTAATTATGTCCATCCGGAAGATAAGTATTCTTCTTCACCGGCATCAATAAAGCATCCACCGCCTTATCCGGCAATCCCAGCCGCGTAGCCGACATAGCCGTCAACGGAAAATCCCATCCCCAGGTATCTCCCCAGCTCCAATTCCTGTCGATCCAGTTAAAGGTCCTCCGCATCATCGCCGTGTCCAGCCCCTTCGTCGCAGGCAAAAACCCAAAAGTCCCCAGCACAGCCGGATGATCCGTCCGGTAGCGGGGATTGGTATACGCATCCGTTGCACTCTCTGTCGGAAAATACAGCTGCTCCATTACGCCCCTCGCCCCCCCGGCATGCTCCGCACCGCGCTCCGCACCTCTGCTCACGCCACCCGCCTCCACCTCACCATGTGGCAACTCCGCCAACCCCTTCTCCACCCTCTGCCAACTCGTATCCGGCGCCATCCCCAATCTCGCCCTCCATTCCTGCGCCGTCGCCAGCGCCCATCTCCAATAAGCCAACTCAAAACAGGGATTAAACGTACTATCCTCCTTAAACCGCTCCTGCGCCGGTATCACCCCATTTCCAAGAATATAACGTCGCGTAGCAGCATCATACCAGGCATAAGAAACCATAAAATCCGCCGTCGCAAAAACAAGATCCTTATATTTCTCCAGCACGGCGCGCCCCGCCTCCATCGAAGCCCGCGACTTCTCCGCCCTGTAACATAGTTCAGTCAGATAAATAAAATGTGGCTGCTGCCATATCAAAAACGCACCCACCGACGACGGACTCTCTCTCCCTTCGGGATCCGTCATCTTCTGCCAGCGTATACCTTTATATCCCTGCCGCTGCGCAATCCCCCTCGCCTCACCCGCCACCTTCGCATACCAGTCCAGCGATCGCTCCAACAGCTCAGGATGCCCCCACAACGCAAAATGAGCGCAGTGCCACCAATGCATTTCCAGGTGCGGCTTGCCATACCAGCTGTTATAGGTAAGCCCCGTCTCCTGCGGCGGATAATCCCCCGCTTCCTGTACACGCATCAGGTACTGGGACAATACAACCCTCCTCTCCAGCTCAAAAGCCCGCGGGTCCGAACTACCCGAAAAATCCACCGCTCCGCCCTTCGTCCAGTAATCCGCCCACCCCGCAGCCGACGCCGCCGCCGCCGCTGCAAAGCTCACCCCAGTCGCCGCACCGCCGCCCTCCTTCACAAAAACCCTACCCCCATTCGCCGCAACCCCGCGCAAAACACCCGGCTCATCCTTCGAAAACCGGCAGTCCATCTCAAATTGATCCCCAACCCCCGGCCTCACCAAAAAATAATGCGCCTGCTTCTCTTCTATGACCCCACCACTCCATTTCATTCCCAAAAAATAATGCGTCGTATCCAGATCATGCCGCAACACTGCACCTTTCTCATCACGGCTCACCAACACACTCCGATGCAGCTCAGCACGCTTCCAGTTATCCCCCACATCACTAAACCCACCCGTCGGATAAGGAAAACGTATCCTCACCATAAGCCTTCCCTCCCGAAGCAAGGGCGAGACGACATGCACCGCAATCCCATCCCTCTCCGTTTCACCCACCGTCCTCACATCCACCGGCACCCCCTCCAGCGTAAAATGACTTCTTATCTCCCCCGTCCAAAGATCCAGCTCCTGGTGAATATCCTGTAAGTCCCGCAAACCAGCCGGACTCCCATCCTTTTTCTTCAGCTCCAACCCGATATTCCCCAATTGAAGCCGATGCAGATTCTCCCGAAACCAATCCGACGCTTTCTTATTCCTCTCCGGCTTCGACCACTGCACCGCATAGCTGACAGCACGGCCATGGATCTTGTATGACTTCAATGCCTCATCAAACCGATACCCGGCACTGTCCACAAAGCTATGCCAGCCCCACTCCGATTCCGTCCCCAACGGCACCCCCTTTTCATAAGCCTCGGGAAAAGATTGTAAACCCGTCACATCCACCGTATACGCAAACCGCCCATTCCCCACCGTCAGCGACGCCATGGTATCGACTCTTGTATTGATCACATTATGACGCGACACCAGCGCCTTCCGGTCGATCCGCGCCGCCGGCTTCAGCTCATCCGGTCCCCCCTTTGTATAGGGAGAAAAGACAAACCGGCTCGGCGTCTCAAAGAGATCTTTCACAACTTTATAATCCACCATCCCCGATGGCTTAAACCGGTCAGAGGCCATATACTTCAAAAGACTATAATAAAGCTGACGCGCCGCAGGCCTGTCCGCCCCAACCTCCGGCGAAAGATCAGCTCCCGATACCACCAGCCTCCCCTTCCCAACCCTCGCCTCAAAGATCAACCCCAAACGCCTGTTCAAAAACCAGGTGTCTATCGGCTGCACCAACGGCCGAAACCCGGCAGGAAAGTCCTCCAGGTGCATCACCTGCGCCTTTTTCAAAACATCATACCATTGAAGATCGCTCCAATAGCTGGTCGGGAAATCCCCAAACGCCGCGCTGGAACTATCGATCAGCAGACCCAACGTATGCGGAGGCCGCATCTTGAACCACGACGTATTCCAAAAGACCGGCGTAAAATTCATAACCACCTCCTTCCCCTTCACGACCTTACCCGCCGCATTAAGAAATACCCTCCCGCCATTGTCCAGCACCGCCTTAGCCTTATCATCCAATTCAGTACAGTAATAGACAGAGTCCCCCACACCAACCCGCAAGGCAGCCCCACCCGGCGCCGCAACCCGCGCCGGATAAACCCAAACATCCCAATCATTAAAAAAGCTTGTCCCCCTAACCCCCACCTCCAACCGCAGCCGCGAAGCCTTCCTAACCCCTTTCAACGACACCCTGATCGCCCCGACCGAAAAACAATTCCCGATAGGCACATCCTTCGGATCAAACTCCCCCTTGCCAACCACTACATCCCCTTCCCCCTTAACAACCCACTCTACCACCGCACCCCGTAAAGGGACTGCACCATAATGATACATCTCCACCTGTGCCGTCAGCGCTTCATCAGATGTATACACGAACTTCGGCATCCGCACCAACGGTACCGTACTATTACAAAAACGCGAGAACTCCCGCGCACTGATATATCCTTTTTCCTCCCAAAAAGCATTCAATACCCCCACCAATGCCGTACCCTGACCAGTATAATCGTTCAGGCACAATAGCTGAAAACCCGCACCACCCCTCGTCCTCAACGACTTCTCGATCTCCGCCTTGTAACACAAAGCCTGCAGCTTCCCCGAAGCCCGGAGAAAAGCCCCCGCCTCATCCCCCATACCCTGCTCCTGCAAAAGTTCCTGAAATAGTTCAAAATTCTTTTCTTTATATACCCCCGTATATTTTGGTATCTCCGAAAAATCGGGGAAGACACACCACTGCCCCATCTCATGCGTAACATAAGGCATCGTGAATCTCTCAATGACAGCGCTATAATCCGTCATCGACTCCGGCAGGCCATTCCAGCTCAACCCGCGCGCCCCCGACTTGATCATATATTCATTGTCCGGCACCAGCGGCCAGCTATTGGCAACAGAAGCACCCGTATATACCCGTCGGGGATCCTTCTCCTTCCAGTAATGTATAAAACGCGTGAGATATTCGACCTGGTGACCACCCCTCGGTTCATTCCCATACGCCAGCATACAAAAAGAAGCATGATTGCCATAGGATACGGCCATCCTGCTGGTCTCATCAAAAATGAATTCATCGATAGGCTTGCCATCCCCCAGCGACGAACCATGATTCGCCCAGCTCGGCCCCTCCGGCTGTAAATAAAACCCAACCCGGTCCGCCGCTTCGAAAGCGGCTTCCGGCGGACAATAGGAATGAAACCGCATATGATTGAGACCAAAGGCACGCGCGATCCGAAAGACCCTCTCCCAGCTTGCCTCATCCATCGGCGCATAACCCGTCAGCGGAAACACACAGTTCTCAACCGTTCCTCTCAGGTAGACCGGCCTGCCATTCACCTCGAATTGCCTGCCCCTGACGGTAAACTCCCTCATCCCAAACTCCACCGTCCTGGCATCTCCGCCCATTCCCCTCGCAATCGCCCCATCGTCAACGGCACCCTTTTCCGCCCCGCGACTCCGCAGCCGCACCGTCAACCGGTAAAGCGCCGGATCAAACTCATCCCACAGCGCTACCTTCTCCCCCATCGGCAGATCCACAACCATCGAATCCTTCCCGTTCTTTACATTATATTTCACAACCAACGGCGCCACCTTCAAATGCACATCCGTATTAAAACTCTCTCCCGACAACACCACCTCTCCCGATCCCGACGAAGCCAATGACCGTATCATCAACCGAACCCTCGCTTTTTTACCCTTCACATCCGGGTACACCTGCACATCATCCACCCACGTACCCGCACTAGCCGTCAGCAAAAGCTTACCGACCACTCCATTCCAGTTACCTTGCGTCTGGTCCGTAAGACTATGCGAATCCTGCCCCACATTGATGGCCTTGATCCGGTTGTCAATTCTGAGCGTAACAACATGCCGGCCCGGTTTTAACACCGACCCCAGATCAAAGACCTGCTCCGTACAAAAACCATATTGCTGACCAATTTCGGCGCCGTCTATCCAGACCGTTGTCTCACTATGCGGCCTCTCCAAAAAAAGATGGACAGGACGCCCCTTCCATCCCGCAGGAATAACAACCTCCCGCTGATACCACGCCGCCCCGACATAATATTTCGGCGGCGTCAGCCAAAAAGGGATCTTTAAATTATCCGGCTGCCGGTACTTCGCCATCCGCGGATCAAAAAACCAGGAGCTGTCATAAATACTCGCCGTCCATTTCGTATTCACAGTAATGTCATCCCCCTTGCCATTCTCCATCATCGAACCCGGAAGTTTCACCGTCTCCCAATTCTTTCCCATCCCCTTATCGTCCCGATCGATCTGGAACCGCCACTCCCCCGCAAGCGATATCGTATCCCCGGCAAAACAACGGCTCATCACAAAAACCAAAAAAAACAAAAAACATCGGCGCAGTACCATAAGCTATAATAAAATGTATTTTTTCAATCCCAGCCCCTCCGCCTTCCTTATCCCCGTCACAACGGCCCTCGCATTCAACTTCGCCCCCGCCTCGTTCGTATGCGTATGATCCCCCGGAAAAAATTCCTTTACCTTATCAGGTCCCATCTGATCATACTGGTCGGCGATCAGCACATTCAGATCGATAAAATAGGCTCCCGTACTCGTAGCCGTCTCCTCCGCCCATTTCCCATAATCCGCGCCGGCCCTCAGCACCTTCCCGTCCTTAAACATATTCCTCGGTATCGGCGAACAGATAATGGCAACAGCACCCCTGGCTTTTATATCCGCGACATACTTCCGCATATACCAGCCATAGGTGTGAACCGTCTCCGCCTTCTTCATGATCGGGTTATAAATGTCCTTCGACTCCTCTCCCGTTCCCCTGATCGTTCCCCTCGCCCTTGCCGTATCATCCAGCGGCCCGCCATCGTTATGACCAAACTGCATGATGACATAATCCCCCGCCTTCAGCTGCCCCAACACCTGGTCCCAATGCCCCTCCGTGATAAAGGTCCGGCTGCTCCGGCCGCCCAGCGCATAATTACGGACGAATAGCCTCGTCGTATCAAAATGCTCACCGACGAAACTACCCCAACCCCAAAGACTCCCATCCCCCTTCCCCTTCCCATTCATTACCGTGGAATCCCCGATAATATACAAGGTTGGCCGATCCTCCGGCAAATTCGTCGCCACCAATAAAGTACAAGCCAAAAAGCATTTAAGAAATGTATACATATCTCATTTTTTTATTTTCATCCCCTCCCCCAGGTAAAAGCTCGTATAAGCCGGCTGATTATACCCCACATTCTGCCAGGCGACACCCAATCTGTATTGCGGATCCTGCATCAGCGTACAAAGCCGGTACTCCGTAGGGATCGACGTAGAAAAGATCCGCAGCTCGCTGTTGTCCCTGGTCCTGAATATCACTTCCTCCCTCCAGTCCCCAAAGATATCCGCCGCCAATGCCGGGTTAGCCTTCGTGCCATTATTCGAAACACAATCATATCCCGCCGCATCAAAAATATTATCCAGCTTATGATTGAAATAATCCCACTTGTCGACATGCGTCCCGTCAAGCAGCTCCGCCAGCAGATCACCATCCCACCAGACCCGGAAATTCACCGACCTCGGCGCAACCCCGATAGACTCCCCCTTACAGGTCTTCAGTCCTTCCGATCCACCCCAGCACTCGCAGCCTGGATAACGTGGATCAATATCCGCAGTCATCCCCCTTCCTACATCCTTGTCCATATCAGCCGTCCATAATATCTTACCCGTAGCCGCCTCAAAAAAAGCCACACCCGGTCCCTTCGTCTCATCCTCGATTTCATGTATGCCGTATACCTGCTGCCCTCCCAGCGAAGGATCAAACACGCTCACATGCACCGCATCCCCATGCCTCAACCCTGTCGTATACAACCCCTTCCCATTATCGTCTACACACATCGAACCATAAATGATCTCATCCTTCCCATCCCCGTCCACATCGGCAACAGACAGGTTATGATTACCCATCCCCGAATACGGATCATTTCCGTCATGACTGTCAAAGACCCAGCGGGAGCTCAGTTTCCCACCCCTCCAGTCCCAGGCAGCCAGTACCGTCCGGCCATAATAACCGCGACACATCACCACACTGGGATGCACACCATCCAGATAGGCCACACAGGCTAAAAAACGATCTACCCGATTCCCATAATTATCGTTGTGCCCATTCCCGCCCCGTCCACCCCAGGCGCCTATATCACCCCGGGCCGGGATATACTCCGTCGTCGCCAGCGCAGCACCCGTCCGGCCATCGAAGATGGTAAAATATTCAGGTCCGTCAAGGATCCGGCCATCCTTGTTGCGGTAGTCTTTTGTCGGGTCTCCGATAACCTTCCCCGTCCCATCGACAGATCCATCGGCCGTCTTCATAACCACTTCCGCCCTGCCATCTCCATCCAGGTCATAAACCATAAACTGGGTGTAATGAGCCCCCTCACGTATATTCTTCCCCAGGTTGATCTGCCAAAGAAGACGACCGCCTCCGCCGCCAGTCCCATCGCGGCCATCCAGCCGGTAAGCCTGGAGGATAGGCGGATCAGTCACCCCCGCCTGCGAATTATCCTTACTCTTCCCCACCTGGTGTACGACCAGCTCATACTCCCCATCGCCATCCAGGTCACCGACCGACACATCATTCGGCGCATAACCCGCCGGCGTTTGCAAATGAACAGAAAGATACGGCGGTGCATTCGCCGCCAGCAAAAAAGCGCCGCTGGCCTCCCCCTCTTTTCCCTCCATCACCGTCCGAACAAAATATTTATTGACCACGTCAGGGTCCGCCTCCTCATCCAAGAAATTCGTCCCCCTGACCAACGGTTTCTTGTTGATCCGGACCGCATTCCTATACACATTAAAGCCCACCCCATCCCGATCCTCTTTCAACAACCGCCAGCTGACAAACACCTTCCGCCCCTTCACATGCACAGCCACCACACCCCGCCCAAGCCGCTCCATCTGCCGCTGCGAAAAACCAGCACAACAGCACAACAACAAAAAGCCCAGTAACCCTATCTTCATAAGACTTAATTAAAATTTACACCAGTCGAGTGCTGCACCTGAACCCTTGTCCCATCCTTTGCCGTAATGCTCACCCCTTTTATCTGCCAATCGGTTGCAAAGCTGATCTCGCCCGCTGTTCCCGCATTGATCGTCATATTGTCGATATGCACTCCGCTGATCAATGACTGGTCAAGACCCGTGGAAGCTATCGCCTTGCGGGCGCTGGCCACCTTTATCCCCGAAATATAAATGTCCCTGAAATGCGGGATCCCCTTCTCCGCAGGCTCTACCTTATGCAGCATCGTCTTCCAGTGAGCAGGGATCGAATCAGGATTATAACCCGCCGGAAGCGTAGAGTAACTATAGGCAGGATTCCAGTTCATCGTAAACAGAATGGCATTGCCAACACTATCCATCGTGATGTTGCGCACATGAATATCCTCAACCGTCCCTCCCCGCGTCGTCGCAGATTTGATATGAAAGCCATTTCCGGTGCCCTTTGCCGTCAGATCCGTAGCCAGCACATGCCGGATCCCGCCCGACGTTTCACTCCCGATAGTCAGCAGCCCCCCTCCTTTACGCGCCGTACAGTTACGGATCACCACATATTCAGTAGGACGGTTGACCCGAAGACCATCCCAGTCACGACCGGCCTTCAGACAAAAATCGTCATCGTTGCAATCGATGTCACAGTTCTCCACAAGGACCCACGAAGAGGAATCGATATCGACCCCGTCCGTACTCGGCCCATGCCCGTCTTCATTATTACGGACGACAATGCCGTCAACCGTGACATATTTCGAATATAAAACCTGTACTGTCCAAAAACCGGCGTCCACAAAACGCACCCCGCGGACCGTGACATCGGAGGAATTTTGTATAAGTAAGGTCCTGACGCGTTTGGCATCATAATCGACGATCCACCGCAATCCTTTGGCATCATACTCCTTCCGCATCGCCCAGTACTTATCCCAACAGAACTTCCCCTGCGCGTTCACCTTCCCATCCCCGGTGATAGCTGCATTTTTTACCCCGATAATATTCAGCAGGGCAGCAGGCCATTTCATCTCGATACCCGCAATACGGGTGTCGATCTCCGGATAGTCCTCAAAATGCTGACTGCCTTTTAGCTCAACGCCTTTATCGATCCTCAGCTCTACCCCTTCCTTCAAAAAGATCGAGCCCGTGAGATAAGTCCCCGGTTCAAACACGACTACCCCGCCGCCGCGTTTCGAACAGTCGTCGATGGCCAACTGAATAGCGCGCGTCGAAAGCGCAGACCCATCCTTCACCGCTCCCCCGACCTTCACACTCACCCCCCCGGCGCCAACTCGCGCCATCTTACGCGCCCCCACCTCTTTAACCCATCCCGGGTCCGCCTCCTGCCCCATCCCAACATAATAAGACAGCAAAAAAAGACAAAGCAAGAATTTGGTATTCATCGTGATCATTTTTCAATTTCGCGGAGTAAGGTCATGCTCATCAGCCCAACCACTACATCACTGGCGGTCGTTCTCAGCACTACCCGATCCAGTTCTTTCCCCTTATCCAAAGCCATATCCAGCACCGTCGCCGCACCCCCATCGATCGCCGTATTCGAAAACCCCTTTATCGTCGACCATTCCGCCCGTCTTACACCATCCTTCATCCCCACGTTATCACCCCCATTCATCACCACCCCCGTCTTCAACAACACCCGCATCGGCCTTGGCGCCCCCGTCCTGAACGCAAACCCGTCCTCATAATAATCCTGCTCTATCGGCCACCAGTTCGTCGGATTGACCAATTCCAGCTTATCCTCCGTCCCATCTTTATAACGGACAACAATAACCCCGTTTGTAATATGACTCTGCATAGGATTCGTCGACCCCGCCAACAAAAACCAGGCATGTGCCGCATTCCCCGAAACCGGGACCACAACCGAGTCCGGGTAATTATCCCAGCGCGACGTAAACACCACATTCCGCGCAGCCTCACCCGAAGGCGTCGCCAGCGGCACCCCCGACGGAAGCATCATTTCTCCTCTCATCGTTCCCTCACCAATCCCATTTCCCCCAGCAATCCTGCGCAACCCCGCATCATCAATATTTGCCGTCACCAACGGATAACACCAGTTGCCTATCCCCTGGACAGGCAACTGTAAGGTCGGCGAAGCCGGCCTCGGCGACCGGTATTGATTCTTAAAAATATTCGTCACGACATCATTAAAGTAAGAAGTTAAATTAATCGTATCATACCTGCCTCCTTTCACCCGATCCGTTTCCCGCAAACCCGAACCCCCGACTCCTTGCACACTACCGCCGAAACTCACCCCGTCCTTCCCACTAAAAAAAACCGGCTTCCACCAGGCAAAACTCCCCTGCTTACACCGCACAAACCCAACCCTGCTCGCTGGCACCGCACGCATCGTATCCTTCAGTTCCTTCACCGCAGCATCATCCCCCCATCTCACCACGATCTCATACTTCCCCGTTACCGATGCCGGCGCCACCACCTCCAGCATAGCCGTCCCGATCGCTCCATCATCACTGTGCCACACCACACGCTGACCATTCACCGTAATACCTTTCACCAAAGGACTCCGCGCACGCAACCGCAACACCAGGTTCATCGGCTTCCCAAAACGCGAAACGATCTTATAAGTATCGCTCCTATCAACCCGTTTATAATCCACATCGATATCCGGAACATGCAGCGAAGCGGCGCCCCACTGCAACGGCCAGCCCGGTTGAATCGTCAGCGTATCATGTAAAGCATCCGGCCGGATCCCAAACAACCCTTCCACCAGGCTGCGCGCCGCCATACCGATCGGATCGCCAAAATCCCGGTACAACTCCCCACGCATCGCATCATAAAAAGACAGCTGCTGAAAATTGCCCGGGCTTGCACCGAGATACATGCTTTCTACTAAAGCCCCCTTCCATAAAGGCCACGCAGCATCCGCTCTCCCGCCTTGCCAGTAAGCCAGCGCAGTATGTAAAGATTCCGCCAGAACCACATTATTGATCGACCAGGTATAAGGCTGCCAGTTCGTAGTAGACAGCGTAAAAAGAGTAGTATCCTCCAGCCCCGCCGCCCGGATAGGAATATGCGGAATATCGGTATCGATATAATACAGCGACTGCCAGGCCTGAAAAGCATCGCACACACGTGAATCGATAGCGTGATAAATCGTCCATAACCCTGCGGAAGGGTGTAACAAACCGGTCCCCCAATCGATATACTCCGCATAAGAACCCTTCCCGGGCATCCAAAGCCGGGCATTGATAGCCTTTAAGATCTTGCTCGCTTCTTCCCGGTAAGGCCTCCCATCTTCCCCGATCAGCGCAGCCAGCTCCGAAGCCATAAGATTCGCGCGATAATTATACGCAGAAGAATGTGTCACACCACCACCGCTGTATTCAAGGGCATCGCTCGCCCAGATACAACAGTAGGCATCATATAAGCCATCATTGTCGCTGTCAAAATTTCTTTTCTCCCAGGCCAGATGCCGTTTTATCACCGGCCACATCTCCCTGACATAAGCAGTGTCCCCAGTCCAGCAAAAATGGTCTAATAACTGATCAATAAAGACAAGATTCATATCATAGTGATGCGGACGGATATCCCCACCGGGACTGCGGCAGATATACCCGCTGCTGAACAAAGAAGTACCCATCTTCTCCAGCTGTCTCGCCAGGTGCAGCGCCGTATCGGCTACAACAGGCCCATCCGCCGGTGTCGTCACCTGCGACAAGGCATAACTGGAAAAATGTTTGCGAGCTCTGTCATGCCATCCAAGCGGATCAGCCACATATGGCCCCCGCCACGCCGGCAGTCTTTGCCTCCAGGCCACCGCACCATGCAGATAAGAAGGGTCTTCCCAGATCCCATCCGCAGCAATACCCAGCGCTCCTCCTAACGTATTGATAAAAGGATCAGGCGTATGTACGATCACCCTCTCCGTCAGCTTCTTCCTCGCCGCCTCCGCTTTTTCAAACTCCACCGCCAAAGCAGTGTAATCAGGCACCGCACCATCCCCACCCTTCTCAATATTATCCGCACCACCAACACCTTTCCCTCCACCCTTCACCAAAAAATATAAGTCCTCCCCCATTGCCAGCTCCGCTCCCAAAGCCGGCGTGGCCCCCACTTCGCCACCTAAAAAACTTTCGGGCAAATCCTGCTTCCCCGCATCTACCACCTTCAACTTCGTCCCCACAGGAAAAACCCCATTGATTTCTTTCCCTGCTCCATATTTCAATAAGAACCGGTTCCCCTCTATAACAAAATGATCATCTTTACAATACTCCGGATCAAGATAAAAAGACGACTCGGGGTCCGCCCCAATATCCCCGTCCCGCGAAAACTTCTTCCCCGTCGCTCCACCGTATGCACAGACCAGTCGTACCCGCGGATCAACATCAGCCGTTTTAACCTTCAACACAAACCCCTCCCCATCCGCCAACGCCAGCACCGTCACAAAAAGTTTCCCCGTCCCCAGCAAACTATCTTTTATCTCATAGATCATCGACCCCGGCCGGTATCTCGCCCTGATAGAATCCGCATTGATCAGCCACCGGCTCTTCTCTCCCCTCAAAAGCCCCAGCCGGAATGTCCCACCCATCCCCGGCATATACATAGCAAACTCAGGCAGATCACCAGCCTCCACCCTGAACGCCGTATTCGTGCCATAAAGTGCCCTGTTAAATCTGCGGCTACCATTCACGATCACAAAATCAGTCCCCTCCGGATGATACCGCAACACCCGCCGCTTCCCATGCCATAAACCGGGCCGTTGCCCACGGGCATAAGTCATCAACAAAAAAAACGAAACGATATAACAAACAACTTGCTTCATTTCTATTCAGGTTTCATCGGATCAACAACAGCCGCAGCATCGCACCCGTGGCCCTTCACCTCACTTCTCCATCACCACCGGCTGCAAACTCACCGGCCCCATCAACCCCGACTCCGCCGGCGCCAGCCGCGTAGCATCAAACAACCCATTCGCGCCGCGATTAGCCCTCTCATGAGCCGGAAAATTCGTATTATAAAACTTCTTCCACACCACTCCCCTCCGATCCATATCCTCGATCCGGTTAAGCATCCCGCTCGACACCCTAATCTCCAATTTATTCCGATCACGTATATCCGACGCCGGTATGACCACCCGGTAATCCGGCCCGATCAACCCCGCGATCTTAGTCCCATTCAAAAAGATCTCCGCCGTTTGCTTCACCCTCCCCAGATCCAGCAACCACGCAGAAGCCCCACCACCCGGTCCCGAAACACTCCGCGGTCGGGCAAAAGAAATACTATAGGAAGCCGTCCCGGAAAAATTGGTCATCCCCGGCATCGTAACCCATGACTCCAGCTTTGTCACGGTCACCGCAGCAGGCAACCCCGGCCCGCCATCTAAAAATTTCACATCCCATTTTCCCTCCAATGGCACCACATTTCCCGCCGCCTGGTAATAAGGGAAAACAGGAAGTTCACCATCTTTCCTATCCAATGCCCCCTTGCCCCGACTCCCTCCGCCTCGCGCCAGCGTCTGCACCACACAGCTCTGCCCCGGCAACAATTGAAGCCGCAGCCCCGAAGCCGCATCCCCCTTCGCCGTTCCATATGCCCCGGTCATAGGATCATAAATGACCCCTGACTTCCCACCAGCCGCCAGCAGCACATTCCCTTCAAAAACCTTCGCCCCATGATTGACGATAAAATAAACATACCCGTCACCATAGGTCCGGCGCACGCAATCCAATCCCTGATCCACCATACTTTCCCGACGAACATGCGCATGACCCAACAACTTCGACAGATCATCCCCCACCATAAACTTTTCCGTCCTTGAAGCCAGCCGCTTAAAGATCTCATTCCGCCGCTCCAGCTCCCCAAGACCCGGAACACCACCCGGCAGCTTCTTATACACCAATATCGTCGCACCACTGTCAGCCAGCTGCACCAGGCGCTCCAGGGCCTCCACAGAAATATATTTACAATCCGGCAGCAGCACAGTCCGGTACCGGCCGCCACTCGCCGTCCTCACACCACCGCCATCACTCATCCTCACCCCCTGCAATTGTTTGTCGGAAATATAATCAAATCCATACCCCTTCCCCAACATCCACTGCGCACATTCCTTAAACCCCGTCCCGCTAAACTCCGGGTCCATCCGGTCATAATGCTTCAGCAAAGCATTTCCTTTATCCATCCAGCTGTCAAAAATTGGATAATACAACAACACATCCTCATCCGGCGCCCCCTGCTGCAGAAAGGACTGACAACGCGCCACATAACCATTCAACACCCCAAAATCCTTCCACTCCGGATCATTCGGCGTAAAATGCACCGCCGCATAAAACAACCACCCCGGCCAGGGATCATCCTTCGGCGTATAAGCCGTCCCGTGATAAAAGATATGATTGACACCACCCAAAAGATAATTATCCAGCGCCTTCTTTACATCGGAATACCCGCTCAGGAAATGCTCATCCAGCCAGGTCACCGTCTCCGCAGAAGCAAGCCGCTTCCCCGCGACATGCGCCGCAGACGTACCAAACTTATATCGGAGTATCTCCCCCCCTTCCGTCTCAGGTATATCACTGGCCGCATAAAGATCAAGGATATTCGCCGGCGACCCATGCGCCTGGTTCCGGATCCGCGCCCCCTTCGAATGCGCCCAGTCCGCCCACGGCCGGGTAAACTCCTCCAGCAACAGATCGGATATCGTTTCCCGGTAGTCACAAAGCACCCGCGCAGCATCAGCACCCTTCCCAAACAAAGCCGGCAAATGCTGCCGCAGATCATACCCGCGATGCTGACGAAACAGCTCAAAGAAACCCGGCGTCCAGTTCCCCTGACCACGGGCATCATCCACTTCGTAAGAGTCGTTAAAGAAACAACGCAAAGGACTTAAGGAATGCCCCAAAAACGCAGTGTCAAAACGGCTCAGATATTTCTTCAGGGCCACAGCCGAAAAATGATCGATGACATTCCCCTCCGCCCCCGGCGCAGCCCGCTCCACCATCTTCCCATGCATCCCCTGGAACATCCCATACAAAGTCCAATCCCCACCCGCAGGCGCCGTCCAGTCAAGCCGGCCATCCGCACCAACCCTCGCCGTCAGATCGACCACCGCGCCAGAAGTAGAATACGCCATCAGGGCCTGCAAGGGCAAGACCCTTGCAAACCTCACCTGGAAAAAAGCCAGCGCCTGTAAATCTTTATTCGCAGACACCGGTTCCACCAGGTCGTTAATAGAAACCTGCCGCCCATCAGTATGCACCAAAGGCTCCTGCACAAACCGAACAGTATCCGTAAATCTCCCCCCACCCTTCATCGTCCAGACACGGGAGAATAATTCCTTACAAGCATAAGTAGAATCAATCAGCGGCCCGCCCCCGAAAGGCCAGCCCGTACCGGTAGACATATCAAGCCCCAAACCCAGCCGCTTCGCCTCTTTCAGCGTATAGCCAAACAATTCCATCCACTCCGGAGAGAGATAGTTGACAAAATGAGATTCGTATCCCTTTACACCATATATCGGCGTCAGCTCGAGCCCGCCAAGACCCGCCGCCTTATATTTCTCCATATTCCAGCTGAGATCGGCATGGTCCACAGCACTCCCCTGCCACCACCACCGCGTCCACGGTTTCGTCTGTTCCGTGATCACCGGCCATCCCACCGAAGCCGCAGCCACCCCGCCACCAGCAGCCACCCCGCGACCAGCAGCCGCGGCTCCACGACCAGCCGCCGCAGGCCCGCTCTGCGCCATGACCCCGCTAAAAAAATATAAAAAAAGTAAAGTGCTAAGACCTCTTACACTCCACGGCATAAACCTCTTCCTTCCCTTCAAAATTCGCGCGGAATACAACCCATTTCCCGTCCGGTGAAAAATGTACATTTGGTTCCAGTTTATAATATTGATCCTTCATATTGACAAGACGTTCCGACACGAAACGGTCCCCCTCCGGGCGAAAAAGATAGATCCACCTTCCATCCCTGGCCTTCGCAACCTGCCCCGCATCCCCGCCGTCTCCGCAAAACAGCTTCTGGTCGGAAGATACATTAAAATGGATCGACCACTCATCACGGGTCATCGCATACTTCTTCTCCACACCCGTCTCCACATCCACAGCTCCAAGATAAAAGGTCTGCCCCTTTGGTATCTGCCAGTCAAAATAAATCGTCTTGCCATCCGGGCTAAAGAACTCATGTCCCGCGATCTCATTCTCGACCGTCCGCTTGTGCATCAATCTAACGGCGCCCGACTTCATCCGGATGGTCCAGATCCTGTCCACCTTCTGCCAGGGCCCTTCGTGACAGAACATCAGCAGATCAGGGTCCGTCGGTGAATACTGCACATGCCCGATCCAGGTATTCTCCGTATGGATTGGCGTAACCTTGCCGGTTTTTATATTTATCGTAAACAGCGTATTCGGCAGATGCGCGTCAAAGATGCGGTCAAAATAATCATGCTTCTCCGGGTACTTCCGCGAGATCTCCCGCTGCTCGTCGGTAGCCTTCACACCGGCGAGTAAGGTCTCATCCGCATTCAGCGTCGAAATAGTCGCCTTGAAGTCAGCAGGAAAGACATAGATCAGCCGCGTCTTACCCGTCGCCACACTGGTAGCAAATACGGTGTCATGAGATTGGTAATACACACTATTGCTGCGATGCCCCACGATCTCCGCATTCCCCGTCGCCTGACTCACCCGCTGCAGCTTCAGATTCCTCAGATCGACCGTATACAGCTGCTTGCCCCCGTCATCGGTACTATAAAAGATCATCTTCTCCCCGATAAAAGGATTGTTGTGAAAATAAAAACTAAGATTGTTGCCATCCTTGCGCGACAACCGCACCACCTTGTGATGCGTATCCTGGTCGATCCACTCCGGTGGCATCTCTTTCTTAGGACCCGTCTCTGCCAACGGCTGCGCCTTCACAGCCGTTACCGGCCCAAGCATCGCGGCCGTCACCGACACAACAAAAAACGCCGCAAATACCCCTCCCCGCACTAATCCCCCAAAAGATGCCGCAAATACCCCTCCTCGCACCGATCCCCCAAATAACGTTGCAAAACAAATATTCTTCATAAAAAACGATTTTATTAATGATACCCGCCATTCTGTGTATACAACCCCGAAGCAGCCAGTATCTCCGCCGTCGGAACAGGATAGATAACATACTGCGGGACCACCGTAGCAACATTCGTTAACGAATCACCCGCGACCCAGTTATTCATCGTCGTTACCGCCATCCCCTCCCTCACCAGGTCATTCCAGCGAAGCCCCTCGCCCAGAAACTCCCGGCGTCGCTCTTCCATCAACGCAGGCATATCCACACTCGCCAATGCCGGCACACCAGCCCGCTGTCTCACCTGGTTGACAATAGCCAGCGCATCCGCTGCGGTGCCGCCGCTCGTAGCTCCATTCAGGATACACTCGGCCTTCATCATCAGCACATCGGTGTAACGCATGACGATAAAATTGATCGGCCAGTCTTTATAGTCTGTACCCCGCTTGGTGATATTGATATATTTCTTGATAAAAGGATCGGAAGTATCCGTCTGGATCGGCGCAGCCGTGGTAGTATTGTATTTGAACTGGATATTAAAGGTATCCCTTACATCCACAGCCCCCGCAGCACTGTTCAGATAGGAAGCCCGCAGGTTCTTCGAGATATCAAAGGTACAGCTGCCATATCCATTGCTATACGTCCCCGATATACCAACCCCGCCCCAGTAACCCAACGGCGTCAGCTGACTGGGAAAATCCGCCCCATTATTGGTGCTCATATACTGAACATCAAAGATGACCTCCGGGTTGTTCTCACCGGTATAAGAGAAAATGGCAGGATAGCTGGCACCAAACGTAAACTTACCGCTATTGATAATATCATTGAACTGCGCCAGCGCCAGATCCCATTCATTGGAACCCTGCGTAGGCCCGTCGACACCCGCATAAACAGGACCCGAACGCGTCAGGTAGACAAGCCCCAAAAGCCCCTTGGCAGCAAGTGAAGTTGCACGACCGACATCCGCACCCGTATAGCTGGCAGGCAGACTATCGATAGCCTTCTGCAGATCGGAGATTATCAGCTTGTAGACATCCGATACCGGGCTTCTCTTTACCTTCGCTACATCAGACGAAGACATCACATGATCGATGATCGGGACCCCGCCATATAATCTTACCAGTTGAAAATAATAGAAGGCCCTCAGGAAATGACATTCCGCACCGAAACGCGCACGCAGGGTCGGATCGGTCACATTCGCGCCCTTGGCAGCCAGATTATCTAACACACTGTTCGCATTGTAAATGCCATTAAAATTATTGTCCCAGCCAGTATTGACAAAGGTCACCGCCGTAAGGTTCGGCGAAAAATCATTGATACCCTGCCAGTCCCGGTTACCATCAGAAGCCGCATTGATATTGTCCGAACGCATCTCCCCCATCCACAAGGCCTG
Organism: Puia sp.; assembly: GCA_036499285.1. Lineage (GTDB taxonomy): Bacteria > Bacteroidota > Bacteroidia > Chitinophagales > Chitinophagaceae > Puia. The sequence goes on along the minus strand of DASYEB010000018.1, from coordinate 13,491 downwards.
GTCAGGATATGCCCTCAGCTGATTATATACGCCTGTCACGGCCTGTGTAAAATCGTTCGTATTGCTATAGAACTGCGTCGTCGTAATGCTGGAAGGCGGCTGCTGGTTCAGCTGTTTGCTACAGGCAGCCAGCACTAAACCCAGGATCAAACAACCTATCGTACTATATTTTATCGTTCTCATTAGAAAAAAATTTAGAGTAATGTGCACCAAAAGGCACAGCAGTTAAAACGTAAAATTGATACCTAATACCGCGGACTTGTTCAACGGCATCGCGCCATAATCCCCCGGCAACGGATAAGTACCGGTAGTAATATTCGTATTCTGCGCCTCAGGATTCACACCCCCTTTATACTTATCCCATCCAAACCAGTTCTGGATCGAAGCGTAGACCCGTGCCCCGCTGATTACACCGGACTTTATCAAAGGCTTCAGATTATAACCCAGCGTTATGCTTTGTATCCGTAAAAAATTCGTGGAATACACCCAGTCGGATGTTGTATAAGGGGTAGTATAAGCTTGCCCGATCTTGCCCCGGGGAGCATTATAGTTTTGTTTGGCCGCAGTCCAGCGATCGCGCCAGATCCCCAGCGTAGTTGCAGTACCGTTAGCCGAGTTGTCGATGGCACGGGCGATATAGGACATGATGGACCCGCCATGCTGCCCATAGGTCTGCACGCTGAGATCCCATCCCTTATACCGGAAGTTATTGGTCAGGCCCCAGGTATATTTAGGCGTAGGCTGACCACCGATGACCCGGTCACTCGCATCGATGACCCCGTCCCCGTTAAGATCCAGGAATTTCTCATCTCCCACCGTCTGCTTGGCCAGCTTGGCAACCTTGGGATTATTGATATCGTCCTGCGTCAGGATGCCGATATTCTTGATGATATAATAGCTATACATCGGCTTGCCCTTTTCCAGGAGAAAAGGCGGATACCCTGCAGCAAAGGCATTGGGGATATTGATCAGGTTACCCGAAGGACCGAGATCAAGCACTTTGTTCTGGTTGAAGGCGATATTCCCGTTGACAGTCCATTGAAAGGCCCGGGAACGAATCACAGTAGCCCCGATCCCAAGCTCGATCCCCCTGTTCTGCACAGCGCCTATGTTTTGCGTCTGTGAAGTGGCTCCGCTGGCCCCAAGGACCGGAACGTTCAGCAGAAGATTGGTATTCTTCTTCTGATAAACGTCAAAAATGATATTGATCCTGTTGTTCAGCACCGTAGCATCAAAACCCGCATCATAGGTATTCGACGTCTCCCATTGCAGGAGAGGATTGGGCAGCCCGTTCGGGATCTGGCCCGTCACCGCCGCCGCGGCACTCCCGCCAAAACTATAGTTGGCCGCATTCAGCGTTGGAATGGCGCCATAATCCCCGATATTGTTATTGCCCGAACGGCCATAGCTAAACCGTAGCTTCAGGTCGTTGATAAAGTCGATACTGCGCATAAAAGCTTCCTGCGAAACCCGCCAGCCTACCGACAAGGAAGGGAAAGTACCATACTGGTTCAGCTTTCCAAAACGGGAAGAACCATCCCTGCGAATAGAGGCAGAGAAAAGATATTTGCCCATATAGCTGTACTGCGCCCGGGAATAATAGGAGAACAGCGTATTATTGCTCTCGGTCGTATTACCCGTCACCGTCACCCCCGCTGTGCTGGGAATCGCATTGTTCAATGTATTCAAAAGGTCATTGGCATATCCGCCCGCCGTCTTCAGCGTAAAATTCTCGAGGTGCACATAGCTGTAAGAGACACCCGCGACGACATTCACATTATGATCTTCATGAAAGGTCCTGTTGAAATTCAGCGTATTCTCATTTACAAAATTCTGTTTGGTGAATCCGTTGTACGAACCCGAAGCATCCTTGCCCGGACTGTTGAGACGATCGGTAATATTGCCCGCTACATAGTCCGAGATATATCCTTTCGTAGTCTGGTTGGATTGATCAAAGTTAAAAGTGCTCCGCGCAGTAAGTCCGTTCAGGATCTGGTATTCTCCATAGGTAGTAAACAATATCCGGGTCGTCTTCACCTTGGAGATAACATTGTTGAGATACGCCACAGGACTCACGCTCGAGGTAGCCCAGCCATAGACGGCATTCTTACCCGCACCGCTGTTCATCCCCGCGCTGTCTTCCACGACCGGGATCATGTTATATAAGTGCGCCAGCTGGTTGTCCTTACCTTCCGCGCTCGGAGCCTGGATGACCGAATAGGTAGGCGCCAGGTTGAATCCGAGTTTGAAACGTTTTGCGACGTTCACCTCCACATTGGCCCTCGCGCTATAGTTGGTATATCCCGTATTGAGCAGGACACCCGCCTGGTTCAGATAATTACCCGAAACAAAATACCTGACATTATCCGATCCGCCGCTGGCCGACACCTCATAGTTCTGGAAGGGAGCCGTACGAAAAGCCGAATCCTGCCAGTTCACATATTCCACACCCGGATGACCCGGCTGGGACCAGCGGGCATCAGGCATATAGGTCGCATTATATACATTGGGAGCAAGACCAAGGATAGCCCGGCGCTGAGCTATCGTCTGATCAGCCGTTCTGCCCGTAGTCGCCGAGTTCACCCATTTATAATTTTCCAGCTCAGTGGCCAGGTCAACCCACTCCTGCGAGCTCAGCACATCCAGCTTCTTCGCGGCCTGGCTGACACCAGCATTGGCATTGACAGCCAGCCTCGTCTTGCCGATCTGACCTCGCTTGGTCGTGATCAGCACGACGCCATTAGCCGCACGCGAACCATAAATGGCGCCCGCAGCAGCATCCTTCAGCACCTGGAGACTTTCAATATCATCGGGGTTGAGATTGTTCAGCGGATTGCCGTTCGAAAAACCACCGGCGGTATTCTGACTGGAGACATCCAATGGGAAACCATCGATGACATACAGCGGCTCGGTTCCCGCACTTATTGACCCCGTTCCGCGGACCAGCAGCGTAAAGCCCTGTCCCGGCATCCCTGACTGCTGACGGACCTGGACCCCGGCCATCTGCCCTATCATCGCCTGGTCAATACGCGTGATCGGCTTCTCCTGGATACTCTTCGTATCCATCGTGGCAACAGCAGCCGTAACATTCTGCCGCTTCTGCGTGCCATAACCGATTACCACGACATCATCCATCGACTTATCACCCTTGACCAACCCGATAGTGAGATTGTTTCCACTGGCAGTGATTTCCTTGTCCAGGAAGCCGATGTAGGATATGACAAGCACAGCCTTCTCACGCACACGGATAGCAAACGCCCCTCCGGCGTCAGAAGTGACGGCACTTCTCGAACCTTTGACCATAATACTTGCTCCGGCTATGCCCTGACCGGCATCATCCGTTACTTTTCCCTGTAATAAATACTCTTTTCCGGCTTCCCCACGCTCACCGCGCGGCGGCGCCTTTTGGGCTGATACCGTACCAATAAGCAAAACGGCAGTGATAAAAAGAAAAACCCATTGTTTTGGTTGGAAGAAATTCATGGCGGCAAGTGTTTGATGATAAATTATTGCCGCAACGGCCTGCCAGCCACAATCTGCAATGAGATGAGAGAGAGGATCTACTAAAATAAGTTTGGACCATTAAGTCCATAGACACGCCAATAAGGCCAGGAGCAGGACAAGTAAAGCAGTCATACATGGCAAGTAACCGTTTAAGCAACAATTAAAAATAAAAAAACTGCCTGCCCGAACTATCCTGCTGCATCCTGCTTTTGGAGGGGAATCTACGCAATCGATGTCGGAAATGTTAAAACGACATTTATTATTTTAACATCCGATCTTAGAAAAATCCAAGCTCCAGCTTGGCCTCTTCCGTCATCATTTCTTTCGTCCAGGGCGGATCGAAAGTGAGCTGAACATGACAATCCGTGACGCCTTCCAGCGCCTCCGTCTTCTGCTGCACCTCAGCTACAATATCACCGGCCACAGGACAGGCCGGAGCAGTAAGTGTCATAGTGACCTTTACCTTACCACTATCTTCGATCTTTATTTCGTACACAAGACCCAGGTCAAGAATATTCACCGGTATCTCCGGATCAAAAACCGTCCGCAAAGTCTCTTCGATGCGGTCACGCAGCTCCGCAGGATCCACCTCCGCATCACCACCACCCACAACATCGCCACTCGCAGCAGTCTCATCACCACCACCCGCAACATCGCCACTCGCAGCAGTCTCATCACCACCACCCGCCGCCGGAACCTCTTCATCATTTAATAAATTGCTCATTGCTGTATCGATTTAGCCTGGTAAGCCAGCGCATATAACTTAATTTGTTTCACCATCGACAACAACCCATTCGACCTCGTCGGCGAAAGATGACTGCTAAGCCCGATGGCATCGATAAAAGTAATCTCCGCCGCCGCGATCTCCTTCGGCGTATGACCAGACAAAACTTTTATCACGAGACTGATCAGCCCCTTGGTAATAACCGCATCACTATCCGCAGTAAAAACCAACTTGCCGTCAATATAATCCACGTGCAGCCACACTCTCGACTGGCAGCCCCGAATAAGATTCCCGTCTGTTTTGTATTGATCTTCGATGAGAGGAAGTTCCTTTCCCAGTTGGATGATGTACTCGTATTTATCCATCCATTCGCCGAGATACTCGAAGTCGGCTATAATCTCGTCCTGTTGTTCCTGGATCGTCATATTATCCTAATAAAGTCACGGCCTTCCGGATCCCCGCAACTAATCTGTCGATATCAACCGTATTCGTATACACCGCCATCGACGCCCGCACCGTTCCGGGTATACAATACCTGTCCATCACCGGCTGCGCACAATGATGACCCGTCCTCACAGCAATTCCCTGCTTATCCAGCAACTCCCCAAGATCAAAAGGATGAATACTCCCCACTAAAAAGGAGATCACCCCGGCTCTGCGCGAGGCATCAGGACTCCCGATAAACCGCAATCCATCGATCCCGCTCATCGCATCCATCGCATACACCATCAGTTCATGCTCGGCATGCTGGATATTGGAAAGACCCAGCGCCCGGACATAATCGATAGCAGCACCAAGCCCTACGGCTCCGGCCATATCCGGCGTGCCCGCTTCGAATTTATAAGGAAGATCGTTGTAAGTTGTTTTTTCAAATGTCACCGTCTTGATCATCTCACCCCCACCCTGGTAAGGCGGCAGCTTATTCAGCCATTCCTCTTTTCCATAAAGGATCCCAAACCCCGTAGGACCATACAGCTTGTGACTCGAAAACGCCAGAAAATCGACGTCCAGGTCCCGGACATCCACTTCCATATGTTGAACAGCCTGCGCGGCATCCAGCAGCACAGGTATCCCCTGACGATGAGCCGCTGTGACGATCTCCTTTACAGGATTGATCGTGCCCAGCGCATTCGACACGTAATTAAACGCCACCATCCTCACTCCTTTCAGTAAACTCTCCAATTCATCCAGCACCAGCTCGCCATTCTCATCGATCGGAATAACTTTCAGCTTCGCCCCTCTCTCCTCGGCAATCATCTGCCAGGGAACGATATTCGAATGATGTTCCATTCCCGAGACCAGGATACTATCACCCGCCTTCAGAAACTTCTTGCCAAAACAGGCCGCAACCAGGTTGATCGACTCTGTCGTACCCCGTGTAAAGATCACCTCGTGGGTATGCTGCGCATTGATATATTCAGCCACCTTCCTGCGTCCATCCTCATAGGCATCGGTAGCCAGCTGGCTGAGGTGATGGACACCGCGGTGTACATTGCTGTTGATCGTGTTGTAATATTCATCCATCGCCTTCAGTACAGCGGTGGGTTTCTGCGTCGTCGCTGCATTGTCCAGGTACACCAGGGGATGGCCGTAAACGGTCTGCTCCAGGATCGGAAAATCTCTCCGGATCTTTTCAATATCGAGCTTTCGACTTTCTCCATTCGGGCGGCGGCTCTCCCCTATCGTAATTGTCTCTGTCATTATCAGGCTTGCGTTGAACTGGGAATATGATAGCTGATCAGATCATTAACATATGTCTCGACAGCTTTGTTCTTTATCTTTTGGGTAACATCGAAAGCAAAAGCGTTGATCAGTAAAGCCTTCGCCGTTTCTTCCCCAAGACCACGGGCCCGAAGATAAAAAAGTGCATCCTCACTGAACTGACCCACGGTCGAACCATGACTGCACTTCACGTCATCGGCAAATATCTCCAGCTCGGGCTTCGAGTCGATCGTCGCCTTCTTGCTGATCACCAGGTTATTGTTTTGCTGAAAGGCATTGGTCTTCTGTGCATCCTTGTGCACATACACCTTGCCGTTGAAAACCCCCGTCGACTGCTCGAGCAAAACCCCCTTATACAGCTCATTGCTGTAACAATGCGGCTTTTGATGATCGACCAATGTATGGTTGTCTATCAGCTGACCGCCTGCGGCAAGATAAAGACCATACAAATGTGTTTCCGTATGATCCTCTTCCAGCCGGGCCTGCAGGTCATTGCGGACCAGCTCGGCGCCAGGCAGCGTAAAAGTATAGTTGTTGTAAAGACTTTGTTTCTTCTGACGCACCGTCGTATGCTGTACCAGCCTCACCCCTGCTGACGCGGTCTGGATCACCACGTGATCTAATTTTGCATCGACATTGGCAATTATTTCTGTAAGGCTGTTAACCCAGATCTTCGTCTCACCCGTAGACGACAGTACCGACTCGATCACCGAAAGTTCTGCATTGCGGCCCGCTACCCATACATGACGGGGCTGAACCAGCAGATTCCGGTCACCCGTATAGAGATGGACGACATGCAAAGGCTTCTCCATCACCGCACCAGCCGCCGCTTCAATATACAATCCGTTGGTAAAAAGTGCTGTATTCAGATTGGCAAAAGGCTGATTACCCCATTTTCCATTCTCAAAAACTCCCGAAACACCCGGATTCTTCAGCGCCTCAGCTACCGGGTAAAGACTGATTCCCTTCGGCAGCTCTCCACCATTCACCTTCCCATCCCAAACTCCATTCACCAGCACGACCTGGTAACAATCCAGTCCCGGAATAGTCGCCTTCTTCAACAGACCTGCAGGAGCTTTCACGACTGCTTTATCGCCGAGCAACAAACCATCCAGCGCAAACTCATCTTTTAAAAAGCGGGTGATATTCGTATACTTCCAATCCTCGTTCCTGATTGAAGGAAAACCCAGCACGCGAAACTGGTCAAACGCCAACTGACGGGCCCGGCGAACATCACTGCTCTCCGAATCCGCGCCCGAAGCCGACAAAGTCTTATAACCTTTGACGACCTCCTCAAATAAAGGTATATCCTGTTGCGATGTCATAGATCAATTTGATTAATAAAGCCCTACTCTCACCCGGCCTTCAACGGCACAAAGCACCATGCCCTGACAGCGCGGCCCTACACGGTCGCCGCCGACTCACTAGGCTCCTGCTCCTTAAGCCAGTCATACCCCTTCTCCTCTAATTCCAGCGCCAGCTCTTTCGTACCCGACTTCACAATACGGCCATTGTACAGCACATGTACAAAGTCAGGAACGATATATTCGAGCAATCGTTGATAATGCGTGATAATAATAAAAGCATTCTTCTCCGAGCGAAGCTTATTCACCCCTTTACTCACGATCCGCAATGCGTCGATATCCAGACCGGAATCCGTTTCATCAAGGATAGAAAGGGACGGCTCCAGCATCGCCAGCTGAAATATCTCATTCCGCTTCTTCTCACCACCGGAAAACCCTTCGTTCAGCGAACGGTTCACCAGCTTGGCATCAAACTCCACCAGCTTCTGCTTTTCCTTCGACAACTGCAGAAACCCCTTCGCATCCAGCGGAGGCAGATTCTTATACGCCCTGATCTCGCTCAGTGCCGTCTTCAGAAAGTTGATATTGGATACACCCGGTATCTCTATCGGATATTGAAACGCCAGAAAGACACCCTCTCTCGCCCTTACCTCAGGCGACATCTCCAACAGGTTCTTCCCTTCAAAAATGACTTCTCCCTCGGTAACTTCATAATTCTCCTTGCCAGCCAGCACCGAAGCCAGACTGCTCTTGCCGGCCCCGTTAGGTCCCATTATCGCATGTACTTCCCCGGCATTCACCGTCAGGTTCAACCCTTTCAGGATCTGCTTTCCCTCAACCTCAGCGTGTAAATTTTTAATGATCAGCATTCTATTATATTGGTCTTAGTATTTATTAAATTATCCCACACTCCCCTCAAGCGTTATCGACAACAACTTCTGCGCCTCAACCGCAAACTCCATCGGCAGCTGATTCAACACCTCCCTCGCATACCCGTTAATGATCAGCGCCACCGCCTTCTCAGAGTCAATGCCCCGCTGATTCAAATAAAAGATCTGGTCCTCGCCGATCTTGGAAGTCGTCGCCTCATGCTCCACCGTCGCCGTATTATTCTTCGACTCGATATAAGGAAAAGTATGCGCTCCGCACTGATCCCCGATCAGTAAGGAATCGCACTGTGTGAAATTCCTCGCCGCATCTGCCTTCGGACCTATCTGCACCAGGCCCCGGTAACTATTCTGCCCCTGGCCCGCCGAGATCCCCTTCGAGATGATCCGGCTACGGGTATTCTTCCCGATATGATACATCTTGGTGCCCGTGTCGGCGATCTGCTTGTTCCGGGTGACAGCCACAGAATAAAACTCCCCCGTGGAATTATCCCCCTGCAAAATAACGCTTGGATATTTCCAGGTGATGGCAGAACCCGTCTCGACCTGGGTCCACGAGATCTTGGCATTAGCGCCCTTACAGATGCCTCTCTTCGTTACAAAATTGTAGATCCCGCCCTTTCCGTCCTTATCCCCCGGATACCAGTTCTGGACGGTCGAATATTTTATCTCCGCATTCTCCAGCGCGATCAGCTCCACAACGGCAGCATGCAGCTGATTCTCATCCCGCATGGGAGCCGTACAACCCTCCAGGTAGCTGACATAACTGCCTTCGTCGGCAATGATCAGCGTTCGTTCGAACTGACCCGTATTCTCTGTATTGATCCGGAAATAGGTCGACAATTCCATCGGGCATCTGACGCCCTTGGGGATATATACAAAAGAACCATCGGAAAAAGCAGCCGCATTCAGCGCCGCAAATAAATTGTCGGAATGAGGCACCACCGAACCGACATATTTCTTCACCAGCTCAGGATGCTCCCTTACAGCTTCTCCAAAACTGCAAAAGATGATCCCCAGCTCTTTTAATTTCTCTTTATAGGTGGTTGCTACGCTGACACTGTCAAAAACCACGTCCACGGCTACCCCAGCTAACGCCTTCTGCTCGTTCAGCGGAATACCCAGCTTTGCAAAGGTCGCCAGCAGCTCAGGATCGACCTGGTCAAGACTGTCATACTTCTTCTTGCTCTTTGGCGCAGCATAATAGGAGATCTTTTGAAAATCGATCTTCGGCAGCTTAAAATTCTGCCATTCCGGCAATTTTTGCTTCCCGAAAGCCTGCAAACCCTTCAATCTCCAATCCAATAACCAATCCGGCTCGTTCTTCTTCGCGGAGATATAACGGATCGTATCCTCGTTAAGCCCCGCCGGCGCCACGTCCATCTCGATGTCCGTAACAAACCCGAACTCATACTCCTTGTTGGCTATATTATCAATTATTTCGTTGTCGTTGGCCATATAATCGTGATAATCGTACTTCTTTATGCGTGAATTACAGAACGCAAGATACTTTAACTCTTTCCACCAACCTAAACCGAGAAACTCTCCCCGCAACTGCAGGTCCTCGAAGCATTGGGATTATTGAAAGTCAATCCTTTACCATTCAACCCACCGGAATAATCCAGCTCAGTACCATACAGGTAAAGCAAACTCTTCATATCCACAACCACTTTCACCCCCTTATCCTCGAAGATCTGATCTCCTTCCTTCTGTATCGTGTCGAAATCAAGCTTATATTCCAGGCCTGAACACCCCCCACTCTTCACCCCTACCCGTATAAAGGTCTCAGGAGCAGCCTGCTGTGCAGACATCTGCTGTGCGATATATTCTTTTGCGTTAGGCGATACTGTAATCATGTTGTTTTCTTTTACGTTTATAACAAATTACCAACCCAAGAGTTAAGCAATCCGCTTCCGAAATTGGAAATTTACCTGACTACGCCAATTTCTAACTGCAAAAGTCCGCTAATTAGGCGGAAATTCCCAACGTTTTCCCCGTTTTTACGGATATCGAAACCCAGTTTCGCAAATCGATACCTATTCCACCCATGTGGCGCCGCACTCAACCCTTCCATGTGGCGCCGCACTCAACCCTTCCACCTCCGCCATCGCCGCAACTTACTTTCTCAACACCTCCTGTATCGGCTTCCCCACGCACCCATTTGGCATTTGTATATGCAAAAGAGCCGCCAAAGTCGGCGCAATATCAGTCATATAAACCACCTGGTTCGTACGTCCCGGATGGATCCCCCAACCCATGAACAACAACGGAATATGCGTGTCATAGGGGTTCCATGTCCCATGCGTGGTCCCCGTTTTCTTACTCGCTTCAAACCATCCCGGATTGAGTATCAGTTGGATAGGTCCGCTCCGGCGTGCATAATACCCATTCATCACCATACTCCGGACCGGCTCGGCGACAGGCGATTCTCCCACCTTCGACAGATCAATAGCATATTCCACCCCCGGCTGCTGGCTCAGCCATTCAATGGAGGCCTTCTTGACAGCGTTCATGTCCAGCTTATGCTCCCTCAAAACCTTCTGCGAAAAAGTGATCTGGTAGTTCGAACAGGTATCCGCGATGCCCGCCGCATGAAACTGCTTCCCGAGCTCGCCATTCAACCCATCGACCAGAGCGGAAGTGTTAAAGTAATCGGCCGGAATATCATGATTCTGCGAGTACCAAACGGCATGCGCAGCGCCATGGTCAGCCGTCAAAAATACCGTATACTGATCCTTCCCCACCTTCTCATCCAAAAAGGAAAAAAAGTCTTCCAGTTCCTTGTCCAGCCGCAGATAGGTATCCTCTATCTCGATGGCATTAATACCAAACTGGTGTCCGACATAATCCGTTGAAGCACAATTGATAGTCAAAAAATCCGTAAAGCCGTCCTTCCCAAGCTCATAGCCGGTTACCGCTTCTTTGGCAAAATCCAGCGTGATCGTATTCCCAAAAGGCGTTGTCCTGAAACTGTTCTTCGCCACCTTATAGGAAGAATCCAGATTATGCGGAAAAGCCGTCGTACTGTCCCCCTTGAACTTCCCCTCATAAGGCTGATCGTCCGTATCACTCTGGCCATAGGTACTGCGGGGATACAGCGTATGCCAGCCCCCCTTCATATACTGCGCCACATAACCTTTCCTGTTAAAGGAATCCACCCAGCCCGGCAGACGCGTCATATAATAGCTGCTCGTAATAAAATTGCCCGTAGAATCCTCCAGCCAAAAGGCCCCTGTAGCCGTATGCCCCGCAGGCAATATAGCCGCCCGGTCCTTCAGCGAAACCCCCACCACCTTCGACCTGAAATTATCCGCCATCATCATCTCATCAGTGATCGAAGACACCAGCAGATTCCGCGGCGACATCTTGCCCTCTTTTGATTCCGGGTCCTGCGCACCCACCCCCTTCACCGTGCTGTCATCCGTGCAATACATCCGCTGATTGGTAGCCTGCTCCACCCAGTCATTCCCGCTGATACCGCTGAATGCCGGAACACTACCCGTAAAGATGCAGGTATGCCCCACCGCAGTAAAAGCCGGAAGATAATTGATCATCGTATTGTCACAGCTGAAGCCGTGATGCATCAACCGTTTAAACCCGCCTTCACAATACCGGTCATAGTAGCGATACAGGTAGTCCCAGCGCATTTGATCTACCACGATACCCACCACCAGCCTGGGTCTTGCAACCGTAGCAGAATGTTTGGGTTGACAGGCTGCCAACAATAGCAGCAATAAAAAACAGGGGACGCCGCCAGCGAGGATCTTTCTCATTAAGCAAAATTTTGCGCAAAAGTATTGGATGAGGCAACGTCAAATGCGTTATTTTTGCGGCAATATGAACCTTAATAATTTCATAATATGGCAGATATCTTTGAAAAATTAGTCAAGCACAACGGACCAATAGGTCAACACAGGGAACGCGCGCACGGATACTTCGCCTTCCCAAAATTGGAAGGAGAAATTGGCAGCAGAATGAATTTCCGCGGTAAAGAGAAGATAGTTTGGAGTCTCAACAACTATCTTGGTCTCGCAAATGATCCCGAGGTACGTAAGGTCGACGCAGAAGCCGCCGCCAAATTCGGCATGGCAGCCCCCATGGGCGCCCGTATGATGAGCGGAAACAGCAACTATCACGAACAATTAGAGAACGAACTGGCCGCCTTTGAAAAAAAGGAGGACGCCACGCTGTTCAATTACGGATACCAGGGCATCATGAGCGCCATCGACGCCGTCTGCGGCCGCCACGACGTCATCGTCTATGACGCCGAAAGCCACGCCTGTATCATCGACGGACTCCGTCTTCACCCCGGTCACCGCTACGTATTTAAGCACAACGATGTTGAAGATTGTGAAAAACAGCTTCAACGCGCCACCGCCCTCATCGAGAAACAGAACGGAGGCGGTATCCTCGTCATTACAGAAGGCGTTTTCGGCATGGCCGGCGACCAGGGCAAACTGAAAGAGATTGCCGCCCTGAAAAAACAATACGAATTCCGCCTGCTCGTCGATGACGCACACGGTTTCGGCACCCTCGGCAAAACAGGAGCCGGCGCCGGCGAAGAACAAGGTGTACAGGACGACATCGACCTCTACTTCTCCACTTTCGCCAAATCTATGGCTTCCATCGGCGGTTTCATGGCCGGAGACAAAGCCATCATTGACTATATCCGTTACAACACCCGCTCCCAGATCTTTGCCAAAAGCCTTCCAATGCCCATCACCATCGGCAACCTGAAAAGGCTCGAGCTGCTTCGGACAAAACCCGAAATGCGTAAAAAACTCTGGGATGTGGTGAACAAACTGCAAAAGGGCTTGAGAGACAGCGGTTTCGATATCGGCAAGACCGATTCCCCCGTAACCCCCGTCTATATGAAGGGAGACGTACCCGAAGCTACCGCCATGGTTATGGACCTGAGGGAAAATCACAACATCTTCTGCTCGATCGTGGTCTATCCCGTTATCCCGAAAGGACACATCATCTATCGCCTGGTACCGACAGCCGTTCATACCGACGAGGACATCCAAAAGACACTGGAAGCATTCCGGGCCACCAAAAAGAAATTGGATGCAGGTGACTATAAAGTACAGGCTATCCCTGATATGGCCGAAGCTTAAACCTGTAGATTAAATAATAGTAACCATTCGCCCCGGGCCCCCAAAGCCTGGGGTTTTTTCTTAGATTACATTAGAAGAGACCAGCGCTGGGTATACGCAGGAAATCAGCAGCAAATACGCAGAAAACCAACACCGCATACGCACATAATCAAAAAAATATAGGCAAAAACCAAATTTTGGCACAAAAAAAGCCCCGCCAAAGCGGGGCTGCACTAATCAAATACCATTAACCA
>DASYEB010000017.1:0-32674 GCA_036499285.1 Puia sp. | reverse complement strand
TATGCTCGTTTGTACAAAGCTTTTTGACAAGTTGCTCAGGATAGCGGTCCATCTCCGATACCGACTGACCGATGGTATAGGAGTCCCCAAGCGCCAGCATCCGGAGGCGGGTAGTGTCGGCAGATGAACCAGCCCCGGCGGTCGGAGGCGGTGCACCGGAGGCGTCTGCGTCCACAGGCATCAGGCTGCTTTTTTGGCAGGCCAGATGGGGGGAAACGCCCCAGAAAAGGGAAATTGCCATCAATCCTAATATGAGCTTAACCGGGAACAAAGAAGGGGTTTTATACTCTATTTACGAGACGGAAGACAGCATGGATTGGGGGTATAGCAAAAGAAAAGGCCCCGTATAAAACGGGGCCTTTTCCTTATTATCATGGAATATCTTAGTAGTCCATTCCACCCATTCCAGGTGCGCCACCAGGATGAGCATGTGCTTCTTCTTTCTTAGGCTTGTCTGCGATGACACACTCAGTGGTCAGCAACATGCCGGCGATAGAAGCTGCATTTTCGAGGGCGATGCGAGTAACCTTTGTAGGGTCGATCACACCAGCCTTCAGCAGATTTTCGAATACTTCAGTGCGTGCATTGAAGCCGAAGTCTGCTTTGCCTTCCTTCACTTTCTGAACGATAATGCTGCCTTCGAGACCGCTGTTGGCAACGATCTGACGAAGGGGTTCTTCGAGAGCGCGTTTCACGATAGCGATACCTGTAGTTTCGTCTTCGTTGAGGCCTTTCAGCTTTTCGAGGGATTCTACGGCGCGGATGTAAGCGACACCACCACCGGGAACGATGCCTTCTTCAACAGCAGCGCGGGTTGCATGCAGAGCGTCATCGACACGATCCTTCTTTTCCTTCATTTCGATCTCGGTAGCTGCACCGATGTACAATACTGCTACACCGCCGCTGAGCTTGGCGAGACGTTCCTGTAATTTTTCCTTATCGTAATCGGAAGTAGTAGATTCGATCTGAGCCTTGATCTGGTTGACGCGGGCTGCGATATCTTCCTTCTTGCCTTTACCACCTACAACTGTTGTGTTGTCCTTGTCGATGGTTACGGAAGCTGCTGTACCAAGATAGCTGAGGTCAGCGCCTTCCAGCTTGTAACCCTGCTCTTCGCTGATCACGATACCCTTTGTGAGGATAGCGATGTCCTGGAGCATTTCCTTGCGGCGATCACCAAAGCCGGGAGCCTTGACAGCTGCCACCTTGATGGTGCCGCGCAGCTTGTTCACTACGAGCGTAGCCAGTGCTTCACCTTCGAGATCTTCAGCGATGATCAGCAGAGGACGGCCACTCTGCGCAACCTTTTCGAGGATGTGCAGGATATCCTTCATGGCAGAGATTTTCTTGTCATAGATGAGGATATAAGGGTTCTGCAGTTCTGCTTCCATTTTTTCGCTGTTGGTCACGAAATAAGGGGAGATATAACCGCGATCGAACTGCATACCTTCTACCACGTCAACCGTAGTATCGGTGCCTTTTGCTTCTTCAACCGTGATAACACCTTCTTTACCGACCTTGCCAAAAGCCTGGGCGATGAGCTTGCCGATGGTGCCGTCATTATTGGCAGAGATGGAAGCGACCTGTTCGATCTTGTTCTTGTCGTTGCCGATGGTCTGCGACTGTGCGCCCAGGTTGGCTACAACCTTTTCAACAGCTTTGTCGATACCACGTTTCAGATCCATGGGATTTGCGCCGGCTGCGACGTTCTTCAGACCTTCGCCGATGATCGCCTGAGCCAGTACAGTAGCGGTAGTCGTTCCGTCACCAGCGATGTCAGCTGTTTTGGAAGCAACTTCTTTTACCATCTGGGCGCCCATGTTCTCGATGGGGTCTTCCAGTTCGATCTCTTTTGCAACGGTAACACCATCCTTTGTAACGGAAGGAGCACCGAATTTCTTTTCGAGTACAACATTGCGACCTTTAGGGCCGAGAGTCACCTTGACAGCGTTGGCCAGGGTATCGACACCCTTTTTCATTCTGTTACGAGCTTCGATATCGAAGAAAATTTGTTTTGCCATAATAATTTTATTATTTGTCGATGTAAATAGTAATTATACAATTGCTAAAATGTCAGATTCCCGCATGATCAGGAAATCGTCCCCTTCGATCTGGATCTCAGTACCGGCATATTTGCCATATAATACCGTATCTCCAACTTTTACAGTTACCGGCTCGTCTTTTTTGCCGGGACCAGCGGCTACTACCGTACCACGTTGCGGCTTCTCTTTCGCTGTATCGGGGATGATGATACCGCCGGCAGTTTTTTCTTCAGCAGGAGCTGGCTTCACAATTACCCTGTCAGATAAGGGGGTAACGCTTAACTTTTTGGCCATAGTTGTATTGATTTATTTTTTGATGTGATTTATTCTGCCTGTGTTGCAGGTTTGCAAAGCTACACGAATTTTATACCAAACCGGTTGGTAAAGTCATTTTTGCCTTTTAAAGTTGACTTTAAACGGGCTTGTGACATTTTTTCAGCCTGATAACCGGCTGTTTGTCAGGAACCTGACAGTATTGTCAAGTATTTTGAACTCAAGCCTCCGCCTAATACAAACAGGGAAGCCGCCCCTGTCCGGGTCGGTCTCCCTGCCTATATCTCTTATTCTATTCCTTCCTACAACGTACTTTTTATTTTTTCTGCACGACGTCACCTTCGACAGAGACCAGGAGCACACCCAATTGCCCGATGACGCTGTTGGGAACGTTCAATGACTGCGCTGCCGTAACGACATCCCCGATGAACACATTAAAGTCCGTGCTGTCGGCTGTCGGGTTTGCGGCTGATCCAAATCTTTTAAAGGTGGCAAAGTTATGTGCTGCCTTCATGGATAGCCCCGCATAGATATGCTGACCGCTTGCGCCCTGCTGTACGAAATCGGTGAACGTATTCAAAAGATGAGAAAAACCGGTTGTATTGCCAGCGCCTACTTCGGCCAGCAGGGTGGGAAAGTAAGGAGCCATCTTCGAATCGGCAGCAATTACCCCAATGGCCTTGTTCACCACTGTGCGAATGGCCAGTCTTCCGGCCTGGATCATTTGTCCTGAATTATCGGGATCTGCGACCATCTTGACGCCATTGCCTGCAACAGGACCGGTCGCGCCCTGAATGAACCAGCCGAGCGTATCATATAAAGGCGTCGTGGAAAGAATCGCTGTCTTGTCCTGGACTACATCTCCTTCGACGGAATACAGGATAACACCCAATTGACCGATAACGCTGTTGGGAACTTTCAGCGTCGTGGCGGCGGTGACGATATCCGTAATGAAGTTGTTGAAATCAAGACTGTCGGCGGTCATGTGCGAAGCCGAGCCGAACCGGGAGTTGGTCGAAAAGCTATGCGCCGCCTTCATCGAGAGCCCCATATAGATCTGCTGACCGCTGACGGCCTGCTGTACGAAATCGGTGAAGGTATTCAGCAAATGATCGTACCCGGTCATATTGCCAGCGCCTACTTCTGCAAGCAGGGTCGGGAAATAGACGGACATTTTCGGATCGGCGGCGACGACTCCCAGGGCCTGGTTGACGACGGTGCGGATGGCCAGACGTCCAGCCTGTATCTTTGCCCCGGAATTGGAAGGATCGGCGACCATTACAATACCGCTGCCGGCAACCGTACCGGTGCCGCCCTGTATGAACCAGCCAAGCGTATCATATAACGGAGAGCTCTTGAGTGGCATGCCGTTGCCATTATTTTTCTTGCTGCAGGAAGAGAAGCCGATCATTCCTATGACTGCTATCGATAAGGATAACAATAGAATTTTCTTTGTTGGAAATTTCATGTTTCTTTTTTAATAAGTGACGAGTAACGTTTGGATTAATTAGTTAACAATGCCGGCGACCACCTCGGTCAGCTTTCCATAAAATGAATTGTTATTCATCACGGGGCATCCTTTTGCGAGATCCGCTTTACCAACGATGTAACGAACAGACCGGAACCCTGAATTTTTGATGGCCGCATCATAAATACTTTGAGCGGTGTTGATCTTGTTGTCGAAAGAATAGACAAGGATATAGTCTTTTGCGTTGAACCAGGTCGTTTGTACCCCTTTCAGGTTTTTAATCTCGTTTTGGATCCTGACGGCGCTGAGGGAATCCACGGGCTCTTTAAAATCTGCCCTTGCCATCTGTATCGTAGCGAAAGCCGGTGTTGGCCGTCCTTTAACCATAATGGCGATGTGAACGATGAGGGTAGCAAAGAAGAGAAAGGCCAGCCCTAAAAGGCTAAAGGCTACGATCTTAATTTTTTTGTTGAGCTTCATTTTAATTTTTTTAGCGTGTTTTAAAGAAAGAAAAGACATAGGGATCCTGTTCGCACTGATCACTCAGGTTTTTGCGTTATTCATTAAAAATCAATTTATTAATTAGGGTGTGTTAAGATATACGACAATACTGTGACAATAGATTGGCGGTATTTTAAAATAATATTGCCCTATATTTGCAGCCGCTAAACAAGCTCTTATAATATAATGATCAGCAGAAGAAATATCCGGGTAAAAGTGATGCAGACGCTTTATACGCTGGACGCACAGGAGCAAACCCTGAAGCCAGGCGACCCCGTAAGAATTCTGCAAAAGCATTTCGACCAGTCCAGGCAGCTTTTAACCTATCTCATTTATTTTATTACGGAAATAGCGCGGTATGCGGAAACCGATTCTCGGCTCCGGTCATCCAAGCATCTTCCCAGTCAGCAGGACCTGAACGTAAACATTAAGCTGGCGGGAAACGAATACCTGTGGAAGATAATTGAAGACAATTCCTGGAAAAAAGCGGTGGAGACGGACAAACCTCATCTGCAGGATAATAAGGAGCTGATCCGCCGCCTTTACCTGGAGCTGGTGACAAAGGAAGAGTACCAGTCCTATATTAAGGTCGAAGGACGGGACAAGCGCAAGGAAAAGGAGATGCTGGAGTTTATTTTTTCCGAGATGATGCTGCCCAATGAGCTATTTCTCGCGCATATCGAAGAGCTGTTCACCAATTGGGATGATGACGGGGAGATGATCGTTCAGATCCTGATGGGTTATCTTGCCAAACCGGGTTCGATAGACTTCCAGCAGATCATCAGCAAGGACAAGCTGGAGTTCGCGAAGGGCCTTCTGACGACGGTGATAGACAAGAAAGAGGTGATAATGGACATGATAAAGCCCAAGCTGAAGAACTGGGACCCTGAACGCATCGCGACCCTCGATATGATCCTGATGCAAATGGGAGTGGTTGAATTCCTGTATTTCGAAACCATACCGCCAAAGGTGACCATTAACGAATACATCGACCTGGCAAAGGAGTACAGTACTCCGCAAAGCGGACAGTTTGTCAATGGCATCCTGGACAATATCCACAAGGAGCTGGTAAAGGACGAAAAAATGCACAAAATCAATTTCAAGGCAAATTAGTACGTTTGCAAAAATTATGAATCCGATGCGTTACCTGCCTTTTGCAATTCTTGTGGTCAGTTTCGTCGCCTTCGGGTGTAACAGCGGGGCAAAAAGGGACAAAGCCGGCAACAATGTCAACAGCCGGGCCCTGGCCGATACCGCCCGGTATACCACGATCGAATGGCTGGATTCGGCAAAGGACTTTGGGAAGATACCGGAAGGACAAAAGCTGGATGTGGCCTTCCGTTTCCGGAATACGGGTGCTACCCCGCTGGTGATCGGCCAGGTGCGCCCCAGTTGTGGCTGTACCATCGCCGAACAGCCGCAGGAGCCTATTGCACCGGGTGGCGAAGGACAGATAAAGGCCGTTTTTAACAGCGAAGGGCGCAGCGGCGTCAATCATAAAACCTTATTTGTGACCGCCAATACAAAGGACAGGCAGGAGTATTCCCTGCAATTTGAGGTCCAGGTAGAAAGGAAGGGTTCTTAAAATTCATATTCAAACAATAACAATACGACAATGATTCAGTCCTCATTATTTGTTCTTTTGCAAGCCTCCCCTGCAGGTGGTAGCATGACCAGCATGATCCTGCTGGGTGGTATGATCCTGGTATTCTGGTTATTTATGATCCGTCCCCAGGCTAAGAAAGCCAAGCTGGCCAAGAAGTTCCAGGAAGAGATGCAAAAGGGAGATAAGATCGTCACTATCGCCGGCATCCATGGCAAGGTCAATAAGGTCAACGATGATGGCACTACGGTGGATCTCGAGACCAGCCCCGGCAGCTATCTGAAGATCGAGAAGAGCGCCATTTCCATCGAATGGACACAGGCGCTGAACAAGCCGGTGACTGCAGCCGCAGATAAAAAATAATTAAGCTTCAAATAAAACCCGGCTGGTCGAGTCGAGTCCAAAGTCTTGGTCTTGGTCTTAGCCGGGTTTTTCTATTCACAAAGGAATGTACAGAGTCGGGCTGACAGGCGGCATCGGTTCGGGAAAAAGCACCATTGCGGCCATTTTCCAGGTTTTGGGTATTCCCGTGTCCTTTGCCGACCAGGAAGCCAAAAAGGTCATGAACGATGACCCGGAGCTTCGTGCGGCTATCATCGAAAAGTTTGGGTCAGCCGCCTACGCCGGCGGGGTGCTGAACCGGAAATACCTGGCCGGGCAGGTTTTTACCGATCCGGCAAAACTGGAGGTGCTGAACTCCCTGGTCCATCCGGCGACCATTCGGGAAGGACGGAAATGGATGCAGGAGCTGGGCGATCGTTACCCCTATGCTATCCGGGAAGCGGCAATCCTTTTCGAGACCAGCTCTGCGGCCCACCTGGACTTTATCATCGGAGTATATGCACCCGCAACGATACGGATCCATCGTACTATGCAGCGCGACAAGATCACACGGGAGGAAGTATTACAGCGGATGAAGAACCAGATCGATGAAGAGATAAAAATGCGGCTCTGCGATGCCGTTATTATAAATGACGATCAGCACGCGGTGCTGCCGCAGGTGCTGGATTTACATCAACTGTTGCTGCAGCAGGCTGCAGCAACAGTTGTATAGTTTATTTAAGTTTTGCCAGCGCATCTTTGATCCGGCCCCAGGCCTTTTCAATATTGGGCATGCTGTTCGCAAAGGAGAAGCGGACGCAGGCGGGCTCGCCAAAGGCATCTCCCATTACGGAAGAAACATGGGCGTTGTTGAGCAGGTACATGCTGAAGTCCGCAGAATTGCTGATCGTAGTCGTCCCGTCGGATTTACCGTAGTAGTAAGATACATCAGGGAAGATATAGAAGGCGCCTTCCGGTTCGAAACATTTCAGACCGGGAATGGCTTTTACCAGTTCCAGTGTCCGTGCCCGGCGGGCGGTGAATTCCTTTACCATTTCAAAAGAGGCGGCGAGGTCTCCTGTCAGGGCTACCACGGCGGATTTCTGGGCGATGCTGTTGGTACCGCTGGTGAACTGGCCTTGCAACTTTTCGCAGGCTTTGGCGATCTCCGGCTGTGCGGCGATGAAACCCAGACGCCATCCTGTCATGGCAAAACCCTTGCTAAGACCGTTGATGATGACTACCCGGTCTTTCAGGTCGCTGAACTGCGCAATACTTTCATTCTTCCCTACGAAATTGATGTATTCATAGATCTCATCGGAAAGGATAGTTACTTCAGGGTGTTTGCGGAAAACTTCCGCAAGGCCTTCCAGCTCTTTTTTGCTGTAAACGGCCCCGGAAGGGTTACAGGGAGAAGAGAACAGAAAAACGGTTGTTTTTGGCGTGATGGCCTTTTCCAGCTGAGCGGGAGTGATCTTGAACCCGCTTTCGAGGGAACAATGGACTTCCACGACTTTACCCCTTGCTATTTTGACCAGCTCTGAGTAGGTAACCCAGTATGGAGTGGGGATGATCACTTCATCGCCTTCATCAACGAGAGCGAGGATGACATTGGCCAGGCTCTGCTTGGCGCCGGTGCTGACGACAATATTCTCCGGCTTGTAATCCAGGTTATTATCGCGTTTGAACTTGACGCAAACGGCCTCACGGAGGTCGGCATAACCGGCTAC
The DNA here is from genome assembly GCA_036499285.1 of Puia sp. Taxonomy (GTDB): domain Bacteria; phylum Bacteroidota; class Bacteroidia; order Chitinophagales; family Chitinophagaceae; genus Puia. Next base: position 24,736 of record DASYEB010000017.1, on the reverse strand, counting down.
CGGGGTATAATGGCTCCAGTTATCATCGATGGCTTTTTTCGCCGCATCCTTTATATGCTCAGGGGTGTCAAAATCGGGCTCTCCGAGGCTCAGGTCAATAACGTCGATGCCTTTTGCTCTTAATTCACGGCCGAGCTTGGCCATTTTCAAGGTCTCCGGCTCGCTAAAGCGGGAAAGAATAGATGATAATTGCATAGTTTGATAAAATTCGGCGGCGCAAAGATAGGAAAATCACCGGAATAGAAGATCGGCGGGGATAAATCAATTGTAAAACCTATATTTGCCGTTCTAAAAAAAACAAACGAAACTTCCAATGAGAGCACTGGTAAGTATTTTTGCTGCTTTATTGATCATTATCTCCCTGTACCAGCTTTCCTTCACCTGGTTCGTCAACAAGCACGAGTCGGCCATGGAAGCGAAGGCGAAAACCCAGGTGCACAGGCTGTATCCCGAAACGGCCACCCAGAAATATCCTGGCAACAAAGAGGCCCAGGCTCTTTACCAGGACACCCTCGACCACGCACTTAACACGAGGAAGAAAAAATTGTTGGATAGCACGAAAGAAACCAAGATCACCTGGTGGGGTACTACTTACCAGAAATCGAAGGAGAGCGAGCTGCTCCTTGGTCTGGATCTGCAGGGCGGCATCAGCGTCACGCTGGACGTCGCGCTGGATGGCCTGATCAAAGGGCTTGCCAACAACTCCCGTGATGCCAACCTGCTGAAGGCCCTCAATAGCGCCCAGCAAAAAAAGCTTACCCGTGCCGGGAATCTCATCGACCTGTTTGCCGAATCTTATAAGGAAGTAAATCCCAGTGGCAAGCTGGCGCCTCTTTTCTCCAATAGCAATCGCAACAAGATAAAATATGACGCTTCCGACGACGCGGTGATCAGCTACCTGCACGAGCAGGCCAGCGCCGCGATGAAGCAGACCTACCAGGTATTGCAGAAACGTATCGACCAGTTCGGCGTGGCTCAGCCATCCATCAGCCTGGACGAGAACCGCGGTATCATCTCCGTGGAGCTCGCCGGTGCTACCGATCCCGATCGCGTACGGAAATACCTGCAGTCTACTGCCAACCTCCAATTCTGGGAAGTGTATAATGTCGGAGAGCTGTTCGCTCCATTGCAGAATGCCGACAAGGCCCTGCAGAACTATCTCAATGGCGTAAAAACAGATACGACCGCCGGCACCAACGACTCGACGGCCGCTACTGCCAAAAAAGATACCGGCGCACTCGCGGCCAATCAGAATCCCCTGTTCCGTGTGATGCCTCCCATTCAGCCGCAGCAGGACCCCAAGACGGGCCAGCCTCAGTACGCTTCAGCTATTGCCCGCGCGATGCTGAAAGATACCGGCACGATCAATACTTATCTCAGCATGCCCATCGTTCGCAACAACTTTCCCCAGGACCTCAAATTCCTTTGGGGAAAACAGTTTACGGATGACGACGGCAAGCCCCTCCCGTTTCTCGAGCTTTATGCTGTCCGGACAATACCTGGCAGCGAGAAGGCCAGGATCGAAGGCGAGTCCATCGAGAACGCCAGTCAGGACTTCGATCCTAATACAAGTGAAGTCATCGTAGAAATGAGCATGAACAAGCAGGGCGCCAAAGCCTGGGCTGACATGACCACCAAGAATACCGGCAAGCCGATAGCCATCGTACTGGATGACATCGTCTATTCCGCCCCCTTCGTTAACGAACCCATCACCGGCGGCCAGTCCCGCATTACGATGGGCCGCAACAATCAGCAAAGCATTACAGTAGCCCAGGATCTGGCGAATATCCTGAAATCCGGTAAGCTGGACGCACCGGCCAAGATCGTACAGGAGCAGGTGGTAGGTCCTACCCTCGGCCGCGAAGCCGTACACGGCGGTACCATGGCCTTTATGATCTCCTTCCTGGTCATCTTCGCCCTGATGCTGGTATATTATAACACCGGCGGCTGGGTAGCCAATATAGCCCTGATCCTCAACCTGCTCTTTACCATTGGCGTACTTAGCTCGCTGCATGCGACCTTGACGGCGCCTGGTATTGCAGGCCTGGTACTGACCATCGGTATGGCAGTGGACACCAACGTTATTATCTTCGAACGTATCAAGGAAGAGCTGACCCGCGGCAAGACCTACCAGCTGGCCGTAAAGGACGGCTATCGCCGAAGCCTTGCGCCCGTACTGGATGCGCACGTCACTACCCTGCTGACGGCACTGATCCTGTTCTACTTCGGACTCGGTCCCGTACTTGGTTTTGCTACCACACAGATCCTTGGGATCCTTTTATCCCTGTTCTGCGGTATCCTGGTATCCAGGCTGGTCACGGACTTCTATACGAACAAGAATCGTCACTTCAATTACTTTACGCCACTCTCCCGCCGCATTTTCAAACATGCCGCATTCAAGTTCATCGAATACCGGAAGGTGGCCTATATTATCTCTGTCGTCGTTCTGATACTGGGCATTGGGTCTTTCTTCCATGGTTTCAAGGAAGGTGTAGAGTTCAGCGGGGGCCGCAGCTATGTGGTCAATTTCCACAAGCCGGTGCAAACGGAAGTCGTAAAGGCTGCAATCGAAAAAGTACAGGTCGGAACAACTCCCGAGATCAAGACCTATGGCGGGAATGAGCAGCTCGAGATCACTACCGACTACCTGATCAAACAGTCAGGCAACAATACCGATTCCCTCGTGCTCAAGAGCACCTATGAAGGTGTGAAGTCCTTCCTGCCCGAAGGCACTACCTATGACGAATTTGTCTCGAACAAGTTCCTGCAGCAGACCAAAAAAGTCGAACCAACGATTTCAGATGACCTGAAAGCAGGGGCATTCAAGGCCACTATCTTCGCACTGGTCGTCATCTTCATCTATATCTTTATCCGGTTCAGAGACTGGCGTTACTCCCTGGGAACGATCATCTCCCTGCTGCATGACGTGTTCGTGACGCTGGCTGTGTTCTCCTTCCTGCACGAGATCGTGCCTTTCCCTCTGGAAATAGACCAGCACTTTATTGCGGCGGTGCTGACGGTGATAGGTTTCTCGATGAATGATACCGTGATCGTATTCGACCGTATCCGTGAGAACAGCCACCTGATGAAGACCGCCAGCAACGGCGAGATCATCAACAAGTCGGTCAATGACACGCTGAGCCGGACGATCATGACGTCTCTGACAGTGTTCCTGACCCTTCTCATCCTCTTCCTGGTAGGTGGTGAAGTAACCCGTGGTTTCGCCTTTGCGATGCTGATCGGGGTGATCACCGGTACCTACTCTTCGATCTTTGTTGCCGCTCCGTTCCTGGTGGACTTTGCCAAAGGCAAGCCACTCCTTAAGCAAATAGAACCAGGCAAAGCCGGAGCTGTGAAGCCAAAGGTTATTGCAAATGCTAAATAGACATTGGAATATTATAAAAAAAACCGGAGCATGCTCCGGTTTTTTTTATTTGTGCTATTTTAATGGTGCACGGGATGAGGACGTGTCGGGTGATGTACGACATGATGATGCACGACATGATGCTTATGATGCACCACATGACGATGATGAGCGACCGGGTGATGAGCCTGGGCCATAGAGGCGGCTGTCATGGAGAGCAGGACGACAACCAATAATAACAGTTTTTTCATGATAATCATTTTAGATCGGTGTGTAAGCAAATAAAATGCCTGATGGGCAGCAACTACGGCTTGGCAGGCTTATTTTCCTTAAAACGTTTGTCAGGAGTACCATCCTTCTTCAGATGCTGAGGTGGCGTCTTTGCAGCGTCTTTGTTCGCCTTATAACGCATGTCGGGAGTACCATCAGCCTTTTTTGGTCCGGCAGCAGGGGTGGCAGCAGTTGCAGGCTTGGTAGTAGTGGCAGCTTTTGTTGCCTTGGCCTTTTTTGCAGTCGTCGCAGCGGGTGTCTGTGCAAAAGTGAATCCGGCAAAAGCAAGCAATAGATTGACAATCAAGACAATTCTTTTCATAAACCGGTGTTTTCTTGTGATTTAATTAAAAATGCTACTGTGAATTTATCGATTACCGGGAGTTAACGAAAAAAAATTATTGTTATTGCTGTATTAACAAGTAGTTGTACATTAGAAAGATAACAGATATTTGTGTTCATCCCTTAACCAGCACTTAACCAGATTCCTGGCTGGATAAGACCAAAGCGTAGCAATTTTGCATCCATGCGTTCATCAACCTTAAAATGGATCGTTCTCTCTGCCACCTTCCTCGCAGCTATCGTGGTGACGGTCCAGCTTTACTGGTTGAAGAAAGTCTATTCCTTTGAGCAAAGACAGTTCAATCTCAATGTGGTAAAAAGTATCCGGGGTCTTTTTGAAGACCTGGAAATGAATGACGCGCCCGGAACAAATCTCCAGCAGCTGATCAATAAGCCCGATAACAACGACAATTATTTCATATTCAAAGCAGACACGATCCCTTCCAAGGATAGTCTCGTGTATTATATCCAGGATGAGTTCGCGGATTTCGGGGTCCTGACGGATTGTAAGCTTGGCGCGTATAATGCGTCAAAAAAGCAATATGTCTACGAGGAATTTATTCCGGCGCCGGCATCCCGGTATGCCGGGGTCAAGCCGGTGACCATGGAGCTGCCTGTTTTTAATGACGAAGGCGATCATATCCTGTTGTATTTCCCGCACCGGCATGAGTACATCCTGGAACAGATGGATTTCTGGATCGTGAGTACGGTAGTCCTGTTCATTGCGCTGATAGGACTGGCCGCCAGTCTCTTTTATTTCTACCGGCAAAAGTTTCTGGCAGAGATCCAAAAGGATTTTGTCAATAACTTCACACACGAGTTCAAGACACCGCTGGCCGTCATGAAGATCGCTTCGGACGTACTTGCGCAGGACTCCATTACCCAGCAGCCGGACCGCCTGGAGCGGTATGCCACCATTATCAAGAATCAGACGGAACATCTCCAGGGACAGGTGGAAAGGTTGTTGCGTACCGCTTCCATCGAAACAAAGAACCTGCCTATCCGGAAGGAAGACATCGATGCGCATCAGCTGATCGAACAGGCCCTTGGGAAGGTGCAGCCGCTGATAGAACAGAAACGGGCCCGCGTGGAGGTAAAGATGGAAGAACAGAATGCCAGGGTGCATGCCGACAAGGCCCACCTGGAGCTGGCCGTGGTCAACCTGCTTGAGAACGCCCTCAAGTATTCGGAGGAACCACATATCGTTGTCGAGACAGGTCAGTGTGAAGATGATTTTTTTATCTCTGTAAAAGACAATGGCGTGGGCATTGAAAAACAATACCTGAAAAACATTTTCAAGAAATTCTACCGGGTGCCTACCGGGGATATTCATAATGTAAAGGGGTTCGGACTGGGCCTCGATTTTGTCAAACGGATCATTGATGCACACAAGGGGAAGATCAAGGTCAACAGTCTTCCCGGCATCGGGACCGAATTCAGATTATTTATCCCCCTCAACTAATGTCTATGCAACAAGCAGGAAAAACAAAAGTGCTATTGGCGGAAGACGATCTCTCGCTGGGATATGTCATTAAGGATAACCTGATCGACGCAGGCTATGAAGTGGTGCTATGTCCCGACGGACAGGCAGCTATCGACAAATTTGATAAAAATGAGTTTGGCATCTGTCTGCTGGATGTGATGATGCCGAATAAAGATGGCTTTGCCGTAGCCCGCAAGATCAGACAGCAGAGCGATATGGTGCCGATTCTGTTCCTCACTGCCCGGTCTATGGAAGAAGACAAGATAAAAGGCTTTCAGAGCGGCGCCGACGATTATATCACCAAGCCGTTCAGTATCCAGGAGCTGCTGATGCGGATGGAAGTGTTTTTGAGAAGGACCCGCAAGATGCATTCTGAAAAGTCACAGACCTTTACCATCGGGCAGCTTAACTTTTCGTATACCGATCTCAAGCTCACCATCGGATCGGAAACGTTTAATCTGACGCAGAAGGAAGCCGATCTTTTAAAATTCCTTTGCGAGCACTCCAACCGGATCCTGAAAAGAGAAGAAGTATTGCTCAATGTCTGGGGAAAGGACGATTATTTTCTTGGCAGAAGCATGGATGTATTTATCACCAAGCTGAGAAAATATTTCAAGGCTGACCCCCAGGTAAACCTGGAGACAATACACGGGGTTGGTTTTCGTTTTAACACACCACAGGACTGAAATTACGGTCCTGGCTTTTCTCCACCACCCGAAGCTGCCTTCGCCTGACCCATGGTCTTTTTACTTTGTTTGCCATATATACGACTCAGCCGGTACGTCCCGGTAATGGGCATCGGCGTTTATATAGACTTAACCCGTGATTAACATATAAATAAAATAGTTTTGCACACTAAAATCCCAAGCGCAAGACCCATGCAAAATAAGTGGCTTTTCCTGTTCGTCGGTTTTTGCTTGACTAATTTATTCGTACTGGCGCAGCCCCGGGCGGACACACTTCATCTGCCCCTGTCATCAGCCGAAAAGATGTTCCTGGACAGCAATCTGCAGCTATTGGCTCAGCGATATAATATTGACGCCAATCAGGCCCTGGTCATCCAGGCCCGCCTCTGGCCCAATCCCAATTTCAGCATCGGCCATACCCTGTATTCCGGCTCGTTAAACAAGTTCTTTCCCGTCGGCCGCGGCGAGGACGAAACGACGGTGGGTCTTTCCCAGCTGATCCTGCTGGCTGGCAAACGCAACAAACAGGTGAAGATCGCCATGGAGAACGTTCACCTCACCGAATACCAGTTCTTCGATCTGCTTCGTACGCTGAAGTATACGCTTCGTACGGATTTTTATCATATCTATTATCTCCGCCAGTCCGCCAGGGTCTATGACGAAGAGATAAAGGCGCTCTCCCAGGTGGTAAAGGCTTTCTCCGAACAGCAGGGGAAGGGATATATCTCGGAAAAGGAAGTCATCCGGATCAAGGCGCAGTTGTACAGCTTCCAAAGCGAGTACAGCGACCTGATCAACCAGATCAACGATACGGAAAGCGAGCTGCGGCTGGTGCTGCAGGTAAAGCCAAACTTCTTTATCGATCCCGTCACTGACTCCCTGGCATTGAGCAAGCTCGATCCGACACAGTATCCGCTGACTACGCTGATGGATTCAGCCTATCACAACCGGACCGATCTCGCGATCGCCCGCACCAATACAAAGATCAGCCAGCTGAATTACAACTACCAAAAGGCGCTGGCCGTACCGGATCTTTCCCTGTCGCTGGGCTATGACGAAGCGGGCAGCTTTTTGTATAACTACTATGGCGTAGGGGCTTCGATCGACCTTCCTTTTTTCAATCGCAACCAGGGCAATATAAAGTCTGCAAAAGCGCAGATCGCCGGCGCACAGGTCACACAGCGTGTCACACAGGCCACGGTAGAGGAGAATGTCGCCGCCTCGCTGCAGAAGGCCTTTGCGCAGCAGAAGCTGTACCAGAGCATCGATCCGAAATTCTACCTGGACTTTCAGCGATTGCTGCACGAAGTGCTCAGCAACTACCAGAAAAGGAATATCGGTCTGCTGGACTTCCTGGATTTTTATGATTCCTACAAACAGAATACGCTGCAGCAAAATACCATACAATTCAACAGGGTCAGCGCATTCGAGGATATCAACTATTATACGGGAACGAATTTCTTTAACTAACTACCCTACTGCTTACATCAATTACACTGATCAATCATATTAATATGCAAAAGATCTATAAACAAATTAGCCCGCTTGTTTCTCTTGTCTTCATCGGAAGCCTGATGCTCCAGGCCTGCGGTTCATCCGAAACGAAACCGGCTCCGGAGAAGGAAAAGTCCGCCATTCCCGATACCATTATGCGGACCTTAAGGATCGACACCGTCATCACTTCCCAGCTGATCAATGCCATTACCCTCACCGGTAAGGTTGGTTCCAACGAGGAGAACGTAGTGCCCGTCAATGCATTAGTGACGGGTAATATTTCGGATGTAAAGGTGGCGCTGGGTGACTATGTCAACGCGGGCCAGGTGCTGGCGGTCATCCGTAGCTCGGAAATGGCCGGATATGGCAACGACCTGATCAATGCGGAGTCCAACCTGCGTCTCTCCGAGACCAATCTTCAGAAGACAAAGGACCTTTATAAGAGCGGTCTCGCTTCCATGACCGATTCGCTCAATGCGGAAGTATCCGTACAACAGGCAAAGTCCGAGCTCAACCGCGTACACCAGGTCCTGAAGATCAATGGCGGCAGCACCCAGGGCGAGTTCGTGATCAAGGCGCCCATCAGTGGCTTTATCGTACAGAAGACGGCTATCAACAATATGGCTATCCGCAGTGACAACAGTACATCGCTGTTCACCATCTCCGATCTGAAGAATGTATGGATCCAGGCCAACGTGTACGAGTCCAATATCAGCCTGATCAAACAGGGTGAGAATGTCGATGTAACGACACTGGCTTATCCCGGCAAGGTCTTCAAAGGAAAGATCGATAAAGTGATGAATGTACTCGACCCTACGAGCAAGGTCATGAAAGTCCGGGTCGTACTGCCAAATCCGGACTACCTGCTGAAGCCGGAAATGTATGCCAGCATCACGGTGTCCGACAAAGAGAACAAACAATGTCTGAGCATTCCGTCACAGGCCCTGATCTTTGATCACAGCCAGTATTATGTGCTGGTATACAACAGCAGGACGGACATAAAAATTACTCCTGTACAGGTGATCAATACCGTTGGCGAGAGAACCTTCCTGGCTTCGGGTGTAAATGACGGTGATAAGGTCATTTCTTCCCAGGCTATATTGATCTACAATGCATTGAACAGCTAAAACTGGGAAAGCATCCCGGTGAGATCAAATAAATTGTTTATTTTGTGAGATGCAATTGAAAAAATATTGCCTGTCGCTGGTTTTCTTTTCACTGTGCCTTTCCCTTTCGGCACAGGAATTTTTCAGACCGTCAACAAAATATAATTCCAGCCGTGTCACCGGCACTATCATAGCGGAATCCGCTATTGGTACGGCTATTACTATCGGGCTGAACTTTCTCTGGTACAAAAAATTCAATCACGGAAAGTTTCATTACTTCAATGACAACAACGAGTGGCTGAATGTCGATAAGGTAGGGCATGCTACCACCGCCTACAATATCGCGGCCATCCAGGGTGATGTGCTACACTGGGGCGGAGTGAAGCCGGGTACGTCTGCGCTGATCGGCACCGCTACCGCATTAGGATTCATGACCATGATCGAGCTGCTGGACGGACACTCCGAGAAATGGGGTTTTTCAAAAGGGGATATGCTGGCCAACCTCGCCGGCTGCCTGCTTTATGAAGGGCAGCAGCTGATGTGGGGACAGCAGCGTATCAGTCTGAAATATTCTTATCACGGAACCATCTTCCCGTCCTATCATCCGGCCGAGCTGGGCAGCAATCTGCCGCAGCGCATGCTAAAAGACTATAATGGACAAAGCTATTGGCTCTCTTTTAATATTGCTTCCTTTTTACCGGCCTCCAGCAATTTTCCGCGATGGCTCAACGTTTCTGCCGGGTATGGAGCTGAGGGCATGATCGGGGCCGTAAAAAACCCGACGGAGATAAATGGCAAGCCCATACCGGCTTTCCGGCGTTATCGCCAATTTTATCTTTCCTTTGACACGGACCTCTATCGCATCGACGGAATTTCGCCACTGGCTTCTACCCTGTTGAAAGTCAATCGAACAGTAAAGATGCCGGCGCCTGCGCTGGAATGGAATGAAGCAGATGGAATGAAATTTCATTTTTTTTACTATTGAATTGTTAATCAGCGTAGTGAGTTCACTACCACTTAACTTTTGAGTAACTTGCCGACCATAATTTTACCGGATGAACAAAGTGCTCAAAGGCATTCTGGCCTTCTCTCTAAAAAACAAATATTTCATCTTCTTTGCGACTGCTCTGCTGGTAGTTTACGGAGTCGTTACGTTCAAGAATATGCCCATCGAGGCTTTCCCTGATGTAACCAATACCGAGATCACCATCATCACTCAGTGGCCTGGCCGCAGCGCCGAAGAGGTGGAGAAATTCGTTACCATACCCATCGAGCTATCGATGAATCCGGTTCAGAAGAAGACGAGTCTCCGCAGCACCAGCATATTTGGATTGTCCGTGGTGAAGCTGATCTTCGAAGATGAGGTACAGGACACTTATGCGCGTCAGCAGGTGAACAACCTTTTGCACAACGCCGATCTGCCGGAGAATGTTGCCCCGGACGTACAGCCGCCTACCGGTCCTACGGGTGAAGTATACCGGTATACCTTAGAGAGCAATTTCAGGGATACCCGCGAGCTAAAAACGTTACAGGATTGGGTGGTAGACCGCGAACTGCGAAGTGTGCCGGGAATAGCCGACGTCGTCAGCTTCGGAGGAGAGGTCAAGACCTATGAGATCCAGGTCAATCCGCAGGTGCTGAATAACCTGGGGATCACTCCGCTGGACGTTTATAATGCAGTTAGCAAGAGCAATATCAATATCGGCGGCGACATCATCAAAAAGAATTCCCAGGCCTATGTCGTCAGGGGTATTGGTCTGCTGAACGATATCAATGAGATCAAGAATATCATCGTCGAGGATAATAATGGCATCCCCGTCCTGGTAAAGGACGTGGCGGAAGTGAAGATCTCCAACCTGCCCCGTCTCGGTGAAGTGGGCCGGACAGATGCCATCGATTCTCCCGGTGTGGCACGCCAGTATAAAAATAACCCGGATGCCGTGGAAGGCATTGTGCTGATGAGAAAAGGCGAAAACCCCGATCATGTGATACAGGGGTTGAAAGCAGAGGTAGAAAAGCTGAACGACCGGATCTTACCTGCCGACACGAAGATAAAGCCTTTCTATAACCGCGAAGATCTGATCAAGTATGCCACGCATACCGTGCTGCATAATCTGATAGAAGGGATCCTGCTGGTGACCCTGATCGTATCGCTGTTTATGTTCAACTGGCGCACCACGTTGATCGTGTCCATTATCATCCCGCTGTCCCTGTTGTTCTCTTTTATCTGTCTTAACTATATGGGCATGTCGGCGAACCTGCTATCGCTCGGGGCCATTGACTTCGGGATCATCATCGATGGCGCGGTGGTCATGGTCGAGGGCTTGTTCGTACTGCTGGATAAAAGGGCGCATGAGCTGGGAATGGAACGCTTTAACCGCTTGTCCAAGCTGGGAATGATCCGCAAAAGAGGAGCCGAGCTGGGCAAGGCTATTTTCTTTACCAAGCTGATCATCATCACTGCCCTGCTGCCTATCTTCTCTTTTCAGAAAGTAGAAGGCAAACTATTCTCACCGCTGGCCTATACGCTCGGTTTCGCACTGCTGGGCGCCCTCATCTTTACGCTGACGCTGGTGCCTGTGCTGTGTAATGTATTACTTCGCAAAAATGTAAAAGAAAAACACAACCCGATCGTCCATTTTATTACGGGCGTGATCATGAAAGGTTTTCGTTTTGTCTTCAAACATAAAAGACCCGCGCTTATTGTTTCCGCGATCGCGATTGCGGCAGGTCTCTATGCCTTCCGTTTCCTCGGCTCGGAATTCCTGCCGGAACTGAATGAAGGCTCTATCTGGGTGAGGGCTACCCTGCCCTATAGCATATCGCTGGATACGTCCATGGCCAAGGCGCAGCAGATGCGGGCCATCATGGTCAAATTCCCGCAGGTGCGCAGGATCATGTCCCAAACGGGGCGACCGGATGATGGTACCGATGTGGCCGGTTTTTATAACAACGAATTCGGAGTACAGCTATATCCCCAGGAGGAATGGAGTCCTAAGATCACCAAGGAAGAGCTTATCGACACCATGACGAGGGCTCTGTCTGTCATCCCCGGCGCCGATCTCAACTTCTCCCAGCCTATCATGGACAATGTGGAAGAAGCCGTATCGGGGGTAAAAGGCTCTATCTGTGTCAAGATCTACGGGGATTCCCTCGACTATATGGAACAGCAGTCGGATAAAGTCACCGGGGTGTTAAAAACGATCCAGGGTATCGAAGACCTTGGGGTCATCCGGAATATCGGTCAGCCCGAACTGGACATCGACCTGGACCAGAGTAAAATGGCGCTTTATGGTGTGCAGACGGCAGATGCCCAGGCAGTGATAGAAATGGCCATCGGCGGTAAGGCTGTCTCACAATTGTATGAAGGCATCCGTAAATTCGATATTCGCATACGCTTCCCCGAACAGTTCCGCGCCACACAGGACGACATCGGCAACCTGCTGGTGCCGACGCAAACGGGTTCTAAGGTCCCTATCCGCGAAATCGCCAATATAACACAGAAAACCGGGCCTTGCCTGATCTTCAGGGATGACAACCGGCGCTACTCGGCCGTTAAGTTCTCCGTCCGCGGCAGGGATATGGGCAGCGCTATAGCAGAGGCACAGGCAAAGGTGGACCAGGCTGTTCATCTGAAGAGAGGTTACAGCATGGTATGGCAGGGCGACTTCGAGAACCAGCAACGCGCTACGAAACGGCTTGGCCAGGTCGTCCCGATCAGCCTGCTCCTGATCTTCCTGTTGCTGTTCGTCATGTTCGGCAACCTGAAAGATGCCGGGCTGGTCTTCCTCAACGTGCCGACGGCCGTCGTGGGGGGTATCCTGGCCCTGCTGATCACGGGCACTAACTTCAGCATCTCTGCTGGTATTGGTTTCATCGCTTTGTTTGGTATCTGTATCCTGGAAGGGGTACTGCTGATCACGGCGTTCAAACACAACCTGGAGATGATCAGACACAGCGAAAGCCCCCTGTATTCCTCGATCAAGCTTGGCGTAAACGAGCTGATCCGGCCCGTTATGATGACGGCCCTGATGGCGATGATCGGTCTGCTTCCGGCGGCAATCTCCACGGGTATCGGCTCAGAAAGCAGCCGGCCGCTGGCGCGGGTGGTGATCGGTGGGTTGATCTGCGCGACGATATTCTCGCTGCTGATCTTCCCGGTGGTCTTCTTCCTTGCCTACCGAAAGGTGGATACCCTACATCAAAAAGAAGATGATAAGAGTTAAAATAAACGCGGCATAAGCCGCGTTTTTATTTTCTATATTTGACCCATGGACTCCAATCTGATCTTTATTGCCGTAATTTTTGCTTTGCTGGTTGCCGGTGCGTTGGTGTTTCTTTTTTTGAAACAGCGAAAGGAGCTGAAACTGACGCAGCGGAACGCACCTACGGATGGCGGTGCTGCTTCCCGTCAGCTGCAATTGCAAGCCTATGAACGTCTTCTGCTGCTGACAGATCGCATAGCATTACCCAACCTGATCCAGCGGCTCAACACGCCGGGGCTGAGCGCCCGGGAAATGCAGTCCCTGCTGACGCAGAGTATCCGCCAGGAATTCGAGCACAACGTTACCCAACAGATGTACGTAACTCCCGAAGCATGGGATGCCGTTCGTAATTTCAAGGACCAAAACATGCTGATCATTAATCAAATAGGATCTTTCCTCCCGGAAGAGGCGGGCAGCAACGATCTCAACAAGGCCCTGCTCGAGCTCCTGATGCAAAATCCCAAGGCTTCGCTGCAGGACATCGTTTCAGAAGCGCTAAGCTTCGAAGCAAAGAAATTGATGTAGTTTTGCTTTTTTAATACAGGAACTGCCTGCTCGTATTCACTCCATTTTTTGACAGGGTCAGAACATAAACGCCGTGCGGATAATTCCCCGCGCTGATCTGCGCTGTCTGATCACCGGCAGGTACGTTGATGACCTGGTGATAAAGAGCTTTGCCGTCCTGTGACCATACACTCAGCTGATAAGCCCCGGCTTCTTCGATTGACAACTGCGTTTTGATCGAACCGCCCGCGGATACCACGCTATGAATAGCAGTAGTAGCCGTCGATACATTGCTTATAGCGGTGATGGAAGAGCGGAGTGTAGTGCCATCCGGCTGTTCTGCTGTGACACGGTAGAAAAGTCTGGCGACCGCAGGGAGACCGGCATCAGTATATTGAAAGAAAGTTCTATCAGAGGTATTGCTGATGAGGCTGCTGATCGTGGTAAAGTTGGTACCGTCTGCAGAACGTTCAATGTTGTAAGTTGTACCGGCTTCAAAACCCTGTGCCTCGTATTGGAGGCTGATGCCGTTGGCGCTCGCCTTTGCGGTCAGCTCCAGCGACTGGGCGGCAAGTACGCCGGAAATAGCCTGTCCCTGGACGCTGATATTGTCAGTTACAAACCTGCTGTTACCTCCGGAGTTGATAGTTGTATTATACCCGTACAAACGGAAGGTGACGCCGGAGGAGAGTGACTGGAAGGCGGCCGGCAATGTCACCGTGAACGTAGCATAATTATAGGTCATGCTGTTGGTGGCGATGTCGGCCGTATAACCGTCGAGACTGGAACGAAGACTCCAGCGATTAGGGCCTGCACCTTGCGGATTGCCGGTGTTGCTGCGGCGGATGACCATGGTCACCGTGTTGAGCACCAGGTAATGACCTGTAGTGGTATTGACTGAAAATTGAAGATAGGCGTTTGGGTCGATCGCGCCGGTGGGCCAACCGTCCTGTCCATAAAACTCACCGCCGCCATTAAAGGCGTTGCTGACAATGGAAGATCCAAGAGAAACGTTTGGCGCCGTAATATTAGATCCGGTGGTTGCGGCCAGGGTAGTGTTGAAATTCCAGTTGGCAGCCGTCTGGGCTTCTGCTCCTGTTGTAAGCAATAAAGCTGTCAGGGCCAGGGTAAGGGCCTTGAGGGCTTTTAGAGGTGACGGGTAAATAGTTTTCATACATATAGGTGTTGCCAATAGAAAAGCAACTGGTTTGCCGGAATTCTAAAATGATGGGAATCAGTTATTTGCGAGACTATAGGGCTTTTACTTATTCCCAATTAAGGAATCGGTTCCGTTTTTGGGTCTGCACGAAGTATGGAATCAGCGGAGTGGTGCATCTAAGAACAAAACTACTTTTTATGAACTCTCATCTTTTTAATCGTTCTCTTTTTGCTTCAACGCTGGTGATTGGGAGTCTGGCCTTGTTTTCCGCAGCCGGTTGTTACAAGGCTGATCTTAAGACGGAGCCGGACACCGCAGCAAAGGTTTCGGATGCCACTGAGACTGATCATATCTATGACAATGGCCCGGATGCCGAATATAAAGGCGGCGTCTCTGCCTGGCTCCAATTCCTTAACACCAGCTGTAAGTACCCCGATGAAGCGGTAAACAGCGAGATCTCCGGCACGGTTAAAGTTAAGTTCGTGGTGGAGAAGGACGGGACGGTAAGCAATGTACAGGCATTGAGCGGCCCGGATATCCTGCAGAAAGAAGCCATCCGGGTGATCAGTGCCAGCAAACAATGGGAGCCGATGTCCCTCGATGGACATAAAGTAAGGTCTTATAAGATACAGCCCATCGTATTTAGATTGGAGAGTTAAGCCTGCGGTTGCTGCGGCGATGTCGTCTTATCCAGTTCGTGGGAGAGATTAAGCAGGAGCTGACTGCTATGCTGTAGTTTGGCTGCCAGCTCTTCTGTTTTCAGATACTGCATTTGTAACTGGCTTTGCAGCTCTTCGATCTGCTGATCTTTTGCTGCCAGCTGCTGGAGAAGTGATTCATCCTGCGCTGTTGGGCCAGCGTGCGCCGCTGGAACGGATTCCAGCTGCTGATCCGCCCGGGATTCCATCCGCTGATCCCCCCGGCCGACGAGCAGGTCATCGTATTTTTTTTCGACTTTGGCCACTTGTTCTTTTAATTGTTCGATCCGTTGATCGGCCAGGTCGCGGTATTGTTCATACTTCTGCTTCATCCAGAGGATGCCCTTGTACATGTTGTCTACGGCGTCTGCCGGCGCGATGGCCTCCCGTTCTCCCTCGGGAGCAGGCTCTGTTCCTTCCCCTGCGGCCGGTACTGACTCCGACTCCGGGGCGACCGCCCCATCTCCGGCGCCGTTCAGCGATACAGACATACGTTTCATCGCAGCTATGAGGATCTCAGGAGCGGCCGACAGGTCAAGCCCCCCCATCAACAACGCCATCTCATCCTGCGTCTTTTTCCTCCGTCTATAGTGTAGCCAGGTCGTGACCAGCATAGCGACTATAAACATTGGCACAGAGATCCATAAAAGAATACGCAGGAATTGCCCAAACTCATACAGGTTGACTAGGAGTAAAAACATGATCGAGAGTTTAAAGTAAAATTTCTCTCAATATTGAAAGACAGGCAATTATGTTTAGAAAAATAGGTTTCGTGACTTCGACGGCTGGAGTGGGAGTTGAATTGAAAGTGCAATATTCACGCCAAAAAAGCAATTATTGACCGATGGCGGAAAGGGACAATTGCCGTCCACGTAAAACCGGTGTTTCGAGAGGGATTTTAGCACAAATTTGGTACTCCATCATTTATTAAACTATGTCAATCATGAATGCCAGTAAAAAATTGATCACTTGCGCCGCGTTACTGATCGCGCTGTTCTCCGCCTCATCTACGTTCGCCCAGGGCGGTCGTATGATGGATACAGCTGCTATGCGGCAGCGTATGGAAACCCGGATACAAAAAATGAAAGATGATCTGAAGCTGACCCCCGTACAGGCAGACTCCATGAAAGCTATTTCCATGGATATGCAGGGTAAAAGAAGGGACATCTTTATGGATCAGTCCATGAGCCGGGAAGACAAAATGGCCAAAATGCAGCCGTTGACGGAAGCTGCCAACAAAAGGATCGAGGCTGTCCTCGGTGCCGATCTCTTCAAGAAATATCAGGACTGGGAAGCTGCCAATCGTCCACAGCGTGGCGGTGGTCGCGGAAACTAAATTGAAAGCCAGATAAAAAAAAGGTCGCTGATCTCAGCGGCCTTTTTTGTGCTTAAAGCCTTTGTGCTTAAAGCCTTTGGGCTTATAGAGCTATGATTTCTTTTGTTCCTTCACCCAATTGTCACGCAGCGTAGTGGTCCGGTTAAAAACCAGCTTTTCTTCCGAGCTGTCCTTGTCCAGGTAGAAATAGCCCTTCCGGAGGAACTGGTAATACTCGCTGAACTTAGCGGTTGCCAGCGCCGGCTCGGCATAAACGGTGTTGACCACCTGCAGTGAGTCAGGGTTAATATAATCTTTAAAATCGCCTTCTTCGCTGGAAGGGTCTTCCACCCGGAACAGGCGGTCATAAAGCCGTACTTCCGCGGTAACAGCATGTTTGATGCTAACCCAGTGGATGGTAGCCTGTACCTTCATACCGGACTGCGATCCCCCGCTTTTGCTTTCGGGCAGATAAGTGCAGCGCAGCTCCGTGACCTTTCCTGTATCGTCCTTAATGACCTCATCGCATTGGATGATATAGGCGCTCTTGAGCCGGACCTTCTGCCCCGGTGACAAGCGGAAAAACTTCTTTGGCGGGTTCTCCATAAAGTCTTCCCGTTCGATAAGGAGCTCCTTGCTAAAAGGCACCTGGCGGTGGGTCGTTTCCGGGTTTTCCGGATTATCCTCGCTGCTGAGCCATTCTTCTTCCTGGTCGAAGTTGGTGATGACGATCTTCAACGGATCGAATACAACCATCCGGCGCAAGGCTATCTTGTTGAGATGATCGCGGACGCAAAATTCCAGGAGGGATACATCGATGAGATTATCCCTTTTTTGCACGCCTATCTTCTCGGCAAAGTTTCGGATGCTCTCTGGTGTATATCCCCTGCGGCGAAGACCTGATATTGTCGGCATCCGGGGGTCATCCCAGCCCGTGACATACCCATCGCTGACGAGTTGCTTCAGCTTGCGTTTGCTCATCACGGTATAGGTGAGATTCAGACGGGCAAACTCATATTGATGAGACGGGAAGATGTCCAGCTTGTCAATGAACCATTCGTATAAAGGCCGATGCGGCACAAATTCCATGGTGCAGACCGAATGCGTGATGTGTTCGATAGAGTCACTCTGGCCATGCGCGAAATCGTACATCGGGTAGATACACCAGCTGTCCCCGGTGCGGTGATGATGGGCATGTTTGATCCTGTACATGATGGGATCTCTCAGCAACATGTTGGGCGAGCTCATATCTACTTTGGCGCGCAGTACTTTTTCACCGTCCTTATATTTGCCGGCACGCATATCCCGAAACAGCTGCAGGTTCTCTTCGGTGCTGCGGCTGCGATAAGGACTGTCCTGACCCGGTGTGGTGGGTGTCCCCTTGAGCTGGGCTATCTGTTCCGAGGTGCTGTCGTCGACATAGGCAAGACCTTTTTGGATCAGCGCTTCGGCAAATTTGTATAGCTGTTCGAAGTAATCGGATGCATACAATTCATTCTCCCATTCAAAACCCAGCCAGCGGATATCTTCTTTGATGCTGTCCACATATTCGGTGTCTTCCGTTATGGGGTTGGTGTCGTCAAAACGGAGGTTCGTTTTGCCGCCGTATTTCTGTGCCAGCCCGAAATTGAGGACAATGGATTTGGAATGGCCTATATGGAGATAGCCATTGGGTTCGGGAGGAAAGCGGGTCAGGATAGATTTGTATCTGCCGGCCGCCATGTCCTCTTCGACAATCTCTTCGAGGAAATTCAGGGACTTTTCTTCTTCTTTTTTGATCTCCGTCATATTTGATCTGTTTGATCGTGTCTTGTTTTCGCCTTCGGCGTCAACGGGCGAATTTAGCGATTTCAGGGCAGGTGGCCAAAGGATCAGCCCCTTTTCCCGAACAGCAGGCTGCCGATACGAACCATCGTACTGCCTTCTGCCACAGCCAGTTGATAGTCCCCGCTCATGCCCATGGAGAGAATGGGGGGAGGCTCGGATGCATCAAAATATTTATCAAATAACCGGCGTAGGGACCGAAACTCGGTCCGGATGGAATCCGGGTTGTTGGAAAAAGAAGCCATTCCCATCAGCCCGCGCACACGGACATTTGCAAACTCGCCTGGCGCCGCCCGGATTTGCTGAAACAGGTCTTCCAGTTCTGCAACATCGAGCCCAAACTTGGTCTCTTCCCGGGCAATGTAGACCTGTAAAAGCACATCCACTACCCTGCCGGCCTTTACCGCCTGTTTCTGGATCTCTTTTAGCAGGCTCAGACTGTCGACGCCATGGATCAAATGCACAAAACCAATAATATATTTGACCTTATTGGACTGAAGATGCCCTATAAAATGCCAGCGGATATCCGATGGCAATCGCAGCTGTTTGTCGACCAGCTCCTGCACATAGTTTTCCCCGAAATCCCTTTGCCCTTCGGCATACAATGCTAAAATATCTTCGGCAGGTTTAGTCTTTGAGACAGCCACCAATACCGCCTTCCCTTCGAGGCTTGCCTTTATATCCAAATAAGCATCCTTGTTTATCGGCACGTTAAATAGGTTTAACGCGAAGATACCTACACGGACGGTAACAGACAGCAATCGTGGAAAAGCAAATTGGTTTAATTTTGCGCCCGGACCTTTCACATGTAGAAATATGACACCCAGAAACAGTCGCAGCATCAGTACCGGAGCGTTTTTTCTTTTAGCATTTATCCTTTTCTCTCCATTGTTCAGCATGGCCCAGCACAAAGCCTCCCTTACAGGGAAGGTCATAGACGGCCAGACCAGGCAGCCTATTCATGCCGCAACGGTCCTCCTGCTTCACAGGGATTCGACGGTCGCGGCCGAAGTGATGAGCAGACCCGACGGGACCTTTACGCTCAGTGGTCTGCCGGAGGCCGTTTCGAAACTTCAGATCAGCGTCGTTGGCTATAAGCCTTTTTCCCAAACGATCCCGGGCGGTCACAGAACGGCGGGTGTCCCTGTCAGCATAGGGGTCATCCAGCTGAGGTCATTGCCAGTTCAGATGCAGACGGTCACCGTCGTAGGAACCAGGAGCCTGCTGAAAACGGAGATAGACAAAAAGGTCTTCAACGTAGGCAATAGTCTCGCCAGTAAGGGTGGAACAGCCCAGGACGCGCTCCGCCAGGTACCTACGCTCAGCGTCGACGCCGCCGGGAACATCAGTCTTCGCAACGGCTCTCCTACTATCCTTTTGGATGGCAAACGCACACAGCTGACGCTGGACCAGATCCCGGCGGACCAGATCCAGAGCATCGAGGTCATGCCCAATCCCTCGGCGAAATACGATGCCCAGGGCAATCATGGGATCGTCAACATCGTCCTGAAGAAGAACCGCAAGCCGGGCTTGAACGGCTCGGTCACGGGAGTATGGAGCACGCTCCATGAGACCTATGAGTTCCTCAATCTCAACGCGTATAAAAATAAATGGAATTTCACGTTCAACTACATGGGGCATGGGCACCGGTCTGTCTCCAATACGACGACGACGCTGGACGATCTCACGTCAAAAACGACGACGGTTCAGCATGGCCATTCCGTCATGACCGGCCCCTTCCATATGTTCAAGGCCGGCGCGGATTATTTTATGGACCCGCACAATTCATTTAGCCTTTCCGGGAATATTGGTTTTGGTCATCATCCAACCAGCGGCATGCAGAACACCGCTTACCAGGACGGCGCGGGATCGATCGATTCCAGTGGTCAGAGAAGCTCCTATTCAAGCGACCGGTTTGTCTTTTCCCATTCCAATTTCGACTATACGCATTCCTTTTCAAAGACGAATGAAAAGCTGTCGGCCAGCGCCGCCCTGGAAACCTATCACGGCACCGATAACGGCAATTATGCCATGCAGTATTTCGACAAGGGAACGAGCCCGCTTGGCAACCCTTACCGGCAGCAGTTCTCGGGTTTTGGGGATGCCCGTAACCTCACCCTGCAGACCGACTATACCGATCCGTTCAAAGACGGCGACGCTAAACTGGAGGCGGGTATAAAGACCATCCTGCATCACAATCACAGCTTCAACGATTTCCGGAATGAGGCAGGACAGAATTTTGTACCGGACTCTTCGGCCAGCTATAACTATCAGTATAATGACAACACCTATGCGGCCTATGCCAGCTATAGCGATCAGTTCGGGAAGTTCAGCTATATGGCTGGTCTGCGCCTGGAGAAGTACGATTATACGGGACGTTTGCTGGACGACAACACCGGGTTCGGCTTTCACCAGACGGGGCTCTACCCCAGTGTTTACCTCACCGAAAAAACGGGAGACAACAGCGACGTTCACCTCAACTACTCCCGGCGGGTCAACCGGCCGCAGTGGTGGCAGATCACGCCGGAGACGAATTATTCTAATCCGCAGAATCCCCAGATGGGCAATCCGCATATCCGGCCGGAGAACACTAACCTCGTAGAGCTGGCCTATAATAATCAGCTTGGAGAAGGTATGGGTTTGAATACGACACTCTATGTAAAGAACACCCTCAGCCCGATGATGTCGTATAATATTCCACTGTCAAAGGATACCCTGCTCAGCACGTTTGAGAATGGGAAGAGCATTAATACCTATGGCGCCGAGATCATCTTTAAGCTGCCCGTGACGAAATGGTGGAATGCCACTACAAATCTCAACCTCTACGAGACGGATATCAATGCCGATAATCTTTCACAAGGGCTTTCCAATTCCGGCTTTAGCTGGTTTGCCAAGCTCAATTCCGATATAAAGCTGTTGAAATCGTATACTTTCCAGCTGACGGGCAACTACAATGCAGCAAACGTGGTCGCCCAGGGAAAAGTGCTTGCTTCCGGCGGAATGGACATCGCCATCAAAAGAGATTTCGGGAAGAACAATGCCGGTACGCTTGTGCTGAGTCTTTCGGATGTTCTCAATACCCAGCAGACCCGTGTAGAAACCTATTCACAGGGACTCTTCTTCCAGGAGGCTATCAATAAGCCGGAGACAAGAGTCCTGAAGATCAACTTCACCTATAGTTTCGGGAAGGAGCTGAATGGCAAGCGGCACAAGGCTACTTCAGAATCGAACGGCTGATAACGATGCGCTGCACTTCGCTGGTACCCTCATAGATCTGCGTGATCTTTGCATCCCGCATCAGCCTTTCTACATGGTATTCCTTTACATAACCATACCCGCCGTGGACCTGGACGGCTTCGGTAGTCGTCCACATGGCTGTTTCCGAAGAAAAGACCTTGGCCATAGAAGAGCTGAGGGCGAAGTCCTGGTGCTGGTCCTTCTCCCAGGCGGCACGAAGACATAAGAGGCGGGCGGCTTCGATGCGGGTAGCCATGTCCGCCAGCTTGAACTGGATAGCCTGGTGCTGCATGATCTCTTTTCCAAATGCTTTCCGCTCTTTGGAATAATTCAACGCCAGCTCATACGCGCCGCTGGCAATACCCAGCGCCTGGGAAGCAATGCCGATACGGCCTCCGGCCAATACCTTCATGGCGAATTTAAAGCCAAAGCCGTCTTCCCCGATGCGATTCTCTTTGGGCACTTTTACATCATTGAACAGGATGCTGTGGGTATCGCTACCGCGGATGCCCAGCTTATTTTCCTTGGCCCCGACGACTATACCCGGGGAATTCTTTTCGACGATAAAGACATTGATCCCATGGTGTCCTTTGGCAGGGTCCGTCTGGGCGATGACGAGGTAGACGGATGCAGAATTGCCATTGGTTATCCAGTTCTTTGTCCCATTGAGCAGGTAGTGATCGCCCTTGTCTTCCGCGGTCGTCCGCTGGGAGGTGGCGTCACTGCCGGCTTCGGGTTCGCTTAACAGAAAGGCCCCGATATAGAGCTCTCCGTCTTTGCTTCCTCTCGCAAGTGGAGTAAGATATTTTTCCTTTTGTTCATGGTTGCCATAAGTGTCCAGACCCCAGCACACGAGGCTATTGTTGACGCTCATACAGACACTGACACTGGCGTCTATCTTGCTGATCTCCTCCATAGCCAGCACATAGCTGACCGTATCCATTCCCGAGCCGCCATAGGCCGGGTCCACCATCATGCCCATAAAGCCAAGTTCTGCCAGTTTGAGGATCTGTTCTTTTGGAAATTTCTGGTGCTCGTCCCTTTCTATGACCCCCGGCAGACATTCGTTGCGGGCGAAATCGCGGGCGGCCTTTTGAATCATCAGATGTTCTTCGGATAACTGAAAATGCATATGGGCAACAATTTTGCCCAAAAATAATAGAAACTATTTTAGCAAACTAACATTTGTTAGTTTTTTTGCGTAGAAGGGACGGCTGCGGAGAGGTAGCACCGGTGAGCACGTGGTAACAGAGGGATTGATAAGAAAGGCAGCCGGGGTATACCGGAAACCGTATTAAATTGGGAGTGCGCTGGCTTTTTGGTGGAGCAAGCCGATCACCGTCTTGAATATAACGATAAAAAGCCCGGCTTCTTCTTCGGTAAAGTTGCTTCCTTCTCCTTCATCACCGTCTTCGCTGTAGATGGTCGCTGCGGCAAATTGCAGGAGATCGGGCTGGCAAAAGGCATCCATTATAGCCATGGCATCAGCTTCGTCAAAACCGTCATTGAAGACCTCTTCCATCTCGTCAAACTCTTCGTTGAATGCCTTTTCGAATTCGGGTTCTGTAACAGCGGCAATACCCGGGGTCAGTTCCCGGAAGCTAAGCAGGATAATGGTCAGTACATAGGCTACGTCTTCCCTGGCATCGGGCTCCTGCAGCTCGCGGCTTTCTCCCAGCACATAACCAACTACTGCCGGCTGATCTTTGGCAAAGGCATCCCAGACTTTACTGATCTGGTCTTCATCCATGCGCTGGATCCGGTCATTAATAAGGTCGATCACCTGATCGGTAATTTGTACCATCCGTAATTTTCTTTCAAACCTACGTTAATTTGTATTGCGGCAAAAACCTAACTTGCATTTTATGTCAAGGAATTACTCCCAAAAGGCAAAGATCGCCGTTTCCGTATCCTCCGAAGTAGGCCGCCTCCGGCGGGTCCTGGTGCACAGCCCTGACAGCGGGCTTGGTAAAGTGGTGCCTTCCAAGGCACAGGACTGGCTCTTCGAAGACATTGTCCACCTGGATACTATCCGGCGGAAGGAATATGATTTCTATACAAAGATCCTGCTGTATTTCCTGGACCCGGAAAAGATCCGGGGCCGGCTGACCGAGGTCGACGACGAAAAGAATAAACGGGCTTTTTATAAACCCGGTGACGACCGCTTCTTCCGGTCTGACAAGGTTGTCGAACTGCAGTGGCTGCTCAGTGACATCCTGACCGACGACTCCATAAAGTCTAAGCTGGTAGCCTCGGTCTGTGCTATTGAAGCCTGTTCCTACGATACACAGCAACGGCTCCAGGAGCTGGCCCCCGTACAGCTGGCCAAGACCTTTATCAGTGGTTCGCTGAATGATGAGCAAATGCTTTTCGCTCCTATCCCGAACTTTATCTTTACGCGTGACATCGGCATTGTGATCAATAATTATGTGCTGCTCAACAAACCGGCCAAAAAAGCACGTACACGGGAAGCGCTTCTGGCCAAATATATCTTCTTCAATCATCCCCTCTTCGAAGAATACCAGGACAGGATCATCGAGCTGGCGGACACCCACCACCACTTTCTTTTACCCAGGGAGGGAGATGACCATAAGGTGACGCTGGAAGGCGGGGATGTAATGGTCGTCTGTAAAGATCATATACTGATCGGCATCAGCGAGCGGACCTCCAGCGAGGCCGCCCACCAGGCTATCAAGGTGTTGTTTGAAAAAAGCGTCGTTAAAAAGATAACCATCATCCGCATTCCCAAGAAAAGGGATTATATGCATATCGATACCATCTTCACACAGGTACGGCGGAATGTCTGGATACTTTTAGGCACTTTTTCCAAAAAGGCCATGAAACACGAGGACGAAGATGAAGTGCAACGTATTCTCGACAGTAATAACAAAAAAGAAGACAAGCTAAAGATCCTCCAGTTCCGGAAGAAGGACCCGGGCAATCCTGAATATTTTGACAACCTCGAAGACCTGCTCACCGACATCAGCAA
>DASYEB010000016.1:0-41801 GCA_036499285.1 Puia sp. | reverse complement strand
GGCAGGTATGACAGCGTCATCGCCGCCGCCAATCGCATCGTCAGCGCGGCGGCGCCTTTCACAGCTCCCCAGAACGTCGCTTTTGCCTTACAGACAGACGTAACAAAAGTATACGGCACCGCTACTACAACGGAAAACGTTCTCTCCATGCCGATGACGTCGACTACCGGCGATAATCCGGGCACACAGAATCAGCTGGGTTATTATTTTGGCGCCACGAGCAAAAATGGCGGCGTAGGGAATGGAGAGTATTCCCTCAATGCCAGGGGTGTCATCTCCGATTCCAGCTGGAAATCACAAACGGATAAAAGAAGGTCCTTTATCTTCACCGGCGGCGGAAAAAAATGGCTGAACAAATACACCGCCCCCAGCCCTTATACCGATTACGTTCCGGTGATCCGCTATCCCGAAGTGCTGCTCAGCCTCGCGGAAGCCCTTGCCCGTACGACAAATTCCATCGATACCCGGGCCGTCGCCCTGCTGAATGCAGTTCGCAACCGAAGCGATGCGGGCACAACATTTACTCCGGCAAGCTTCACCACCGTGACCGATCTGACCAATGCCATCCTCCAGGAAAGGAATATCGAGTTCCTCGGCGAAGGACTGCGCAACAATGACCTCATGCGGTTGCAAATGACGATACCTGCAAAAGGCAGCGCCCCGGCCAAAGGACCCGGCGATGTGGGTTATATCTGGCCGATCTCCGCAGTAGAGCTCAGCCTGAACACGCTCTGTACGGACAACTAAAAACCAATTGCCCATAAAAGCGAACGGCTCACTATTTGGTGAGCCGTTCGTTTATCCGTTCCTGCATTTCGCGTTTGAATTCATCATCCAGCTTCCTGTCCTGTTCGCGGGTAGCGTGAAAAAGCCCCCGCACCAGACGATTGATCATCCGGCTCTGCCGCTGAAACAGCCGGCAAACCGAGCAACTCGACAAGTGGATCACCAGGTGAATCCTTTCCTTTAGCGTCAGGGCAGTATGCTGCCTTTTCTCTATGAGATAGGTTGCATGCCGGCAATTGTATTGTATCTTCTTTATCACACCCATAATCCAAACTTTTACTACCAGGCTTTCTGAATACAAGCTCTCAGGTTCAGTTTTGCCCGGTGAATGATCACCCAAAAATTCGAAGGGGTTACCTTCAGCTCCTTACAGATCATTTCCGTGGCCAGTTCATCCATATGTTTCATGGTGAAGACGGAAAACCAGAGTGAAGGCAGCTTCTGCAAACACAGTTGCAGGATAGCTCTCAGCTCCTTATTGGCAAGAGGATCTGAATTTTCTACTCCCAGGGGTTGCGGGCTGTAGACTTCCTTCCAGTGTCCGTCGCCGGAGTCGAAAAATTCCAGCTCGGGTTCGCGGTCTACCCTCTCTGTCTGCAAGCCCGAATTCTTTTTTCGATAGACATCGATGATCTTATACTTTAATATCGCTGTCAGCCAGGTGCGTTCAGAGCTGTTCCCTTTGAACTGGCCGAGCTTTTCCAGCGCAGCCAAAAATGTTTCCTGTACCAGGTCACGCGCCTGCTCTTCATTGTCGAGCCTGGCAAAGGCATAGGAATACAGGTAGTCTGCATATAAGATTACCCATTGTTTCGGATCGGGAACAGGAGTCGACGCCATTACTGTTTTGTTTTTGCTACAGCCAGCAGATCCACTTGTTCGATCACCGGATCTTTTGCCAGTAATTCGGGAGCTTTTGTCATCAGTGCCTGGGCTATCTTGCCTGTAAGGTGCGCCTTTCGCCCTTCTTCTGATTCAAAAGTATCAAAGATGCCAAAGGTAGAGGGTCCCATTTGCAGGGCATACCAGTGAATAGTAGCGGGCTCCTCGTCAACCAAAGGGAGCGCGCTTTTCAAAAATTCAGCCAATTCTTTTTCCTTTCCTGCTTTTGCTTCCAGTCGGACTAATAATGAATACCTGACCATATTTTTAAATTTTGTTTTTACAATCCTGAATAATAATCATACCCCTGTTCGGCCCAGTAGTCGCGGGGACGGGTGTCACTGAATGTGATACTTCCGATGCGCTTCAGGTTTTTTATACCATATTTTACCGGAACGATCAGCCTTAGCGGCGCCCCATGCCCATCCGTAACAGCCTGATCATTCATTTCATAAGCCAGTATGGTCTGTGGGTGGAAGGCGCTTTCTCTGTCGAGACCGACATAATATTTCCCGTCGGGCGTTTCGAAGCCAACGTAGCTCTTCCCCGCCTGCTCTTCCAATTGAAAATGTTGTATAAAGTCGCTGAACCTTACTCCGGCCCAGTGCTGGATCTGGTCCCAGCCTTCGACACATTTAAAGTCATAGACGATCTCCGTCTTTGGAAGGGTCTTTATTTCTTCGATCGTTATCTTCAATGGGTTGCCATCGCTGCCTGTTACGGATAACCGCCAGTCCTCCGGCTTGAAGGAAGGGTCCCGCATGCCGATGTGGCTATTCTCCCGTACGCGACGGGCAGCCCTGGATTTGGGATAGGTCCGGACCAGGTGATTATCGCTAAAGATCCTTTTAAAGAACAGCTCTGTTTGATTCAGCGCCCGGCGCAGTGGTTTATGCGCGCGGGCCGTCACACCAGCCTGCTCTGCCGGGCTGTTGAGCAGCCATTTCCAGCCGCCAAAAGCAACTCCCCCCAGGACAAAGAAGGTACCAAAAGAAAGAAGATTGCGCCGGGCTATCTTTTGCTCGACGGTTAGCGGCATTTTCGGCTTCTTCGGCTTTTTTGCCCCGCGTATCTTTCGAAACAGCTTTATCAGAAACTGATTTTCAATCAACTTTTTCATGGAATCGTATTTTCTTTTGGTTCCGATATCTCTTCCACTTCAAAGCCTGATATCACTGACCGGAAATTATTCCAGCCGGCGAGGATGACCTGTACAATATGAATGATAAAGAACAATACATAACCGATGGTCAGGATAAAGTGAATGATCCGTGCAAACGAATATCCGCCGCAGAGCCAGGTGAGCCAGTAAAGCTGAACGGGTTTGTAGATGGCCAGCCCCGTGACCAGGGAACCAAAACCCATGATGATGATAGCGCTATAGGCGATGCGTTGGGCTGCATTGTATTTCTTCTGCGGGGGAGTGGTTTTCCGGATATGCAGATCGTGCAGCAAAACCAGCCAGGCCTCTTTGAAGCTATGCCGGTTGGGCAGCAGTAGTCGCCATTCACCCGAGAAAATGGTATAGAGGACATAGAACAGGCCATTCAGCGCAAAAAACCACATGAACAAAAAATGAAAGGCCATGCCTTCTGCCAGGCGACTTGGAATATGCAGGGCCTTATAAAACCAGTTCGGGAAAAACCGAACAAAAGTATGGCCGAAAATAGTGACGGTATAAACATCGTTGGCCCAGTAGATCAGCATACCGCTCCAGATCATGATAGCCAGGATCGGAAAGTTGACCCAATGGGTCCAGCGCATGACAAGCGGATGTTTTTCTTTTATGACTTTCATATCGTTTACCGGATATTTGATCGGGTCGCGGCGACTATCTCACCATTGTCCTCACTCTGCAGGAACGCTATTACTTCTGCCTCGCCTGGCTTTACGTCTGCGGGCCAGTCCATATGACCGGGGCCACTATTCTTCCCATCCGGCGAAACCGACTGGAAGTTACGAACTATCTGAACGTGAGACAGTGTATGGCCACCGTTTTCGCCAGCCCTGACATTCGTCGTGGCCGAATGCTGTACAAGGGCAACCACGAGTGAGAGTCCTTTTTCACTCCCCTCTGTCTGCCAGGACCATTCCAGCTTATTGCCTTCCATTTTCAGGTTGCTGATGGACAATCGGACCGGAGCCGCCTGCCCTTGCAGGTCCTTTTCTATAGTGCTGTGCAGGGTCGACGCTTCGGAGCCAACAAATTCCTTTCTTCCATTGACGATTATCTGTGGGGTATACACCGACTGCAGGCGTAGCCAGCTCGCGTACCGACGCTGCCGGTCGGAGCAAGCGGGGCTGCTGAAGACGTCCTTCCAGCCCAGCCTGTCCCAGTAATCCACGTGAAAAGCCAGCAGATAAACGGGCAGGTCCTTGTCTTCTTTCTGGACCCTGGCGACCAGGTCATCGGCCGGAGGACAGCTGGAGCAGCCTTCAGAAGTAAAAAGTTCGACGACGGCAAAACCGGGGCCGGCGGGGATATTATCTCCTGTCTTTGACCGGGCGCCGTGATGGACCAGCCTGGCTGTAAACGCGGCGCTCAGCATCACAGCCGCGATGAAACTGCCCGCGATGACGATCCGTTTTATTGGTAACATATCTTATTCATTTGAATTCTGAGAAATTTACTCCTGTATTAGCCTTGAAGAACCGGCTGAAATGGGCAGTACTGGTAAAACCCAGGTTTCCGGCCACCTCTTTGGCGGACTTATCCGTAAAGTAAAGGTAACGCTTTGCTTCGAGGATGATCCTTCGCTGGATCAGCCGGGAGGGCGAAGGATAATTACAGAGCCCGAAGAGATTGGTGAGGGTTTTGGGGGATTTGTTCATCGCCTGGGCATAGAACTGTACTTCGTGCTGCGTACGAAAATGGGCTTCGAGCAGCAGATTGAACTTTCGAATGCAGTCCATCCTATCGTCGCTAAAATGTCTGTAGGATTCCGTCTGCTGTTTGGCGGTCCGTGTCACATTGATGATCAGCCGTTTTAGCAGGGTCCTCAGCATTTCCCCCTGCATTTTATCCTTTATATCCATGTCTTCCACGCATTGCATTTCGATAATGGATATGTTTTCCATTTCTTTTGGGGACAGGGGTATAAAGAAGGGATGCTGGATGCCGTAGAAAAGAAAGCCGACACAGCCGACTTCCGCGTCATGGTCGGCAATACAATAAAAATCACGGTTGAATTGCCAGGCAACAAGGTTTTCCGGCTCGGCAAAACTGAAATGCTGGTTGGCGACCAAAGGGAGGATGCTACTGCCGGGCATCGTATATATTATTTTATCTATAACTACTTTTTGCGCTTCTCCTGTATTATAGACTATCGTATTGACCATTTCCTTTTTTCCGTTGAAAAGTCCCTCCCCTTTTAGGGACGCATCGCCAATACTTATGATAAATTTTCCCTGGGTGGCCTTGTCTTCAAAATGCCATTTCATTTTTGACCAATGGTTTTATTCGCGGTCACCCAAAAAAAACCGGGCGCCTGCATTTGCTTAGTAGGCGCCCGGTCAAAATCCTTACAACTTATTGAAGAGTTACTTTAATAATACTTGGGATACCAGGTAAAGTGTTGAATGCGTTGGGGTTCGGAACGACAGAAATAGGGTTGTTCTCAACCAGTGGCGTGCCGGCCAGGTTGAACTGGGTAACTCCGGCGCCGGGGAATTGGTCGACAGCCGTTCCGTCGTTATACAGCTGGATACTGGAAGAGATATCCCCGGTCTGGGTCGGGTCTACCCCATTACCGGTGCTCGCAAAGAACCAGTCGTTAGAAAATCCGTACATGGTAGCAATAGCGAGGCGGTCGCCTTTCTGTACGCTGATCTGCTGGGAGACAGTGCTTCCGGCCGCGCCGTTGATCACAGGCAGCAGGACCCGGGTACCCGTGGCAGCCAGGTTATAGACCGCTTTCACACCCTTTAGATTTTTCAGATATGCAGCCAGCGTATCGGGCACACCGCGCTGCGCAATATATTTAAGCCCCTGACCGCGGTCCAGCTCACCCACTTTATAAATAGGATTGTCGATGCCATTGTACACAACAACCAATACAGGAGACAGCGGTGTAAAAATACCGGTAATGGTTTGTACGTAGGCCCAAAGCTTTGAGTTATCGCCTGCCTCGGCAATGCTGGTCAGGCCATTGGCCGTAGGCTGACCGCTGACATACAAAGGCGTCGGAGCCAGCAGGGTGCCGCCGACAACATAGGAGACCGACCATACCCCCGGGCTCAGCGGCGTTTCATTGGCCGTACTACCCGAAGTATTCTGCAGGGTGAGGGTAAAAGTAGAGTTGCCATTGTACTTCAGCGTAGCTTTTACGAGTTTGGAAGCAGCCAGGTAGGCATTCCCCTGCGCATCGCTGCCGCTGACCTCTGTGATGTTCTTGTTGTCGGCCGTACCGGGATGGTTGACATTCGCACCCGGAACCTGGTTGATACGGGTACCATTGTCCCAAAGCTTTACCTGGGCGGATACATCGCCTTCGATAGGATTACCATTGTTGTCATAGACCTGGATGCCGGGATTGGCCGGGGCAAAGAACAGGTCATTCGACGCGCCATACATCGTCGCAAAGCTCAGTGCCTCGCCTTTAGCGGCCGAGAAGTTGATAGTCGTGGATTGTCCGGGAAGGATCAGGGCCGGAGAGCCTGTTCCCTGAAAAGTTCCTGACTCTACCAGCGGTTGGGAGTTCAGTACATTTTGGATCGTAATGGTCTCCATCTGGGGTGCGGCTCCACCCGTATTATTATCTTTTTTACAAGCGCTCATAACAAAAGGCAGCAGCGCAACTGCTGGCCAGAAACTGATCTTTTTAACGTGATTCATGATAATCCATTTTGTCCGACAAAGCTATCCGACCCTTGCCGGCCAGCCAATGCCTGTAATTCCCGAAGGCTTGTCTATTTCACCCGAAGAAAAAGTCGCAATCATACCGTTGTTTGTCGCTTTTGCCCATTTTCAGACTGCGGTGACCCCGGTACCTTTACGGTGGTATATCGTTTGCATCTTTCTTCGGGCCTGCCGGCAAAACTGCCCGCAGGCCTCGCAGTTGTCTGTATCACGATATCAAAAAAAAATAAAATCAATTGTTATGTTCAATTACAAACAGTCATTTGGAAGTTTTTCTGTCAATGATCTGAAAAAAGCAAAGAACTTTTACCAGCAGACATTAGGCCTCGATACTACAGAGACGCCTGAAGGATTAGCTATTAAGACCAGCGATAATATGGCCATCTTTCTGTATGCCAAGGAAAACCATGAGCCCGCTACTTTTACTGTTTTCAATTTCAAGGTCAATAATATTGAGGAGGCTGTCGATAAGCTAACGGCTTCAGGGGTATCTTTTCTTCAGTATGAAGGCGAGCTGAAAACGGATAAAAAGGGGATCATGCGTGGTAATGGGCCGACTATAGCCTGGTTTGCCGATCCGGCGGGGAATATACTTTCGGTTATAGAAGATCCCCGGGCATAGCGAAGTTGGTTAGCGAGGCAGCTCCGCCAAAGTCTGTCGATAATAAATGCGGGAATCGTTTCCGTTTTTGGGAAGAAAACAGTTTCAGCGCTATATATAAAAAACTAATAGCCAGTCTCGTGGAGGAATGGCAGGTTTTTGGTAAACAGATAAGTATGTTATCGTTTATCCATCACCTCCTGGTCTTTATCAAAGGGTCCGTGCATTACGGTATCATCAATCGTGGTCCCGGAGACTTTGCGCAAATACCTGTTCAGAGAAATACCGAACAGTCTTCCTTACCGGCCAAATACCAATAAGTTATGCTGACTTGCGGTGTGCAGATTCCGCCATACGCGATTGATCTCGGTATCCGGCCGCGCAGCGCCAAGGCCTCCATAAGGATAGAGTTGGTCAACCACGCTTCGGACGGCCGAGACCAGCTGACGACTGCATCGGCTAACCGCATCGAAGTCTGTATGGCTTTCCCAGGAATGATCCAGCGTTTTATAGAATTCCGTTCGTCTTGTCCGGATCGTATTTTGAGCCTCATCCAATGCCGCATTTATTTCTCCGGCGGCAGTGGCCGGCACACGTCCTGAGTGGATCCGCTGATAAAAAAAAGGCGTTGCGCAGTCTAAAAAATGCATTCCCATACCGGATATATTGGCGGCAAGTGTGGCTTCTGCCAGCTGCAAAAACGGATAACGGTAAATGGGATGATCGGCCTTTGCCTGGCTGGGCGCGATGTCAAAACACCGGTCGGCAGGGATTTCTGCATTGCTCACTTCAAATGCATGGCTTCCTGTTGCGATGAGCCCGACGGTATTCCAGTTTTTGTCTACCGACACTTCTTCCTTCCGGAAAAGAAATGAACGCACCAGTGGCGAGCCGTCATCTGTCAGCAGTGGCTGTCCGTCTTCCAGGATAACACAATTCGCAGTAAAGGCCGTTGCATGAAGGGCGCCGCTGGCATAGTCCCATCGACCGTTGATGCGATAGCCGCCGGGAACGACATGGGCTTCGCCGGAGGGCGCTCCGCTACCGGCCAGGCATAGATGCTTATCCAAAAAAATGTCAGGGAAGGCCGCAGGCGGGAAAAATCCGGCAAACCAGCCGGCCCCGCTGCACAGGGTCACCGTCCAGCCAACGGAACCATCCGCCCAGCTGATGCCTTCTTCGAGACGGACCAGCTGAGACAGTGAGAGGGGTGGCTTACCAGGTGAGTGGACTTCAGGCAATAGCATCCTAAACCATTGTTGTGAATAGATCAGCTCCAGTTGGTCGGGATGCAGATCCCGGTTTAGCTCGGCTTCAGCAACCTTCGAACGAAGCGTGTCGGCAATCCTCGCCGGTAAAAAGGCCGAAGGATGTGGCGGCAGAGGCAAATACGGTGGAATTGGCGGGGTCATGCGATTTGTAGTTTATACTTTTTCCGCCAGTCGAAGTAGCCAAAGACAGCCACGATAAAAAGGATGATGGTCAGGACCGCGAATAGCGGCAGCTGTTTGTAGAAGAGCAGCGGGATAGCAAAGATATTGGAGATGTTTAGTAGTATCCAGTTCTCGACCTTTCTTCTGGCTAAAAGCCACATACCCGCCCAGGCGGTAGCGCTGACCCAGGCATCCCATGCAGGCACGGTCGAAGGGGTGCAGTTCTTAAGCAGAATATACAGCACCGCAAAACCGACTCCGACGATAGCCCCTACGATAAACCGGTCTCGCGAACTACAGACCGAAATTGGCACAGCCGGCTGATCCTTTTTCTTCATCCAGTACCACCAGCCATATATACTCATGACCATATAATATCCGTTGAGCAGCGAGTCGGCATAAAGACCAAATTTATAAAGGATATACATGGTAAGCACGGTGCTGATAATGCCTGCGGGATAGAGCAGGATATTGTTGACCCGTGCGAGTAATACTTCCCCGACGCCGGTGATGGTGGCGATCCACTGGAGGGTGTCTGTCTCCGCCACCTGCTGTTTCAACAACTGCCATAATTCATTGACCTGCATTGCGGGCGAAGATAAGGATTCCGCGAAATTTTCACTATCTTGGAGAAAACCCCTATACCATGATCGTAGTTTACATTCTTGCCGGTTTCATTGTATTACTTCTCCTTGTAGCCGCCGTGGTGGGAACAAAATGGAAATTCGAGAAGTCCATTCTTATCCAGGCACCGATAGACAAGGTCTGGCCACACATCAATACGTTTAAGGCGTCCAATGAATGGAGTCCCTGGATCGGGCAGGATCCGAATATCCGTCAGCAGTTGGTCGGCGAAGACGGAACGCCAGGCGCTACTTATAGCTGGGAAAGCAATGAAAAGAATGTCGGCGCAGGCAGCCAGACCATGCGCAGTATCACTGAACGGTCAGAAGTCACATCCCAGATCAATTTCCTGCGTCCCATAAAAGGCAAGGCAGACGGGTATATCCGCATCGCGCCGGAAGGCGGCGGAACAAGAGCTGCCTGGGGTATTGCCAGCGCTACCCCTTATCCCATGAATATCATCAAGCTCTTTGGAGTGATCGAGAAAAACCTGGACCGGGATTTCGGCAAAGGGCTCAATAAGCTGAAAGAACTGAGCGAGAAATAATGTGACGTTCCAGTCCCCGGACAGGCAGCGTCATCTGTCCCGCGTGCCCCGCTTGCCTTCCATAAATAGTCATTTATCTTCTAAATGAACAACAACCGGCGGCGGCCCCCAGCTATGTATATCAGAAGCAATTAAAATACCATGTGGCCCCGTCCCGCCCAGCTCGCCGCAAGCTTTTGCAAATACTACTTCGGCAAGACGATGATGCCGGATCACATATGAGCAGAGGATACAGGGTTCTACATTGGAATAGAGAGTCGCTCCGGCGCAGCTTCCATGTTTCTGCAGTGCATCCATTATGGCCAGCACCTCGGCGTGCCGGGTAATGTCTTTTAACCGGCGGCTTTGTTCAAATGCTTCTCCCAGGATGACGCCGTCTTTTACAATGATACTCCCGACCGGGCTTTCGCCCTGAGCCGCGGCCTCCGCCGCCAGTTGAAGGCAGCGCTGCATATATGGAAAATGAATATCCATGTCACTTCTTTTTATACAAAACCCAAACGTCATTGATCGTATTGATCCCCATCGACTGCAACATCGTATTAACTCCCCAGAGGATATTCGAAGAACAGAACTGCCGCTCATAACCCAGGCTATCGGGCAGTTGTTTATTATTTTTTATATCGTTGTAGCTGGTGGCAAAATACGTCGCCTTATCGCTGAAATAACGCATTGAATCAGCAGCCTTTACCGTTTTGAAGGTCAGATTGCGAACGCCTTCCTGGTAATAGACAAAAGGCAGATGGCCGTCTGTCTCAAGAGGCGAACGGGGAACAGTGTAGATCGTCACAGACTCGTTGTGAAAATGACGTCGCAGCTGCCAGGCAAAATGCAGCGCCTGGCAATAAGGGGTAAAGAACAGCAGGACCAGGACGACCCCGTTGATCGTGATGCTGAAAACGGCAATCCCTTTTATCCATTTGCGAAAGCCTTCTTTTCTTGACTGATACCACTGGATAAGGTCAGGCAGACCCCAGCCGACAAAGATCGGCAGGACGCTCAGTACCGGAAAGAGGAAACGGTCTTCTTTATGCGCAACAATGCAATGACCGACAATAAAGAAAAGGACAGCCAACGAAAGCGGGCTGGAAAGCTTTTTTAGAATAGCCGCCCTGAAACCAAAATAAAGCAACAGGATGCTGATAGGAGGCGCAAAGGTGATGCCGATCAGCTCCCCGATATAAACGATGAACGGAGAGGTACCGAAATCGGCCGCTTTACCTTCCAGGATGTTCACTTTGTAATAGGTGTAGGGAGTAATGATCCACTGGTGATAAAAGCCATGATCCAGTCCAATATTGACAGCCAGTCCGATGATAAAACCGGCGATCATCGGAAATAGCTTATAGTATTTCCGTTCAAAGAACAGCATCCAGCACCCAAAACCCAGAATGGCAAACGCCGTCTGAAAGCGTGCATAAAAGGAAAGACTGAACAAGAAGCCGGTGAATAAAGGGATCAGCCAGCTACGTCCCGATCCGCTTTTTAAAGCATACCAGAACACCGCTCCAAAAAACAACAGCGAGGACAACATTTCCGAACTAAAAAGTGTCCGGGTATAGGGTATCCACCAGGAGAAATTCAGGATGACCAAAACCCAGTACAGTATTCGCCTGTCGCCCTGCCGCAGATACCAAAGAGCAAGGCTATTAAAAAGCACAAACAGTGTCAGCCCAAAAAGCAGCTGCAGGACAGTCATCTGTAAAAAGGGATCACGTAAGCCCAGCCAGTCACACAAGAGGCGATAACCGGAGAACAGGTACACCTGCAAAGAAGGCCGGATATGGGCGTCAAATTCCCAGACATAAGCGAAAGGTTTGTGCAGCTGGGCTGAAGAGAACTCGATGAGCTGGAAATGTTGATCGGGATGATAAATACCAATGGCTGTTATACACATAATGACCTGGACGATCACCGAAGCCAATAACAAAAGCTGTAATTTCGAATCCTTTTGAATCGTTTCTTTTAATTCTCCGAATAGCATAGTATCAGGTTAGCAGTGGGTTCTGGTTCTATAAGGCGCAAGGAACGTCATCTATCCAAAGCAGCCGCAATAAGTGGAGCAAGTTAATGAAAAGTTAACCAGTCGAACCGGCTTTGAAGCCAATATACTTTTTCTCTGCGGTCTTTATCGCTTTTTGAACCGTCTGACTGACAGGATGAAACCAGTCCCTGGCCACTGAAACGACTCCTTTTTTTTCCTCCACCCGCCAGCTGCCGGCCGCCTGGCCATTACAGAGCAGAACAGGCCGGAAGATCCCATTCGTGGTGATGATCTTTCGTTCGTGCTCCGTGGCAAACAGCCCGCTTCGGTCGGTATACCCGATGATCCATTCGTCAAAGGCCGGCAATAACAGAGCCGGAGGAATAGGAGGCGCAATATCCTGCCCGGGTAAGAACCAGTATTGTTTATCACCGACGCTGACTTGTTCGATCGCCGTGCCCAGTAGTCCGATTCCCTTCTTGCCATCGGTCACCGACAAGCCGGCCCACCAGCAGAAGTCATACAAGGTGGCCGGCCCGTGGCCGTTGAAGTATCTTTTTGTCAATTCCGCCAGTGCCTCATCGGGCGATAATTTGGCGGCCGCAGGCACCCGTTCATCCAGCAAAGCATAGGTAAATTGTTTGCCCTGCCGGGGACCGCTGCAGATGATGCCGTCCAGCTCGGCACGCAGGAGAATGTGAGACGACCGGTTCTCATCGGTCAAAATGCCTGCTTTGTTCAGCAATGGCAGGAGGGCGGTCCTTGGCAGATGCCGGTCCCGGGCCAATGCCTTTTCGATGATCTTTTCGCAACGGCGGAAGATCTTCTCATCCAGCTCCAGCTGACGGTCCCGGAAAGCCATTGCCGACTTTATGTTTGGAGCCGTCAGGTCCAGCATCCAGCGGACATCGGCAGCCCGTACAAGATGCCAGGTTGGGCGCAGCACATGGATGCGGAGGATCTCACCTTGATCAATAGCCTGCTCGACCTCGTCATGGGTGCTCTTTTCCAGACGCAGGCCCACTGCCCATTTGGACATACCATAGTCCTGGGATTGCATGGCGCCGAGTTCCGCCAGCAGAGCGGTTGGAGTAGCCGGTTTTTCACCCGTCAGCTTTTGCGCGGCCAGGCGTTGTCGGAGAATGTCTTTATGGGTCATCTATCCCGAAAGATAGCCATTTTGCTAAACGGGATAACTTGTAGTTTTACGGAATAATTTTACCATCGAGCATGAAACGTATTATTTCGACCGGACTAATTTTGCTGACCTTCTCTTTTTTATTACAGGCACAGGCGCCCTACGAGCTCAACAGCGGCTGGAAATGCCAGGCTATCGGTAAGGTAAAAGCCGACGGCGCAAAGCTTTCCACAACGGATTTTTCCACCAAAGGCTGGCTGGATGCGACTGTGCCGGGCACCGTGCTGACAACGCTGATCAATAATCACCTCGAACCGGATCCTTTTTACGGGATGAACAATGATAAGATCCCGGATATCTATACTACCGGAAGGGGTCATTATACGTATTGGTTTGTAAAAGACTTTAAGGAAGCAAAAGCATCGAAAGACGATCAGGTATGGCTCAACTTCCGGGGCGTGAATTATAGTTGTGATGTCTGGCTCAACGGACATAAATTAAACGCCGCCACTCACTTTGGTATGTATCTCCGGCAGACTTATAATATCACCGCTTTTCTGAATGCCAACGGGCAGAACCGGCTCGCGGTCATCGTCTATCCGCCCGATCCGGTGGGTAATCCTAATGGAGGCCAGGGTGGCGACGGAGAGATCGCCCGCAATGTCTCGCATCAGTATGTAGCGGGTTGGGACTGGATCCAGCCCATCCGCGACCGGAATACCGGTATCTGGGATAAGGTGACCATCGGGCATACCGGTTCTGTCCGGATCAAAAATCCGCATGTCATCACCGAAGTGCCGGGCAAAAGGTGGCCTGATGCCGCTGACCAGGAGCCGGCCCTGCTGTACATAAGTGCTGAGCTGGAGAATGCCGGCAACGCAGATGTGGCGGGCGTATTAAAATATGAACTGGATGGCCAAACCGTATCGCTCCGGGTGACCATTCCTCCACTGGCGACGAAGCTCGTGCAATTGCCCATGCATTCGTTGCAGCATCCCCGGCTCTGGTGGCCCAATGGTTATGGAAGGCAGGATTTATATCATACCCAGTTAATATTTGAAAGCGATGCCATTTCCGACAAACAACCCCTCGACTTCGGCGTCCGCCAGATAACGACTTCCTGGAACACCACTACCCGCAGCAGTGAAGCGGCCGTCAATGGCCAGAAGATATTTATCAAAGGCGGCAACTGGATCGTTTCCGACGAACTGTTGCGCTTTAGCCCCGAACGTTACGATGCCGAGATCCGCTTCCACCGGGACATGAATCTCAACCTGATCCGCGTCTGGGGCGGAGCTCTGACCGAAAGACCGGAATTCTATGAAGCCTGCGACCGATATGGCATGCTGGTGTTCCAGGATTTCTGGAACTCCGGCGACTGCAATGGCCGCTGGGAAGACCCGATGAAGAAAGAAGACCAATGGACAAGACGAAAATATCCCGACGATCACAACCTCTTCCTGTCGTCGGTCGTCGACCAGGTAAAGCTGCTGCGCAATCATCCCTCCCTGGCCTTCTGGTGTGGCGGCAATGAGATCACGCCACCGGCAGACATCTTCAAAGCAATGAAAGATTCTTTGCTTCCGACCCTGGATGGCACCCGCACTTTTTTTGACTTTTCCAATTCGGACAGCATGTCCTTTAACAATCTTGGCGGCAATGGGGATGGTCCTTACGGCGTTCAGGACATCAATACCTTCTGGGCAAAAAAGACCTTCCCCTTCAATTCGGAAGTAGGCTCCGTCGGAATGGGCGACTACGAATCCCTGCAACGTTTCCTGCCAAAGGAAAACCTGGTAGCGCCCGTTTATAAGGGGAAGATGGATCCCGTCTGGGATTATCATAAGTATATCGGTTACGACTCCACGATCTATCCTTATGGACCGGTAAAAGACCTGCACGATTTTTCCGAAAAGGCGCAGCTTGTCAACTATGATCAGTACCGGGCGCTGATGGAAGGATTCAGCGCGCATATGTGGGAATGGTATACGGGCACCATCATCTGGAAAACACAAAATCCCTGGACGGCATTACGGGGACAGATGTATGATTATTATCTAGACGTCAACGCCTGTCTCTATGGCCTGCACAATGGCAGCGAGCCCCTGCATATACAATACGACCCCGCAACGGGGATGACGATGATCGTCAACAACACCTTCCGCACCCAGCGCGACCTGATGATGCAGATAAAGGTTCTCGATATGGCGGGAAAAAGCAAGCTGCTGACCCAGGTCTTCTCAGAGGCTGGACCTACGATGGTAAAAAATTATGTGCAGATAGGACATCAGGTGAATGCGATGCGTAAGGCTGAAGGACTATTCCTGTCCCTGCGTCTGGTCAATGAAAAGAAAGAGATAGTAAGTGACAATTTCTACTGGCTGCCCGATTCTACCGGAACTTATTCCGGACTACAGCACATGGGGAAGGCGAAACCAATAGTCACTGTCGACAAAAACATCGCTGCCACTACAAGCAGCGCTACTGCGACCAACAGCGCCGGC
The DNA here is from genome assembly GCA_036499285.1 of Puia sp. Taxonomy (GTDB): domain Bacteria; phylum Bacteroidota; class Bacteroidia; order Chitinophagales; family Chitinophagaceae; genus Puia. The sequence goes on along the minus strand of DASYEB010000016.1, from coordinate 26,444 downwards.
ACGACTCAAGGCCGTCTCACCGTCACCCTCCGCAACCCGGCCAATGGCCCCGTCGCCTTCTTCAACCGGATCTCGCTCGTAGATGCAAAGACAAAACAGCGACTGCTGCCCGTGTTCTACAGCGACAACTATTTTTCGATCCTGCCGGGAGAAAGCAAGACGGTGACATTGGATTATACTCCGCGAAAGGGTGAGACGCCAATGGTATCGGTAAGAGGCTGGAACGTTGAGGAGCAATTTTATTAGCCTGTTTGCCACAGGATCGCAACCGAACCATATTCCTATGTTTTTGTTAATATGTCCAATTCCTTGCGGCTTAGCCGGAAAAGCGCCAACTTTGTGGGCGCAAAATCAATTTAAGATGAAATCGTTTATTTCCTGGGGTATGGGGGTGTTGATGGTAGTGGCAGGCTGTCGGTCCTCGCATCAAAGCCAAAGCCAGGATCAATCAACCGATCCCTCCACGGGCGGAACCTGGCAAAGACAGCCTCTGACCATCGACGGTTCGGATAAGGATTGGACAAAACCGCTTCCCTATACGGTGAAATCCGAACAGCTCAATTATGCGGTGACCAATGACGGCCAGAATCTCTATATTCTTATGTCGACTCACAGCCCGCAGGAAGCGCAGAAGATCGTTCAGGGCGGCATGACCGTTTGGGTCAATACAAAGGCCGACAAGACGTTTGCCGGGGCAATGGGCATAGGTTATCCGCTGGATACGCGCAATGACCGCGACCGCAACCTGCTGGAAGAGGCACAGCCCGGACGCAGGAGCCACAAGCCCATAACGCTCGAAGACAAAAAGGAATATGCCTTATATGGTTTTGATAACAGTCAGACCATTCCCACCTATACTTACGCCGATACCAATGCGCAGGGCGTCCAGATGCGCATGGATTATAATGATGCCGGCGACCTGATCTATGAAGCATCGATCCCATTGCAGGCGCTGTATCCCGGGCATAGCGCTACAGCCTCCTATGCATCCAAAACAGTAGCCGTCGGTTTTATTATAGAAGGTCTTTTGCCGGGTACCGATGTCCCCCGCGGTGGCGGTGGTGGCGGCGGACCGACCATCGGTGTCGGCGGAGGTGTTGGATTTGGCAGCTTCGGCAGCGGAGGCGGCCTCGGGATCTCTATTGGCACAGGCACTCTTCTCGGGGGTGGCGGCGGTGGCAGGAACAAGCAGCTGTTCCGGCAGGGCGAGGTCTGGCAGGTGGTGCAGCTGTCGGGAACCCAACATCCTCTCAAGGGATTTTAATGAGTTAAACAGTTGATCGCCCATTGTGGCCTGAAGATTGATTATAATGGGCGAAAGAAGAGCTGTTTATGCATTAATTAGACTATTCATTGTTTAACTCAAATATTCATCATGAAGAAAATTGTCAGCTTTCTCGCTATTACCGCTACAACCGTCACATTATTAACAAGTTGCGTCTCCAGCGGCCGATATCATGCCTCGCTGAGCGCACTGGAATCTGCCCGCAATGACAGCGCCCGGCTCGCCGGCAGGGTCGCTCAGCAGGAATCGACAATTGGGCAATTAAAGCAACAGGTCGGCGATCTCAACAAAAAAGTAGATGACCTGACCAATCGCACCGGCCAGCTGTCTACCGATGCAGCCAACAAACAATCTGCGCTGAATAAGAGCCAGCAGGAACTCGCTGCCAACCAAAAACGGCTCGAACAGTTACAGGCCCTGATGGACGCGCAGAAAAAAGCGATCCAGGAGATCCGTAAGAAGATGGCCGATGCCCTGGTTGGATTTAATTCCAATGAGTTGACCGTCGCCATCAAGAACGGTAAAGTATATGTGAGCCTTCAGGAGAATCTGTTGTTTCCGTCCGGCAGCGCTGTCGTAAATCCAAAAGGTAAAGTAGCCCTTGGCAAACTGGCCGAGGTATTGAACAATAATCCTGAGATCACGGTGGATATCGAGGGGCATACGGATTCTATTCCTATCCGTGGCAAATACCAGGACAACTGGGACCTGAGCACGGCCCGTGCCACTTCGATCGTACGAATCCTGACGACAGACTATAAGGTAGATCCGGTAAGGATCGTCGCTTCCGGTCACAGCTCGTATGATCCGGTGCAGTCCAACAGCACGGCTGACGGTCGCGCGCTGAACAGAAGGACGGAGATCATTCTCTCGCCAAAACTGGATGAACTGTACCGCCTCATCGAGTCGAGTCCGGATGGTTCGACCGGTAAGAAATAATTAACGAGAGAGGCCGACGGCCTCTCTCTCTTTTTAATGTACTTTGAAAGAGTTGAGTATCGGGTTAAAACCAGCCTCATCTTTTGCCAGTTGGCCTTTTACCGATGTACAGGTAATAATATAGGCAATACCGCCATTGGTAACCACATACAGCTTTTGCTCCAATGGGATGGCGTCCGCATTTTGCCCGGTAAAATGGAGCCACCGGCCGGGCAGTTCCCCGAACATCCGTTGCCCTTTTTCGATCAGATTGAATTGCGATAAAGAGTTACGGATACCGGCGACATTCGCATCAAAATATTTTTCCAGCGACAGGCCATTGGTGGCTGCAGTGACGACGTTGACATTAGCCCTGAAATGACGGCTTGTGTCCGGGGACAAGATTGCAGTCATCTTCATTCCGGACAAGGCTGTGTCGATCCGCTGCCAGCCGGCAGGGGTCGAGATATCAAAATTACCCGCGCCCGCATTTGCACCCGGGGTAGCTGCGGCAGCCTTTATCACCTCTTCGACGGTAGGCTTTTTATCGGCTCTGTTCTGGCAGGCGGCCAAAAGCAGCAGACCTGCAAGGGATAAATAAACGCAAATTCTCATAAGTGAGCTATTAAGTGGACGCTAAGATAGGTAGTTACACCTATCAAACAAATACAGAACTAATTTGTTAATTGCCCTACTCAACACTTATATTATGACAACCACCATTCAGCAGGATCTATTTGTTTTAACCGGGCTTCAATCCTGGGAACAGTCGACAAAAAGGGCCTCAACTTTTTTTGACGGTCATACCGACGAAGAGCTATATAAAGAGATCGTTCCGGGCAAAAACCGGATCATCTATCTACTGGGGCATCTGACAGCCGTGCATGACCGTATGTTCCCTTTACTGGGGCTGGGTGAGCGGCTTTATCCTCAATTGGATGCCCTTTTTATCACCAGTCCGGACAATACGGCTGCAGAATACCCGTCGCCCAAGGAATTGAGGGAGTACTGGAAGACAGTGAATCAGCGGCTGACGGAGCTTTTGAAGGGTTGGACACCGGAAGAATGGCTGCAGAAGCATACCGCCGTGTCGGATGAAGATTTCGCACGGGAGCCGCACCGGAACCGCTTTAGCGTGGTGATCAACCGGGCCGGACACGTCCAGTACCACCTGGGCCAGCTGGTCTGGTTCAAGAAATAATGGCCTGGTTCCGGAAATAAGAGGAGGTCCGGCCCCCTGCCAGCGGGCCTGTGCAGGGGGCTGGGACCAAATCTGGGGATAATCGGTTGAAAGACTGCTGTTTTTAGATTAATGTATCCTAAATTTGCAGCCATAACAAAAACCATTCATGTCTTTTTTCCAGGATAAAGTAGTTGTCATCACCGGTGGAAGCGACGGCATCGGAAAAGCGCTGATAGAGTCCCTCATCCCTCTCGGCGCAAAAGTCGCTACCTGTGGCCGCAGTCATGATAAGATCTACAACCTGCAGATGGAGTACTCCCATGTGCTGCTGCATGCTGTCGCTTGTGACATCAGCAATGAACTGGAATGCCGGCGGTTTATAGAATCGACCATCGAGACTTTTGGCGGGATCGACATCCTCATCAACAATGCGGGCATCAGCATGCGGGCCCTGTTCCTCGACGCAGACACAGAAGTGACCAGGAAGGTGATGGATATCAATTTTCTCGGGGCGGTCTATTGTACAAAATATGCCCTGCCCTCGATCCTTAAGAATAGTGGTACCGTCGTCGGGGTTTCTTCCACAGCGGGCTACCGGGGCTTACCGGGACGCAGCGCCTATTCCGCTTCCAAGTTTGCCCTGCAGGGCTGGCTGGAATCCTTGAGAACGGAATTATTGCACAGCGGCGTTCACGTTATGTGGGTTTGCCCGGGCTTCACGGCCTCCAATATCCGCATGGCGGCGCTCGACAATCACGGTGATACACGCGGAGAAAGCGTACTCAACGAAGGCAGCCTGATGAGCGCAGGCGACTGCTCACGCCATATCCTGCGGGCTATCGAAAGACGCCGGCGTACGGTGGTTTTGACCTTCCTCGGTAAAGTCACGGTCCTGATCAATAAAGTAGCGCCTTCATTGGCGGACAGGCTGACCTATAAACATTATTATAACAAGAAGGGGGAGTTTGTCAAATAAACCGGAATGGCCTTAATCACCCTAACATCAGATATCGGTCAAAAGGATTATCTCGTGGGGGCTTTAAAAGGCCAGTTAGCGCAGATCAACCCCGCCTTTAATATTATGGACATCTCCCATGAGCTGTCCCCTTTCAATTATCCGCAGGCAGCCTATGTCTGCCGCAACGCCATCCGGCATTACCCGGCTTATACCTATCATATCATCCTGGTCAATCTTTTCGAGAAAAAACCCGAACAGCTGCTGCTGGCGTTTCACAATGAGCAATACCTGCTCTGTGCCGACAACGGCCTGCTGACGATGATCCTCGAAGGCCGCCCTGAAATGGTCATCGGCCTGCCGCTGGACAAGACCTCTGTAAAAAACACCCTTTACTGTGTCGGGGTTATGGGCCGCGCCATCCAGAGCCTGATCGACGGGAATAGCCTGCTCAGCATCGGCCTGCCCGATCCCGTCTTTACGGAGAAGAATCACCTTCGCCCGGTCTTCGGGGACAACTGGATCGAAGGCCAGATCATCTTTATCGATGCCTTCGAGAATGTGATCGTCAATATCACCCGGGAGGAATTCGAGGAAAGACGAAAAGGCAGGAGTTTTCGCCTTGTTTTTAAGCGGGATGAGGTGATCGAGAAGATCAGCGAGACCTATGCGGACGTGGGGGAAGGGGAAAAGCTCGCGCTGTTCAATTCGGCAGGGTACCTGGAGATAGCCATTCAGAAGGGTAATGCGGCCGGGCTTTTTGGCTTACAGGATTTTACGGAGCAGTCGCAGAATCAGTATTTGCAGAGCCGGTTGTTTTACCAGACGGTGAGGGTTTACTTTGAATAGAAATAGCCTCTGCTCCGCTGCGGCCCCGCGTTGCGGGGCCTAACCGGGGCCAATATTTGTCCTTCGGACGATCGCCCTCCGGGCGTTCCAGCGTTAATTACCAGCAAAATTGCCATATATCCGCGGAAATTAGCGGTATTTACCGTTAATTCGCGGCTAAATTATTTCCCAAAAAGCCATTTCGACTATGAATTTCAACCGTGCGAATAACATTGTAGGCTGGATCGTTGGATTGATTGCCTGTACTGTCTTTGTGATGACTATGGAGCCAACAGGCAGCTTCTGGGATTGCGGAGAGTTTGTGTCCAGCTGTTACAAACTGCAGATCCCCCACCCGCCCGGCGCCCCCTTGTTTGTCCTGATCGGCCGGTTCTTCATCATTCTCTTTGGCGACAATCCCCTGACGGCCGCCCGTGGCGTCAACTTCATGAGCGCCATCGCCAGCGGACTCTCGATCCTCTTCTTATTCTGGACCATCACCCATTTTGCCCGTAAGATCGTGCAGAACGGGAATACACCGGCCGGCGCCATCACCGGATCGGGCCACATGATGCCGGAACCCACCAAAACCCAGACCTTTACCATCCTCAGCGCGGGTGTCGTAGGCGCCCTGGCCTATACTTTCTGCGACTCCTTCTGGTATAGTGCTGTCGAGGGTGAAGTATACGCCTCTTCCGCTTTCTTTACCGCCCTGGTCTTCTGGGCCATCCTCAAATGGGAGCACAATGCCGACAAACCCGGCTCCGACAAATGGATCGTCTTTATTTTCTATATGATGGGCCTTTCCATCGGTGTCCACTTACTGAACCTGCTGACCATCCCTGCTATCGTGATGGTCTATTATTTCAAGCGCTATAAGCCGACCCTTTGGGGCACGATCTGGGCCTTCTTAATCGGCTGCGTCATTACAGGCGTCGTTCAGAAATTCGTGATACAATACACCATCAAGGGCGCCGGCGCTTTTGACATCTTCTTTGTCAATTCAATGGGCATGCCTTTCTTCTCCGGTTTTGCCACCTTCTTTATATTGCTGGTCATCGCGCTCGTCTTCGCGATCCGCTGGGCGACAAAGAAAGGCCATTATTATCTGAAGATCGGTCTGTGGTGCGCGTCCTTTATGCTGCTGGGTTATTCCACCTATTTCACCACCCTGATCCGCAGTACGGCCAACCCCGGTGTGGATATGTATAATGTGGACAATCCCGTGAGCCTTGTGGGTTACCTCAGCCGCGACCAATATGGCGACTGGCCTATTTTATACGGTCCCGATTTCCAGGACCGCGCTCCCCGTGTAGACAACGGTAATCTCTATGTAAAAGGACAGGAAAAATATGAAGTAGCCGGTAAGACATCCAGCCAGGACTGGAGTAATACGCCTTCATCCCATTTCTTCCCGCGTATGTGGGACGGCAGCAACGATCGCGGTCAGATAGACTGTTATCGAAGCTTTTCCGGCATGGGGGACGCCGATGCCCCTACTATGGCGGACAATATCCGCTACTTTGTGAGCTATCAGAACGGGTTTATGTTCCTGCGGTATTTTATGTGGAACTACTCCGGGAAACAAAACGACCTTCAGGGATTTGGCAACAACCGCGACGGGAATTTTATCACGGGTATTCCTTTTGTTGACAACCTGATGCTCGGCGATCAAAGCCGGTTGCCGGACAGTATAAGCAAGAACAACAAATCCCATAACCGGATGTACATGCTGCCGCTGATCCTTGGTGTTATCGGTCTTTTCTTTCAGTGGACCCGCAGCAAAAACGACTTCTGGGTCACCCTGCTGCTCTTCTTCTTCACCGGCTTCGCCATCGTCGTCTATCTCAACCAGGCCGGTTACCAGCCGCGCGAACGGGACTATGCCTATGCCGGCGCCTGTTATGCTTTTGCGATCTGGATCGGTCTCGGAGTCATCTGGGTAAAAGAGATCCTCGAAAAATATGCGTTGAAAGGCAGGGCCGATATGGCCAATTATGCCGCAGCCGGTCTTTGCTTTATTGCTGTTCCGGCGCTGATGGGCAGCCAGGAATGGGACGATCACGACAGAAGTAAAAAGACCCTGGCCCGCGACATCGGTAAAGATTACCTGGAAAGCTGTCCCCCGAATGCCATCCTCTTTTCTTTTGGCGACAACGACACCTACCCTTTGTGGTATGCACAGGAAGTAGAAGGCATCCGGCCCGATGTAAGGGTAATGAACTATAGCCTGCTTGGCACGGACTGGTATATCAACCAGCTGCGCTACAAGGTCAACCAGAGCGCCCCTACCGACGTGATCTTCACCCCCGAACAGATCCAGGGCAATACCCGCGATGCCGTTCCATTACAGCCGCTGCCCGGATTTGATCCAAACAAGTATTATGACTGTTATGATATCTTTAAGAATATCGTCGGCAGCAGCGATCCGAAATATACCGTAACATCCGAAGATGGAGAGTCTTATAACATCCTGCCGGCGCATCATTTGTCTGTCCCGGTCAACCTCAACCTGGTAAGGACCAATGGTACTGTCAATGCCGACGACAGTGTGGTAAGCGAGCTGCATCTGGATATTTCAAAAGACAAAAGTTACCTGTTCAAGAACGAACTGGCGGTACTGGCCATCATCGCCGCCAACAAATGGGAACGCCCCATCTGTTTCAATTCCACCTACGAGCTGGAAGCGCTGGGTCTTGGTAAATACATTCGCCAGGACGGCCTGGCCGGAAGACTGGTGCCGGTAGAAAGCAAGAATGCAAATTTCGGTTACTACAACAATGAGGTGGCGTATCACAATATGATGACCAAGTTTGGCTTTGGCAATGCCAATGTCCAGGGCGTCTATTATGACGAAGAGAACCGTCGTCATCTCAATACGCTGCGTGCCGCACATGCACAGCTTGCGCTGAGCCTTATCGATGCAGGCAAAAAGGATTCTGCCCGCAAGCTGCTCGAACATTTTGACCACAATGTTCTGGAGTCCAACTTCCCTTACGGAATGACCTCGAACCGGAGCAACCAGCACAACCGGATCTCCATGAGCTTCCTGCTGGCGGCTTATGAATCAGGGGACCTCGATCTGGCTAAAAAAGTGGCCGCTTCGGTGAGAAAAGACCTGACCCAGCAAATGCGTTACTATAAATCGCTGGGGGATAATATGACGGACGAGCAGCTGGCGATCAATGCCCAGATGGCATCTCAAAACAAAGGTGGTAATTTATCCAACCGGCAGATACCGTTTTCCAGCGATATCCTCAGCAGCTACCAGATGATCCTGCAGCTGGATGACTGGACCAAACAATTCGGCAGCGGATCAAAGGGCGCCGGATCAACGCCGGGGAGTGAAAATACACCTGCTGTGATCAAGTCCAATGATACTCCACCCTCAAAAGCTGAGGTGCAACCTAAATAGGACAACGAATTTTCAAATAGGAAAAGAGGCCGTCTGTTTTTGGCTGAAGACGGCCTCTTTTTTTTTATGTCTGCCCCTGCAAACCCGGCGCTGGGGGCGAACCAAATGGTTGAATAAGTTGTTTTTAATCTGTAACTTCAACTTCAATGCAGCGCTATGATAGGTTTCCATTTTAACAAGTATGACCCCAATGAAGAGGGCAAGTCAAAGTTCGACCAGTTGCTGGATATTTTCATGCAATTGCTGAGCTATACCAACGGTGACGTGGGCGAGGCTTTGCAATGGATGAATCAGCTCGACAAGGAGTACCAGATGACGGACAACGAATATGGGATGGGCGATTTTATCGATGATCTGAAAGACAAGGGTTATATTGATGATAACAAGCAGACCGGAGAAATTCACATTACTCCCAAGACAGAACAGGGTATCCGCCGCCGGTCACTGGAAGAGATCTTTGGCAAGCTCAAAAAGACAAAACAGGGGAATCACAATACCTTCAAACCCGGTGGCGGAGATGAAAGTAATCCTGATACCCGTCCATTCCGGTTTGGCGACCAGCTGGAACAGATAGATTTTACGGAGTCGATCCGCAATGCACAGATCAATCACGGGATCGAAAGCTTCAACATGCAGGAAGACGATCTCAAGATCAGGGAGACTGACTTCAAGGCTCAGACCTCTACTGTGCTGATGATCGATATCTCGCACTCCATGATCCTTTATGGCGAGGACAGGATCACACCGGCCAAAAAGGTCGCGATGGCGTTGAGCGAGCTCATCACCACCAAGTACCCGAAGGATACGCTTGACATTGTGGTGTTTGGCAATGATGCATGGCCGGTAGAGATCAAGGACCTCCCCTATCTGCAGGTGGGCCCCTATCATACCAATACAGTTGCGGGGCTGGAGCTGGCAATGGATATCCTGCGCCGTCGCCGCAACGCCAATAAGCAGATCTTTATGATCACCGATGGTAAGCCTACCTGTCTGAAGGTCGGCAAGCGATATTATAAGAACAGTTTTGGCCTCGACAGAAAAATCACCAGTCGCTGTCTGAATCTTGCGGCACAATGCAAAAAGCTGAAGATCCCCATTACGACGTTTATGATCGCGAGTGATCCCTATCTGCAACGATTTGTCAACGAATTCACAGAAACTAATAACGGGAAAGCCTTTTTCGCTTCCCTCGATCGCCTCGGGAGCTTTATCTTCCGGGATTTTGAGAGCGGCAAACGAAAAACGGTCTACTAGAGATAACACTAATAATACTAAATGGACATTACAAAGATCAAAACACTGGGTGAATTAAAAAAAGCCGGGTATAGAAACAGATCGGTAAAGGAAGAGGTTCGTGAAAACCTGATCAAAAAATTAAAAAACAAAGAAGCAACTTTTCCCGGGATCCTTGGTTACGAAGATTCTGTGATCCCGGATACTGAACGGGCTCTGCTGTCCCGTCACAACATCTTATTTCTCGGGTTACGCGGACAGGCAAAGACAAGAATGGCCCGGCAGATGACCGAACTGCTAGATGAGTATGTGCCATTCGTAACAGGCAGCGAGATCAACGACGATCCATTCAAGCCTATTTCCAAATTTGCACGTACCCTCATCGCCACCAAGGGCGATGACACTCCCATCAGCTGGCTTCACCGCAGCGAACGGTATGGCGAAAAACTTGCCACACCCGACGTAAGCGTAGCCGATCTGATCGGGGACATCGATCCGATAAAGGCAGCAAACCTGCGTCTGAATTTTGCCGACGAGGAAGTCATCCACTTCGGCATCATTCCCAAGAGCAATCGGGGCATCTTCGTCATCAACGAGATCCCCGATCTGCAGGCACGTATCCAGGTTTCGCTCTTCAATATCCTGGAAGAAGGCGATGTCCAGATCCGCGGTTTCAAACTACGGATGCCATTGGATATCCTGTTTGTCTTCACCGCCAATCCGGAAGATTATACCAATCGCGGCTCGATCGTGACGCCTTTAAAGGACCGTATCGAAAGCCAGATCCTGACACATTATCCCAAAAACATCGACACGGCGCTGGCCATCACCGAACAGGAAGCCGATGTTCATGCCGAGCAGAAGGGCCGCGTCGAAGTGAGCGACCTCGTGAAACGCCTGATCGAACAAGTCTCTTTCGAAGCACGTACAAGCGAATATGTCGACAAGAAAAGCGGTGTCTCCGCTCGTCTGACCATCGCGGCTTTTGAGAATGCCGTCAGCGCAGCCGAACGCAGGGCCATCCTCAACAACGAGAAGGAGACCCAGGTCTGGATGAGCGACCTGGTCGGCATCGTACCGTCCATCACGGGCAAGATCGAATTGGTATACGAAGGAGAACAGGAAGGTCCCTACCAGGTGGCGTTTAACCTGCTGGAAAAGTCCTTCCGCACACTATTCGTCAACTACTTCCCCAACCCCGACCAGCTGAAAAAAAGAAAGGCAGATGCCAGGGATGACAATCCTTTCCGCCCTATCACCCATTGGTTTGACAAAGGCAATCACATCAACCTTTTCTTTAACACACCCGACAGCGAAAAGATCCAGCAGCTTTATAAAGTAGATGGGTTACATGCCCTGGTGAAAAAATACTTCAAAGGCTCCAATGAGCGGGAAGCCGCATTGCTGATGGAGTTTGTACTGCACGGTCTGGCGGCATATTCCCTGATCAGCAAGAAAGTGGTGGAAGGTAAGATCGAGTTTAAAGACCTTATCGGTTCGATGGTGAACCTGGGAAGCCCGGGAGGCGGATTTGGCTCCGACGATGATGACCTTGAAAGCGATGATTTTAACTAAGAATAACTTCAACTGAATAGTGAGCCCGGCAGGTCCGGGCTTTTTTCATATTATATTGACCTCCCGCTCCAGCATCACCCCGAATTTTCTTTCCACACTCTGCAGGATCTCTTCGCTAAGAGCATAGATCTCTTCTCCGGATGCATTACCATAATTCACCAGCACCAGGGCCTGGCGGCCATGACAGCCTGCATCGCCGCGGCGGAACCCTTTCCAGCCACATTGTTCGATCAGCCAGCCCGCGGCCAGCTTTGTGGAATTGATGCTGGCTGAACCGGTCGGGGATATCGGGTTCGGATAACCGACGATCCCGGGGAATTTTTCCTGTAACAATTCGAATTGTTTATTGGGCACTGTCGGGTTCTTAAAAAAACTGCCTGCATTGCCGATGACTTTCGGATCGGGCAACTTCGAACTGCGAATGTTGATCACCGCCTGTGAGATGGCTTGTATGCTTAGCTGCGATACACCTGTTTTTTCCAGCTCCTCACGGATAGCACCATACGAAGTATGAAAGACAGGGCGTTTGCATAGCCGGAACGTGACGTTTAAAATAACAAACCGGTCGCGGTATTTTCTTTTAAAAACGCTTTCCCGGTAGCCGAACCCGCAGTCGTTGAGACTAAATGTATATACCTTCTGTTCATCCAGGTCATAAGCCTCCAGTTCATAAAACACATCTTTGATCTCCACGCCATAGGCGCCGATGTTTTGCATGGGCGCGGCGCCGACATTGCCCGGTATAAGAGAAAGGTTTTCTATTCCTGCCCAGTCACGGTCCAGGCAATGTAAGACAAAGGAATGCCAATTCTCCCCTGCCCCGGCTTTGACATAAACATAATCCTCGTCTTCCGTGACCAGGTCAATGCCGCCGATGTCATTCTTCAGCACAAGCCCGTCGATGTCACGGGTGAACAGCAGATTGCTGCCTCCGCCGAGAATAAGAGGGGGGGCGGGCGTCATATTGATCAGATCTGTCAGTTGAGCTTCCGTTGCGAAGGAAGAGAAATAACGGGCAGACACATCTATGCCAAAAGTATTATACCGTTTGAGGGAGATATTTTCCGTGATTGAGGCCATGATCCTCAAAAATACTAAATCGCATCCACATCAGGAATGATCACGACACCACGCCATTTCTGGTTATTCTGTACAATAGCCGTCTGCTGCTGAATGACGTGTTTGGCAAAATTGATGGTATTCCCGCCCTTGGGCAGCTTCAGCATCAGCTCCATCAGATACTGGTTGCGGATGCGGCCGATGACGGGCTCGGCGGGGCCGACAAGATAGGGACCAAATTCCTTTTTGAGGTTGTTGGCAAAGAATTGTGCCGCTGAGGTGACGATGTCTTTGTCCTTATGACGGAAAGTTACCTGGATGACCCGGGTATAAGGCGGATAGCCAAACGCCTGACGATGTGCCAGCTCATGCTGGAAAAAAAGTTTGTAGTCATGCGCCCTGACATACCCCAGTACGGGGTGGGCAATATTGCTGACCTGGATCAGGACGATACCCTGATCACCTTTCCGGCCGGCGCGTCCGCTCACCTGTTCCATCAGTTGAAAGGCCCGTTCGTTGACCCGGAAGTCGGCAAAGTTGAGAATGCTGTCACCGTCCAGGATGCCCACCAGGTTCACGTTGTCAAAGTCCAGTCCTTTTACGACCATCTGGGTTCCCACGAGGATGTCCACCCGCTGTTGTTCGAATTGCTGGATGAGACTGTCGTGTGCCGTTTTGCCCCGGACGCTGTCGATGTCCATACGGGCGACGCGGGCTTTTGGGAAGACCTCTTCCAGGTATTCTTCGATGCGTTCGGTCCCGAAATTACGTTGCACGAACTTGTGATTGCCACAGGCGGCGCAGGTATTCACGGGTGGATACACGGTACCGCAGTAATGGCAGTGCAGCTTATTGGTCAGCTTGTGAAAGTTGAGGGATACATCGCAATTCCGGCATTGGGGGATCCAGCCGCAGACCTCGCAGACCTGGTAGGGCGAATAGCCGCGGCGGTTCTGAAAAAGGATGACCTGTTTGCGGCTGGCCAGGGATTGTTCGATGGCGGTATGCAGGGCAGGGCTGAGGATCGGTTTGCCGTTGTCGCGGGAGCCGGTGCCAGGGGAGCCGGACTCCGGGGCTTCTTCGGCGGCTGCGCCCTTGCCGTCGCGGGGCGTCTTCTTCACAAACCGCAGCGCCTTTGTATCGATCACCGTGATCTCCGGCAGCTGGATCTGTCCGTAACGTTCCATCAGCTCCGCCAATCCATATTTCCCGGAAACGGCATTATAGTATGTCTCCACCGAAGGTGTGGCGCTGCCCAGGAGCACCTTTGCCCCAAATAGGGACGCATAATAAATAGCTGCATCCCTTGCATGGTAACGCGGGGCAGGTTCCTGCTGTTTATAGGAAGTATCGTGTTCTTCATCGACGACGATGAGCCCAAGGTCCTGGAAGGGCAGGAAGATGGACGAGCGCGCGCCGAGGATGATCTTTATCTCGCCGGTGCGGATCTTGTTCCAGGTCTCCAGGCGTTCGTTCTGGCTGAACTTGCTGTGATAGATGCCGATGAGTCCGCCAAAATGTTTTTGCAGCCGGCGGATGATCTGCGAGGTCAGCGCTATTTCCGGCAGCAGGTATAGGACCTGGCGGCCCTGGCTGATCGCCTGTTCGATCTGGCGGATATAGACCTGGGTCTTGCCGCTGGAGGTGACACCATGGAGGAGACAGACGGAACGGGGCTTTTTCGCCTCGCCCGCAGCATCTTCTGCTTCGGGTTTCCCGGCATCAAAGATCTCGTTTACCTGGTCGAATGCCAGCTGCTGTGCAGGGGTCAGCTCAAAATCAATATTGACATCACGGGGCAGGTATTTGATCCTGTCTACGCGTCTTTTCTCTATCTGCAAAATATTCTTATCGACAAGCCCCTTTAATTGCGCGTCGGAGGCGCCGGACTTCTTCAGCAGCTCAGGCCGTGTGACGGCTCCTTCCGTCCGGCTGAGATGAAGGTAGGCCAGCAGCAGCTCCTGCTGTTTGGGGGCGCGTCCCCAATTGTTCAGGAGTTCGGCCAGCTTGTCTTCATTGCTATATTCGGATGCGAGGATGACATAGTTCTCGGTCTTGGCGGCATAGGTTTCCTTTAGCGACTCCCAGACAAAACAGACCTTCTTTTCGATAAGGCGTTTGATGACGGGATAGACATGAGATGAATCCAGCAGCTGCTGTACTTCCGTCAGCTTCAGCTCCTTTTTGATCTGCAGTGCCTCTGCCACCAGGAATTCATCGTTGTCGAGATGTGTGAAGTCATCCCCAGCCTCTTCATTAAAGACCAGGATAGTCTCGCTGCTGAGCTTGAAATGGGCAGGCAGCGCCGCGGCCATCACCTCTCCTTCGCTGCAAAGGTAGTAGCCGGCGATCCATTCCCATAGCTTTAGCTGCGCAGGGTGAAGGATGGGCTCGGTATCGAGCAGGTTGCCGATGGCCTTTGGTTCGAAAGCCGGGGGCTTTTCGTTGTGCAGACGCCGGACGATACCCGCATACTTCTTGTTACGGAGCTCGACTTCTACGCGACAGCCTTCCCGCACTTGCCCAAGCCACTTCTCGGGCACGGACCAGGTATAGTTCCTGGGCAGGGCCAGGGGTATGATGACATCGGCGTACATGGGGGGGCAAATTTACGCCTTATTTGCCAACCGGTATTCCCCAACTTGTTTTTGGCTGTCATCCAGCATTGTCAATTGTAGCTGCCGCCGCCGCGGCGCCGGTCCCTGCCAGCTGTCGCAGGAACCGGTGGCGGTTGTTAGTAACCGTCATTTTGTACCGGTGCTTTATTCTTTAACAATTCGGTCTGAAGTATCGGCCGCAGGTCATATGCCGGTTTGTACACGCGGTTCTCCACGAGGAAAGGAGCATAGGTACAGGTACCGTTGGCATTTTTTGTAGCCCTCATCCCATTGGCCACCGTCATCACCTGCTGCCCGATACGCCATCTCCGGACATCCCAGAAACGGGAATCTTCCAGCGCCATCTTGATCCGGCGTTCGTGACGGAAATATCAAATAGTTTGCTTATCGTTCCATAATGCTTTGCGATACCCATCTGATACAATCTCGTTCTTGCAGGAGTGCTTCCTTTAAATTCGATCTTACACTCGTCATAGTGGTCGGTAAATTCAAGAGCTGTCATTGCAACCGTTGCGAGTATCTTATCCCGATCGTTGTTGTCACTAACAGCAAGGTCGTTGATCTTCCTTTTTCCTTTATCATAATCTCCAAAACCAAGATGAAAATTAATCGAAGGATTGATAATCAATTATTACGCGATCCACGACGCATTATACCTCACCAGCGCCTCTTCCATGACTGCATAAACCCTGGCCTTCAGTCCGGGCAGAGCCGCGATGGTCAATCCTTCCACTTCCACAACAGGAAGAAAAACGGCCCGTGTACGACCAGGCCGTAGGCAAAATATACTGGAATAATGCATCCGGTCATATGTATCCAGGAAGAGTATAGGCTGCAAAGGGGTCTGGGTCTCGATGGCGATGCGAAAAGCGCCGTCATAGAATTCCTTCAGCGGCCGGGACGTCTCATTAAAAGTACCCTCGGGGAAGATAAAGATAGAAGTGTCCATAGCAAGCACCGACTTCAGTTCGCGTACGCTTTTCGATCGCTCCAGGGCATTCTTTCTATCCACCATCACCACGGCGCGGCTATAGATATAACCAAAGACCGGCACTTTGGCCATTTCCGCTTTGCCGAGAACGCGAAAGCTGTTGCGGCTCAGGGCCTGGAGGATCAGCGGGATATCGAGATAAGAGATATGATTGGAAACAAAGATATATTGCCGGCTGGCATCCGGTTCCGACTCGTAGATATTGACATGACGGATGCCTATCCCCGTTAGCCATAAATTGTCCCACCAGCGACAGGCCCGATAGATCTTATCGCCGCCTTTTTTGGGCCCCTGAAAGGAAAAGGCCGCCACCAAAGGAAGGACGCACAACATACCGGCTATAAAGAGCAGGAGAGCGTAAAGACAATAGACCCACCAAAATGGCTTTAGCAGAAGGCTCATCGTACGGGTTAAGGGATTAGTTATCTCACTAAAATAGCAATAAAGATGCTGGCAAGCGCCATAATAGGCAAAACCGGGCCAATAATTGATCCCGATTAAGCCCCGGGGTGTATCTTTGCCGGCTGATGACAGAAGTTAGAAATAAAACCGTGGCGTTCCATACTTTGGGGTGTAAGCTCAACTATTCCGAGACTTCGGGTTTGTCCCGGCTGCTCGAAAACGAGGGGTTTGAGAAGAAAGAATTTGAGGAAGTGGCGGATGTATATGTGATCAATACCTGCAGCGTAACGGAAAATGCCGACAAGGAATGCCGTTACCTGGTCCGTAAGATCCAGCGGCAGGCGCCGGATAGTTTTGTCGTGATCACGGGCTGTTATGCGCAGCTGAAGCCGGCAGAGATAGCACAGATCCCCGGCGTAGACCTGGTACTGGGAGCCGCGGAGAAGTTCAATATCGCGCAGCATCTCCGGGAATTGTCAAAAGGTGATACGGCGAAAATTTGCAGCTGCGACATAGAAGCCGTCAGTGGCTTCAACGCTTCCTGGTCACTCAATGACCGGACCCGTACCTTCCTGAAAGTACAGGATGGCTGCGATTATAATTGTTCTTTTTGTACGATACCGATGGCAAGAGGCAAAAGCCGGAGCGATACCATTGCCCGAACGGTGGCGACAGTCCGTGGGCTCGCCGAAAGAGGCGACGTAAGAGAGATCGTCCTGACGGGTGTCAACCTGGGAGACTTTGGAAACCGCGAAGAAACCTTTTTCGGACTGATGCAGGAGCTGGACGGCATAGAGGGTATCGACCGCTACCGCATTTCCTCGATCGAGCCCAATCTGCTGACACCGGAAATGATCGAATGGGTAGCCGGAAGCCGTCGGTTCATGCCGCACTTTCACATTCCTTTACAGAGTGGAAGCAATCGCATCCTTGGATCGATGCGCCGTCGTTACAAACGGGAGCTATACGCGGAAAGAGTACAGCTGATCAAACAACTGATGCCGCATTGCGCCATCGGGGTCGACGTGATCGTCGGCTTCCCGGGCGAAACCGATGAAGACTTTAAAGAAACGTTCGACTTTCTGCATATGCTGGATATTTCTTACCTGCACGTGTTCACCTACTCCGAACGGGACAATACCAGGGCGCTGGACATCCGGCCGGTGGTGCCTATTGAGATCCGAAACCAGCGGAATCGGCAGCTGCGGAATCTGTCCTACCAGAAAATGCAGTATTTCACCCGCGAACATACCGGCCAGACGCGGAAAGTGCTGCTGGAAGGGCATGTGAGATCGACCATGATGGAAGGTTACACCGACAATTATATCAAAATCACTACACCTTATCGCGAAGAATGGGCGAATACCATTTTGGATTGGAAGTTGTAGCTCTGCAGTCCGCCATGAAGGAAGGATGTTGCGGCGCACGACAGGCAACTGTCTGCGCTTTCCCACCGTATGTTATTAAAAGAGTTTGGTCCTATCCACATCCGGCATACGGATTGCTGCGTGAACAATGAAGCCGGGATACTGTTAATTTAAAGTAGGATCTATCTATGCGAAAATTCCAGGTTACGATACAATTTGATATGAATGATGAATTTGCGGCCCTTGTTCCCCCTCATCGCACTTACATCAACCGGCTGATCGAACAGGGGATCATTGACCACTACGTGGTTACAATGGAGACCCAGCGGGTTTGGATAACCTTCTCCGCCGAAGACAAAAAAGCCGTTGAAAAATATCTTTCCAAATCTCCCCTGTTCAAATACTGGACCTATGAGATCGATGAGCTTTTTATGGTAGACGGTTTGCATTACCGCCTGCCGGTGGTACAATTGAATTGATAGCCAATTGATATCCGATTGATTTGGATCAACTTTTCAGCGTCATTTTCGCTCTCGCGCCCAAGGGATCATTTCAGCCTTTCTTTTTCGCCGCCCATGCGGGCTTTAATTTTAGCAGTTTTTTATAGACCGGACAGCCCTCGGAATGCGCACCCGGCAGGTAGCCGGTACTCATCAGGAACTCCCCGACAATTTCCCCGCCGGTAAACCGGAATGTCTTTTTGAATAGTTTGACCCACTCCTCCTTGCTCAATGGATGATGCGCGTCGATCCAGTTCTTAAAAGAGCCAAACTCTTTTTGAATGGCTTTTATCGTTTTGGCATTTTCGATGGTGGCCTCTACCTTCAGCCGGTTACGGATAATGCCGGCATCGGCCAGCAAACGCTCCTTTTGCTTGTCTCCGTAGCGGGCCACTTTGTCAATATCGAAATTATCAAACGCCTTGAAGAAATTGTCTTTTTTATTGAGAATGGTCGTCCAGGACAGACCGGCCTGGTTGATCTCCAGGATAAGCCGGGCGAAAAGATGATTGTCGTCGTCGATGGGGAAGCCATATTCCTTATCGTGATAATGTACATGCACATTGTCCTTTTCCATTTTAGCCACGACGGCGCAGTAACCAGCAAGTTTTTCCATAGATTTGTTTCTTTATCAATCTCTATTTCATGTCAAGATACATCACTTTCCCTTTTCTTTTAGCGTTGCTGGCAGGAATTACCGTTCATGGTCAGACAGTCGCTGGTCTCCCGGAAAATCCGGCAGCTGGCGGTTATGATCCGCAGGCGGTTTTTGCGCAGGGGTTTTATAATGATCAGCACCTGGTCACCCGCCAGGCGAATGGAGCGCCATCCGCCTCTTACTGGCAGAACCGTGCCGATTATACCCTCACCGCGAAGCTGGACACGACAAAGAACGAGCTGGAAGGTTATGCGACGATCCATTATACCAATAACAGCCCGGACACGCTGCATGCCCTGTGGCTGTATATCGATCAGAATACCTACCGTAAGGACGCCCGCTCCAACTACTATACGATACCCGGCCCCGGCGGGCATACCGATGGTTACCAGCTGGAGTCGGTAAAGGTGGAGCAGGGAGGTGTAACAGCCGATGCAAACTATATGATAACAGATACCCGTCTGCAGATACGGCTAAAACGCGCTTTACCGGCCCATGGCGGAAAGATCAGCCTGCAGATAAAATACAAATATGTCGTCCCGGGGAGTTTTGGGAACCGTACCGATTTTGTCTCCACCCGTAATGGCAAGATCTATGAGATTGCCCAATGGTATCCCCGTGTGTGTGTGTATGACGACCGCCAGGGATGGAACACCCTACCCTTCCTGGGCAGCGGGGAATTCTATGATGAATATGGTGATTTCGATTACCGGGTCACCGTGCCCTGGGATATGATCGTGGCGGGCTCGGGAGAGCTGGTGAATCCGCAGGAGGTGCTGACACAAAAAGAAGCGGCGCGGCTGGCTGCGGCAAAGGCCAGTGATAAAACAGTGATGATCCGGGATGCCATGGCTATAGGCGATGCCTCCAGCCGCCCTTTGCACCAGGGGTTGCTGACCTGGCATTTTAAGATGTCGAATACGCGGGACGTAGCCTTTGGGGCAAGCCGTGCCTATATCTGGGATGCCGCCCGTGTCAACCTGCCGGGGGGTAAGAAGTCTCTCGCTATGTCGGTGTATCCTGTAGAAAGCGCCGGACCCGACGCGTGGGGAAGGGCTACGGAATACCTGAAGGCTTCGATGGAATATTTCTCCGAAAAATGGTACGTATATCCCTGGCCGGTAGCGATCAATGAGGCGGGAATAGCGGGTGGAATGGAGTACCCGGGTATCGTTTTTGACGGGATCACCGATAAAGGAAAGGAATTATACTGGGTGACGGCGCACGAGATCGGGCATAACTGGTTCCCGATGATCGTCGGGTCGGACGAACGCACCTATGGATGGATGGACGAGGGCTTCAATACCTTTATCGATATCTATGCCTCGGAGGCGTTCAATAAAGGCGAATACGCGCCCAAACGCGACGGAGAATATGCGCCCGGCGGCGGCAACCCTGTAGAAGAGATCGTTCCTTTGTTAAAGGACCCGCAGGCTCCTGTCATGATGACCCGTGCAGATGCTATCCCTGAGACCTACCGTCACCCGATGACCTATTTCAAACCGGCACTGGGGCTGGTATTGTTAAGGGAGGTCATTTTAGGAAAAGATCGGTTTGACTACGCCTTTCAGCAGTATATCCGGAACTGGGCCTATCGGCATCCGGGCCCTTATGATTTTTTCCGGACGATGGACAATGAAGCAGGTGAAGACCTTTCCTGGTTCTGGCGCGGCTGGTATATCCATAACTGGGGGCTGGATCTGGCTGTTCAGCGTGTACACACCAGCGCCGGTTCGGCTTCGACAGGCGCCGCCGGCACGGTCGACGTCACTATCGCTAATCTCGACCGGATGGCGATGCCCGCCACATTGGAACTGACCTGGAAAGACGGCACAAAGCAAAGGGTCGCCTTGCCCGTAGAGACCTGGCTTCAATCGGGCACGCGAACGCTGCAGTTCCCCGCTACGCAGGAGTTGTCATCGGTGACAATTGACCCGGACAAGGTGTTGCCGGATATCAATAGAGGGAATAATAGCTGGAAACAATAGCTGGGAATCGCCTAAGGTATACTGTCATAAATCAAAAAGAGGCCGTCTCATAAATGAAACGGCCTCTTTTTTTGTGTCCCCGCGGAGGCTCGAACTCCGGACCCGCTGATTAAGAGGGCTTGGGCCTTCGTCCCTGTTAGCTGAAACCCGCGCCAGACGCGAAGTGTTGTTTTTGAAAAGAGCTGTTTTTGCTGGTTTTTAGGGGCTGGTATTAACGGCGGTGTTAACCGCGGAAACGCTTAATAAATATCAAACTTGGTACTTACATCCTTTTGCTGTCCAGTTTTAACCTTCACTTTTGCGTAGTACATTTTGCCACTAATCTCGCACATGGTCAAACCGGTTCTATTGTGAGATTTTATTATGACGTAATATACTCCTGGCTTAACCTGGAAGGAATAGGTACCAGAAGCATCCACTGTAGAATGGGGGGTATCGTCATTTAACTTAACGGCAGCGAATTGGGAATAGTTTCTGCTATCAATAGCCTTAAATAAATCGTCGTCATTTCCCCCAAACTGCTGTATGCCATTCAGCACTTCTTGCGGTGGCGCTTGACCCATAGATTTGTAACTGGACTTCAAGCCTCTGTAGAAGTTTGCGTAATAGAAAGAATCTGCAAGTTTTTCGTTATATTTTTTTTCAGCGGCACTATCCACTATCCAGACATCTGAACCAATGTCCGGCTTGTCGCCTTGGTATTTATTAAAAAAGAATGTCACAACTCCTTTAATGGAAGATCCGGTCTGGCAGTAGGCATTAACGAGAATCATGCATAACGGAAAAATGGCTAGGTACTTTTTCATAAACAAGATTAAGGGTTAAATAATTGATTTTAATAATATTACATCTATCGGTTAGGTATAAACACTCAATTTTGGTAAGGGTCGCGGAATTAAAGGTAAATCTGTATAAATTGCCCGCCCTATTGACCCTTATTCCCTGAATACACTCCCCTGGTTTTTCTGTCGCACCAGCCAATACAGCCCCAAGCTGTTGTTGATCACTACCTCTTTGCCCGTACCTGCGACTATCATTAACCCTTAACGCTATTTACCTATGCCCAAGAAGAAGAAAAAGAAGAGGAGCCGTAAATTCACCGCTTCCTTTCAAGTTCGTCGAACCGCCTGTTTACAACCTTTGAAACCTCTTCCCGAAGTTCGCCGACTTTTTTAGGAAAATCCTCGGGAGCCCTACTCAAAAGACCGGCTATTGCCGACTCGTAGACCTCCAGGGTCGCCTCAAGCCGCAATAGCCGTTCTTCGTTTACGCCCAAGATATCGTTGAGCCCGCCCTTAAAAGACTTCACATCGCCATTTGTCGGTGTTTGATTATCTAACACTTTGGAAAACACCGCTTTTAAAACCGTTATATGGTCTTCTGTAATCTTTCCCTTTGCGCCGATTAATGTTGAGAAATAGCTCCTGCTGTAGCCTAAAGTCTTAGCTACGTCTTCATTTCTGGCAGGGGAGTCCGTCTCTGCCAAGCGCTTCTTTATAATTTCAAGCAGCTTTTTGTACTCCTGTTTAGAATTCATCTAATAATTACGGTGTTATATTATAAAACATCGAAAATTCACAAAATCGAACATTAATGTTAGGTAGTGTCAGATAATCTAACAATATTTGTAATCACAAACGAGCACTAACAAAAATATCATTAAAGAAATGATAATCAAAATTGAATATGTCGAGAGAATCCGTCGTGATGATGACCTCCTGCTGATACTGGCAAAAGCCAATGGCGTCAGGGTTACCAGCATCGAAAGATGGCTGAGAAAAAATAATAAAATCCTCACCACAGCCGAAAACTTGGGTATACTATCGAAACACTTAAGGGTAGATGCAACAGGGCTTTTACAGGAAGACAAGAAGATCGCAGAGGCTAAGTAGAACAGCCTTGGGCGGCAAATGTACAGCGCAAACTTCAAAACTGCAATACATGCTCACAAATGAATTGTTCCAGACCCTCACTCACCACTTCGTGGATGATTTGACGGGATATGAGGAAGCCATAGAGAGTTTCCGCCGGCACTTCCCCTTGCCAGGTCACAGGGCAATCTTATCAGCAGATGGACGTAAGCTGACCTACGCCACCGCGCTGGCACAGGCCAGATATATTGCCGGGCAGGCGAACGAGGTCATTGAGGCGCTTTGCCTGCCGCTAATGGCCATTATCACAGACAATCAACTGGTAGTAATCTACACCGGAAAATGAAACCCGCCGAAATCATAAAGGAATTACAGGCCATCCGAGCCCTTAATGCGGAAAGCCTTCAGCGCACTTCCCGTCTGGAAGAAGAGCTGGCTCCTGTCCAGGCGCCAGCTCGCCCAAAGGGGTTGACTCCGACGCAGAGAGCGATTATGAGACGCAATAAACGTATCCTTCGATGATCCGCCTATACACCGACATACCAAACGTCGCTTTCCACAAGATCGTCCGGCAGTATGCCTTCGAGCTTGGCCGGCCAGTGTTCACGATGAAGGAACAGCAGAGCGCTTTGATCAATTACATTTTTTTCGCCGTAGGGCGGAACTAAAAAGCAAAAAATAACACGCTATATGAAGCCATACCAAAAAGCCATTCTCTTCTTCGCTGCCATATTCGCGGTAGCGGCTCTTCTTACCTCTTGCAAGGCTCCGTTAGGATGCCAGGATACCTATGAGATGTCGGGATACGTGCCACACCAGGGACATACAAAGACGCATATGACGCATAGGAAAAGCTATTGATCAAGGACGGTTTCGAGCCAGCCACCAAAGGCGCGTAGCTGGCTCTTATCAAAAACTTTAAAAGCTACTTAACATGATTACCAGAAACGATTTTTTTACAGTCGGGCAAGGTGTTCGCCGAATAAAGGGCACATCCTCAATCGGTCGGGCCGGGAATTTAATGGAATCGTTTGACGGGAAAGCTCTGGTTTATTGGGTGTTCGAATCTGATGGCAAGGTGGTTGTTAATGGCGCGAACGGGCTGGGTGTAAAAAACTGGGTGCGCTTTGAAAACCTTGAGCTATTAGACGGGCCCGTTTCCGTAAGAGAGGCCCGGCAGGAATGGAATGATGCCATAGATGCAGGAGAGCCGATATGCCCCAACAATGTAACCAAGTTTTATATACCAGAGCCAACCGAAGAGGCGTAATGCTGGACAGCTCGGGTGACACCGGGCTTTCGGCAGTAGAAGCCGCAGTGTAGGGCGCTGGGAGGGGATTGGGAGAACGGGAAAACCCCGCCCAC
Organism: Puia sp.; assembly: GCA_036499285.1. GTDB lineage: Bacteria > Bacteroidota > Bacteroidia > Chitinophagales > Chitinophagaceae > Puia. Next base: position 2,233 of record DASYEB010000016.1, on the reverse strand, counting down.
GAAGACCCGGGACAACGCGTGATGGCGGAATAACAAGCTGGACAGCCGGTACTGATGTTTGAAGTAGGGGACGCCCGAAAAAAACAGCAGACCGGCTAAAGGTGGCAAAAGACTACACGTTGTATGAAACCATCTTACGTCTTCAGAGGTCTCTTTTTTGCCTTCGTCGTGATTGACATTCTGGCCTTTTGGCTTTGGCTCGTCTGGATAAGACGCTGGACAATGGTAGCAGCAGTCGTGATCTGTGTCGCAGGCGCCATCGCATCTTATTATTTCGCTGAAAAAGCAGAAAAGCAGGGCTTATGATGCAGGTGCCTACTGGTCAATTTATCCTCTTGCTGGTGCTGACTTTCATTGTTGGCGCCGCGTTCGGAGCATGGAGGTATATGCGCGCAATTGACAAGCGGTCCCTCAAAGCCTGGCGCAAGGTGCAGGCGGATATGCCCAGGGCGGCGCGGGACAATTAAGATAACAGGTTAGCCGGGTAGGATCGCATCCTTTGAGGAAAGCGGCCCCGGTCTTAATCAAGTTGAAAATTTTCTACGGTTTAGGGTTTAGGGGTGGTCGCCCCTTGTCTAAGGGGTGACCCATTTTTAAGAAGTTCTTTGAATCAACATATTGCGGGTATCGATTTAGGTCGGACAGTACATAGTCCTCCGCAAAACTTGTTCTCAGGCGGGATATAAGCAGACTGGCGTAGTGGTGGCGAGGCCAGCATACCGCGGGAGACCACCCCAGCGAGGCAGCTGACAGCCCGGAAAGACGGGATGACACCCTGGAATACCAGCAGGGTGGAATAGGATGTGATCCGAGCCGGCCGGCACGGGGATACTGCAAAGGGTTCGACTCCCAGCATCCTGCCAAAAGTGCCTAACCCCCGTAAGGGATGCCTTTCGTGACGCAACGGTTAGATAGTTGTCACGGCGAAACGCCTGAGCTTGAGCGGACCAATCCTGAGAGTCCATAAGGGCGGAACGAAAAGGTGACAGCCGGGAAAGACCGGCAAACGGAGAGTGTATATCACCGGCAGATTATCGGCCACAGTATGCACACGCATTCTGAGGTCGAAGGCAGATGGTTCGATTCCATCCCTCTCCACAACAACCCCCGAAGATGGCCGGAGTGTGGCGGAAATCCTTAACAGGTAGTCTGCCGGCCTATTTTAAGTTTTTGGTTTTGGCAAGCAATCGTTTAAGCCGGGCCTGTTCCCAGGTCTGGCTCTTTAAAAAACTTGAATTATGCAAATAGACGTAAAAAAGATCGAGAACGGGACGGCAGTCTGCAATCTGTATACGGGAGACCGATGTATTAGGATCGTAATGACGGAGAGCGACTACCAGGCGCTGATCCGCGACGGCTTCTTTATCCGCGATGGTAAATCAATTGATAGCGGCGGCGCCCTGAACACCACGGACGAATATCAAAAAATTAAGCATGTGCAAGGTCGTCGCGAGCTGATGTAATGTAAACCCGCCGGGTGGGCAATCCCGGCTCTTTATACCATGGACGATTTATTTAGAAACGAACGCGACCTGTTGGAGCGTGAAAACTGGGACGCTGTTGAACTGGTGAACCAGGATCCGGGTGACGAGGAAAAGGAGGAAGGAGACAACGCGGCTGATGAAATATAGCGGCTCCGGATTATGAACAGTTTGTTGAGGTAAAGGGCCGGAGTAATGGCCGGCCCTTTTTTAAAAGAAAAACTATGCAATACGACCCCGACGAAGCGCAGGACGAGGAAGGATTGACCGGCGGCTGGTGGAATAAAAGTGAAGAGTAAACAAAGAATCCCGGTGTATCAGACCGGGATAATTAATAACAGACACTAAATACGAGACAAATATATGGGAATTTTAAACATTAGGCCAGTTGTTAAAGGGGGCAGCAAAGCGATTCTCGGGATCGCCGGTCCGTCTGGAACCGGTAAGACTTACTCCGCCCTCCTGGTCGCCAGGGGGATGGTAAAGACCGCTTCGAAAGTGGGCCTTCTCGATACCGAAAATAAGCGAGGGTCTCTTTACGCTGAGATACTCGATGGGCCTTTTATGATAGGCGATCTTTACCCGCCTTTTTCGCCGCGCAGGTATGCGGAAGCCATCAAAGAATTTCAGGACGCAGGTGTTGAAGTTTTGGTTATCGACAGTGTAACACATGAGTGGGAAGGGGAGGGCGGCTGTGATGATATAGCCAACGCCAAGATAGGCAAGATGGACAACTGGATCGGCGCAAAGCG
>DASYEB010000015.1:0-28078 GCA_036499285.1 Puia sp. | reverse complement strand
CTTCTTCCATTTCGTCAAACTCTTCGTTGAATGCCTTTTCGAATTCGGGTTCTGTAATAGCAGAAATACCGGGGGTCAGCTCCCGGAAGCTAAGCAGGATAATGGTCAGGACATAGGCTACGTCTTCCCTTGCATCGGGCTCCTGTAGCTCGCGGCTTTCGCCCAGTACATAACCAACTACTGCCGGCTGATCTTTGGCAAAGGCATCCCAGACCTTGCTGATCTGGTCTTCGTCCATACGCTGGATCCGGTCATTTATAAGGTCGATCACCTGATCGGTAATTTGTACCATCCGTAATTTTCTTTCAAACCTACGTTAATTTGTATTGCGGCAAAAACCTAACTTGCATTTTATGTCAAGGAATTACTCCCATAAGGCAAAGATCGCTGTTTCCGTATCCTCCGAAGTAGGCCGCCTCCGCCGCGTCCTGGTGCATAGCCCTGACAGCGGGCTTGGTAAAGTAGTACCCTCCAAGGCACAGGACTGGCTCTTCGAGGACATTGTTCACCTGGATACCATCCGGCGGAAAGAATATGATTTCTATACAAAGATCCTGCTGTATTTTCTGGACCCGGAAAAGATCCGGGGCCGGCTGACCGAGGTCGACGACGAAAAGAACAAACGGGCTTTTTATAAACCCGGTGACGACCGCTTCTTCCGGTCGGACAAGGTCGTCGAACTGCAGTGGCTGCTCAGTGACATCCTGACCGATGACACCATAAAGTCAAAGCTGGTGGCTTCCGTCTGCGCCATCGAAGCCTGTTCCTACGATACGCAGCAGCAGCTCCAGGAACTGGCTCCCGTACAGCTGGCCAAGACTTTTATCAGCGGTTCGCTGAATGAAGAGCAAATGCTTTTCGCCCCCATCCCAAATTTTATCTTTACGCGGGACATCGGCATTGTCATCAATAATTATGTGCTGCTCAACAAGCCGGCAAAAAAAGCACGCACGAGGGAAGCGCTTCTGGCCAAATATATCTTCTTCAACCATCCCCTCTTCGAAGAATACCAGGAGAGGATCATCGAGCTGGCGGACACCCATCACCACTTCCTCCTCCCAAGGGAAGGTGATGACCACAAGGTGACGCTGGAAGGCGGGGATGTGATGGTCGTCTGCAAAGATCACCTGCTGATCGGCATCAGCGAGCGGACCTCTACTGAGGCTGCACATCAGGCTATAAAGGTTTTGTTCGAAAAGAACGTGGTCAAAAAGATCACCATCATCCGCATTCCCAAGAAAAGGGATTACATGCATATCGATACCATCTTCACACAGGTGCGGCGGAATGTCTGGATCCTGTTGGGCACTTTTTCCAAAAAGGCCATAAAGCACGAGGATGAGGATGAAGTGCAACGTATTCTCGACAATAATAACAAAAAAGAAGACAAGCTAAGGATCCTCCAGTTCCGGAAAAAGGACCCGGGCAATCCTGAATACTTTGACAACCTCGAAGACCTGCTCACCGACATCAGCAAGAATGACCTCGAGTGTACGGAGAAAGTCAAATTCATTTATTCCGGTAATAATGAATTTCCTTTTGACGCTAGGGAGCAGTGGACGGATTCCTGCAACCTGCTGGCCCTGAAGGAAGGGGTCGTCCTGGGTTACGATCGCAATGACAAGACAGTAGAGGCTTTCCGGGAGAATGGCTTTACGGTGGTGCATGCCGGGACGCTGATCCATGACATGGAAGAAGGCAGGATCGACCCCGATTCACTGGAGAACACCCTGATCCTGATGCCTTCTGCCGAGCTGTCGCGCGCCCGCGGAGGCTTTCACTGTATGAGCATGCCGCTGCACCGGGATGAACTGTAAGCCGACAGCCCGCACCGTAACAGCCAATAAGACCCTCGTGTTATTTAAAATCGATGTATGCAAACCACTTCTCACCTTTTGATGATACGGCCGGTAAACTTCAGCTTCAATGCTGAAACTGCCGTCAACAATGCGTTTCAGTCCGTCGCCACCGATGATGCCCAGAAAAAGGCATTGGAAGAGTTCGAAGGCATCGCGGCCCTTCTGGAAAATAATGGCGTAGACGTCACCATCATCGACGACACTCCCGATCCCTATACGCCTGACTCTATTTTTCCAAACAACTGGGTTTCCTTCCATGGAGAAGGAACGGTCTGTCTTTATCCCATGTATGCGCAGAATCGCCGGCTGGAGCGTAAGCCGGAAGTGCTGCAGCAAATTTCCCGGAAGTTTGGGATCCAGTCCACACTGGACTTCAGCGGTTATGAACAACAGGGGCTGTTCCTCGAAGGGACCGGAAGCATGGTGCTGGACCGAGACAAAAAAATAGCCTATGCGGGTCTTTCGCCGCGGACGGATAAGGGCGTATTGCTGGACTTTTGCGAAAAAATGGGTTACACGCCCGAGGTGTTTACGGCTGTGGATGGAAAGGGCCTGTCGATCTATCATACCAATGTGATGATGTGTGTCGGAGACCGTTATGTGGTGGTCTGCCTGGATGCTGTCCCCGACCCTGCCGAGCGAAAAAGCCTGGCGGATACCATTAGCGGAAGCGGCAAGACCATTATTCCCATCAGTCTTTCACAAATGAATCAGTTCGCCGGCAATATGCTGCAGGTCAACAATGATAAAAAAGAAAAATTACTGGTGATGTCCACGCAGGCTTATGCCTCGCTCGAACCGGCACAGGTCAGTGAACTGACCGGTTTCAATCGCATCCTGCACGCGCCGTTGACGGCTATCGAGACAAATGGCGGCGGAAGCGCAAGGTGTATGCTGGCCGAGATCTTTCTCGGGCCCAAGTAGCTTCGCGGACCGGATTAACCGATCGGTATGTTGGCAACCTGTTAAAACAACGTCAGCGACGGTGGTTCGATGGTCAATCGTGGCGGCTTCAAAGACGTACCGCAGATAGCGTTGAATCGTTCGACTGCGTATTTTTCCAGATCCGGCGCCAGCAGCTCATTGTGGTTGTGAACGATGAAATAGATCTCCCTCAATCCTTTGTCCATCCATGATCTCAAGCGATGCGCCCAGGCTTCGATACGCGGAAAGTCAGTGGGATGCAGGCTGTTGCCGACCCAGCGAATAAAGACCACAGGCGCTGTCAGCCGCATATGCAGTACGTCCCGCCGGCCGGCGGTGTCGGTGATGACGGTGCCGATATTATTTTCCATCATGATCCTGCAGGTGTCGGCGGCACTGTCCTTGAACCCATCTTTCCCAAACCAGTCTTTATGCCGCAGTTCCACACAGAGCCGGAAGTCCCGGGGCAGGCTGCGCAGGTAATCCTGTAATAGGGCGGCCCGGTCAGGGCCGAAGTTCTCTGACAGCTGCAGGAAGGCAGTCCCCAGCCTGTCGCCAAAAGCCGAAATATGATCGATAAACTGTTTCGTCTCGTCCTGTGCATTTCTCAGCTGGAGCCGATGGCTGATCGATTCCGACATTTTGGGACAAAAACGGAAATCGTCATCGGCGAGTGAGGCCCATCGTTGGATCACCTCTTTTGGCTGAAGGCCATAAAACAAGGTGTTTAATTCTATGCAGTTGAATTGTTTGAGGTAATGAGCCAGGAAGTCTTTTTGCTTTGTTCCTTTTGGATATACTTTACCCACCCAATCGGTTCGTCCCCATTGCGTGCAGCCTACGTAGAGCCGCACGGGCTGCTGCTTTTCGGCGCCGCATCGTTGCCAAAGCAGCTCGTTCACCGGATCATCAGGCGGCAATGAAAAGTCGATTTCTTCAATATGTACTGTTCTGCCAAATTCCATAATTAAAAAAGTTTAGCATCCTGCCTGACATGAATAAAACAATAAGCTTCCGCAATTTGCGGCTCGTTTCGAATCAAATTCCTTACTTTTGGGACTTCGACCGGATAGACCGGTCATCAAATATCCATTTGAATGTGTTAACTGAAAAAATAACCCATCCAAATGGACCATTGATAATTGGCCTTCGGCCGTCGAGCCCGTGGCTCGACCTGGTTAAGGTAGAAAATTTTCAATAATCTAAGCCTTTGATTAAAGCTTTTTTAAACTTCAAATCTTAAGAACAGGACCCCAGATGGAAAGCAAAGTCACTAAAATTGGCGTACTCACTTCCGGCGGCGACGCTCCGGGAATGAATGCAGCCATCCGTGCCGTTGTTCGTACCGGTATTTATAATGGAATGGAGGTATTTGGAATTATGCGTGGTTATGCTGGCATGATCGAGAACGATATTGTCCCCATGCACTCCAGGAGTGTTGCAAATATTATTCAACGGGGCGGAACGATCCTCAAGACAGCCCGCTGCAAGGAATTCTTTGAGCATGAAGGCCGAAAAAAGGCCTATAACAACCTGAAAAAGCTGGGTATCAACGGACTGGTGATCATCGGGGGAGACGGATCTTTCCGCGGTGCACACAAGCTGAGCGAAGAATTTGATATTCCCTGTATCGGCATTCCCGGTACTATCGATAAAGACATTGCCGGAACAGATTTTACCATTGGTTTCGATACGGCCGTCAATACGGCGGTGGAAGCCATCGACAAGATCCGGGACACGGCAGACGCGCACGACCGGCTGTTTATCATCGAGGTGATGGGCCGGGACGCCGGGTACATCGCCTTGCACAGCGGCATTGCCACCGGTGCGGAAAATATCCTGATCCCCGAACGGAAGACGGACATTGAAGAGCTGGTCAGTTCCCTCCTGGAGAAGGAGCGGCGGAAAAAGCTGGTAAACATCATCGTCGTGGCCGAAGGCGACAGGGGCGCGGAAGACGTGGCCCTGATCATCAAGGATCGCGTGCCGGCAGCGGACACCAGGGTCTGTGTACTTGGTCATATCCAGCGCGGTGGGGCGCCCAGCTGTATGGACAGGCTTATTGCCAGCCGGATGGGTTATTCGGCCGTCGAAAGTCTCATCGAAGGTCGTCACAATGTCATGATCGGCATCGTGAACAATAAAATGCATTACACTCCGCTGGAAAAAGCCGTAAAAGCCAAACAAAAGATCAGCGAAGACTGGCTGAAAATCGTAAAAATATTAGCATCCTAAATTATTAGCATTCTAAAAAAACTCACCGTTAATGTCAAAGAATTTATCGAAGTACCTGTACCAGGATATGGACAAAGAAGCAGGCATTCAGCACACTTTCCACAAGACCAAGATTGTCGCTACAGTAGGACCGGCCTGCGACACGTACGATAAATTACTCGAGCTGGTGAAAGCCGGTGTGAATGTCTTCCGCCTCAATTTCTCTCATGGGGACCATGAAGGCAAGGCAAAGATCATCGAGCATATCCGGAACATCAATATCACCGAGCCTTATAATATCTCCATCCTTGGCGATCTGCAGGGCCCCAAGCTGCGGGTCGGCGACATGAAGGACGGCGGATTGCCTATTGCTCCCGGGGATATCCTTACGTTCACGTCAAAAGAAAAGGTGGTCGGTACAAAGGAAAAGATCTATGTCTCCTACCCCAACCTGCATCACGACGTACAGGTGGGGAACAAGATCCTCATCGACGACGGCAAGCTGGAAGTAGTGGTCGTCAATGTAACGCCCGACGGTGACGTAAAAGTAGCTGTAACCTATGGAGGGGTACTGCTTCCCAAAAAAGGCGTTAACCTTCCGGATACGAAGATCTCCCTGCCAGCCATGACCGAAAAGGATATCATCGACCTGGAGTTTATCATCGAGCAGCAGCTGGACTGGGTAGCCCTGTCCTTTGTCCGTAGGGTCGAAGACATCATCGACCTGAAGCGGCGCCTGGCCGAAAAGAACAGCCAGACCAAGGTCATCGCCAAGATCGAAATGCCTTCTGCGCTTGACGACCTCCGGAATATCGTTCTGGAATCCGATGCGGTAATGGTTGCCCGCGGCGATCTCGGTGTCGAGCTGCCTGTTGAAAAGGTGCCCGCCGCGCAAAGAGAGATCATCCGCAAATGTATCCATCGGGCAAAACCCGTGATCGTTGCCACACAGATGATGGAGAGTATGATCGATCGTGTCAAACCCAACCGTAGCGAGATCACCGACGTGGCCAATGCAGTCCTGGAAGGAGCCGACGCCGTCATGCTGAGCGCCGAGACGGCTACCGGAAATCATCCGGCGCTGGTTGTCGAGACGATGCGCAAGATCATCCTCGAAGTGGAACGTACCGAATACCGGTACAACCGCGAAGAAGACCTGGTGCCACAGCCGCATTCACCTTCCTTCCTCAGCGACGCCATTTGTTACAATGCCTGTAAGCTGGCTAAGGACGCCAACGCGGATGCCCTCGTCGGTATGACACAGAGCGGATATACGGCCTTCATCCTGTCAAGCTATCGCCCCAGGTCTCCGCTGTATATTTTCTCCAAGGAAAAAAGCCTCATCAACCAGCTGAGCCTTAGCTGGGGCGTACGGGCCTTCCATTATGCCGAAGAAGAAAGCATGGATGATATCATCCATGACCAGCATGCCATCCTGAAGGAAAGAGGGTTTGTAAAAACAGGGGATGTAGTGGTGAATACGGGAAGTCTGCCGATCCAGGAACATCTCGCGACGAACATGCTGAAGATCACCAAGCTGTTATAATCATATTCCTTTATAGACGAAGAGGCCTTAGCTGCTCAGTGCTGTTAAGGCCTCTTTTATTTTTTTGATCTCTTCTTCTCCCGGTTCTGTAAACGACTGTTCCTCCTTCATGCCCGCATTGACAAAATCCATAGCACTGGCCTTCTTCAGACGCGCCGATGTATGAAATTCGGCTGCACCCGTCGACTCCGCCAGCTGGAGGATGTTGGAAGCGCGTACACCGGAGCCCGGCATGATAACAATGCGGTCATCCGCCTCCCGTACCAGCTGGTCGATCAGCGCGACCCCTTCCATAGCGGTGGGTCGCTGTCCCGAGGTAAGGATACGCTCGCAGCCCAGGGTGATGATGTCTTCCAGGGCTTCAAAAGGATTGGCGGCCCAGTCGAAGGCCCGGTGAAAAGTGACGCCAAGGGGATATGCCGCTTCGATCAGCCGTTTGCCACGTTCCTTGTCGACGGCCCCATCACTCAGCAACATTCCGATCACAACCCCGTCACAGCCCACCTGTTTACAGTAGTCGATGTCTCTCAGCATGACGGTGAACTCCTCATCGGTGTACAGGAAGTCGCCGCCTCTTGGCCGGATAATGGGATAGAGGGGGATCCGCAGGTTTTCCCGCGCTGTCCGGATCAGCCCGGCGGAAGGAGTGGTGCCGCCTTCTTCGGGGCTGACGCAAAGCTCTATCCTGTCAGCTCCTGAGTGCTGGGCAATGAGCGCCGAAGTCAGATTGAAAGCGCAAATTTCGAGACGATAATCCATTTTAGAAATAACTTTTTACTTCAACCATTTTTTCCTCCATATTGTTCTTTAGTGCATAACTAAAACCCTTCTGGATGGCATAAGCGCCTGTCTCTCCTTTCTTGTTCAGGGCGATGAAGGCTACCTGTATGTCTTTTGCCTTTTCTTTTTTGATGCGGATGATCCTCTCCACGGCTGCCTTACAGGCCTGTTCCGGGGACAGACCCTGGCGCATATACTCCACTACGCTGTGAGAGCCGCAGATACGGATCACGTCCTCCCCCTGGCCGGTGGCCGTGACGGCGCCGACTTCATTGTCTACGAACAGGCCTGCTCCGATGATGGGAGAGTCGCCGAGACGTCCCCGCATTTTAAAGCCCATGCCGCTTGTAGTGCAGCTTCCGCTCAGGTTGCCGGAAGCATCCATTGCTACCATGCCGATGGTATCGTGGTTCCATTCGCCATTGGGGAGGCGCGCAGGCGCCGCGATGGCGGTCCCCTTCGAATTTTCAATATTGATGACCGGTTTGTACTCCGACTTCTTCAGCCATTGCTCGTATGCTTTTTTTGCATCATCGGAAAGCTGCTGAGGCTCCAGCGGGAAGCCCTCCGCTACTGCAAATTCCTGCGCGCCGCTGCCCACCAGCATCACATGCGGCGTCTTTTCCATTACCCGGCGGGCAACGGATATAGGATGTTTTATCCGTTCGAGGAAGGCTACGCTGCCGCAATTCCACTGGTGATCCATAATGCTGGCGTCAAGGGTCACAAAACCATCGCGGTCGGGGTTGGCGCCCAGCCCCACGCAGCAGTTGAGCTCAGACTCGGTGACCTTTACTCCGGCTTCAACTGCGTCCAGCGCTGCGCCATTACGGCCGAGTACTTCCCATGCGCCCTTGTTGGCGGCCAGGCCGGTATCCCAGGTTGAGATGACAATGGGATGGCCGGTGACGGCCGCCGGCGCGGTGGCTGCTGCTAATTTTTTAGTAAGTAACAACCCAAACGATCCCAGGGCGGACGAATAAAGGAATTTTCTGCGAGTGGACATATGTGAATAGAAGTTTTGGCTTAATTTACGCTAATGTCTTTGAACTGGACTTCGTCCAGTTTGGCCAGTAAACTAAAATTAACGGATAAAATGAGAAAACTTCTTTTTTCGCTGCTTTTTTCGGCCGGCAGCCTGGCCGGCTTCAGCCAGGGAACCAGCCAGGACAGTGCCTGGATCAGGGAAAATTATTACAAGATAGAACAGTATATCCCCATGCGGGACGGGATAAAGTTGTTTACCTCGATCTACATCCCAAAAGATACTACCGAACAGCACCCCATCCTGATGACGCGCACGCCTTATTCCTGTGCGCCTTATGGTTCCGATAAATGGAGGAATTTTACGGCTGGATATCTCCGTTATTATCTGAGGGAAGGATATATCATGGTCACGCAGGACGTTCGCGGCCGCTGGATGTCGGAAGGCCAGTTCGTCGATGTCCGGCCTTTTAACAAGGACAAGAAAACCAGTACAGATGTCGACGAAGCCAGCGATACCTACGATGCCATCGACTGGATGGTCAAGCATCTGCCGCATAACAATGGCAAGGTAGGCGTATTTGGTATTTCCTATCCCGGCTTCTATTCTACGATGGCAGCCGCAAGCGGTCACCCCGCCCTCAAAGCCGTCAGCCCGCAGGCGCCTGTAACGGACTGGTTTATGGGCGATGACTTCCATCACAACGGCGCCTTTTTCCAGATGGATGGATGGGCCTTTTATTCCTCCTTTGGCAAACCCCGCCCCCGCCCCACGACCGTCGGGCCCTCCGGTTTTGACTACTACACAAAAGACAACTACAAATGGTACCTGGAAACGGGAGCTATAAAAAATATCCTGAAGCTGACAGGTGACTCCATCGCTTTCTGGAAAGAGCTGTACCAGCATCCAAACCGGGATGCCTGGTGGCAGGCCCGCAACGCGCGCGTCGCCATGTATGATGTAAAACCAGCGATGCTGGTCGTCGGCGGCAACTTCGACGCGGAAGATAATTTCGGCGCATGGAATCTTTTTAAGGCCATCCGGTCTCAAAGTCCGGCTACCAACAGCCATCTCGTCATGGGGCCCTGGTATCATGGAGAATGGGCTTCGAATGACGGCACGCATCTCGGCAATGTCCAGTTCGGTTCCAACACTTCCTTTTGGTATCAGAACAATATCGAACTTCCCTTCTTCAATTACTACCTGAAGGGCAAGGGTACCGAGCCCAAACTTCCTGTTGCGACCATCTTCTTCAGCGGCGCCAACGAATGGAAGCAATTCCAGCAATGGCCTCCTGCGGACAAAGAAGATCAGACCATCTATCTCCAAACAGGCGGAGGTCTGTCTGAGACAGCGCCTTCTAAAAAGAGCGATTACAGTGAATACATCAGCGATCCGGCGCACCCGGTTCCCTATACAGAGGATGTACATTTTTATCGTACACGGGAATACATGACCGACGACCAGCGTTTCGCTTCGCGTCGCCCGGACGTGCTCACCTTCCAGACACCTGAATTTACAAAAGACTTTACGCTCGCCGGTTCGGTCATCGCCGATCTCCAGGTCAGCCTTAGCAGCACCGATGCAGACTTCGTCGTAAAGATCATCGACGTGTTCCCGGATGACTTCAGCTATGAACCCCAGGCGAAGGGTCCCGTCCGCGGACATGATCAGCCAAAGACCTACCCGATGGGCGGATACCAGATGCTGGTGCATGGGGAAGTCATGCGGGGTCGTTTCCGCGAGAGCTTTGAAAAACCCGTTGCTTTCAAGCCCGGCAAAATAGAAAATGTCAAGTTCGCTGTTGCGGATGTAGCGCACACTTTTAAAAAGGGACACCGGCTGATGATCCAGATCCAAAGCTCCTGGTTCCCGCTGGTAGATCGTAACCCGCAGAAGTTTGTGGACATCTATACGGCGGATGACAGTGATTTTACGAAGGAGACGATCCGCGTTTATCATGACAGCGAGCATCCGTCAAAGATCATTCTGCCCGTGTTAAAATAACAAACCATGCGACTTATTCTATTGCTTGTCCTGCTTTCGCCATTCTGGTGCTGCTGCCAGGATCGCCGGGGCCCCGACTACGTAAAGAGCAATTACGACAAACTGGAGGCCTATATCCCTATGCGGGACGGAAAGAAGCTGTATACCGCTATATATACGCCAAAGGATCATAGTCAGCCCTATCCTTTCCTGATGGAAAGGACGCCCTATTCGTCCGGCCCCTATGGAGACACCCTGTACAAGGGATCGCTGGGTCCCAGCCCGGCCCTGATGCGGGAGAAATATATCTTCGTCTACCAGGATGTGCGGGGCCGTTATATGAGCGAAGGAGATTTTGAGGAGATGACACCCGCAAAGAATAGAAGATCCGATAAACAAACCGATGAAAGCTCGGACACCTGGGATACCATTGACTGGCTGTTGAAGAATATAAAGAATAACAATGGCCGTGTCGGCCTCTGGGGCATCTCCTACCCCGGTTTCTATGCATCGGCTTCGTTACCGGATGCACATCCTGCGATAAAAGCAGTCTCGCCGCAGGCTCCGGTGACCGATGAATTCATCGGGGATGACGCCAATCACAACGGCGCCTTTTTCCTGCTGGACAATTTCGACTTCGACAATTTCTTCGACGTCAAAAGGCCGGCGCCGGTAAAGAACTATAGCGGCACTATCTTCAGGGCGAACATCTCCGACGCCTATAAGTTCTTCCTGGAGCTGGGACCGCTGAAGAATACCAACAAGCCGGAGTATTTCAATCACCAGGGAAAGATCTGGGATGAATACCTGGGGCACTCCACCTATGATGCTTATTGGCAGGCGCGCAATATCCGGACACACCTGAAGAATATCAAGCCTGCGGTGCTGGTCGTCGGCGGCTGGTTTGACGCGGAAGATATGTTCGGGGCGCTGCGTACTTATGAAGCCATCGAAACACAGTCGCCAGGTAATGACAATCACCTGATCATGGGTCCCTGGACGCATGGGGCCTGGGCCGGGAAGGTCTGGAATAAATTCGGTCCGCTGGACTTCGGGATGAATGTCAACGATCGCTATCACGAGATAGAAAAGAAGTTCTTCGATCACTATCTGAAAGATTCAGCTGCCGGGGCATTCCCGGAGGCTACAGTCTTCGAGACAGGGACCAATACCTGGAAAGAATACCCGACATGGCCGCCAGCTTCGGCAAGACCAGTGCCATTTATCCTGAAAGAAAAAGGAGGGTTGTCCTATGCAAAGGGTGGCAGTTCCCCGACAACGGCCAACGGGTATGACGAATATGTCAGCGATCCGGCCAATCCCGTTCCGTACATCGACGGCGTCCGGGGCGGACGTGACAACCAGTATATCATCACCGACCAGCGTTTTGCGGCTGCGCGGCCGGACGTGCTGACTTACCAGACGGAGCCATTAGACTCGCCGCTGACTATCACCGGCCGGTTAAAGGCCGATATCTTTTTATCTTCGACGGGTACCGATGCCGACCTGGTGGTGAAGCTGATCGATGTGTTACCCGGGAAGGAAGAAGGGATCTCTACTCCGCAAAATCAGGACCCGGCGGGATATCAGCGCCTGGTCAGAGCGGAAGTCTTCCGGTGTAAGTTTCGCAACAGCTGGGAAAAACCAGTCCCCCTGGTGCCGGGGAAGGTCGTGGAAGTAAAATATGATATGAACGAGATCGCTCATACCTTTAAAAAGGGTCACCGGATCATGGTCCAGGTACAAAGCAGCTGGTTCCCGCTGGTCGACCTCAATCCTCAAACCTTTGTAAACATTCCAACCTGCAGTGAATCGGACTTTCAGAAAGCGACGATCCGGATCTATCATGATGCGGCGCATCCGTCTTTGATCATGCTGCCTGTGCTGCAATAACACGTATATTCGTAATATGAGCAAACACTTATTATCTCTGCTGCTGCCGGTACTCACGGTAGCCAGCCTATTTGCACAGGGTCAGACAATCGCTATTATTCCCCAGCCGGTAAGCACCCAATGGGGCAGCGGCAATTTTTCGATCAGCTCCACAACCGTCATCGTTGCCGACGCATCGGAAAAACCATCTGTCGACTTCTTTAATAGTTATCTTCAGCGGATCTATGGGCTGCACTTGCGGGTACAGCTGTCAGGAGGCGCGGGCTCTATCCGTTTCGAAACAAAAGCGCCGTCCCCGCCGCGGGAGGGTCGTTATGAAATGCAGGTGACCGCGGACGGCATCACCATCACCGGGGATACCCATGAAGGAACCTTCTATGGTATGCAAACGCTGATCCAGCTGCTGCCGGTGAGTCCGTTTGCGGCGACCACCGCAGGTCCCGTCATCCGCCCGGAAGCCGGCGGTCTGTCCATTCCTGTCGTAAAGATCGAAGACTATCCGCGTTTTGGCTATCGCGGGCTGCATCTCGACGTAGGCCGTCATTTCTTCCCCGTTGATTTTGTCAAACGATATATCGATTATATCGCCCTGCACAAAATGAACTACTTCCACTGGCACCTGACGGAAGACCAGGGTTGGCGGATAGAAATAAAAAAGTATCCTCTTTTGACGGAGGTTGGCTCCTGCCGGGGCGGAACGATCATCGGGCATAATCCGGGCACTGGTGATGACAGTATCCCGCATTGCGGTTATTATACCCAGGAACAGATCAAGGATGTCATAAAATATGCCGCCGACCGGTATATCACTATTATTCCCGAGATCGAGCTCCCCGGGCATGCCTCTGCGGCCCTGACTGCCTATCCCTGGCTGGGCTGCACCGGTGGTCCCTATCATGTACAACATCGCTGGGGGGTATTTAAGGAAGTGTACTGCGCCGGCAATGACAGCGTCTTCAATTTCCTGCAGGACGTTCTCGATGAGGTTATGGCTTTGTTTCCTTCAAAATATATCCATATCGGTGGCGACGAATGTCCGAAAGACAGCTGGAAGGTCTGTCCCAAATGCCAGCGGCGTATGAAGACGCTTGGGCTGAAGGACGAGGAACAGCTGCAGAGCTACTTTGTACAGCGCATCGAGAAATACATCAATTCAAAAGGCCGGCAGATCATCGGCTGGGATGAGATCCTCGAAGGGGGCATTGCGCCTAACGCCACGATCATGAGCTGGCGCGGAGAGAAAGGCGGTATCGAGGCGGCGAAACAACATCACCAGGCCATCATGACACCCGGTGAATATGTCTATTTCGATCACTCTCAAACGCGCAACGATGATTCCCTCACCATCGGAGGTTATGTGCCGCTGGAAAAAGTATATAAATACGAACCGGTTCCATCGGCCTTATCCGCTGACGAAGCAAAATATGTCTGGGGCGCCCAGGCCAATCTCTGGACGGAATACATGACCAATCCGTCAAAAGTAGAATACATGCTCTTCCCCCGGCTCAGCGCCCTGTCGGAAGTCCTGTGGAGTCCGAAAGAGACACGCAATTGGAAGGATTTTCAACATCGTCTCGCTACCCAGTACAAACGGTATACGCTCTGGCATGCCAATGACTACCCCGTCTATTTTCAGCCTGCCGATACGCTGGTGCAGCAAAAGCTGGCTACCTGGCAGGATTATAAGTTCGGGCTCATGATGCATTGGGGTACCTATAGCCAATGGGGGGTAGTAGAAAGCTGGAGCATCTGCCCGGAAGACGAAGGGTGGACGCAAAGACGCGGGCCTTATGCGGCCAGCTATACCGGTTATGTCCAGGCTTATCAGAATCTTCAAAAGACCTTTAATCCCGTCAGCTTTAACCCGGCCAAATGGGCGGCAGCGGCAAAGGAAGCGGGTATGAAATATGTGGTGTTTACTACGAAACATCACGATGGTTTCTGTATGTTCGACACCAAACAGACAGATTATAAGATCACATCGGCGTCCTGTCCATTCTCGACCAATCCCAGGAGCAATGTGGCAAAGGAAGTGTTCGACGCATTTCGCAAACAGGACTTCCTTATCGGCGCCTATTTTTCAAAACCCGACTGGCATAGCGACAACTATTGGTGGTCTTATTTTCCACCCAAAGACAGAAACGTCAACTATGACCCGGCCCGTTATCCCGATCGCTGGAAGGCCTTTAAAGACTATACGTATAACCAGATCGAAGAGCTGATGACGGGCTATGGCCGTGTGGACCTGCTCTGGCTGGATGGCGGCTGGGTGCGGCCGCTGTCGACAGTAAATTCTTCGATAGACTGGCAGCGCGGCATCCGTTATGACCAGGACGTCGACATGCCAAAGATAGCCGCCATGGCGCGCAGTCATCAGCCTGGTCTGATCGTCGTGGATCGCAGCGTACCCGGAGAATATGAGAACTATACTACTCCCGAGCAGCAGGTGCCGGAGCATCCGATGGACGATCCCTGGGAGACCTGTATGACGATGGGCAATTCCTGGAGCTATGTGCCCAATGATCACTATAAGTCCACGACTACTCTCGTACAGCTGCTGGTAAAGATCGTGTCGCGCGGGGGTAATTTCCTGCTGAATGTCGGTCCTTCGCCGGAAGGCGATTTCGCCGATACAGCTTATCTGCGGTTAAAGGAAATGGGAGCCTGGCTAAAGGTCAACGGGGAAGGCATTTATAATAGCCGGCCCATACGGCCTTATTCTTCAGGGAATGTTTTTCTGACACAGTCGAAGGACAGTGCTGATGTATATGCCTTTTTCCTGCCCGGCTCTAAAGAGGTGATGTTGCCGGCTGAGGTGACGATCGATCGTTATACGGCAAAGCCCAAAACAAAAGTTGTGCTGCTGGGTGTCAAAGGAAATTTAAAATGGAAGCAGGAGGGAAAGAAAATGGTCATTATAGTGCCGGCGGCCTTGCAGGGAAAGGTAGTCGGGGAACACGCGGTGGCATTTAAGATCACCGGATAGAACGATACTTTTTTGCATCGATAATTAAAAGGCCGCCAGCAGTAGCGGCCTTTTTTTGATCTAGTCTTGAATGGATTAACGAGTTTGTTCTTTGATCAGGATAGTATCGCCTTCGTGCACGATCCCGAAGTCACCGGTGCTTTGCAGCGCCAGCAGCAATACGTCGAGGTTATCATTGGGCATGATCCCATATAGTTTCTTTTCTTCCAAATCTGCGCTGGAAGTGGTGACGGTAACACCATAATTATCCCTGATGATCGTGATGAGGTCACGCAGGGGGGTACCATTGAATATAAGTTTGTGTTCTTTCCAGGCCAGGATGCTGTCGTCCCGGACGATTTTTTTTTGCAGGCTGTTCCGATATTCCACAAAGTCACCGGGAACCATCTTCAGCTCTTTTCCTTCTTCGGTATGCAGGGTAATACTGCCTTCTTTCAGCATTACATTGGCTTTGTTCGGGCGGTTGACGACATTGAACTGCGTACCGGTAACGATGATATCGAAATGATTGACGTGGACGATGAACCTGCTCTTCATCGGTGTCTTTGCAACATGAAAGAATGCTTCACCGGTAAGCCAGACCTCGCGATCTTTTCCATCTTTCCATCCTTGTGAAAAGACGAGCTTGCTGTCTGCGTTGACCACGACGTCGGAGCCATCGGGTAAGCGGCTTTCTTTTGTTTCTCCATAGGTCGTGCGCAGTTCGGGTGCGGGGCGGATCAGCATGGCTCGAAGGCCATATGCTCCTGCCGCCAGTAAGAATAGGGATGCTGCGGAAATCAACCAGCGACGGGCGGGTATAGCCTGCAAATGATGCGCCGGACCGTTCTTAATTTCCGCATCGCGAATTTTTTGCAACAAACGTCTTTCAGCTTCACTCAGTTGCCCGGCTCTCAAATTTTCCGGATCGAAACGAATAGTCTCCAGGAATTCTACGGCTTGTATGGCGCGTGCACGATGTAAAGGGTCGGCGGCGATCCATTCTTCCCATTGCCGGACAGACCGGGCATCTGTCCTGAAATGCCAGGCCAGAAAGGTCTCATCTGTTAAAAGGTCTTCTACTCCTGCGTAGTTTTTTGACATAAAAGGATCTTCTCCGTCTATATGTACCACAGGAAACACCGCTGTAACGTCTTTTTGTTAGCTTTTTTTGGAGCCGCTGCGGGCATTATTTATCCCACCAGACTCTCGAAGTCATTTTGTCGCCGCCGGACAAACGGGAAACGGCCTGGGTATAATTGGCGCCATTGGAAGCCGCTTCGCTCTGGGGATAGGTGAAACGGCGGGGGATAGTTCCACCCGTTACATTGCTGGGATAATTGACGGGCGTAAGTATGGGAAAGCCGCTGCGCCGCCAGTTGGCGAAGCATTCATTCTCATCCATAAAACCGGCTATCCAGTATTGTTCATTGATCAGCTGAAGACCCCGGGCAGGATCATAGGGATGGGCGGACAGCCAGGCATCGATGGTCGCTTCGGCAGGTCCCGCACCGTTTTGGCCACTCAGCTGCTGCATGGCATTCTTTACCGCAGCCGTATAATACGCGGCCGGGTCACCGCCGATCCAACCCCGCTGAGCCGCCTCCGCCAGCAACAAACCCGTCTCCCCGGCTGTCAGAAAAAAAGTGGGTGCATCGAGCCGGGCATAGGTATAGCGATTGACGACGGAATAATTGTTCTGGTTGCCCGGCCAGCCCGGCGCCTTTGTCAGGTCGTAGGCTCCGCCATTTTCCGGCGGATCATATCCGCCTGGCTGTCCCAGCTGCCGGGCGGTGGTGGTGTCACCCTTATCCGCGGAAAGAGCCGGGTTTGCGCATACAGTTGCCAGATAGGGAAGACGGGGGTCGCCGGTATTTCTTAGAAAATCCACAAGGGTCTTGTTGAGCCGATAGCTATTAGGGTCGTTGCCAAGCAGGATAAGGCCATTGCCATTGACGACCGGTGTGCCGGAAACATTCTGATGCGGGACAATGGCATTGCCGCTGTTGTCCGGGAATACCCCTCCCTGAACGGCGATCTGCGCCCACTGCGCTGCGGCAGCCGGGTCCACCTTGCTCAGCCGCATCGCTACCCGAAGCATCTCAGAATAAGCAAAACTTTGCCAGGCTTGAGGCGCCCCGTTGTACAAAAGGTCAGCAGCTCCGATGGTATTGCTTTTTGCAGGATCAAGGGCTATGGCTGCATCCTGCAGCTCGTGCAGCAGGTCGGTATAGATATCCTGCTGCCGGTCGTAAGCAGGGGCGGTGACGCCCGAGATATAACCCAGCCCGGCCTGCCGATACGGACAGTCTCCGTACATATCCGTCATGCGCTGGAACATAAAGGCTTTAAAGATGCGGCATATCTGGTAGAGATTGGATAGGGCCGTATCCTTTGCTGCATGCTGCTGGACCTCTACGATCCAGGCAATGCTGTTGGGATAGTTCTGATCCCAGTAGGCGGAATTATATGTCCCGCTGTAGAGATATTTGTCTCCATCCCAATACGACTGGGTAGAGGCCAGGTGCTGGATCATACAACCCGAGTAAATGAGGTTGTTTCGCCAGTCCTCATAGCCATTCCCGTCAGAATTCCCGGAAGTGATCAATTCCGCATTCGTAAAAAGATAGTTGAAATTGATCTGTTGTCCCGTGATCTGATTGGGATCGGTATTGATAGACACGAAGTCTTTGCGACAACCGCTGCATGCCAGCAGCATGCATAAAAACGAAGGCCATATGATCGTGTTTCTTCTCATGTTAAAATTTCAGGTTCATGTTGATCCCCCAGCTTCTTGACGGGGGATACCCCGACAGCTCCAGGCCCTGTCCATTTGTATTGTTGATGCTGGACTCCGGGTCTATATTCGGGGTATGTTTCATCAGGGTCGCCAGGTTACGGCCGACAAGCGAAAGACTGAGCTCTTTTACAAATTTCATTTTCAGTATTGTGGCGGGGAAATTATAGGTCAGAGAAACCGATCGCCATTTGATAAAGCTGGCATCATAAACAAATTCTTCGGCAATATGATCCGTGCCGCCTGCGGAGATATCCTGGAAATATTGCTGAGCCGGAACCGCGAGGGTATTGGCGTGCCCGTTCTCCAGCACCCCTTTTCCAACATACCCCCCTTCTCTGCCCCGGAGCGTTGTCTTTTGCAGTCCATAATAATAAAGGAGAAGGTTGGTGCCGGAATAGAGCTTTGCCCCGTATTTGAAGTCGATCAGGAAGGAAAAGGAAAGATTGCGGTAGTGAAATTCGTTGGTCAGCCCGCCGGTCTGTTTGTATACTGTGGAGCCGAGTGGTACGACACCATTGCTTGGCTCGGGCTCTCCCGCCGGGGCCGGATTGCTGACGCCATCGCTATAGATGATCCTTCCCTTTGCATCTCTTTTATAGGCATAGCCCATGATCTGGCCATACGGCAGGCCCGCCACATTGCTGATGCTGACCTCGCTGCCCCAGCGGGGATAGGCGCCATTGATGACGATGCTGGGCAGTCCGCCGATATACAATACCTTATTGTCATTGACAGCATAATTGAACGAGAGCTTCCAGTTAAAAGCCGGAGTCTTGAAAAGAGTGCCTGTCAGCAGCAATTCCAAACCACGGTTACGGATCTTACCAATGTTCTCGATGTACTGGTAATAACCGGATGTCGGGCTGACGGTGACCTTTACGATGTCGTTGGTCGTCTCCTTATTATACCAGGTAAGATCAAACCCCACCCTGCCCTGTAAAAATTGTCCCGCAAGCCCAAACTCCTTTTCGGTTATGCTTATCGGGCGCAGACTGGCATTGGGGATCAGCGGAAGATTGCCGGACGCGATATAACCCAGGGGCTGCCCGCTGATGGAATAATTCTGAATGCCATAGTTGAGTACATTCTGATACGGCTCCGTCCCATTTGATGAGGCAGCATAGGAAGCCCGCAGCTTACCGAGGGTGACCCAGGAAGGCAGCCGCCAGGCCTCAGAGAAAACAAAGCTCCCGGAAACGGAAGGATAGAGATAATGATCGGTATTGATATTGAGCGTGGAAAACCAGTCATTACGGGCGGTCAGGTTGAGGAAGAGATAGTTGCGGAAACCCAGGTCCGCGCTGCCATAAACGGAGTTAACGCGGTAACGCTGCGTAAAGGAGCTAAAGGGTTTGTTGATGATATTGGCGGCATTATAATTACCCGCGACAAGAAAGGGCCCCGCGGCGCGATTGGAGGAATTGGGCACTGCTCCTACGCCCTGAACGGCGGAACTGTTATCCTGCCGGTTGGTGCCAAGGTCCGCATCAAAGCTGAAATTATCCCCTATTTTTTTATTCACTCCGATCATGACACTTCCATTCAGCTCATGATAGTTGACCTCGTATTGCGTCAGGTTGCCGCCATGGATGCCGTCGCTTCGGGTATACTCTACGCCCGAAGGCACGATATTGGTCACGTCGAACTGGTAGCCGTCGCGGCTGACCTGGCCTTGCAGATAAAGCCAGTCGAGGAGATGGTATTTCAGGGTAAGACCGCCGGTGATGCGGTTGCGATCCGTAAAATTGCTGTAATCGTAAGCGATATAATAGGGGTTCTCAAAATAGGGATCGTTATTGCCGCCGGGCAGCCATTCTGTCCCATCGGGGTGAACGGTGTGTGTTTTCATCCACCGGATGTCAAAGCTGTTGGCCAGGTACAAAGGGGGTGCGATGACATTCCCCGGATCGTCGGAAAGGCTGGCGCGATTGTTCACGTGTTCGAAAACATAATCCGCGGTCAGGTCCATCTGCAGCTTGTTGGTCACATAATAGGTGGAATTGAGATTGAGGCCCTGCTGCTTCATGGAAGAATTGGGCACGAAGGTAGACAGGTGAAGGTCGGAAATACCCAGGCGGAAATGGCCTTTGCTGTTGGCGCCCGTGAGAGCCACGGAACTTTGATTGGTGACCCCCGTACGGAAGAAGTTTGAAAAATTGCTTTTTGCCGGACTATAGGGATATACATTCCCCAGGTAATTGATGGCATTGGAGCCGTCGAGCTTCGCGCCCCAGCTATAATAGGGCGCGGCCAAAGCCATTCCCTGGTTTGTTGGCTTTAATTTGGAGACCCCCTGTCCATATTCATATTGATAATCGCGCGGGTCTGCGACCGAATTAAAAGTCAGGTTATTGTTGACCTGTACGCCAAAGCCATGCGTCCTGGACCCCGATTTTGTCCGGATGAGAATGGCGCCATTCCCACCCCGGTAACCATAAAGTGCGGAGGCTGCCACTCCTTTGAGGACCAGGACAGACTCGATATTATCGGGATTGATATTGGAAAGGCCGTCACCCAGATCTACTCCACCGTACTGGCCGGAATAATTCACTGTCGTGTTATCATAGGGGATGCCATCTACGACATACAAAGGTTGATTATTGCCGCTTAGCGAAGCATTGCCACGGATCAGGACCCTGCTGCTGCCATAAGGGCCGGTAGCATTCGTTGCCACGCTAAGCCCGGCTACCTGACCGATAAGGGCATTGCCGAGATTTGTTTCCCTGGACTGGGTGAACAGCGATCCGTCCAGCTCTGCGGCGGAAAATCCAAGTGACCTTTCCTGTTTCGGGATGCCGAGGGCAGTGACGAGGACCTCCGTCAGCGGTTCATCGGAAGGATCCATTATTACTCCTCCGGAACCCAACCGGGCGACGGGAAGCTTTTTCAATTTATAACCGACAAAGGAAAAGACAAGCGTATCTTCCTTAACCGCCTCCAGCTCGAAGGCGCCGGAGAGGTCGGTGGCCGTCCCTTTTCGGGTATGCAGCAGCGTGACACTCACTCCCTGCAGGTTCTTGCCCTCGTTAGTATAGACGTGGCCTGCGGCCATGCTCAGACGGGCCGCTGCCTCACCGACATTCGACGTGTCGCTGAACTCCGGGCCGGTGGTGCTGTCAAGGGCGTCGCTGCGGCCAGGCATCTGTTTTTCGAGGATGACAAAGGTCCGGTCATCCACTTTTTTATAATAAAGGCCGGTATTCTTTAATATCTGGGTGAGGACCTTCTCGGTTGAAACGCCGGTGGTGAGCAAGGGGGAGTTGACGATCCTTTTTCCAAGAGGCTGGCGGGAGAAAAGAAAATAGACGCCCCTGACCTTATTGAGCTCGACCAGTACATCGATGAGTGGCCGATGTCCGGGAGTTGCAGGGGGCGTTTGCAAACGGGCAGAAAGAGGCAGGAGCACCTGGATGCTCAGAAAGACGACAAGCAGCGTTTTGCAAAAGCTTGTTTTCCCCATCTTACAGCGTTTTGGTAAAGACATGACAACAAAAATCATCTCCTTGCGGAACGGGCTCTGATAATGATCTGGTCCCCGTCTTTTGAAATATCAAATTCGGCAGTAGCCTCCAGCGATCGTAACAGCACTTCCAGGTTATTATTTGGCAGGATAGCAGAGATAGTTTGATCTCCGATGGAACTATCGGCAAGCTCTATATGTACGCCATAATGATCATTGACGATGTTGACCAGCTCGCGTAAAGGAGTTCCGTCGAATACCAGCTTCTGTTCTTTCCAGGCCATGAGGCTATCCCGCTGCACGGCCTTTTTCTCCCACAACTTTCCCCGAACGTCGACAAATTCACCGGGAGATAGCTGAACCTGCCTGCCATTGGAGCTCCGGAGGATAACGGATCCTTCTTCCAGCATAACGTTTTCTGCGCCCTGCCGGTTGATGACATTAAACTTTGTGCCGGTGACGATGACATCGGCATGATCGAGATGAACGACAAAGCGACTGTTCTCACGGGTCTTACGGACATGGAAAAAAGCCTCCCCGTTCATCCACACTTCGCGGTCGGCCCCTTCGCGCCAGTTGTCGGCAAAGCTTATGCTGCTGTTGGCATCCAGCATCACTTCGGTTCCATCGGGCAGCTGCCGGCGGGCGATCTCGCCGAAGGCTGTCTTTATGGCCGTACCTTTTGACGAACGGATGGTTGTTATGATAAGACCGGCGGCAATAAGGACGGCGACGGAGGCGGCGATGATCCGGCGACGGCGGCTGAATAATGGAAGGACTTTGGCGGAAGGGCTTTCCACATTGTCGCGAATACCAGGCACTCCCGCAGCGGATGATTTGTCGTCGATCCGGTTAAAAAGTTTTTCTTCCGCTGATGCAATCTGTTGCAAAGGTATAGCCGGCTCTGGCAGACGGGTAGCTTCCAGAAGGCTGATGGCCTGTTGGACCAATTCGGCTTGTTCAGGGTGGCTATCCATCCAGCTGTGCCATCGCCGTTCTTCTTTACCCGGTACTTTAAAATACCAGGCAAGAAACGACTCATCGGACAAAAGGTCTTCCGGCTCGTTAAAATTCTTTGCCATAAAGTGTAGGGGTCGAATTTCAGTGTTTTTTGCTAATCCTGTAAATTTTTTTTGAAAAGGATAGCAGTATTTTCCTACATTCATCAAAGTTTCAACCATCTATAACCATTGAACACGGCTGGCCAGGATATAAAGCTTTGGGAATCTTTCCGCAAAGGAGACAGGGAAGCATTTGCAGCGCTTTTCCGGGCGTATTATGAGACCTTATTCCGTTTTGGCAGCAAATTCACTACCGATACCGAATTGCTGGAAGACTCCATCCAGGAACTCTTTATCGAACTCTGGCAGGCCAGGTCGGCCACGGTAGTCCTTTCGGTGAAGGCATACTTACTTAAATCTCTCAAATACAAGCTCTTAAAGGCTTTTCGGAAAAATGGGCGGCTATTGCCACTCAACGACAATGACCTCAGCTTTGAATTGAGCCATGAGAGCTTCCTCATCGCTAAACAGGAAAATGCTGAGAAGAAACGGCTGGTTGTAGATGCACTCCGACGGCTATCGAATCGCCAGCGGGAGATCATCTATCTCAAGTATTACCAGAACCTCAGCTACGAGGAGGTCAGCGAGATCATGAACATCAATTACCAGGTAGCGCGCAATCTTCTTTACCAGGCCATCAAATCCCTCAAAACCCTGTTAGCGGGTACAATGGAGTTGTTTTTGCTTTTTCTTTAGCCAATTGTGCAAACGGTTGATTACATTTTTTTACTACATGACACAAGGAATTGAGCAAATAGCCATTAATTTCGCCCTGCGAAACTGGGTTTTGTCCAGTTAACTAAAACATCAAAAATATTCTGATTTATGAGCATGGTAGACTCATTCGAAAAAATTCCGGTTAAGATCTTTCATTCCCTGGAAGAAGGTTCGCGTTTTATCGGCAAAGAGATTGCGACACTGATTCGCGAGAAAGAGGCAAAAGGTGAAAAGACGGTGTTGGGCCTGGCAACGGGGTCATCGCCCAAGTCGCTGTATGCCGAACTGGTGCGGCTTCACCGGGAAGAGAAGCTAAGTTTTAAGAATGTGGTCACCTTCAATCTTGACGAATATTATCCGATCGACAATGATGCGCTGCAGAGCTACAATCGTTTTATGAAGGAGCAGCTGTTCAGCAAGGTGGACATCGATCCGGCCAACTGTCATATTCCCAACGGGCAGTGGAAAAAAGAAGCCATCAAGAAACATTGCCTCGAATATGAGCAAATGATCGAAAAGGCGGGCGGCATCGACCTGCAGATCCTTGGAATTGGCAACAACGGGCACATCGGCTTTAATGAACCGGGGTCGAGCATCTTTTCGCATACGCGTCTCGTGCCGCTGGACAATTCGACGCGCATCGCCAATTCGCATGAATTTCAGAACATTTCCCAGGTACCGAGGCTGGCCATCACGATGGGCATCAACACGATCATGAAGTCCAGGCGCATCGTTCTGATGGCCTGGGGGCAGATCAAGGCCCCGGTGATCCGGAAGGCTGTGGAAGGGAATGTAACCGAACAGATACCCGCCTCTTTGCTGCAGCAGCACGATAATGTCACTTTTGTTACGGACGAGGTGGCTGCTTCCGAGCTGACACGCTTCAAATCACCCTGGCTGACCGGCGACACGGTCTGGACGCCCCAGATGATCCGCAAGGCTGTCGTCAATATGGCCCTGAAATTAGAGAAGCCAATTCTGAGCCTTACGAACGGCGATTATAATGACAATGGTCTTAGCGACCTGCTGGTGGAAAAGGGAGATGCCTATGAGATCAATCTGCAGGTCTTCTATATGCTGCGGGACACTATTACCGGCTGGCCTGGCGGTAAGCCGGGCGCTAACCTGCCAACGCATCCGGAACGTTCGGAGCCTTTCCCCAAGCGTTCGCTGATCTTCTCTCCGCATCCCGATGACGATATCATTTCAATGGGCGGCACTTTTATGCGTCTCCACGATCAGGGGCATGACGTCCATGTAGCCTACCAGACTTCGGGGAACATTGCGGTGACGGATGAATTCGTTACGCGTTACCTGGATTTTGCCGTCGGCTTTGAAGTGTTGTCGGGTATTGACAGCAAAAAATCTTCGCAGATCCTGCAGCAGGCTACCAGCTATCTGAAGAGCAAAAAGCCCAGTGACATCGATACGCTGGAGATCAGGGCCATCAAAGGGCTGATCCGTCGCGGCGAGGCCAAGGCCACCTGCCGTTATGTAGGGCTGAAGGATGAGAACATCCACTTTATGAACCTGCCTTTTTATGAGACGGGCACCATCGAGAAAAAGCCGATGGGTGAAGAGGATATCAAGCTGACGATGGCCTTACTGCGGGAGTTGAAGCCGCAGCAGATCTATGCTGCCGGCGACCTTGCCGATCCGCATGGTACGCATAAGGTATGTCTTGACATTATATTTGAATCCATGCGCAGGCTGAAAGAGGCTGGTGAGACCTGGCTGAAGGATTGCTGGGTTTGGCTGTATAAGGGAGCGTGGCAGGAGTGGGATATCAGTGAGATCGAAATGGTGATCCCGATGAGCCCCGACCAGGTCCTGAAGAAGCGTTTTGGCATTTTTATCCACCAGTCGCAAAAGGATATGGTTCCTTTCCAGGGTAGTGATAGCCGGGAGTTCTGGCAGCGCGCGGAGGATAGGAATGGGAATACCGCGGCGCTGTATGCGCAGTTGGGGTTGACGAAGTATGCTGCGATGGAAGCCTTCGTAAGATGGCACTATTAAACGGCCTCCATTTAATATGCCAGCGTCGAAGCGCGCCGCGCCTCGCGGTGCAATGAATTAGCCCCGGTATAGGCGCTGCGCAGCAGCGCCGTAGCCAAACACCAGCCAATGACCTAATCTCATCCAATAGCATCGTTGCCGTACAACAGTGCGACGCAACGATGCTTCATTCATATTATTATGCCTGGTAAATAACCGGTTAACAGGCCGTATTAAATTTGTGTTAATTGCGGATAATTGTATTTTTGTGGCTGTACTATGCCACAGACGACTACAACATTCATAGCAGTTAGACAAGAATGGCAGGAAGCCTGGCAGCTGCCCGCCTTCCGCAGGAAGGTGATGATCGGAATGGTGCTCATAGTCATGATCCTTTCCCTGTTCCCCCATTTTTTTCAGGCGATCGAGCTCAGACACGGCATACTCCTGAACGATCCGCTTTTAAGTCTCATGAGACCTCATGACGTCTCCATCCCGATGTTTATCATCATCTGGGCTATTACGCTTTTGTCGGTCTTTCGGGCGGCGCAGACCCCGCAGATGTTCCTGACCTTTTTGTGGGCATATATCTTTTTGTCGCTGTGCCGGGTTCTGACGATCACGCTGATCCCGTTGGACCCGCCGGTGGGTCTGGTCAATCTCAGGGATCCCCTGAGTAATTTCTTTTACGGAGAAAAGTTCGTGACTAAAGATCTCTTTTTTTCGGGGCATACTTCAACTGTCTTTCTGTTGTACCTCACTATACCGGGGAAGATGGACAAGAAACTGGCGCTGCTGGCTACAGCCTGTGTCGGCTCGCTGCTGCTGGTCCAGCATGTACATTATACGCTGGATGTGCTGGGAGGGTTGTTGTTTGCCTGGGGTTGCTATTATCTGGCCAGAAAGACGGTCGTAAAGGAGTTCGACGGGTATGCGGATTGAAGGACGCCAGGCCATCGGTGTCTAAATGGGTGCGGGCATCGCTAAAAGGCCTCTCCTATCTGCAAATAGAAGCCCTGGGAATGTTTTTTTGCAATCCCGTAGTCCAGCCTCAGATTTAATTTTTCGTTTCTATTTAGCGCGACGCGTAATCCTCCGCCATAGGAGTATTTCAGGTAATTAAAATTGATGCTTTGTAGTTCGGGGCCTACGTTGCCCATACCGGCAAATCCTACGGCTCCGAGTCGCCAGAACAGGGGTACCCGGTACTCCGCCTGTACAATAGCGGCATTCTTGTCGCGGAACCTGCCGGCGTAGTAACCGCGTAAATTGGCGGCTCCCCCGATATAGGAAAGGCTGCGCAGGGGCGTTTCCCCTGTGTTGAAGCTCCCAAAGGCCTGCAGGGCCAGTACCTGTCCGTGAAAAACGCGGATGAAGCGGCGAAGGTCTACAACGTAGTTAGTATATTGATAATTTGAACCGAACGTCGGGGTAAAATGGTCGAAATAGAACTGCAGCATCACTCCCCGGTCGGGTGAGAAGGCATTATTCCGGGTATCATAGGTCAGGCTTAGCCCCAGACCGGAGACGTGGTAGCCGTTTCGTCCGATGACGTTTTCTTCGTCAAATAACTTCCCCTTCGCATATTCCACGTCGAAAACGCGTTGATATTCATAAACCATTCCCAAAAAAAGATTTCGACCGATCAGAACCTGTGGATGCAGATAAATGTAATACTGTTTATATTTATAAGATTCTTTGCTATTATCCGGGGCATGCTTGCCAAGGCCCCAGAAATTGTCCGGAAATGCGCTGTATGAAAGCTGTTCGTTGAGGATAAATCGCTCCCCCGGGAAGTAAATGGAACCATTTATGGCCACTACAAACTGTTTACGGGTTGTATAGAGAGCCAGGGCCTGTGCGTTTGAGGTCCGTGTAGTAGTGTCGCGGCTTTTGAGGTGAAAGGTGGAGGCGCTGGCGACTCCGAAAGACCACCCTGTTTCAATGCTACGGGCAATGATTGGGAGTACGAGAACATGCCGTATATTTGCCGGGCTTTTAATCGGGAGTGGCAGCTTTTCTACAGGGACTGTTTTAAGGCTGTCTTTTTGGGCGTAAACGCCCGCAGACATTAAAATAAAGCAGCAAAGCCCAAGAAAATAGATAAATTGTACTTTTCTGAACGAATGAGAGGGCAATGTTGTATTATATTTATTAATGTTTGTTGATAAAAGCAGGCAAATTAACGTTGAAAAATCTAATTTTCTTACATTTGATGTTTAATGAAGATTTCACAATTTGTTAAAATATACTTAACCCAATATTTAAAAGCTCTGGAGCGGAAAGGGATGACCCTTCCTTTTCTTAAATAAAGCTAGCATTTATGAAAAAATTCGAATGCCCCGATTTTGTCCTGGGAAATAAGATAACGGAAGAACAATTTAACTTTTTCGACAAGTATGGCGTGATCATATTTAGGAATTTTCTGAATTCGGAGACCGTTCAATTATTCATATCTGAGCTTAACAGGATTGAAAAGCAATGGCTGGCAGAAGGCCGCGAGAAGGTCAACGGGATCCCGTTGAAATTCGGTAAGGACCAGGATGGCAACAAGATGATCCAGCGCATGTGTTTTCTTTCCCTGTATAGCAACCCTCTGCACGAAGTACTGCAGGACCCGCGCATTCAGGCGCTGGTCGGCCTGCTCTACCCCTACGAAGGTCGTATCAGCGAGAATGAGAAGGATGGATTGATCCTGAACCACTATGTCCGGATGCCGGAAAGCAATTTTACGCAGATGGGATGGCACACAGACAGTCCGCGGGACCTTTTCCTTGGCCAGAAGATCATGCCGATGCTGAATGTGGGTCTGCACCTGGATAACACGCCTTGCGAGAATGGCGGGTTGCGGGTATTGCCGGGAACGCACAAGCAGGGCGTTCTGCGCCTCCTC
>DASYEB010000014.1:0-270915 GCA_036499285.1 Puia sp. | reverse complement strand
GAACTAGCGGAGCGGAAGACGAGGTTCGAACCCGCGACCTACAGCTTGGAAGGCTGTCGCTCTACCAACTGAGCTACTTCCGCATGATACATTACCGAAAAGAACATTTGCCAAATTCCCAGGCTCCCCCACTGCAGTGAGAAGACCTGGGAGATGTGGGTGGGCGAGGGCGGATTCGAACCACCGAACTCGTAAGAGGACAGATTTACAGTCTGTTGTCGTTGGCCACTTGACTACTCGCCCGGCTAAATTCACTTTTGAACCCCGGAAACAGTACCCTGTTTCATCAGATTCGTCAGAGCCGGAGAAGGGAGTCGAACCCACGACCTGCTGATTACAAATCAGCTGCTCTACCAACTGAGCTACTCCGGCTTTTCTGGCCCCAAAAATCACACATCACACTGATCTACTGTTTTTTTTGGGAAGGCAAAGGTAGGTATAATTGTGAAAAGCAAAAATTTTAAAGCTCTTTTTTTCCGCCTATTCAGGATCATTTTTTGAAATCCTTTCCCCGACCGCATCCGGGCGCAAACTTGCCCGCAAATCCCGGCGCAAGGTACATAAAAAAAAAGACCCCCGTGCGGAGGTCATTGGATTCAGTCATTAGATTCGTCTTCATTTCTAATTTCGTTAGGCAATTTCTTTATCTTTTTTTCTTTTCACCTGGTTGACCAGCGACTCAAACGCATTGTCAAAGGATTCTTCGAAAGATTTTGATGAACATTTTACGAAAAAGTGATGTCTCGGAACATGGACCCTGATCTCCGCGATCTTGTCCTTGATGGTGTGAACCACATTGTCCAGCTTCAGGAAAACATCTACCTTGATAATTCTGTCATGAAACGTGTTTAATTTGATCATTTTTTTGTTTACATACTCAACTAGTTTACCGTCTGCATCAAAGTGCACAGTTTGAATGTTTACGTTCATAGCATCCCATTTTTTAATCAGTGAACAATAAATTAAAGAACTACTAGTGCTGCTAGGAAAAACCAGGACAAGGTTGAATTCTCATTGTTTTAAGTGGGACAATGAAGTTAAACTTTCAAAAGGGTTTTTCCAAATAAAACACTCACTTTTAACACCTCGTTCCTACGCCTTGGGATGCGCCTTTTTATAGATATCCTTCAATTTTTCGATAGTATTATGCGTATATACCTGCGTAGCCGCCAGACTCGCATGACCTAACAACTCCTTAACAGCATTCAGCTCCGCACCAGCATTCATTAAATGCGTCGCAAACGTATGCCGCAAAACATGCGGACTCTTTTGATCGATCGTCGTCACCTGCGTAAGATATTCCTTCACCACCCGGTATATATATTTGGGGTACAACTTCCTCCCCTTCCGCCCCACCAGCAGATACTCGGTATCCGGCCCCTCCAGCTCCGCCCGCTTCTTCGCACAATACTCCCCTATCCCCGCGATCAACTCCGCACTAACTGGTATGATCCGCTCCTTATTCCCCTTCCCCAATACCTTTATCACCCTGTTACTCCCATCCACCTGCCTCTCCCTCAATCCCACCAACTCGCTGAGCCGCATTCCTGTATGATAAAGGATAGCCAGCACCAGCCGGTCCGTCCACCCCTCCCAGTCATCCACAAACCGGACCTGGTCGAAAAGCACCGCCATATCCCCCTGCTCCACAAACACCGGCAGCCGCTTTTTCGTCTTCGGCGAAATGATAGCCCCCATCGGCGAAAAATCCACCCCGCCCATCCTTAGCTGATATTTATAATATGACTTCAGGGAAGAGATCTTCCTGTTCACCGACCTCGAACTCAGCCCCCCATCCTTTAAAGAAGCCAGCCAGCTCCTCACGATAACCGGCGTTATCTCCTTCAAACCCATCCCCCCATATTCCACCTGCACATAATCAAAAAAAGCCGCCAGGTCGTCGGAATAGCTTCTGATCGTATGCACCGAATACCGCTTCTCAAACTTCAGAAAGTCGATAAACGGCTGAATAAGTATAGTCGTAGCTGATGGCATATCTCCCTCTAAAATAAAAAATTTGGCCCAATTGACAGTCAATTACTTATACCCCGCTCCGCAACACCCCGTTCGCAACAGCGCCGCAACACACCCATACTCATAAGCCCAAAAACAAAAGGCCGCCCCGATAAGGGGCAGCCTCGCCAAATTATTATAGCAAATAAAGTTATTCGAACTTGCCTGTAGCAACCTGCTGCTTGTAGATCGCCTTCAACACCTCACCCCTACGCCTTACAGAAGGCTTGGTGAACGACTGACGCTCTCTCAGCTGCAACAAAGTTTTAGCCTTTTCAAACTTCTTCTTGTACTTTTTCAGCGCTTTGTCAATGTTTTCGCAATCTTTGGAATCGATAATCAACATAATATTATACCTCCTTTGAGTGATTGCCGTAAGGCTTAGCAAAAATATAGCCTTAACGGCAAATGCTCGGCTAATTTATTAAAAAATTCGTCGGAGCTTCGTCCCTCGCTCCTCCTCTTTCATAACCTTCGCTTTCGCTCGGTTACAGTCATCGAACCCGGAGGTTCGATTTGGGTTGCAAATATAAAATCAAATTCCTAAAAATCAAAATCAAAATCCCCCAACACCACAAAACTCATCAAAAATCTCCATTTCAACACAAAAAACCGAAATTTGCCCCATGTTTACCGGAATTATCGAATCGCTCGGAAAAATACGCTCCATCGACACCCTTGGCACCAATAGGACCTTCTGGGTGGAATCCTCCCTGACCGCTGAACTAAAAGTCGATCAAAGCCTCTCCCACAACGGCGTCTGCCTCACCGTGGAAGAACTAAAAGACAACCTCCACCGCGTTACCGCCATCGAAGAGACCATTCAAAAAACCAGCATGGGCACCTGGCAGCCCGGCGACCTCGTCAATCTCGAAAGATGTATGCTCATGAACGGCCGCCTCGACGGCCACATCGTTCAGGGACATGTTGACGCCACCGCCACCTGCCTCGAACGCACCAACAGAGACGGCAGCTGGGAATATCGCTTCGAATTCCCAAAAAAATTCGGCCGCCTCGTCATCGAAAAAGGCTCGATCAGCCTTGACGGCATCAGCCTCACCATCTTCAATGTCAAAAAGTCCAAATTCGACATCGCCATCATCCCCTATACCTTCGAACATACCAATATCCAGTCCGTCGCCCCCGGCAGCCTGGTCAACCTGGAATTCGATCTTATCGGTAAATACGTGAGCCGGATGGCAGAACTGAAAAGCTAAATCCACTTAACCTGCTCCAACAAGTATTTCATATATTCCTGATATCCCTGATCTGCATGCTCTGGGGCATTCCTGCCCTCCTGCTTTCAAAACAACAGCTCAACAGACCACATGCCTGGTTCCGGTCGCGGATAGGGTTCCTCTCCTTCCTCTTCTTCGCCGGCGCCCTTACACTCAGCGCAGTCGCCACCTGGTGGCACCTTTTCCAGCCGCTGCGATTTTCTCATCTCCTCGGCCTCACCCTGTTGCTTATTATTCCATTGGCCCTTTTTTATAACAAAGACCTCCTGCCCTTTTTCCCAAAAAAAACCGCCCG
This sequence comes from Puia sp., assembly GCA_036499285.1. GTDB lineage: Bacteria > Bacteroidota > Bacteroidia > Chitinophagales > Chitinophagaceae > Puia. The sequence continues at coordinate 267,369 of DASYEB010000014.1, read as the reverse complement.
CGGAAGTGTCGGCGGTTTCATTTTCTGCACCGCTGCCATCCTCCTCCTCCTGGCCCTCAGCTGTCTGCAAACCGTCAACCCCGACACCCATATCTATCACCTCCAGATTATTCAATGGTCTTATAAATATCCCGTCGTCCCCGGCCTGGCAAATATCTTCCTCCGCCTGGGACTCGGCTCAGCCTGGTTCAGCCTCACCAGCTTCTTTTATCTGCCCGGACTGGCCAACGAGAACTTCACGTATCTCAATGTCACTATGTCCATCTGGTTCTTACTTTGGCTTTCCTCCCAATGGAATTACCACTTTCACCGGCTGATCTCGGACCCCCGTAGCCGGTTGCTTTGTTTCTTTTATTTCCTGCTCCTCACCTACTGCATCCTCGACTGGGAAATACTTAGAAATGCCGCCAATTCCGCAAATTATGATACCATCATGATCGTCTGCACCCTGGCCGGCCTGTGCTTCCTGATTGAACAGCTGGTAGTCCCCGATCAGAACCCGGCCTTCTCCGGCCTTTTCGTACTTCTTATAGTCTCCACCATCTCCTATAAGATCTCCGGGATCCTGTCCCTGCTGCTTGTCGCCTACCACCTTATTCATCACCGCCCGACGAAACAACAGTTTTCCCTCGTCCTGCTGGCAGCCCTTTTCATCCTGGTACCCATCGGCATAAAAAACTACGTCATCACCGGTTACCCTCTTTATCCCTTCACCCTGTCGGTGACATCCCCGGATTGGAAAGTCCCCAAAGATCTCGTTATTCACCTCAACCATTATATAACCTATACCAATAGACTCCAGTCTTTTAATGTCGACATCACTCATAGCCTGTATAACAACGTCAACTGGATCCCGGAATGGTTTCCACAGCAGTTCTGGTCGCAGCAGGTCCTTCTCCTGCTTGCCCTGATCTCGACCCTCCTTTTCTTTATCCGTACAGACGCAGGCATCAGCCACCGCTCCCTGAGACAATTGCTCGCCGCACTTTTCGCGATACTGCTGGTCTGGCTGTTCACCGCCCCCAGCCCCCGTTTCTCATTGGCGCCATTACTGGTCGCCGCCATCCTCCCCCTGTGTCTTACCCTATATAAAAAGATCAATCCTTCATGGTATACCCCGGCCTTTCTCATCGTGTCATTGATCTGCTGCATCTACGGGGTCCATAAAGCAAACATCCTTGTAAGGTCCCCCCAATTCCTCCTTCACCCTGCCAACGCAGAAACCGCCCCCTATCGCACAGTAAAGCTCAAAGACATCGATCTCCATCTCGTCGGGATCATCCATCACAATCCCGACAACCGCTGTTATAATACCCTCCTGCCTTGTATTTGTCAGGAAAATCCATACCTTCAGCCCAGAGGAGATTCCATCCGCGACGGATTTCGAATGACTCCCTACCCGGACAGCGCCTTTATACAGAATTATAAATACTAATCCTCAAAGCAACTATTTATATTCATTTCCCATGCTGCAGCACCTGGTCTATTTCCTTCTGATCTCTGCTATCTGCTGCATCTGGGGAATACCTCTTTTTCTGCTGACCGGCTTAGACAAAAAGGAGACTCCCTGGTACAGGTCCGCCGCCGGCCTGCTCGCCTTTCTTTTCATATCGGGATGCCTGACCATTAGCTTTTTCGCTTCCTGGCTTTATTTATTCCTGCCGCTTCGCCTGCCGCTCCTCCTGGCGCTTACCCTCGCCCTTTTACTGATCGGCTTATTCTTTTGCCGGCCCCGGATCATTTTACTCCTGGAACAGATAAAAAATGGATTCATATTTCTCCCGCGGGCAGGACAGGCCCTCCTGTTTATAAGCGGACTGCTCTTTTTAGCCCTGAGCTGCCTGCCTCCCAACAACGGCGACACGCAGATCTATCATCTCCAGGTAATTCAATGGGAAAACGGGTACCGGGCCATCCCCGGGATCGCCAATCTCTTCCTTCGCACAGGCCTCGGTTCCAATTGGTTCGGACTGATCAGCCTCTTTCAGCTTCCATTCTTCCCGCAAGAGAACTATTCCTACCTCAACTTTAGCCTGGCAATTTGGTCCCTGATCTGGCTGCTCTCATCCTGGCATTATCATTTTCGACGCCTTTCATCTACCCCTGGCAGTTATATCCTCTGCCTGTTTTATTTCCTCGTAATGTTATACGCGTTCTTTGATTGGGGCTTGTTCAGGGATACAGCCAATTCAACAAATTATGATTTTATTGTAACCATCACCACCCTTCTCGCGATCTCTTTCCTGCTCGAAGGGATCTGGCAGCCCCTTTATCATAAAGACTTCTCTGCAGCCTTTCTCTTCATAACACTTTCGGTCATCGCCTTTAAATTTTCGGGGATCTTCATCCTTTTACCGGTTGCATATCACCTTTTCCAACATAGGTCCTCCCGCCGGATCCTGCTCTCCGGCCTTTTTTCACTGCTTATATTTACACCCGTCCTTCTCAGGAATTATATCATCACCGGGTATCCGCTGTTCCCTTTATCCTTCTCGCCGGGTTCTCCCGACTGGCAGGTACCAAAAGCTATGGTGGACCTCCTGCATAATTATATCATCCTCTCCAATAGATTTTTAAGCCAGGATTTTACAAACAGTTATGCCTTCCGGAATGAACATGCCTTCTGGCTCCCTTTCTGGTTCAGGGGATTGTCCTGGCTACACCGGGTAACCGTATTGCTCATCCTTTCATCCCTTCTTCTGTTCAAGTATGCGGGCTTCCCGGCGGAGAAGCAACGCCTGCGGCACTATACACTGCTTCTCCTGTTCATGACGGCCGGCTGGTTCTTTACCGCCCCTGCTCCCCGTCTTGGATATGGCATATTGCTGGCCGCAGCCGTTCTGCCCGTCAGCGTTTGGTTTGGGCCGAAGATCAAAACATCCTGGTATATCCTTTCTTTATGGGGAACTGCCGCCATTTTATGTTTTTATTTGCCTTTTAAATTCTCTGTCATGGTCCGCCATTCCTCTGTCTGGCTCCAACCGCAAACCACTGAGACGCCTTCCTACAGTGTAGTTGAGAACGGGAACATCGGCTTTCATCTGCCCGACAAAATAAATGAGAACAATGACCACCGGTGTTATGATATTGCCCTCCCCTGCATCTGTGAACTAAACCCCTGGCTGCAGCCCCGGGGGCCCTTCCTCAGCGATGGATTCCGCATGCTCCCGCCAGATAGTGTTTTCATCCAAAACTATAACTACTGACACATGAAAAAGACGGCAGCTTTTTTGACGGCACACCCTTTCCTGATCTTCGTCTTATTCCTGTTTGCCGCCTACCTGCCTGTTTTCCTGCCCTTTTTCCATATCAAGAACGATCTCATCACCCAGAACCTCCCCACCCGTTTTGTCATAAGCGAAAGCCTTTACTCCGGTCATTTCCCCTGGTGGAACCCTTATATCAATTTCGGTAACCCCCAGTTCGGGGATATGAACGGTGGTTACTGGAATCCTTTCCTGTGGCTTATCGCCAAAACATGGGGCTACAGCATCTGGTCCATCACGCTCGAAGAGATGTTCTACGTCCTCATAGGTGGGTATGGCATTTATCTTCTTTGTAAGGAAATGTCTTTCACAAAATTCACAGCTATCATCGCAGGACTCTCCTACATGAGCTCAGGTTATATCCTGGGGCACCTCCAGCATTTTGTCTGGATCACTGGAACAGCATTTTTCCCCTATGTCCTGTTTTACTTTATCCGCACCCATAAAGATCCTATCCTAAAAAACTTTATCGCCGGCGGTCTCTGTACCATGCTCTTCCTTTCCTCCACCCACCCCGGTCTGGTGATCGGCGCGCTTTACTTTTTCGGCTTTGCATTCATCGGCATTTATCTTTTACGCAGAGACATCCCTTTTTATCACCGCCGGTTCTGGCCAGTCAATATATTGTTCCTCACCGTCACGATCCTCCTCTCCATCGTTATCCTGACCAGCAACATCGAAGTCCTGCAGCACATCTCAAGAGGTCAAAAGGTCTCGCTGCACGAAGCCCTGCTAACGCCTACCCCCCTTTCCTCTTATTTCTCCCTGCTTTTCCCCATGGCCGTTCAGAGTTCCTCCTTCTCCGGCTCTGACATAGCCATGAGAAACACCTGGATCGGAATATATTTACTCATCGGCCTGCTGCTGTTCTTCCGGTACAGCAATAAAAAGCTCATCGCCTTCACCGTTCTTATCCTTCTCTTTTTTATGCTGCTTTCAGCCGGTGGCTGGTTTAAGACCTGGGCCTGGCATGTTCTTCCTTTTATCGGTTATGTCCGCCTCAACGGAGAGTTCAGCTACTTCGTCCTGCTCACCATGATCCTCGCCGGCGCCGCGGGTATCAACCGCTTTCACACCCCGCGCCCCTCGGCACAGACGCCTCCTCGTCCCACCCCGCTCCTCCTCCCGCTAAGCTGGCTCTGCCTGGTCACCCTGATCCTTTCCCTCGTCTTCATCGTCTTCCATCGTCACATTACCATCCCACCCGGCGACTGGAAACAAAAGATAAAAGGGATCATCGACAGACTTACTTTCTGGCACCTCCTCTTCCTGCAAGCCATCTTACTCGGCCTCACTCTTGCAGCACTTCGTTACTCCGGCCCGTCAAAAACAAAGATCACCCTGGTCATCGCCCTCAACCTCATCCTCACCTGCTGGGTCATCCTGCCCTACACCGGCCTCGGGATGGCCAGCAAGTCCAACCGTCAGCAACTCATCAGCTCCGAACCCAAAGGCATCCATGCACAGGAACAAATAGCCCTCAAGGACACCCGTTTCATCGACACCAGCTACACCAAGGACCTTATCCTGCTTGGCTCATATACCAAAAAGATCGGCTACCCCGCAAAAGAAGCATACCCCGTCACCGTAAACACCGCCGAAAGTCTCTTCGACGATTCCGTCCTTTTTCATTTCATACAACAACAGTCCTGGATCTTCCTGAGTAAAGATACCACCATCGGCACAGCCACCCGTTTTGACAGCGGCGCTCTTCATATCAACACCTTCGGTCCTGGCCGCCTGGACCTTACCGTCAACGATACCGGCTATCGTTTTCTGACTTTTCTGCAAAATGATTATCCGTATTGGAAAGTAAAACTGGACGGTCGTCCCATTGCGCATTTCACCGGTTTCCGCACTTTTATTACCGTGCCCCTTCCACCCGCGCCGCAACACCATGCAGAGCCGCAACACCATGTAGAATTTATCTTCGATCCAAAACCCATAAAGCTCGCCCTGTTGATCAACCTCCTCCTTCTTGCCCTCGCCGCCGTCCTCCTGTCAATAAAAAAGACCCGCAACTGGCGCCCCTTCGGCTCATCGGTTTAACGCGCCACCACCACATCAACCCATCACCGGCGCCGCGCAAAAAGCCGGCCCGACTTCAAACAAAACCTCAGCAGGCCAAACGAATATCATGTAGCCAACATGGCACCTCCCATTAAACAGCCGTTGCGTCGCACCCTTCAACGGCAACAAGTCCATTCATCAATTCCAAAGTGTAGCAATGATTATTATTAATATTGGGCTGTCCAGTACCGATGGCTGAGACCTTCGGCGGGGCTGCTTCGCCACGCCCCTTCTCGCTCGTAACCTTCGCTTCGCTCGGTTATCTAGCAGGGCCAATGATGCGCCGGCGGCTGAACCCTCTAAACTTAAAGGGTCGCGACTAGCCGCCGGCGAAACCTCCCTCCGGTCGGTTTCACCACGGATTAACCAGGTCCTCCTTTGTATAAAGATGATCCCTGTCTTTAAAATAGCTCCCCCCTCCGGGTTTAAGACGCAACCCGATCTTCCCCCGCCACCGCGCAAAAAAAGCCAGCGGCACCAGCACCAAAAAATACATCACCGTAAGTATAACCTTCCCCGAGACCCAGCCCAATCCCTCTGACAGCTTCATCCAGCCCCAGTGGATCCCATCCCGGATGACCGGTACCAGTAAGCCCGCCAGGCCGGTCACAAGCGCCACCACCAGGATAATTGACCATCGCTTTGCCAGGTACACCGCCACACATCCCAGCACGATCACCAGCAGCGTCTCTGTTTTTTTCGACTTTTCCATTCCCTAAAATAAAGTGTAAATAAAAGGAGCCAGCGCAGACCCGCCGCCCAAAACGATCAGCAAACCCATTAACAGCAGTAGGATGATCAATGGCGCCAGCCACCACTTTTTGCGGGTCTTAAGAAAATTCCATAGATCTTTCAAAAAATCCATAAAAGCTAAGTTACATTATTTCCTTTTCCACCCGTTGCTGCCTTTTTTCAAGGACATAGCTCCCCATAACCAAATAATCCATCCCCGTTTGCATAAAACAAGACCAGGCGTCTTCCGGTGAGTTTACAATAGGTTCATCTTTGACATTAAAACTGGTATTGACCAGCACCGGATATCCCGTAAGCCGCCCGAAAGCCTTCAGCAACCGCCAGAACATTGGATTAGTCCTGCGATCTACCGTCTGCACTCGCGCCGAACAGTCAATATGAGTAACAGCCGGCATGTCGCTCCGCCGAAACCGCAATTTCTCCTCAGCGCTCCACAAGCCATAGCCCTCCGGCAATGGACACCGCCTTTCCTTTTTTACCCCTTTCACCAGCAGCATATACGGCGACTCTCCCTCCAGCTCAAAATAATCGGACGCATCTTCCACCGTCACCGCCGGCGCAAAAGGCCTAAACCCCTCCCTGAACTTTATACTGAGATTTAATTTCTTTTGCATGTCCTCTCTGCGCGGATCGGCCAGAATACTTCTCGCACCCAACGCCCTCGGACCAAACTCCGCCCGACCCTGAAACCACCCCACCACATTCCCCTCGGCCAGCAGCCGGGATACCTTTTCCACCATGATCTCTTCGGATTCCATCTTTTCATAGGGAGCATCCTGTTTCCTCAATACAGCCAGTATCTCTTTCTCCTCAAAAGATGGCCCCAGATAGGCCCCTTTCATTCCATCCTCAGTACTTACCCTCTCCTTCCCAAAATAGATATGATGAGCCGCCAATGCCGCCCCCAGCGCACCTCCCGCATCCCCCGCCGCAGGCTGAATAAAGATCCTACTGAAAATACCCGCCTCCTGCAGCTTCCCGTTCGCCACCCCGTTCAATGCCACACCACCCGCCAGACAAAGATTTTCCGAACCGGTCAACCGCTTCGCCTCCACCCCCAGTAATAAAAAGATCTCCTCCGTTACCTGTTGTATCGCCAAAGCCATATTACAATAACAAGGTTCCAGCACACCATTCTCCGCCCGCCGTCCAAACCCAAACAGTTCCTCCCACTTCCGGTCCCGGACCATCCGCTGCCCCGTAGCATAATCAAAATAGTCCTGGTGCAGGAACAAGGATCCGTCCGGACGAATATCGATCAGCTTTGTCTTGATCAGTTCCACCAGCCGCAAACACTCGGCACTATCCCTCTGTCCATATGGCGCCAGCCCCATCAGCTTATACTCTCCGCTGTTCACCGCAAAACCACAGTAATAGGTAAAGGCAGAGTAAAGCAGACCAAGCGAATGCGGGAAATCCAGTTCCTTCAGCACCCGGATCGAGGCGCCCTTCCCATGGCAGATAGACAAGGTCGCCCATTCCCCCACCCCATCCAGGGTGATGATTGCCGCCTCGTCAAAAGAAGAAGGATAATACGCGCTCGCCGCATGTGATAAATGATGTTCGGGAAACAACAACAGCTGCCGGCGCCGATCCAGCCGGCCTATCTTTTCCAGTTCCCGGTAAAGGATCCGTTTCAAAAAAAGCTTCTCCTTTATCCAGACAGGCATGCGGAGCAGAAAAGAAAGCCAGCCCGATGGAGAATACGCATAATACGTCTCCAGCAGCCGCTCGAACTTCAAAAAAGGTTTGTCGTAAAATGCTATCGCATCCAGGTCCTCCGGGACAAGCCCGGTATAGTCCAGGCAGAAACGGATAGCCCGTTCAGGAAATCCGGCATCGTTCTTTATCCGGCTGAACCGTTCCTCCTGTGCAGCCGCCACGATCTCGCCATCGATAATGATAGCAGCCGCTGAATCATGATAAAATGCGGATATGCCAAGAATCTTCATTCCGCATCAAGATAATGAATTATTTCATCAGGTACATTTTTCCATACCCGTTGTTAAAGTACTTGTTGGTATTATCCCCGGCAGCCGTGTACTTACTCAGCGACTTTCCGTTCAGATTAGTAACCACATGATACAGATACACACCATTCGCAAGCCGTGCTCCATACATGTCCGTTCCGTTCCATTTGAATTCCGTAATGTTACGCCCTATATGCAATGGCCCAAGCTCCTCCTTCGTGATCTCCCGGACGATCTTACCCGTAATGGTCAGTATCTGGATCTTGATATTCTGCGGTACATCACTCCCCGTGATCGTAAACACAAAGGCTGTAGAGGTCGTGAACGGGTTCGGATAGTTCAGCATATTGGAGATCATCGGTTTGGTAATGATCTTGAAGCTTACCCGGTATGGCGACAATCCCGCCGTATTGTTCGTTTGGTCCTTCCCGCTGACAATGAGTTGATAGTCGTCGCCTTCCGGATTGTATTGCATCAGGAATGCAGGATTGAAGTCAATGGTGGCCACATTGTTCGTTCCGCTGGTCGCAGGCGTGAAGCGCATCGTGTCGGAATTAAAATGGTAGGAATGTAACGAGCCATCCGGATACTTCAGCTGCACCTGGAGCATCGAAGTGTCTGTCAGCAGCAAATATTGATTCTGGCTCTGTAGTTTGATCTGTATATGCGGCCGTGCCGAGACGATATCCTCGTTCAGGATATGCACGTTGTCAAAGGTTACATCCAGTGAAGGGCTCCGGTTGTCCGTCCGCACATAAAAGGTCTTATACAGGAAGTTATTGAACTGGTATTGTTCCGGCTGAGCATTGTCGGGATTGAAGTCCACATAGATCGTATTAGCCCCTGCAAACTGTTTTGTATCGATCGTATACGCCATTACTACCGTATCACCGGTGATCAAAGGCTTCCTTTTCGGTAGCAGGATAGAATGGGTGACATTGCTGTGATCCACTATGTTCAGCTTTATCGTCATGCTGTCAAAAGCATAGGGGCTGACATTCTTAAAGACGATCTCAAAGTCCAGAGGCTCCCCGGAATTCAGGGTATCCTTTGCCTTGAAAAGGATATTGGGAGCAATGGCGCCTTCCGGAGCCGGCACACCTTCCAGCCTCCAGTATCCAAGCTGGAAAGGCGTAGCATGTTTGCTGTCCTTTGTAAGCAGGTTCAGCTGCACAAAAGGATACTGCTTTGCAATGATAGATGAAATATCATAGTCCGTTGTACCCGCAGGTACATTGAACAGGACCGTCTTATTACCCAGCGTATCGATGCCTATCACCTGCACTCCCGCAGAGTCCGTCGATGGCGACTCGATGCTCTTTCCACTCCAATGTAGTTTTGTCCATTTCTTCGCCGGTCCGAAAACAGGAGAGGTTACCGTGGCTGACGTATCCGGGGTCGGACAATCGGCCTGCAGGGCCAACGCTTCAAGCGGACCTGGCGTAACGGCATTCTTTGGCACAAACGATGCGACTCCCTTCTGATAAACAGCCGCAAAAGACCTTGGCGATGTGAAGGAGTCTATCGCCGTCGCCCCGGCTCTTTCCAGGATATGATAAAGGGAATTACCCGACCCATAAAGAGCCGTATCTGCCTTCCATTTATCGATATAGGTATTGCTGTTAGCATCCATATTCGCATTGTTCCTTACCTCTACAAAAGTACCTGCGGGCAGCATATTCAAAAAGTCCATCGCAGCTTTACGGCCTGCAGCAGTGGTCAGCAAAAACTCGAAGTTGTGATCCCGGAGAGCGCCGCAAACAGAGATCAGACTGTTATACAGACCCGTTCCCGATGAATAATCGTTTGACCAGGGTACAAAACTTATCGAGTCAAATACATTAAAGATCAGTTCGTCATAATAACAACCCGGCCCCAGGGCAAACTGACCGCCGTTTACATAGGTTGTAAACCCGTCATCGCTCGCAGCTCCCGAACCATAGGGGAACGTGGTATTTCGGATATATAAAGAGTTGGTACGATTGATATACTTCCATACCCGGCTGGCAGGGTCAAGCTGCATCTGATTTAATGTTGAGCCATTATGCTGGAAATAATGCGATTGGTTAAAGCCGACCCCGCTATGCGCCGGATCGATATACACAAAAGACGACCCGTTCCAGGTATACTGGCCACCCGGTGTCGATGGCGCCACACCTACCCGCCAGTAATAAACTACGCTGTCCAGGAAGCTGACACCCGGATCAAACTCCATTTCTCCACCCGGCGACGATATGTTCTTGGTCACCAAAAGAGAAGAATTGAAGTTTTGCGTCGTATCTATCTGCATCGAATACTGCTGCACGGCCGCTAACGGATTGGCAGTAGACGCATACAGCTTTGTGGTAGGCGTATTGATAATGGCATAGTTATATGGATATATAGGCGTCGCCTCGTTCTCATAGATATAAAAGGTATTGGTAATGGAATTATTCGACATCGTTACTTCAGGTACGACATTATCCCCGTTGACCGTCACGGTTATCCGGTTCTGGCCTTTATCCCGGGTAGGCACTATCGGCACCTGCAGTACCACCGAATCCTCATAACGGATACCCTTGATCTTCTTTTTAAACAAAACGGCGTTGGTCCCGTCCGGGTATTGCTGCGTGATCTGGACCAATATCGAGTCATTCACCGCCTTCCCCAGGTTAAATATCTTGGCATTCAATGAGAAATTCCTATCGCTGACGGCTATAAAACCGGGTGAGACCTGCACTTGCGAAAGTTCCACGTCATAGTCGGCAAGAGGGGATTGATTGATCTTCAGGAAAGGATCTCCATGTATGGTCATCTCTTCCGCATGCAGCCGGGCAAAATAATCCCCCGGCGCCACATTCAACATCTGCTGTAAAGCATCCTTTTGCAAAATACCTAATGACTTTCCATAATCCGCCCCATCCATAAGACCATATAGTCCATACAGCAGGATATTTAAATAATTAACGATGCCGAAGTGCGTACTGGCGACAAAGGCGATCGATCCCTTTTCCTTGGCAAGGACCCACGACTCGGACAGCGTTTTGCTCGCTGCGAATCGCTGGTTGTCATAAATAAAAAAGTTACCGGCATCACAACCGTTGACAAAGAACACGGGATACTTCCCGGTATTATTATAGTCCTCCGGATTGTCAAGATTATATCCCAGCGTCACATTTGACGAGTGACCAAAATAGTTTAGCAGGCTGAATCCATTGCTGAAGTAATTAGAGACCACAGCACCTGGTGCCTGGCTGACCGAACTGGCATTCCCATCACACAACGTGATGATGCTCGCGCCATATAAAGTATCGGAAATTATCTGCGCATAAGAGGTGACATAGTTACAAAGTATCGTCCCCAGAAAGGGTTCGCTGACACCGGTAAGATGCATGCCATTCTTCATCCACAATCTGCCATCGATGGTATTGGGAGCAGTTGCCTGCACCTGTTCGTATTCTTTGATCTTCGACAGATAGTTCTCTACTTCAACTCCCGACCCTACCGACAGGCGGCCGATCGGGATACCCGGCACGGCGTCGGCACCATTGGCTGCGCTAAGCTTGTTGTCGGATGCCGGACTGCCGAATGTAGGTACCATATTCAACTGATCGGCAAGCGGGTCTTTGGCCAATTCGCCATAATAATAATAATCCGAATACACCATCCCATGCCCGATCAGCAGGACGTACTGCGGCTTGGCGGCAAACTTCGCCTTGGCATAACGCAAAAAGTTCTGGATCGAAAGCGGATGTTTCCTGATCCCGAATGCAAATTGATCCACCAGCTCGTTGATATCATATACATTCGCGGCAAAACTCCCTCCCGATACCGTACTCCGGTAATTTTTATAATCCATCACCGGGTTATTACCGTTGGACCCGGTATACACCAGGGGATTGCTGATAATAATATAATTGCCCTGGTTGGCTGACTGACTATAATCCACAAATCGTTTGGATGTGAGGCTGGTCACCGTACTTACGGTGGAATTACCTTCATTCACCAGTATAAAACTATGGGTGGAAGTAATTCCCGGAAGCGCAAAGGAGACAGTCCCCGCATTCACTACGCCCGTATACCGGGAGCCATCCGTAAAGTCATACAGGATAGGCTGTATACTGCCGGATATCGCAAAACCGGCAATATTTAAAAGGTAACCCGAGGTCTTGGCCGGCAATTGAAAGGCAAAATTGGACTGGCCCCCAAAATTCCACTGCCGGGGATAGGTCAGCTCATAAAAAGAAGCGACCATCCTGTCTGTGCTGTTTGCCGAATTATTGGTAAAGCTGACCGTAGCCGAATTGCCTGCTATAAGACTCAATGGAACCGTCTTTGTCGTCAGGAGATCGGCAAAACTGACCACCGATTCATTATCTACCGTCGTACCGTTCACCGTAACCTGTACGGTACGGGGATTATCAGCCGTGCCGACCACTCCGTACTTGATGCTTGCATCCGGTGCACCGGCCCCGCTATAAACAAAGAGGTTGTTCTTGGTATTCGAAAAAGGACTCCCCGGTCCGATGGCATCGCTCGCCCAGAACTCCCCGATATCATAGGAAGAGGAATATATATATTCCCCGACAACCTGCGCAAATCCGGGGTTGGGATAACCATAGACCGACTTGAAATAAGAGCCGGCCGTATATTGGAAGGAAGTCTCAGGCGTCAGCGGGGACCCCGTAACATTGTTGGCTACATCGATATAATGGAAAGCATTACCGCCGGTATTCTCCACCAGGAAATACACCGCCGTATCCGTTTCCAGGCTATAATATTGCGTATGCTGGTATGTCGGGCTGCGATACAGGGGATTGTCCGGTACCCCATCGTTCCGCTGGCCCCAGAATTCGATATAATCCGTGCCGCCAAGCGGCGCAGCCGGATTTGAACCGGTCACATAAATAGGGACTTCCTTTCCGTTGCGAAACAGCTGGAAGTTTTGCGCCAATACGCTACCCAGTCCCGCATTGGCTATTACCGATTGAGGGATACGATACAGCCCCGAGGTCGCTATCTTAAACTTGTAATAGGTCTTACTAAAGTCTATCCATTCATTATTGTACGCCTGGGCAAACGCCCCGATCGACAGTAGTAAAAAAATAAACGTAAAAAGTTTTTTCATACATTTCGGTTTACCTTTTTTTCTTCTCCTTTTCATCCTTCCTCTTCAGGTCAACACGTAAAGAAAATACATGGGTATATAGTGGATACGATTGATTTGCCAGATTGGTGAACGCATAGTCGATCTGCACATCCCCTACCTTAAATCCCGCCCCTACACTCGGCTGATAGATCCATATCTTTCGCTGGTTCAGCGTGTCCCTGTCATCCAGAGCCTGCTGAAAATTGTTGATCCCGCCTCGTACAAAGAAAACGTCTTTAAAATTCAGCTCCAGGCCAAGGCGCGGGTCGATACTTACAGGATTCGTGCTGATCACGGTATTGCGCTTCCCGTCGAAAGTCACGTTCAGATCGCCTTCCACGAGTAAGCTTATCTTTTTATTTATCCGGAAATTATACGAGCCGCCCACCAGCAATTGGGGAGCGGTCAGTTCGGTAGACTTACCGGGGATCTCATTTTGTGTTTCGTAAAAAACCTGTCTTATCGCCTCGCTGAGACTAAATGACCAGGCATTGAAGGTCGTCGTCACATCCTTCGCTATTACCCCAAGTTTCCAACGTTTTCCACTTAAAAGCGCGGCCGCGTCAAACCCAAAACCCCACGCCGTAGCAAAATCACCGGCCTTCCGGTAGATCACCTTGGCATTGCCGCCGATATTAAAGTCTAAATTTCCAAGCTTCCCCTTCTGTGCGAGCGAAAAGATAAATGCATAGTCCGCAGAAGAGAAGGTAGTAATATTATCAAAGTTGACAGTTCCGTCCGGCTGAACTAAAAAGATAGTATTGGGGATATCATCAACGGCAAAACGTAGTAAGGTCAGCCCGATAGTCCGTTTGTTGTCCTTCAGGGGCAGAACCAGGTTGGCAAAATCGTACTTACCAACACCGGCATAATATTCAGCATGCATCAGGTTCAATTGGGGATTGTCCCGGATATTGGCCAGAGCAGCCGGGTTCCAATAACCGGCCGTGCCGTCCGACACGGAAGCTACCTGGGCCCCGGCCATGGACATGCCACGCGCACCCGCCCCAATGTTTAGGAATTCATTGGAATACTTGGTAAACTGGGCGGAGGCAGACAGGTGAATAAAGGATCCGGTAATGATCAAAATGGAGTAAAAAAGGCTCTTACCCCGCATTCTTTTCAGCATAAGCCAACGGTTATGGTTTTTATACGGTAGGCTTTCATCGGGTCTTGATGTCATTTCAATTGGCCGATAGTTCTTCGAATCAACGGATCGGATCATTGTATCTACAGAATTACCGGAGTTTAAAGGATTTTGGGACTTCCCAGTATAACGGCCTTTCATTCACTATATTGTATCATTAACATATTATCCGCCTGCCCCCATTACCCACTACTAGTTGACCGCAAACAATTCCACATATCATTCAAAATCAAACATTTAACAATCTATTCCTCACCAAAAGTCTACCCCGTTGGACGCATCCCGCAACCAAACAAAAAAACCAGGCAAAAATCCTAGCTTTGCGCCCATTATGAACCTGATTGAAGAACTAAAATGGCGCGGCATGATCCAGGACATCATGCCTGGCACCGACGAACAACTGGCCAAAGAAATGACCTCCGGTTACATCGGCTTCGACCCCACGTCCGACAGCCTGCACATCGGAAGCCTTGTCCCAATTCTCTTATTGGTACACCTACAAAAGGCCGGGCATAAACCGTTTGCGCTGGTCGGCGGAGCCACCGGCATGGTCGGTGACCCCAGCGGAAAAAGCGAAGAAAGAAACCTCCTCAGCGAAGAGGTCCTCGCCCATAACCTGGCCGGCGTAAAAAAACAGCTGGAAAAATTCCTGAACTTCGATCCCAGCCTTCCCAATAAAGCGGAAATGGTCAACAACTATGACTGGTTCCGGGACATGAGCTTCCTCGACTTCATCCGGGATGTAGGCAAACACATTACTGTAAACTATATGTCTGCCAAGGACAGCGTTAAGAAACGTCTCGAAGGGGAAAATGGCATGAGCTTTACCGAATTCACCTACCAGCTCGTCCAGGGTTATGACTTTTACTGGCTTTACAAGAATAAAGGCTGCAAGCTCCAGATGGGCGGCAGCGACCAGTGGGGGAATATTACTACCGGTACCGAACTGATCCGGCGCAAAGCCGGTGGCGAAGCCTTTGCCTTTACCTGTCCCCTGCTGACAAAAGCAGACGGCGGCAAGTTTGGCAAGACGGAGAAAGGGAATGTCTGGCTCGATCCTGAAAAAACTTCCCCCTACCTCTTTTATCAGTTCTGGCTCAACGCTGCCGATTCCGATGCCGAAAAATGGATAAAGATCTTTACTTTCCTGTCTCCGGATGAGATCACTCAGCTGCAGCAACAGCACAATGCCGCTCCGGAAGCCAGACAATTACAAAAGACCCTGGCAAAGACCATAACTACTTTTGTCCATGGAGAGGAAGGCTATAAGGCGGCTCTCGCCGACACGGAGAAATTATTTGCCAATCAGTCGGCGCCTGTTGAATCATTGACGGTAGAATACTTCGAAACCCTGCAAGGCGTTTCACGTTTCGATTATGCCCTTTCCCGTATCAGTGAAGGAGTCGATGTAGTAAGCTTCCTGGCAGAAACAGGCATTTTCCCCAGCAAGGGCGAAGCCCGCAAGCTGGTCCAGGGCGGAGGCGTCAGCATCAACCGCAAAAAGGTAGAAGATATAAAACTGGTTATCGACCAGTCAGTACTCCTGCAAAACAAATATATCCTTGTTCAAAGAGGTAAATCCAATCACTACCTCGTAACAATAGCTTAAAATATTTCACAGCTGCCGCGCCCTCTCCCCCGGCACCCGGCCGCAGCCTGCGCTACGACAGTAGCGCGGGCTGTGTTTTATACGTCTTCAATACAAATTCTCCAAACAACGTATTCGCCCAGGCAAACCAGGGCCTCGAGAATTTATTCACATCATCCTTATGGAAGGACTCATGCATAAACCCCTTCCCCGCATGGCTGTTCTGCAGCAGCTTCAGGCAGAACGCCACTTCCTGCGAATCATGGCTGGTAAGACCACGGATGATAATGCTCAGCGGCCATATCATATTCAGGCCGGCATGAGGACCGCCGATCCCTTCCCCGGCTTTTCCTTTAAAGTAGAAAGGATTGTTTTCGCTCAGCAACATCCTGCGCGTATTCTGGTAGACGGTATAGCCCCGTTTTTCAGGATGCAGAACCGAGAGATCCCCTGAATAATGCGGGGACTGAAGATAAGCCAGCGCGAGCAGGCTGGGCACATTCGCATCATCCATAAACGTATGGTTGCCAAATCCATCCGCTTCATAGGCGAAAACCTCCCCATAGATAGGATGATTGACGATGGCATGTTCGAGCAGGGCGGTGTTGACATCATTCTCGAGCGCAAAAGCAGGTCCCTCCAGGTCTTTCCCTATAGACAACGCCTGCAGCATCGTCCGCAGATTACGCAGACTGCTCAACGCAAACAGATTGGAAGGAATGAGGAAAGGATAAATCGTTGCATCGTCACTGGGACGGAACATAGAGTGGATCAGCCCTACTTTCTTCGTCGGATATCCATACCCGCGTAAGGGAACGCTGTCCGTGGCAAAGCTGGTCTTTCGTTGGAAAGTATAAGGACCGTCGTTCTCTTTCCGCTGTTGTGTCTTAAAGGTCTCCAGCACAGTCTTCATCGCATCCAGCCACTGCTGGTCAAAGGGAGACTTGTCTCCCGTGATCTGCCAGTAACCATGCGCAAGACGGATAGGATAACAAAGGCTGTCGATCTCCCATTTCCGTTCGTGTATGCCAGGTTTCATATCGGTAAGGTCCGTAGCCTTCCACTCGCTTATCTTCGATTCGTCTTTATAAAATGCATTTGCATAAGGATCCTTGAGGATACATTTCGCCTGGCGATGGATGACGCCCCTGATCAGCTGCTGCAGGTCTTTATCATCCTTGCAAAGACTGAGATAAGGCCACACCTGTGCACTGCTGTCCCTCAACCACATCGCATCGATATCCCCTGTGATCACATAGGTATCGGGCTTGCCGCCGGCCAGCTCAAAATCAACCGTTGTATCTAATGTATTGGGGAAACAATTTTCGAATAACCAGCCGATCTCCTTATTGCCGATATTCTGCCGTACTTCACGGACGATCTTTTCTACGGCCTGGCTCTTAAACTTCCTTTTGGCTTCCGCTATCCGGACCACAGGGAACTCGGTACCCATCGCTCCTCCCACGGCGCCCACACCTCCAACTTCCATCCCACTACCCGCCGCACTCATCCCACTACTCTTGCCGCCCGCGCCCGCTGCCGCCACTACACTTCCTCCCGCCAACACACCGGCGGAGGCTAATACGCTTTGCTGAAGAAATTTCCTGCGTTGCATATAAACAAAAATGGTTAAGGCGCAATCTACTGTATTTTGCTTTTAGCAACGACTCCCCCTTCCCAATTCCCTCTAAATATGTAAAAAACTACGATCCCGCATGCCGCCAGAAACAATCCCAGCAAAGCCGCCAGCCCCGTCGAGTATAACACGAACAACCAGATAGCGACTGAAAGGATCACTGGTAAAGGATACAACCACATCTTAAAAGGCAGATTCGCCGTCCCGTTCCTCTTACGCAGCAGCACCACACCAATTGCCTGGGCGACAAACTGCACCAGGATCCGCATGGCCAGGATGGCGTTGATCGCATCTTGCAATTTCAGCAGCAGGCTAAAGATAAATCCCAGCCCTCCTACAAACAGGAGCGAGACATAGGGGAAATCCTTCCGGGGATGCAGCCGGGCAAATATTGGAAAGAAGTTGCCGTCAGCAGCCGCGGCATAAGGCACCCGTGAATAACCCAGGACTACCGCAAACAGCGAGGCAAAAGCGATCCAGAGTACCAGCATTGTCGCAACCTGGGCCGTACGCGCCCCATAGATCTTTTCCATGAACAGGCTCACCACGAACTTC
This sequence comes from Puia sp., assembly GCA_036499285.1. Classification (GTDB taxonomy): domain Bacteria; phylum Bacteroidota; class Bacteroidia; order Chitinophagales; family Chitinophagaceae; genus Puia. Next base: position 249,256 of record DASYEB010000014.1, on the reverse strand, counting down.
GAGTGCATAGCCTCCTGCCAGGGAACCACGCCGACGACGCTCAGGTTCATTGCCAGGTAGAGCACCGCTATACAAAAGATGGAAATAAAAATGCTGCGGGGAATATTGCGTCCCGGATTCTTGATCTCACCGCCGAGATGACAAACATTATAATAACCCAGATAGCTGTAGATAGTTTTTACCGACGCCTGTCCCACCAGCAGGGCAAACGCCCCGCTGAACATCGACTGCCCCTCCGCAGGCAAAAAGGTATAGCTCACCTTCTGGTGTGTAAAACCGCTGATGATGATCCACAGGATGATAATGATCACTCCCGCCCAGAGAAACACCGCCATCTTTCCGATAGTCCGGATATTCCGGTACAGCAGGGCCGTGATTACCATTACCAATAGCCCTGAAACAACCTTCTCCCACCAAAAACCCAGCGGCAAAAGATAATTGAAGTACTGAGCAAACCCGATGGCCCCGGAAGCCACGACCATGGAGGATTGCAGACAGGTCTGCCATACAAAAAGAAAGGACATGAGCCGGCCGCCCCTTGGGCCATACGCCTCTTTCAAAAAATTATAACTGCCGCCGGCCAGCGGATAGGCCGTACCCAGCTCGCTCCAGATCATCCCGTCAATCACGGCCGTTACCGCTCCGAATACCCAGGCCCATAAAAAAAGGTTACTCCCGACAATGCTGATGACAAGGGACAACGTCACAAAAGGCCCGATGCCCACCATGTCGATCATATTAAGGGAAGTCGCCTGTAATAAACTGATTTCTCTCTTCATGGAATTTCAATTGCAAAAAACCGGACTCCGCCCAGTTTGGTTCCCAATGGGAACGAGCGACAAATATCGGAGAATCCATCGATACTTATGAATACTTTAATAAATCCCATAGCGAAAAAAAGTATCTTTACCCCCTCATGAAGTATTACATTATTGCAGGCGAGGCATCCGGCGACCTCCACGGCAGCAATCTCATCAAACAGTTAAAAAAGCAAGACCCTTCGACCGACATCCGCTGTTGGGGTGGCGATCTGATGCAGCAAGCCGGAGGCCACCTGGTCAAACACTACAAAGACCTCGCCTACATGGGCTTCATAGAAGTACTGATGAACCTTCGTACCATCTTCCGAAACATGGACTTCTGCAAAGCTGATATCCTTGCCTATGCACCCGATGCCCTCATCCTGATCGACTACCCGGGATTCAACCTTCGCATCGCTAAATGGGCACGCCGGCAAGGGCTTCGTATTATTTATTATATATCGCCACAGGTCTGGGCCTGGAAGGAGAACAGAGTTAAGCAGATCCGCGCGGACGTCGACAAAATGCTGGTCATCCTCCCCTTCGAAAAGGAATTTTACCGGAAATGGAACTATGAAGTGGAATATGTAGGTCATCCCCTCGTCGAGGTCATCGACGCCGCAAAGGCGGCCGCCTCGGCCGACGGCGGCAAATCATTGGCCCCGGCAGGCGCCAACGGCGCCGTCCCCAACAACCAGTCCCCATCCCTCAACCATCCCACACCAATACCTTCCACCAAACCTATCATCGCCCTCCTTCCCGGCAGCCGCAAACAGGAGATCCTCAAAAAGCTGCCCATCATGCTCGAGACCAGCCGTTCCTTCCCCGACCACCAGTTCGTCGTCGCCCAGGCCCCCGGCCAGGACCCTTCATTCTACAAAGACCTTCTGGCTCCCTACCCCAATGTCTCCTCCGTCCGCAACCAAACCTATTCCCTGCTCCTTACTGCACAGGCAGCCTGTGTCACCTCCGGCACCGCTACGCTCGAGACCGCACTGTTCGGGGTACCCGAGGTCGTCTGCTACAAAGGCAGCTCTATCTCTTACCAGATAGCCCGCCGCCTGATCAAGGTAAAATACATCTCCCTCGTCAACCTGATCATGGATAAGCTGGTCGTAAAAGAGCTGATCCAGGACCAGCTCACCCCCGAAAACCTTCGCCGCGAACTCGGCGACATCCTCCACAACGCCGATCGCCAGCAACAGCTCCGGATCGATTACCTCAACCTCAAAGAGCTTCTCAGCCAGGGCGGCCACGCCTCCGCCAATGCCGCCGAAAGCATCCTCCGCTTCATGCGCGCACAACCCTCCGGCCACAAGACCGCCTGAGCCGTCACATTATCACGACCGCAATCCCCGAACCCAAGCCACCGCAGCCGCACCCCCGCAGCCGCAATGCTCCTGCCTAAGCCGCAGATCCTAATGCGCTCCCAAACTTAGCGCTCCCCCTTAATGATGTTTGAAAAAAATCAACCTAATGATAATCACAATTATCGCCAGCAGAAACATAAAAAATGAAAGCCGGTTGACCCCATGCATAAATCTCATAGACCCCGTGTGCGGGGCATTCGGGTCCTTCTTTTTGAGAAAGAAATATTCAGCTATTTGTCTTCCTATCCCCATAACCGTGATTGACCTGCAAACTATCGAATTGCAGCCATAAATTGTTATAACACCCGGAAATTTTAAATTGTTTAATCCAAAATCCTCTATATTTGCACTCCAAAATCTGCTGCCAGCGCCACCGCGCCGGCAACAACAAAAAACGGGGAATTAGCTCAGTTGGCTAGAGCGCTTGCATGGCATGCAAGAGGTCGTCGGTTCGACTCCGATATTCTCCACCAAAGCGAAGATGACTAATCTTCGCTTTTTTTTTGGAACGATTCAGTCTCGTCGCATCCATAATGATTGTGTTTCTTTTTTTGGAGAACCTAATTTGAAACGTAGTCTAAGCAATGACAAAGTAGTTTTTTTCTATATAAATCAACCTGATTTATATTGCAATGGAAAAGTACCTAATGAATATATTGCTATGTCAGAGGCGACATCATGCCGTCCGTGAATTAAGTTATATTCCATTTGTTTTTGGCCTGATTTTTAGATAATAACGACTTCTTATTCCCAAGTCATTCATAATAGTCGTTGCGTCTTAGCAACCCCTTTACCTTCCTCAATTCGATCAGATTCAACAGTCCTGGGAGACAGCAAATCCTCAATATTTATATAAAAGAGCCAGTCAAATCCGGTTGCGCCAAACAGAATCACTGTCCTCCGCCCGCTAATTATGCAATACTTTATAGGTCTTTTGTTCGGCCCCGGCCAATATGCGAACAAAATAGGCCCCTTTTGCAAGACCGCTGATATCCAACTCTTCGGTAACGACAGCCGCGCTACCCGACCCTTCCTTGAACGAAGTCCCAAAAACAGACAGCGCCGATGCAGAGACCTTTTGCGGTATCGCAGGGCTATACGTAAAGTTCATCATAAAGATCGGGTTGCGAAAAGGGGTTTGACTATGTGTTCCAATGACATAAAAGTTATTCAGATCGACAGCTGTATTGCTCCACCCATCGGCGCTGAGAAATATTGCATAATTAAATGAGCTCGCATCCCAATTGTTAGAAGTCTCAATGATCTTTTCGCGAGCAGACCAGTTAACTAGATCAATAGAGAATCGTAGCGCGAGATGATGCCTGGCGCCACCCCCACCCATGTCATTGTTATCCACGAACTCCTCGAGGCCTATGTAGTAATTGGTATTGTTGACCTTGGCCGCACTGAAACGGAAGCAATAAGTATTGTCTGCGATCTGATCGGTCAGCACATCTGTCGACTTTGGCCCCTGGGTATGTAAATAAGACATCATCGTCTCCTTTGTAAATCCAGCAGGCAGAGAGGGCAGCCATTGTTCGTTGCCAAGGGGGTCTTTATAATAGACCTCATATTTGGTCGGATCGAGACAGTCTGCCGTCAAAGCCCGAACGACTTTGATGCCACGGGTCCGGCCCTCAGTTGCAGGCACCGACCTGGGCCCTTCATCCCAAATGAATACATAAATATAGTCGCCGGTATAGATGGAGGCCGGTTGGGCAAGCCCCTGTGACGCATTACCATTGCTGGCGTCCAGAAATCCATTGCCAGGCCACAGAATGGGTCCCATATCATTGTTAAACCCTTTCTGCTCCCAGTTATTCCCTTGGTTGCTGGTCGTCCAAACGGCGTTAACCAGAGCATGATATGCCTCGTAAGATGGAGCATTGTTCGAACACACTGGCGTGATCGCCGTCGCTGCAAAGGTTGGTGTTCTCATCATGACAAAACCCAATGTTAATAGCCCCGCAGCAGGATGCGTAAAATAATGCGCCGAGTAGATACCGGCATAGTTGCGACGCCAGGCTTTATTTCCGTCAGGCGCAATCTGAACTACTCCGCCTTTTCCACTGCAATTAATGCTGCTACATTATAGTCGTTAAGATTGGAAGGGTAAGGCTGCGCTGTCAGGGATAGAATGAGGATACAAAAAGTTGCAAATAGTAAAGCGCTTTTCATCGGATAGGTTTGTACCCTTAAAACTATTTAAAGATTCCTATCTTTCGAGCATGTTCTATGCTAAATTTAATCGCCTTATGGAAAAGCCTTATTTAGGGTTTATGCTATCCGCGTTCCTCATGTTGCTAATCTTTTTTCCCATCGCTAATACCGACTATGCGTTTTTGGATGAGGCTCATCAGCTTTGGCATAACAGAGACGGATCTGACTATTCCATGTTTTTTGTTCAAGGCCGTTGGCTGACTGGCGTTTTTCTTAACTATGCCTATGCGCAATGCCAGACAATTGCACAAGTGAAGATACTTCGGATCGTTTCTTTCCTGTCCTGGATGCTGTTTCTGTTCGAATATTTCCGCCTTGCTCATAGGTGGCAGAAGGAGATCGGTTTTAGCAATTTTTTGCTTCTGGCGGGGGGGGTGTATATCGCATGCGCACCTTCTTTGGCTGTATATATAGGATGGGCAGCTTGCTTCGAAGTAGGTATCGCCCACCTATTGGGTCTTTGGTCAGGCCATCTTTTCTTTGTAAAATTTACGGCGCCCGGCAAAAAGTTCCAATACTTTGACTGGAAGACCGTCGGTATCATATCTTGCTCACTGGCTTGTCTATTCCTCTATCAAACCGCCTTCGGACTATTCCTTCTACCATTTGTCTTCTATTTGATCGGGAAAAGAGCAACTCTATCTTCCAGACTTATCCGGATCGCCATCGGCGGATATCTTGCCCTATCCGCCCTCTACTATCTTTTTTTTCATCTTTCCTTGAAATTCTCGGCATATCAACCGAGCGATCGTACCCATATAACAATAGACATCCCGGGAAAGCTTGGCTTTTTTTTTAGCGCGCCTTTGTCGCAGGCATTCAGTTTCAACTTTTTATACGACATGCATGGGATATTCTCGCAAGCCCTACCCATTGTAGTCATGATAGGCTGGGTAGCCGGAACCTGGTTTTTGGATAAGACCAGGCCGCTCCGCCAACTCGCCTTTATTTCCGGGTTTATCGGCATTTGTATATTGATATATGCACCGCTGATGATCGCCAGAGAAAACTTCTCCTCCTATAGAACCATGTTCATGTTGAATTTCTCGGTAACATTGATGCTCTTGGATACAGTACTTAAACTAGTGAACAACAGAAAGCCAATAGCGGTCTCTGCCTTCAGTTTACTCTTTTTAGTAATTGGATATTTTAATTTTCACCACAATTTTATAAATCCGCTGGCAAAAGAATATCAGCTGGTGCGCAACTACTTTGAAGATCATTATAGTGAAAATACCAAGATCGTTTACTTTTTACGGCCACCGGAAAATTTGTTCCATAAACCCTTTGGCATACAAACCTATAAGGATGAGTTTGGCCTGCCCTCGACTTTTAAGGATTGGGTACCGGAGCCGCTGGTCAGACAGCTGATACTGGAAAAGACCAATAGTAGGACAGTTGCTGAAAAGGTAAAAATTATCCAGTTTGTCGAACACTCTCCCTTCGAACAGGAAAAAAACCTTAATCTCGCCGACGCGCTCTATTTGGATCCTGAATCTTTATTGGAAAAGTCACCGGTCCGATTCCGGTAACGACAAAAAAACGGCCGCAATACCCGGTTTTTTTATCCACCTTCACCCGCTAAATTCGCGTACGTATAAAAACATCTCCGCACAGCAGTAAGGATTATCACTTTGTAAAATCTATCCATCCCGTAAATATTCATCATAATGATATGTACAATAGCGGGAAACAAGCCTATTAAGACACCGCCAATACTAATAGCCTTGACGTTGTGCATGACTTAAAGGTCTTTGGAAATTTGAAATGAATATTTGCGACGATTAGGGGGATAGTTCTCATTGATAAAATTGAGCTCTAAAATAACCAATCTATCCAATTTTCATTCTTTTCAGAGCATATCTCTCAACCTTACTAGACTTATGTATTTTGCCTACAAACTGACGATAACCAGCTGTATAAAGACGCCAAATTGGCCTTAAGGATTTATCCATTACCACTTAAAAACGGATTAGCTAACAGAACCTTGATTGCCGGGCATATTCTTGAGAATCGTTTTAGGAAGAGCATTCCGATGAAGCCAAGATCTATTTTGAACATGATCGCGGGGGGAATTGAAATAATAAGACCATCAACACCATTTCCCTACTTTTATTATTTGGAAGGTAAATAACGTATTCATTTCCGTAGCCCTGGCTGACTCTTGCTGCATAAAATTAACGGGCGCAACAGGTATCATATTTATCGCCGCTTATCCTCTTTATAATGAATAGTTTTGAACATGAAAATAGCTTTTCGCTGCGTACTACTGTCGAGATTGTTTGCATATATGCTGAAGCTCATATGCCAAAGCCACTTAACTGCGATCGATTGGTTGTAAGATAATTATTATCGGGGTTCGTGTCAGCTGTACGGCTCATGATAGTATTGGGACTATGATCTAAGCCTAGATCATGTCCTAACTCATGTGTAATTACAGTGTTCATATATCTGCCCGACACTCTCTCTACTAATGCAACTGCTCCTCCACGTGAGGCCAGACCCGCAGGCTTTAGCCATCCCTCTGACGTGTTTTGAAGAGGAATCTGATCTACTAGTGGTAACAAATAGTCGGCGCCTCGCGCATCTTCAACTTTTGTCACCACGCTTACTTTTAGAATTGCATTCACGGTCGCCGTGACTTCTTCTCCCTTGGCGTCTACCTCTTGAAATGTACCGCTGTGCATTGTGAACCATCACTGCTAACTTCTGTTTATTCGATGGAAAATCCCCATTATGTCGGCTCGCTACTAACTTAGTTACTAACTAAGCTCGCCAATTGATCGATAACGTCTTCACCCTTAGAGACCCAACACAAGTTCAATCCTCAAAAGGGTCTCTTACCAAGCGGGAGATTTTAAAAGTGAACAGGCGTCCTGCTCGTATGCCGCATTCGAACAATACGAATTTCTTGCTGAGTTATACGGTATGAGACACGATAGCGAAATTTTTCAAAAGCCCGCCAGCTACCATCATTGTTTTTCTTAAACTTATCAGGAGGAAACATTTCAGGTTGATCCGGCAATTTGTCCGCCAGGAGAACTATTTCATCAACCACCATTTTGGCATTTTGCGGAGAATCCTGACTAATATATTTGTATGCTTTCTTTAACTCTGATATAGCCTGCGAAGTCCAAACAGTTACCATGACCTGATCTCTTTCTTCAATTGCTCACTGGTCATAAAATTACCCTTCTCAATTTCAGCATCCCCTTCTTCCAGGTCCTTATTATATTCCTCAAATGTCTGAGCCTTTTCAGCCGTTTGGAAGCCGATACCCATAAGCTTTAACGTCCTGAGTAACAAGTCTTGCTTCGAAGAATCATTTATACCATCAAAATCTATGATAAGATCCATAATATCGCCTTTCTACAAATTTACCGCTTTTAATTTATTATCCCAACATCCCATAACGTAATGAATATCAGCAAATAAAAAATTTTCCGGAGCAATTCTTGCCAAAATCCGGTCCGCAGTTCAAACAGTTCTGTACCGTAGCCCTAAAAACACCAAAACATAAAAGGACCCAAACCGACACCTCTTGCATGCGCATGCAAACTTTCTTCTTTTTAAAACCATTTTAAAACAAACAGCCGCACTTGATTGATTGTCAAAATCTAGAAAAAACCTGGAACCCACGCCATCAGTGTATTCTTAATTCTATGCAAACGGCCTATAATTCAAAAACCACATTTTAAAGCATGGCATGCAAGAGGTCGTCGGTTCGACTCCGATATTCTCCACAAAAGCCGGACTTCTCGTCCGGCTTCTTTTTTCCGCCCCACTACCGCAGCTCGCCCATCAAATCGGCAATACTTTTCCTGCTAATACCGAAAAAGAACTCCTGCCCCTGCACATACGGAACGCGCATTTCAAAATTCTCAAAAGCTACTCCGCCAGGAATAGGAATATATTTAGAAGGGTCTGAAGTCATCCCGGCCCAGTAGTTTTTGCGTCCGTTTACCCGTACGACCAGGTCCTTGTTAGCCGCCGCTTCCGGCACACGCCAATATTGGATGACCTTGAAAAACGGTCGGTAACGCCAACTCCATCTTTCCAGGTAGGCAGGTGTCTGCGGCCACGCGGCCAGTTCATTCAGCGGCTCATCCGACTCCGCAAAAGCCACAAGACTCCCGTCGGCCTTCGATTTAAGAAGTAACTCCGCCGGGTAACTCTGTTTTTCGATAAAATTTATACCATTAAAGTCTCCAAATAATTTTTTTGCATCAACCACTTCATCCTTGAGGTAAAGATGCCGCAAGCGGGCGTAATTACCCATGGTCGCGGTAAAGGCACAACGGTCCATCAACGCACTTCCCTTTTGATTGAAAACCTGTATGCCAAGCTCGGATGGTTTGTTACTACGGATGAACAATCTAAAATAAGGATGTGCTCCGTTCAGGAACTGCTCGGTAAAAACATAAATGCTCAATTCCTCGATTTGAATATTCTTCGGGTCCGGATGACTGATGGTTCCACGGCATAATTTCCTGGGATGAAAGCCGCCGTCTATCGTATCATTTGATGGCCAGAATATTTTACCCAGCTTATTATCTACTCTTGATTCGGTAATCTCACTGTACTCGATCTTGCCGCCTACAACCGGCTCTGCTGCGATGTAATTCAACTGATAGATCATGCCATTAACCTCACAACCCACGCGGATCAGCCCACGTGGCCCGCCTTCCCCTTGCCTGGCGGACTCCAAAGGATCGGGCCACAAACTGAAAGTGATCCCACCTTTAATACCCCACACCATCGGCTCGGATGCCGAGGCCGGCTGTATCCATTGTGACCTGGTTTCCTGGGCATAACCTGCGTCCATGCTGGTTATCGTCATAAAGACTGACAAAACAGATGCCAGCACCATCCGGTACAGCGATTTCAACATACAACTCATAATATCCTGGATTTTGTATTAGCAAGATTAGAACTCATTTTGCCGATGGCAAACCAAATGTAGGAATCACGTAGCTATATACCTCATATCGAAGCTCGCTCCAGGCAGATTCTTTTGGAAAACGAAATTCCGGCAGCAGGGTTTGGCCATTTGGAATAAATACGATCTTTACTGTAATTGATGATGCTCCGCTGGTTAGTATTGCCGGGATCATAAATTCATCATCCCGAAACCGTCGATTGGAAGTTTTGGTTATCTGCCTGGCCTTGTCAAGCTCACCCGGAGGGTCAGAATAAACGGATGTATTGGACCCTGCCAGATACCAGATCCCTGCAGGTTGAAAGTCCGTTTGCTGTGGATCGGCCTTGGTAGCGATATATACCTTCGCGGTTTGGTTGGGAAAACTATAATCGAGTGTCCGGCGCAGCAAAACACCCCGGTTCCCCGATGCCAGCCGGACTTTAAACATTGACGTCCCTCGCGTAAATCTGCCGTCTTCTCGGTGGGCAGGGTAAATTTCAGCACCTGCCTTTTGCTGATACCCTGGCATTTTACCGGCGTCCATCCCCCATACTTTAGCCGGAAAAACATCGATACCCCATTCATACCGCGACTCAAGCGTTTGCACCGGCGATGCCTCCGGGGATGTATAATTATGAGACCCTTCACTTGCCTCGTTACCAATATCCACCGAATCGGTCTTGATCAATGAAGCTGCGGGAAGTCCATACCAATAACTCACCGCCTCGTAATGTTCGGCCGATAAGTTCTCGCCGCCATGTTCAAAACGGATAACAGCTCTTTTACCAAACGGCATTATGTCGGCAAATAGAAATCGATATGCCGACTCTACTAAATCCTTGTCACCGGTAGCGAGCTCCCTGGTACGGGCGCCGCAGGGATGACCGGCTAAAGGAAGCGTCATATTCTCACCCCCCCAGTAGTCGCCTCCCCCACCCCATTCTTCGGTGCCCGTTCCATAGGCTTGCGGGGTTTGGCTGTCATCAAAGAAAAATCGGGGATCGCCTTCAAGCGTTCCCAAATTCGCGGTATGTGAAAAAATAAATGATCCCCCTACAAAACTTCCCGACCAGTCTTGCTGCCCTTCGATACCTTTTGTATCCAGGTATGTCATATCCATTCCTGGCGCCGGCTCCGGAACATCTTTGTAAGTCGCGTGAAAATAGCTGCTAAGTGGCAGCTCCATATTGTCCGGCTCGTAACGTACCTCATAATCAATACTCGCATTCACCGGTGTTATACCCGCCAATTCAATTTTAGCTTCCCTGAAAAAGGGCATGGGGTAATAACAAGACAGTTCCACCCTATTTTTTTCGTAGTCGTACCTGATATTGATAGGCAGCCCTTTGACTAAAAACTCCTTCTTTTCCCTATTAAATAATGTCCCAGTCCCGAAGAATAAACAAAGCGGCGCATCAATAGATGGTTGTTCTGCGCCATCCCATTTAACTACCAGGCGCATTCGTTCCAGATCAACAGCCTTATCCAGGGGAATATTTAGTTTTAAAGCGCGAATAACGGAACGGCCGGCTTTGATTTGAGTAAGAAGGATGTTCCCCCGGTCCAATTTCACACTCCCAATCTTCTTTGAGATCCCTTGAGGCGCTATATCAGTACCAGCCCGGGATAACAGATCAACCACGGCCTGTTCTGGTGCTGCGTCACTATTCCAGGACTGGATAGGCCGTGACAGCCTGTCTTTGTTTGCATATAACTGGTAAATATAGTAACCGGTCCCATAGCGGGTTCTTGAATATGCGATACGAAGGGAATCCGTGAAAGGCATCGGCGACCAGATAAGGTCTGCCCCTTTTGTGGTTGACCATGTCCAGTTCAATGGTTTCGGAAAAGCCGGTTCGGGTATAAAACTGGTATTCTGAAAGACTTTTTTCGCATTTACAGGGTCACTCGTACCCGTTTCACGTACTATATTGTCTTTCCCATCAATGGCAAAATGCCAGGGGCTGCCATGCCAGTGATTGGCCCTGAAAAAATACAACACACCTGTGCCTTTCACATCAAGAGTGACATATTGATCATCTGCTGCAGCATAAAGGAAATGGCTTGCATCGGCCGATTCGTTGCCGCCGTCCCGATCATAAGTACTTCTCATGTACGCTCGGGCTCCAATACGCTGCATGGGCAATTGGTCCCAGTGGAGGTAGGCATCCTGCCCAACGGGGATCACCGGAAGCGGGATTTCATTATTCTTTGATTTTGTATTTTGGGAATTTGCAGTAGTAACCCCAAAGAGTAAACAGGTCCAGACTAACCGGCCTAATATCCGCTTTGTCATTGTGTTCGGTTTATGAGCTTACCAGTAGCTGGCGACTACTGATACATTTCAGCTATGGGAAAATGCTTGTTATGGAATTGCCGGGGAGTTAAACCAGTAATTCTTTTGAACTGGTTATTAAAGTGGTTATAATTATTGAAACCGATTTCAAAACAAATCTCCGAGGCAGAGAGGCGATTGCTGATCAGTAGTTTGCAGGCATTTCCTATCTTCATCTCATTAAGAAACTCAGTATAGGTCTTATTGGTCCTCACTTTAAAATACCGGCAAAAAGCTGTTTCACTCATGTGCGCAACTTTCGCCACTTCCCCAAGCGTCGGACTGTTCATGTAATTGTCCAGCATATACTGGTACACATGGTTCATGCGTTCACACTCCTCTTTATCTCCGGATTCCATGAAACCATCGCTTGCAAGTAAATCAATATTCCTCTCATTTGCCATGGTATGCAAAATGGAAAGCAGGGCAATAATTTTTTCCAGGCCATCCATACTCTCGTTAAGCGCAAGTATTTTTGTCCGCAACGTATCTCTGGTCCTTCCCGTGAAGCGAACACCATGTCTGGAAAGCGAAAATAATTTTCGTATAGGAGCCAGATCGGTAAGGTTCAGGAACTTGTCCCCCAAAAAATCCTCTTTAAAATAAATTACAGTAGCCTTGGACTGGAGCAGGGATTTTTTCTCATAATACTGCTTATCGCTACGGTACAAATGTGGTATATTTGAACCATACAGGATCAGGTCCCCGGCCTCGAATCTTTCAATACTATCACCGACAAAACGCATGCCTTCACCCTGTTCGACCAACATAATCTCGCACTCGGGATGAAAATGCCATGAGGGGAAGAAAACGGCCTCATTTACCTTCATGATGTGAAAAGCATGGGCCTGATCTTTGCTGACAAGCTTATAAAGTGGCTTCATAATAGATGCAATCGTTTAGATTTTAGAGCCTTATTGAAATTACGTAATTCTATTCAATTCGACAACTTACCCTAACAGTTTTGCTGCCCCGCTTAGTACCACCTTACTTAATTCCCTTCTTAGCGATAATATTAGTTAGAACGCCGATTCCATCAATGCTGATATTTACTATATCATTTTCCCGTAATGTAAACTCGGTTGGAGGTACGATGCAGGTACCCGTCATAAGAAAACATCCGTGTTCAAAATCCATTTCACGATAAAGCCAGCCAGCCAGTTCGGGCAGAGAACGTTTCATCTTGCTAAGGGTCGTAGAATCGCTAAACATTTTATTCCCGTTGCGGCATATCTCCATTTGAATGACTGTACCTGGTGATATAGGTGTATTCGTAATAAAAAGACAAGGACCCAACGCAGCGCAGCGTTCAAACATTTTTGCCTGCGGAAGGTAAAGGGGGTTTTCACCCTCGATACTCCTTGAGCTCATATCGTTGCCAATCGTATATGCCTCTATACTGCCTGCCGCATTAATGTAAAGGGCTAGTTCAGGTTCGGGCACATCCCAGAAAGAATCATCCCGGATATTTACCTTTTCATTGTGACCGGCTACGCGATGTGCCAAAGATTTAAAAAACAACTCCGGTCGTTCAGCTTCATAAACCCGTTGGTAACAATCAGCAGCACTTGCTTGTTCCGACTCCTCCATTCTCGCATCCCGGCTACGCAAATAAGTGACCCCTGAGGCCCAAACCTCCTGACGGCCAATAGGAGGCTGTAAACAGCTCCTAATCGTTTTATTCGCATCTTCTTCACTCAGGGGTGAACTACCCGCTATTTGCTTCAATAGTCTCGCATAAAGATTGGGCCGGTTAATCAGCTTGTCCCAGTCTTCCGCAATTAAAAAGAATTTTCCATCGTGCTGTAGAATATGCCCCCCCGATGTTTTGTACAATTGCATATGCAGTATGATTTTTTACTCTTTTATAAAGAGCCTTTTTTAGACAGTCTTCACCGTAGTCCGTGCCAATTTAGAGTTATATGCTTCAATCCTGGGCAATAAGAACTGTGCCGCGAGCCCGGCAGCTGTATCAGGATCAGGTTTAGGCAGAATTTCCACCGACACCCATCCCCTGTATCTAACCGCCAGCAGGTTATCCATAATATTGTTAAAATCAAGATGCCCTTGCCCCGGGGCCAGCCGGTTGGAATCTGCAAAATGAATGTACTTGATAAAGGAAATATTTCTGGCGAGTACCGCGCCAATGCCCACATCCTCAATGTTCATATGAAACACATCGGGCATAACCAACATATTGGGCCTGTTTATCTTCTTCACGAGTGCAACCCCCTCTTCCACACTATTGATAAAATCGATCTCATAACGATTAACCGGCTCCATAATAAGGGTAACCCCCTTGGGTGACGCATAGTCGCAAAGCTCACTGGCTACTTCAATAAATGCGGTTTCCGTTATTTCCCTGGAACGGCCGCCAATCGACCCGCGAACCCTTCCAATATTGATTGTTTTACCAAATATCGCAGCCAGGTCGATCAGGTCACGAAAAATAGTTTTGACGGCTGCCACTTTTTGTTCTTCGGTGTGCGTGAATGTCAAACCGTCGTCTGCGAAGATCTGGCCTGTAGAGATACAGGAAACCTCCATCCTGTTATCCTGCAATAGCCGTTGCAGCTTATCAACATTGATTTCTCCTGCATTACGTAATGCAAGTTCCACCCCATGATAACCCAGCCTGGCGGCCTTGGGAATACACTGATCAAATCCCCTGTATACGACAAAGGCACTTGGTAACGCATGGGTATCTGCAATAGCAATAGATAATTTCATAGTATGCGATTATTTAAGAGATAAATGGTGGATATTAAGTGTAACAGGTTTGAATTTTTTCATTATAAGGAAAATCGAAATAAAGCTAAGCGGATGCAGTAATCCCGCAACGATAAAGGCAATTCCAAATCCAAAGTTCTGAACGATGCCGCCGGCAATCAGGCTAAAAAGCATAGCCCCGTAGGTTCCAACACATCCCATCAAACCCGCAACGGTCCCAACAATACCGGAAGGAAATAAATCCGCAGCCAGCGTTTGTACAATTGTGGCCCAGGACTGATGACCAAGCATCGCCAAACTGAAAAAAACAATCGCCATCGTAAGCGACGAATTGGCTATCAGCAGCGAGAAAGGCAGCAATGCGGCAGAAATTCCCAAAGGCAGTTTTCGTGAAAAATTCAAAGAATGACCCTTCTTTAGTAAATAACTGCTGAACCATCCGCCGACAAAACTTCCGACACCCGCAAATGCATAAGGTATCCATGCAAAAGTGCCTACAGCTTTAATATCCAGGCCGCGCACATCGTATAAATACTTAGGCAGCCAGAAGATAAAGAAGAACCAGCCCGCATCGGAAAAGAATTTGATAGTAAGCAAGCCCCACACTTCCCTATATTGGAAAAGACTCCGCCAGGCAATGGATGTTTTCCTCCCCACCATCAAATCTCCGGTTTCATCGGATAAATAGTCCTTTTCCCCGGAGGTAATAAATTTGCTTTTGGAGGGGATCGAATACAATTGTAACCAGAATATAACCCATATCAATCCGAAACACCCGCAAATAATAAAAGCCCATCGCCAGCTCAGTCCGGCAATAATAGAGGAGATCAGCAGGGGCGCAACCAAGGCACCCAGGCTCGAACCGGTGTTAAAAATACCGAATGCAAATGCTCTTTCTTTTGCAGGAAACCATTCAGAAATGGCTTTGGCTGAGCCCGGAAAACTACCGCCCTCTCCGGTGCCCAGTAAAAAACGTACGATCCCTAAACCCAACACGCTACTGACAACACTGTGAAGTATATTGGCCAGCGACCACCATATTACCATTATAGCATAGGTTTTTCGTGTGCCGAAAATGTCCAGTATTCTTCCACCCACCGCATACATAGTACCATATGCAAACAGAAACAGGGAATTGATAAGGCCAAAGTCCATATCGCTGATGGTAAAGTTTCGCCGCAATTCGCCTATGGCGATGGGCAAACCCTGACGGTCCAGATAATTAATCGCCGTGCCCAATGCTATTAGCACGATTATGTACCAGCGAAAGCCTTTTATTTTCAAGATCAATATGGGTGTTAGTCGGATGTACGATCATTTTTTCCAAACCTCACAACAGATAAATTCTGCGCAGCTCTAAGCGTTAGTCCATGTTTTACGGACATATCCTATCGCTTGCGTGATGCCTTGCTTTCCTTTGTTTCCCCACTCTTCAAGGCAGAGCCATCCGTTAAATTTTTTGCTTTTCAGATAAGTGAATATATCCGGGAATGGTACCAGTCCGGTTCCTATTACAACCGGATCAAGTTTTCCAAGAGTAGCCGTTTCTGCCACGTGGATGGTAAGCACCTTATCAATTACTTCATCTAAAACTTCAACCGTATTCTCGTGCCCCGCAACAAGTATATTGGCGGTATCGAAATTGATACCGATAGATGTATCCTTTATTCCTTTAGCAATGGCCAGAAAAATATCAGGTGGATTGCTGAAATCCATGTATTCCCATGCTCCGGGCTTGGAGTGATCCTCATAAACCAGTGTAATACCGTATTTGTCACTAACAGGCGCCGCCTTGCGCAAATACTCAATGGCCCATTTGATTCCCTCTTCTCTTTTGGTATCGGGATGTGCCTGACCTGCTGTAACCCGTAAAAACTTTGCCCCGACAGCTGATGCAAGCGCAATATCATGCACGAGGAAATCAAATTCCCGTTCCCGCTGCAAGTGATCCGGGTGCGTAAAATCCGGGTAAGTTGTAACCATCACCAAAGGGATCCCTACTTCGGCAATTTCCTGTTTCAGTGTGGCAATATATCTTGGCGTGTGGTTTTTCAATAATATCAGGCCTATATCAAAACCATCCAGCCCCTGCTCCTTACAAAACTGCGCGTATTCCTTAATTGTCATCTCTCCGCTCATGATAGCGGGAAACAACGACACTGATAAACAACTCATTTTCATAGATTGTGTTCTTATTTATTTAAATAATAGGTTTCCCAAATGACGTAAGCAACCCGCCGTCTACATACAGGATCTGCCCGTTTACAAAATCAGAAGCCCGGGAAGCGAAAAAAACAGCTGCACCGACCAGGTCTTCAGGCGTTCCCCATCTCCCGGCCGGTGTACGGCTGATGATATAATCATTGAGTGGGTTGCCCTTTTCACGGTAGTTCTCGTTTATAGGCGTAGCAATATAACCCGGCCCGATGCCATTGACCTGGATATTGTGACCTGCCCACTCAGTGGCCAGGTTACGGGTTAACATTTTTAATCCGCCCTTTGCTGCCGCATACGCGCCAACCGTTTCTCTGCCCAGTTCCGACATTAACGAACAGATATTAATTATTTTCCCCTTCTTTCGGGCTATCATTCTCCTGCCAACGTACTTTGACAATATAAAAGGTGCAGTAAGATTGGTCAGGATAACATCGTTCCAATCGTTTTCTTCTAATTCCTCCGACGGCGCACGCCGGATAATTCCTGCATTGTTGACGAGGATTCCGATCGGCCCGATCTCTTTCTCTATGTTTTCAACAGCCTCTTTGGTAGCGGAACTATCTGTAATATCAAACAATACGCCGGTGGCGACGATATTATCTCTTTTTAATTCGCCAACAAAAGCATCCAATTTTTCCTGGTTCCGGGCATTAATGACCAGCGATGCACCGGCGAGCCCCAATCCCCTGGCAATGGCGGCGCCAATACCCTGAGTGCCTCCGGTTACCAAAGCGATATTGCCTTCCAAATCAAATAATCCTGCCAATGTTATTATTTTACCTCTTTTACGAATTTCAATTTAGCGATACGCATGCCATCCAGTCCAGGCTTCAATGCAACAATGTAGTACTGGTCGCCGACCTTTACAATCTCAGGTGCTGCTACGGGCAGCTGTCCAACAAGATAATCGTCATTCTCGTCGCCAAAATTCAAAGGATCTGAAGAGCAGTATTGCATATTGAGCGCATTCTTCCCATAGCGCTGGTTGCGGAACAAAACATATTTATCAGCGACTTTGACAACAAAAGGACACTCTACATCACCGCCAAACCACGAGGTTTGCGCCAAAGCTGAACCACCCCTTGCAACAATTTTTGGATATCCCCATACCTTCAGGTCCTTTGACGTTCTGCAAAAAATAGCCCCCTGCGAAGTCTTCGACTTATTGTCGACTAAATGGTGAGCCGCATAATAGCAATAATAGGTATCGCCGATCTTCAAAACCATGGGATCGCGGGTATTATACAGAGGTCCGGCGAAAAGCGCTGGTGTTTTTGTTTCATTGATTACCCGGGTAAAAGTTTTCCCATCCTTACTGGTTGCCAGACAAATACTCTCCCAATCACCATAAAACATATAATAGACGCCTTTCTCCTTCAATACGTAGGGCGCCTGCAAACCTCCCCGGTTCTCGTTGAGCGCAGTATCTGCTTCCATTGCAATGCCCATAGGTTTCCAGGCAGTGTCCGAAAGACTCTTACCTTCCCACCTGTAAAATAAGCGCCCTTTACCGCCAGTTTTTGTACCCCGGATGCAGGACCATAGTTGCCAGGTACCGTCGCTGGCCTGCCATACCCCAAAATCAACCGGTTCCTGCTTTGGCCCGGACAATTCGCCCAGGTCAGGTTGACTGGTAATATTATGCCAGTCTCCGTCGATTACGGGTTTATACACGGTCTTTTGCTCTTGTGCAAATAGATTGGCAGAAAACGCAAATACAAAACAAATCATCGCAAATAATGCGCGATTAACATGCCTTACACTTTCCGTTCGATGCTTCAAAGAGGCCATTTTTATTATCATAACAAACATTTTGCTAAAAATCGTACAAAATTTCACAATCAATATCCCGGATTTTGATCAGCCTGGCTAAGCGATGGGTTGCTATTGATTTCCTCCTGCGGGATAGGAAACAATAGACGGCTATTATTAAATGGCTTACCTGTAGCCGCTTCTATAACTTGTTTTGCCGTGCCCGTCCTTTTCAAATCCCACCACCGTCTTTGCTCATTCATCAACTCATAGACTCTTTCCCTGATCACCGTATCGCGGAACTGGCTTGCACTCATGCCAGCAGGAAAATCGATAGCTGAAGGGACCGATATGTCTTTTCCATAGCCGCGCCTGCGTATCATGTTTAGCCTTTCAAGTGCCAGTGCAGATGGCGCACCGTCAGCCATTGTCTCAGCCTCGGCATAAATCAAAAATGCTTCTGCATATCGCAACAACGACCGGCTATTGCTCCTGATACCGTTGGCTGCTGCAATCCATTTTTTAAATAATATTGGCGTTGCGGCCGGCAAAGTCACTATCACGCCGGCCGTATTGCGATACTGGGTATAGTAGTTAAAACTTTTACGCAGATCGGCATCGTCCCATGAGGTGGTGGTCAGCGCATATCCGGTTCTCGGTACAGTAGTAAAAAAACCGGTGCTGGAATTATTATAGGCCGGCACGCTCGGTATATGCAAGGTACTCGGGTAATCGTCCTGGATAGTCGAAGAGAACTGCAGCGACATGATATCCTCAGTGCTCGTATTGACCGCGAATATCTTGTAAAAATCATCCGGTTGCGCAACTGACACCAATTTATACTGCCCGCTGGTGATTACTTCATCGGCTTTTGCCGCTGCATCTGCCCATTTTTCGGTCGTAAGATATACCTGGGCCATCAATAATTTTGCTGCCCATTTGGATGCCCGGGCGGTCAACGCACCTACAGAATTTGGCAGATCCACTTCAGCTACCTTCAGGTCTTCAATGATCTGGTTGTATACATCTGCCTCGGGTGCACGTTTCGCACCAAGTTGTGACGTTCCCTGTATAGGCGTAATTCGCAAAGGCACCGCCCCAAAAGAACGCACCAGATCGAAATAGGCCATGGCCCGCATAAACCGCGCCTCTGCCAGCAACGACTTCTTTTTTGTTTCGTCCATATCGATCGGCGGAACTTTTACCAGCACATCATTGGACCTGCTGATAATTGAATACCCGAAATCCCACATATAATCCCGGCAACGCCCTATCTGATTTTGATCCAAAACCGCGTCAAAAAAACTAACCGATGCCCATGATCCCCGCCCAACTGCAAAATCAGAATGCAGTTCCAGCAATTGATAACGGAACAATTGGGTAGCGCTGGCAGAATATATACCAAGCACCGCAGCTTCCGCATCCGCAGCTGTTTTATAAAACAGGCTGGATGAAATAAAATTTCTAGGCGTTTCTTCCAGCGTCTTCTTGCAGGCACCGCCAGAAAGACAAATAATGAATAGTATTAGTATATTACAGCGAGTCCTCATTGTTTTAAATTTTTTGATTTAGAAACTGGCTTTGATACCAAAAGCAAATGCCCGGGCAAGTGGAAAAGGTGATTTGTCAATACCCACCATTAAGCGCGTCCCTATATTTTGCGAATCACTGCCGGCTACATTAACATCCGGATCAAGTCCCGGATATTGCGTAATGGTTATCAGGTTGGAACCTGTAACATACACTTGTGCGGCGCCTATCCATTTCGATTTACTAACAGGGATATTATAAGCAAGCCGGGCAGATTTCAACCGCAGGTAACTTCCATCTTTCACAAATCGATTGGAAACCTGGAATTGAGTAGCTGCACCAATTTTCGGGTACTTCGCGTTTGGATCAGGTTTGTCCGCCGTCCAATAATTGCCAATTAAATCATGAAATTGATTAGCACCCCGCTGGAAAGAATTTAAATGGATGCCCGCGGTCTCCCAAAACACATCATTGCCCTGACTGCCCTCCCAGAAGAAATCCAGGTCGAAATTTCTATAGTGCATTGTATTGCTAAACCCATAAGTAAATTTCGGATAAGGATTGCCCAGTATTACGCGATCAAGTGCATTAATTACACCGTTTTTATCTACATCGACGTACTTGATCTGGCCGTTGGCATCAAGTCCATTTTCAAGGTACCCGTAGAACACACCCAAAGGCTGACCCACTGTACCGATGTTTATGGTGGTATTAAAAGGAAGTCCATTTCCGGCGCCAAACAAATCACTTCCCCCGGCTAACTTCATTACCTTATTCCTGTTAACTGATACCTGGGCGCCGATAGTCCATTTAAAATTGCTTTTTACTACGTCCGCATCCACCATAAACTCAAATCCATGGTTTTGAATTTCGCCCGTATTCTGCAGCACGCTGCTGAAACCTACCGATGGAGGAAGGCCTACAGTGGCAAGCAAATCGTGGGTATTCTTCTTATAGTAATCGAATGTAAAATTTATCCTGTTATTAAGTATCGCCGCATCAAGGCCAACGTCAAATTGTGCTGTTGTTTCCCATTTCAGATCCGGATTAGCTATCCCCGCAGTAGAATATCCCACGACAGATGTGTTATTACCGGTCACTACCCTATTGGAGTTAAGCCGGTCAATGGTTTGATAGGGATTCAGCGCAGTGCTGCCTGTAATGCCATAGCTGGTCCGCAACTTCAAATCATTAATAAAATTTACAGACTTCATAAACTCCTCGTTGGATATCCTCCATGCAAATGCACCGGAAGGGAAAGTTCCCCATTTGTTGTTCGCTCCGAAACGGGAAGAGCCATCCCTGCGAATACTGGCCGTAAACAAATATTTGTTACTTAACGTATAATTCACTCTGCCTAGCAGCGACAACATATTCCATTGAGAAATGTCATTCGTTGGCACGTCTATTATGGAAGCCGAAGACAGGTTATAATTTTCAGTAATGTTGGTTGACAATCCCCGCACATTCGCGTTTTCCGAACGGCTGGTATAGGATTGATAAGTTACACCGGCCACCGCATTAAAACTATGCTGGCCAACTGTTTTTGTATAGTTGAAGGTGTTCTCCGTCAGAAAAGAATTTGTATTACTATATCCGTCATAAGCAGCGCCCAGGTCTCCCGGCCAGATGATTGGCGTAAAACCATCATTGATTTGGCCATTAAACTCGAGTCCTTCCTGTGAACGGAACTTCAAGCCTTCCAGGATTTTAATATCGACAGATCCATTTACAAGCCCACCGGTTGCAACAAACCTGTTTCTATAGGGGGCCGCCTGCATCAGAGGATTATAATAATCATTATTCCCGAATGCATACACCTGGTCGGTACGTGTGAGCAATCCATTGGCGTCGCGAACGGGTAAAGTAGGAGGTGCTGCGAGCGATAAGGTAATTAGACCGCCAAGACTGTTATCTACAGGGGTTGAATACCCTTCCCGGCGACTGAGCGTGATATTGGCACCCAATGTAACGCGACTATTGACTTCGTGATCCAGGTTGAGTTTTATCGAGCCTCTTTTAATGCTATTATTGATCAATATGCCCTGCTGATCATAAAAGTTGCCGGATAACGAATATCTCGTTTTATTACCACCGCCTGAAAAAGTAAGGGTATGGTTTTGAAGTTGGCCGGTTCGGAAGACATATGACTGCCAGTCTGTACCCGGATTCTGCACCTGGTCGAGGTCAAAGGTTGGCGTAACACCGCCGTTCTTTGCCCATTCGTTAGCGACCGTTGCATACTCCTTTGCATTGAGCAGGTCGTACTTTTTTATAGCTTCCTGCGTTCCATAATAACTGTCTAGATCAATTCTTCCTTTCTGATCCTTCCTTCCCCGTTTGGTTGTGATAATTACTACTCCGTTGGCACCCCGGGATCCATAGATAGCAGTTGATGACGCATCTTTTAGAATATTCATTGATTCGATATCCGAAGGATTGAGGTACTGGATCCCGCCCGTTATCGGGAATCCATCCACTACATACAAAGGGCTATTATTACCGATCATTGAATTACCACCCCGTATCTGAACTTCCACGCGACTGTTGGGTGCTCCTGAATTACTCATCACCCTCACGCCTGCCTCTCTTCCCTTGAGTGCTTGCGTCAGGTCGTATGCCGGCACCGATTCAAGGGCCTTGGTGGTTACTACACTTACCGATCCGGTCAAATCTTTCTTTTTGCTGCTGCCATAGCCAATAACCACTACCTCCCCAATATCAGCAGCATTTTTTGTCAACTCAACGATCTGATTGTTTTTTGTCGTAAAATCTACATCGACGCCGGCAAAGCCAACCATGGAGAATTGCAGGACAACATTGCCGCTGCGCCTGGTACGCAAAGAAAAATACCCATCCTTGTTGGTTGTAACGCCCTTTTCACCCCCGCGCAGTACAACACTTACGCCTGTCAATGGTTCTTTTGTCTTAGCATCAATTACCTTACCGCTGATGGAAACATCGCTGCCACCAGGTGCAACGCTTTGAGAAAACCCCTGCATACAACAGACAAGGCAAATAAAAAATAATATAGAGAGAAGAATAGGAAAAGGTGTTTTAACAGCAAGCATACATCTCATACAGTTTGATTTACGTTAGTTATGGAAGGAAATAAAACACCAAATGACCATACAGGAAACTGTTGTCTTTTATTTTCATTACCTGAACTAAAGGTATATCATCTAAAATGAGTAAGCCTGAAGAGGCTTTGCAGATAAGTTAACTATTTTAGCAGGCTTCACCACAAAAAAAGGTCGCCACAGAATGGCGACCTTTTTTTTTACATTACTTTACTCCGCCCGCAAACTCTTCACCGGATTCCCGGTCGCCACTTTAAAACACTGCACCGCTATCAATACAAACGCCATCAGAAAGGTACAAACTCCTACAAAAATAAAAGGCCCGATATCCTGTTGAACCCGGTAGGTATAACTCTCAAGCCACTTATTGGTGAAACTATAAGCCAATGGCCACGCTATCATATTAGCGATCAGGATCAGCCAGGCATAATCCCTGATAAATAAAGTAATAATACTTTTTACATCCGCCCCCAACACTTTCCGCAGCGCGATCTCTTTGCTCCGCCTCGAAAGCGTAAACGCCATTACGCCAAAGATCCCCATCAACACGATCACCATATTCAACACCGTAGCCAGCCCCGACGCCTTTTTCAGTTGCAGTTCCGACCGGTACAAAGACGCAAACTTTTCGTCCATAAAAGTATATTCAAAAGGTGCATTCGGCGACAGATCTTTCCACTTTGTTCTTATGATATCCACCGTCTTGCTATCAACCGGTCCGTTGATCTTTAGCGAGAGATATCTGTAACTCTGCGCGTCTTTTATATTCGTAAATACAAGGGGCTGCACACCGTCCTGGACCGAAGAATAATTAAAATCCTTTACAACACCTGCCACGGTGAAATCGATTTTTCCGCTTACCCATCTTACTTTTTTGCCGATCGCATTTGTCCAGCCAAATGCCTTTACCGCAGCCTCATTCACAACTGCCTCATGGGGCACATATCCTCCCCCTTCCCCATGGCTAAAAAAGCTCCCCTGGATAACATGAAGCCCAAAGGTTGTCGCAAAACGGTCATCCACATCGGGTGTCAGAATATTCATAGGTTGCACAACGGCGGAGCCCTCAGGCAGCAGATCACTTGTTGCGGGAGGTACGCGGTCCGGGATCTCAAATGAGATCGACGCATCCGTTACCTGTGGCAGTCGCTTCAGACCATCCCGGATCCTTTCCATTCTCGCAGTGCCTATGGAATCCCATTGTTTTGGAAAGGCGGTTATCACCATCACCTGGTCCTTGTTGTACCCAAGGTCTTTGTCAAATACATGCTCAACTTGTTTGGAAACATTCAGCGCACAGACAAAAATGATGACTGCTATCGTGAATTGGACGACAAGCAGAACCTTTCTCAGCCCCACCCCGTCTTTTGCAGAGTTGATCTTTCCCTTGACAGAACTGACCGTGTTGGATGCGCTCAGCACAAAAGCAGGATAAAGCCCGGCAATGATCCCGACTCCCAGCGTAAGTATCACCATGAACAGGACCTCCGCAAGATCGAATCGCCACAGCGGTGTAAGTTCGGTATTCAGCATTTGGTTGAATAATGGGCTTAGCAGCGCATAGAGCAACAAAGAGATGAGAGCCGCGACACAGGTCAGCACGATGGACTCGATAAGATACTGAAAGACAAGTGTCTTTCTGCTGCCGCCAAATACTTTGCGTAGCCCGATCTCTTTTAGGCGATAATTGGACGTCCCGATATTGATATTGGTAAAATTGATGATGGCCATGAGCAGGATAAACCCCGCCACAAGGGATAGGATCCCGGTCATTTTCTTTACCGCCCCATTGTTATCCTGCAGATAATAACTTCTGACAGGCGCAAGTTCTACCCGAAGGTTTTGGCTGATGGGTGGCGGCGCATTGCCCGCCAATAGTTGTTTTATAGGACCTTCCAGGTCTTTTGGAGTAACCCCGGGTCGCAGCTCTATCATGCCTACTTCAAAAACATCAGTCCATTTCCCCAGGGCATCCATGGGAGGACCATAATACCTGTTCCCGTCATAAGGGAGATAAACATTGTACGTAGAACCGAGATAATTGGTAATAGAATTTTTTGGCAGGTCTTTTAAGACAGCAGAAACAGTAAAATTTTGCTGCTGCCCCATGGTCGTATTCAAACTTATCGTCTTTCCCAGGGGGTTAGCCTTGTCAAACAGCTTGCGCGCCATTGTTTGGGTGATCACGGCCGAGGACCGGTCTTTAAATGCATGGTCGGCATCGCCATATAATAGCTTAAATCCATACATGGAAACAAAGCCGGTATCCCCTATGGCAACATCTTCCTTGAAATGCAGATCGCCCGCGGAGATCACATTGGTGATGGGATTATACCGATAGTAGTTGGCAACCAGGGAAGGATATTTGTCCTTTAGCACCCTCGGCAGCGGCCCCAGGGTGGTGATCTCCAGTCCCAGCCCCTTGACCTTCCACTTGCTTTTGAGGATGTATTGATTGTCGGCGTGTTTAAGGTCGGCATTTACCCCCTTTTCATTGAGTACAAAAATGCCGATCAAAAGCGAAAAGGTGATGCCGATGGCAAGACAGGAAATATTGATCAGAGAGAACATGCGATGCCTTGTCAAATGTCTCCAGGCAACAGTGAAGTAGTTTTTTAGCATGCTGATGATTTTGCTGACTCAACCGGCTCTAAAAAAATGCCAAAGATGTGAGAACCTAATAATCAACAGTATACGATACTATCCCGCTCTGAAATGTGCGATTTCGATACAAGGACTGCCCGAATCCAACTCACGGTTTGATCTGAACAACATGGAAAGGAAGCATATCATTTTTAAAAGAAGACCGCCAGGACCTCATCAAAACCGGAAACAGCTCCTGGTATAAAGAGGGCTCTTTTACATTTGCTCTGCCCTGATACCAGATCACACCCGCAATTTTACAGTTCAACAACGGTGCGATCATTCCATTGTAAAGCTTGCCGGGCGAAACGCTGCTCTTCGGCCCAACCGGCGCCGCCGGCGCCCGGCCTTTATTCGCGCTCGTATCTTTATGCCAGCTATCCATTTTTATCAAATACGCTTCATGCTTTCCCGGATATTCGGCAAGGTGTTTTTCATACGTCTCTAATATCGGTTTAAATCGGACATCGGATTCCAAAACGGGTCTGTTTATCCAGGATTCTATCGGCGTGCCGCCCCAACTGCTATTGATTATACCAACCGGTGTTAATTTACCGGTAGTATTTAAAGAAGAAGTCGAAGAACAGATCTTCCATTTGCCGGAAACGCCCATAACCGGTGTGTCCGCTATGGTATGCCGGACATCGATCATCCTGATCTCGCCAAAAGCCGCCGGACCCATGGCAGCCGAAGCCGACGTCGCCGAACCCAGGCCCCCCGGTGCCAAAACCCCCGAACCCAAGGCCGCCCCCAAACCCAGTACCGCCGGTCCCGTCGCAGACCCCATATTCGACTGACCCGAAACAAGCCAGACTTCTCCCAACAAAACGTTCTCCAGTCTGATATGATTCGACGCCTTAAATTCGATATAGTATGGCCCCCCGGCCTTTATCGTTTTTGATCTCACTCTCCAGATCCCCTGGCTATCCGCGCGAACCCTGGCCGTCCCGTGGTTCCACGAGGTATAAACGGTGACCTTCTCGTTTGGTTCGGCCCATCCCCATAGCATTACGAGACTTTTTTGCTGAAGCACGATATTATCACCAAAGATCTCGGGCAGGATCACTTTCCCGAAAGCTATATTACTCACTAAACAAAACCCGATGGCAATAAATAAATTTAATTTCTTCATTATCGGACAGGTTTGATCATTCTCACCCTGCGGTTGGTCAGGTCGGCCACCAGGATATTTCCATCCGCATCTATCGTAACATCAGTGGGCTGATTAAACTTAGCCGTAGTGCTCAATCCGTCTGCGAAACCGCTGCCGCTGCCAGCAATCGTAGTAACCGCTCCATCCGGCGTGATTTTCCGGATCAGGGCGCTCGTCAGGTCGGCGACATAGATATTCCCATCTGCATCGACCACCACACCATAAGGATTGTTGAATGTGGCGCTTGCCGCCGGGCCGTCCGATGTACCCGCGGCAGTAGTGCCCGCTACCGTGGTGACGATGCCATCGGGCGTTACTTTCCGGACCAGGTTGTTTATCCTGTCGGCTACGATAATATTTCCCGAATTGTCAAGGGTCAGACCGGAAGGATTTTTAAACATCGCAGCCGTACCCGTTCCATCGGCATAACCGGCCGTGCCGCTGCCGGCAAGTGTCGATACCGTACCCGAAGGAGTGACCTTCCGTATCCTGTGGTTCGTATTATCTGCAACATATATATTTCCAATGGCATCGACAGCTACGTCCAAAGGCTGAGCGAATTTCGCGCTGCTCCCGGAACCGTCGGCAAAACCGCCCGTACTGCCCGCAATCGTGCTTACTACCCCATCGGGTGTTACCTTCCTGATCTTAAAATTGTCGCGATCCGCTACGATGATATTGTTGTCATTGTCGATCGCGACTTTAAACGGGGACTTAAACATCGCGGCATTCCCGGGACCATCTGCATAGCCGGCCGTGCCA
The DNA here is from genome assembly GCA_036499285.1 of Puia sp. Classification (GTDB taxonomy): domain Bacteria; phylum Bacteroidota; class Bacteroidia; order Chitinophagales; family Chitinophagaceae; genus Puia. The sequence continues at coordinate 221,743 of DASYEB010000014.1, read as the reverse complement.
GTCCCTGCAATCGTGCTTACCTCTCCCCTGGGAGTAATCTTCCTGATCACATTATTGTCCCTGTCGGCCACAATGATGTTGCCAAGCTTATCCATGGCAACGCCTTCCGGAGCCTTGAACTGGGCAATGTCCGCTGCCCCGTCCAGGTATCCGGAAGTTCCCGCTCCGGCGTAAGTAGTGATCACGTAATTGGCCGTAGCAGTATCAGCCATTTTATAGGTGAACACCGGGCCCGTCACAGTTTTGTCTTTAACCGTCAGCGTAACGGCGCCAGTCGTTACCTGATCCGGGGTGACCACCTGCAATTCTGTGGTGGTTGCGGAAATGATGGTGCCCTTGACACCATTGAACTGAACCAGGTCTTCACCGATGTTGCTGCTGAAATTCCTTCCGTTGACGGTGACGACAATCGATCCCGCGCCATTGTCCGGCCATATAGAAGAGATTTTCAGGTCGGTGTAGACGACCGGGGATTTATCTTCCTTTCTGCAGGAAAGTAGCGAAGCAAATAACATTGCGGTCGCAAATATCTTCTTCATGTAATGTATTTATAAAATATTACTGGGGTTTTAAAAAATAATCTGCTATGGCTTATCGGTAGCTACCACCAGCCATGAAGTGCCGATCGCCCGGGGAGCGCCATCTTCCGGCTTGTCCCTCACCTGCCAAATGTTCGCCAGTGGGTTCTTGATCACAAATGTCGAAGAGCCGCCCCCATCGACATTGATGGCGTCCTTAACGCCAAACGCCTTCATGATCTCACTCATATCTGCGTAGTCTATACCATTGGAATTATAAAAGCTGTCGGCATCTACTACGAGAAAATATATTTCATTATTGTCGGTGATCCCAATGCCCGTCCTGGTGGTTATGGTGGTGATCAATTGGGGGACAATGGCATGATCCCTGACCAGGAATACACCTCCGCCAAGGGCATTCCAAAGACTGTCTTTCATTACAGGGAAGTCTGTTTCCCTGTCCCCGATAAATAATCTCCCGCTCTTAAGAACCGCCAGGAAACTAAGACCTTGCTGCGGCTTGTCCGAATTGTTCGAAAATGTGTCTTTAACAGCCACGCCGTTTTGATAGACAATGCCCAAAGGGATATTCGTCGTTGTATTGAAAAAGTCACCATTGGTTCCGGCCATCACCCTCCGGTAAGGAGCATCCAGGTAGGAAGCCATATCTGCAACCGTTTGTAAGGCCCCCACTGCCGGTAAATTAAAAGCCGTAGCGGCTCTTAGCGACAGATTGGACTTTTTCAGATCCACATGAAGGATAAAGGCCGTCGTAGTAAGTCCCTGCCTGTTATAATAGTTCAGATCGGTTTCCGTGATCCCGTCATATACCTGGAAGGTAGTGTCCGAAAATACTTTTACGATCACATCGCTGCTGTCCACTATTTTCTGGGTAATTGCCGAGTACGTGGGCTTGATATCAGGGGTCGAAGAGTCCTTTTTGCAGCTCAAAATGCTGATCGGGATCAAAATGTATAAAAAGTTTATCGGCATATTGTTTAGTTTCATGAGATCACTCTTTTTATATTAAGTGTAAAACGTTCCTTAGTATCCAGGATTCTGTTTCAGTAAATTATTCAGGACCAGTTCGTCTTCGGGTATCGGAAATTTCAATTGCATGTCGCTCAAGCCTAAGACAGATTTGGCTTTTCCCCAGCGAACCAGGTCGAACCACCTGAAACCTTCCGCCAATAATTCTTTCCGGCGCTCCAGCATCACCGCGTCCTGGTAGCCGGCGTCGTCAGCCGGCGTTACATCAGGCAGACCTCTGAACCGCCGCAGATCATTTAACCTGTTCAATCCGCTGCTTCCCTGCGCTTCCGCGCTGATCAGGTACATTTCCCCCAGGCGTGAAACGATGATCGGATCCGTTCCGGCCTGCCCGCTGGGGTATTTATTGATGATCGGGTCGGTTCCAACGACGCTTATGGAGATGTCCTTCCGGAGATCCGCATCATCATACATGCTCATGACATCACTGGCCGGAGCATATACATAGCTCCCTTTATTCGCCTGGGCATAGGTATAAAACAACGTGCTGATATTGACGCTCGACTCCACTGTAGTGTTGAGAAATGCGAAGATCTCTTCCTGGTTTTGCTGGGCCCTGAATATTTTATCATAGGAGTCCAGATGGAAGCTCTCGCTATTGATTACTTCCTCGGCCCATTTTACGGCATCGCTGTTCTTTCCCTGCGCCAGCTCTACCCGGGCCATCAGCGCCTTTGCAGCGTCCTTTGAAACATAATAGTAGCTGGAAAAGTCCGGCGCATCGGCGATCGCAGCATTCAATTCGGATTCTATGAATGCCCAAACCTCCGCCTGCGGCGTCCGGGAAAGCTTATCCGACGTATTTTCTTTTAGCAATGGTACATCACCCCATTTGGTCACCAGGTCATAATAGAGATAGGCCCGGAAAAAATGGGCGATGCCCTCTATCTCCTTTACACGTCCGGTGGTATTTCCGGTGCCGGTGGCTTTCAGCAGCTCATTCACCTGGTACAGCGCTTTATAATAGCCGTCCCAGGCGCTGCTGATCAGCGATTGCTCAGGACGCAAAATGCCATTGATCAAAACCAGCGCGCCGCCGGTGCCTCTTGCAGAGATAAGATTCCCGCCTACCATGTCATTCATGATATAGGATTGTGGTCCGGGAGCGTTCTGGACAACACTGTAGACACCCGTCAAAAGAAGCTCCATGTCGCCCGAACTCAGGTTCGAGGATGAAGCTGCCGAGTGAGGATATATGTTGAGCTGCTTCGAACAGGAGGAAAAAAGAAAAGCCAGGAAAAGAGAAGCTGCCGCCAGTCTATTCTTCATGATGTTGTTTTTTATTCTTAAAAAGTCAGGTTTAATCCCGCCATTATTATCCGGGGTTGAGGCATGACAAGATTATCATCGCCCATAAATTTTGGATCGAGATTGTCGTTCACCTCCGGATCGATACCCGAATACCTGGTAAGCAAACACAGATTGTCGGCCTGAACATAGACCCTTAATCTTTTCAGCTTCATCCGCTGGATCAGCTTATCCGGCAGTGAATAACCAAGACTTAGATTCCGAAACCGGATATAGGAGCCATCTTCAAGATACCTGGAGGAATTTTGTGTGTTATAGGTGCTGCCATATATTGCCCGCGGAACAGTGTTGCTCGTGCCAGGCCCCGTCCACCTGCTGTTTACTTCGTTATTCAGATTAGGGAAGAAAGTTCCTCCCAGGCGGGTAACATTTATCCTCCACGAAGCGTAGATATCATTTCCATAAGAATACGTAAACGAGAAATTAAGGTCAAATCCCCGATAGGTAATGCTGTTATTCCAGCCGCCAAAATAGGTTGGGTTGGCAGTGCCGACTATTTGCCTGTCATTTACGTCGATGATCCCGTCCTTATTTACATCCTTATAGATCACATCGCCCGCCCTTACCCCGGTGTTGTACAGCGATGCCGGCACCTGGTCGTCACGCTGGTAGATCCCCAGTTGCTTGTACACATAAAAGCTGCCGACCTGCTTCCCGACCTGCAACACTTTATTCCCTCCTACCAGTATCGGGTCATTACCGATGAGTGATAGCAGCCTATTCTTAATGAATGAGATATTAAAATTGGAGGTCCAGTGAACACGCCCGAAGTCATAGTTGGAGCCAAGGGTAAATTCATATCCTTTATTGCTCATAGAGCCTATATTGGAAGTAACACTGGTAAAACCTGATGTCGCCATGGTAGGCAGGTCATACAAAAGGTTCGTCGTTTTTTTGGAAAAGTAATCCGCAGTGAAGGTGATATGGTTATCGAAGAGACCCAGGTCGAAGCCAATATCTGCCTGTCTTGCCGACTCCCAGGTAAGGTTGGGACTTCCCGGATTGGTAACGGCCAGACCGCTTCCGGCATTGTAGTTATAGCCTCCGCCTGTCAATGCCTGGTAAGCATAATTGCCGATCCCTTCCTGGTTTCCCGTCAGCCCATAACTTGCCCGCCACTTCAGGGAGGTCGATCGCATCGGCCAGAAAGGCTCTTTCGACATTTCCCAGCCGCCGGATACCGACGGGAAGTAGCCCCATCTGTGGTCCGGGGCAAAACGCGAGGAACCATCGGTCCTGAATGACACCGACAACAGATATTTATCGTCATAGCTGAGATTAGCCCTGCTGAAATATGATTCTATGGAATTTTCGGAAATACCCGACGAGGCAGCCAGTATCACCGATGCGACAGAGTTCACGTCAAAGGATGGCGAAGGAAATCCATTCCCATCGGTAAGATTGGTCTTGGTTACAAATTTCTGGTAGGAATGTCCCGCCAGCAGCGAAAGGTTCAATTTATCGATTTGTTTATCGTAATTGAGCGTATTTTCAAAAAGCAGGTTCGAATTTATTCTTGTTTGATCAGTAAGCCTGCCGGTACCCAGCCCGTAGGGATGATCCTGGTTATAATAAACGTAGTCATGTGTATAGTCCACATCCGTACCTAATGAATTTTTTAGGACCAGTCCCTTCAAAATACTTATGTCCAGGTGAAAATTTCCCAGCATCCTGTAATCTTCCAGATAAGCCTTCTCTTCATTCAATATCTGAACGGCATTGTTCCTTAACAGCTCCGATGTACCCCCTATATAATATTCGCCGTTGGGTTTATACGGTCTGTCGAACGGACGTTGCTCCAGACTGCGCGCCAGGGGAGTGGAGCCGAGATTTGCTCCGGGGACACGATTGTTCCTGGAAAAGCTGAAATTCGTATTCGCCCCGAAATTCAACCAGGGAAATATCTCCTGGGTGAGATTGATCTTACCGGTGTATTTTTTCAGATTGTTCGTCTTGATCGTCCCGTCCTGATCCAGGTAACCCATGGAAATGAAGTAGGTGTTTTTGGTGCTGCCCCCGCTGAGAGAGAGATTGGCGCTATTGGTCCTCGCATTCTTGTTTAGAACAGCGTTTGTCCAGTCGAAATCCGGAAGGCCCGGGTAAGGATTACGAATATAGTCCACGAAATTCCCCCTGCCGGGTGCATATCCGTACTGAAGGTTGTAGCTGTCAATAGCTTCATTGACCACCTGTACATAGGACGCAGAATTGTCGATTTTCAATCTATTCAGATAGGGGACATTCGCAACGCCCGAAAAAGCATTAAAGTCCAGCCGGCTTTTGTTCTTTTGACCCGATTTTGTTTTTATCAGGACTACGCCGTTGGTCGCCCTGGAACCATATATCGACGCCGATGCCGCATCCTTCAGCACCGTTATGGATTCTATATCGCTTGGGTTCAGCTCGGAGATAGAGCTCATATCTTCTCCGAAATCCCCCAGGGCGCCATTGGTCAGTTTAATCGGTATGCCGTCGATGACATACAACGGATCGTTGCTTGCGCTAAGGGATCCTATCCCCCGGATGTTAACCCTGTTGGCGGCCCCGGGAGTTCCTGAACCCGCGTCCATCAATACTCCTGCCATTTTCCCCTGCATCATCTGGTCCGGGGCCAACACCGGCCTGCTGTCATATTCATTAGGCTTATAGATGCTCATTGCACTGGAGACATCCCCCTTTTTCTGTGTTCCATAGGCGATGACCACGACATCGTTCAGTGCCCTGACGGTTGGATATAGACGGATCATCACCGTATTCGTTTTACCTCCGAGTATCTTTAATCCCTGAACTTTCCCCGTCTTGTAACCTACATAGGTCGCTTCGAAGTCATATGTTCTTCCCGCTACCACATTGGTGAAAGTGAACATACCGGCGCTGTCTGTCGAAGTCAGGTACGATTTGCCCGCGTCGTTCGGTATCAGCCGGACACTCGCTCCGTGCAGTGCATAACCGCTGTCGTTGATCACATACCCTTTGACTATCTGCCTGCTGCCGTCCTGGGCATTGACCCCGGAGATAAACAGCTGTAAGAAAAGGCACAAACAAGACCCAAAAATAAAATGTCCGTATCTCATATAATTGCAGTTCTTTAAGGCATAGAGATCCTGTCACCACTATAATAGTGTTGTCAACTCTTAGCCTTGCGTTAAATGTGCTATTTGATTTTTTCCACCTTAAATCCTGAAGGCGCTTTTGTAATTTTTAAACTATTTAAATTCGCTATCATATTCAATACAAGCGCCGGAGAATCCGATGGCCGCACTGTCCCGGTAAAGCGCATGCCATTCAGTTCACTTGAATTATAATCGATAGCTATATCAAAGCCTGTTTTCAGTTTGTTCAATACATCGCCCAGCGGTGCGCTCCTGAAGTTCCAGGAATTAGCACTGTCTACACTGACAAAATCGCCCTGATCCTCCGATGCCGCTGACGCCTGGCTGTTCCTTGTCTCCGGACGATCTATTTTGACTGCCGACCGGAGCGCATCGTACAACATAGACTCTCCCGGTGCCAGGTAAAGGTTTTTCTCCCATCCCGGCAAAACGCTTTGTTCTTTCTTGAGCAACACTTTCCCGGAGTATAATTTCACTTCTATTCTGTCTCTTTGCTTCACGATGGAAAAGTTGGTTCCCAGCACCGTTGTCGAAACCATTCCCGTATATACAGTAAATGTTTTTTTCTCGTTCTTTGCGACGTCGAAGGATGCCTTCCCGTCGAGGTACAGATCTCTATTGCTCACTGCCGTCACATTTCTGAAATAGTGAAGCCTGGAATTTGGATATAGTGTTACCCTGGAACCGTCCGAAAGGATAAGTGCAATGGCCTTACCGCTGTTATTAGTGGTGTCAAAAGCGTTATCAACAGCAACCGTTACTGGCATGCTTATCCCGTTTTGTTGAGGTTGTTTGCTTCCCGCCCCCTGATCCTTCCACCATAGATAACCTCCAAAGCATATCAACAATACTGCCGCGGCGGCCGCCCATCGGATATAAGCCGTATAAAGCACCGGACGCCCGGGTCGTACAGCCCCGATGATCACGCTGTGCATTTCCTCATTTACTCCCGGCATAAGAGACGTATCTCCATCCGTGAGCTCCCATTCCTCCAGCAGTTCACCATATAGGGAAGAGCTTTCCGGGTGCTCCTTCAGATACCTGGCAATTTTACGGGCCTTATCCGGAGGCAGCTCATTCCTTAAGAACTTTCTTAAATCATCATCAGATATTAGATGCATCTATACTTTCTGATTAGGTATGTTTCTAAATTGAATACAACGACAATGCCTATGTTCCCCTAGCGTCGGCAATTTATTTTTTGAAAACTGGCAATCAGCGGGTCAGGATATAGAGGAGAAGGATAGTCAATGACTGGGGGAAACGTTCTTTTAATTTGTGTACCGCCTTGGTTACATGGTTTTCCACCGTCTTGCTGGAAATGGAGAGAATGCGGGCGATCTCCTTGTTAGAGTAGCCTTCCAAAAGTTTTAATTCCAATATCTTCTTCTTCACCGGGGGCAAGGTATTGATAGCCTCCGATATGCGATCTTTTTGCTCAAATGAGATGGATTGCTCCTGCGTGGCTTGTTCCTTATCATTTTCACCAATAAAGGTCTTCTTGAAACCGGCCTCTTTACCTGCTTTTTTGAGATGGTTCAGAAAGGTGTGATAAGCAATGATAAATATCTGTTTATCAATTGAATGCGCCATAGAAAGCGTATGCCTGCTATTCCAGAGGCGGATGAAACATTGCTGCGTCAGATCTTTGGCGGTATCATGGATAGATACCCTCTTAAGATAGAAGCGGAAGATCTTCTTGCTGTAGGTTTCATAAACTTCTTCAAATGCAATGTGGTCGCCGCTTTTTAAAGCCTTCAGTACATCCATCTCACTTTTATTTGGGAATGCAGGAGTGATTTTGAATGGGAAAATATTTAAATAAATCGATTAAGCCCGGTTTTAGTCATGAATTTAATAGAAAAATAAAACTGCATATCATCGGATGTTGATGCGCCATATGTTTAGAGAAAAATCTCTATCTTAAATGGCGCAACGAAGCACTTAAACATGAAAATATATACATTCCTCCTCTTCTTTATAGCATTCTCCTTGACCATCAACGCACAAACCCCGGCCCAAAAAGACTTCCCCATCAAAGGCTTCCACCTCGACCTGCGCATCCAAACCATGAAAATGCCGGCCCTGAAAGCCCTTGCCCGGGACCTCCATCAGAAAGGTATCAATACGCTGATTATGGAATGGGAGGCCTCCTACCCCTTCCAGGAGGATCCTCAATAGCAAACCGCTATACCTACTCCCGTGGCGAGATCAGGGATTTTATCGGGTACTGTCATCAGTTGGGCCTCGACGTCATCCCGCTCCAGCAAAGCTTTGGTCATGTTGAATATATCCTCCGGAATTATAAATACGCCGGTCTCCGGGAGGACCAGCACGATCTCTCCCAGGTATGTCCGGCACAAAAAGAATTAAATAAGCAGCTGTTCACCCGTTTATATAAGGACCTGGCCGCTACCCATTCCTCACCCTATATCCATATCGGCTGCGACGAGACCCATCTGCTGGGCCATTGCCCCCTTTGCCGGAAACTGGCTAAAGAAGAAGGACTGTCCAGGCTGTATTTCGATCACGTCAAAATGCTCTGCGATATCGTGGTCAGCATGGGCAAACGACCAGTGCTCTGGGCCGATATCGCGCTCAAGTATCCGGAATACCTTCAGCTCCTCCCAAAACAGACGATCCTCATCGACTGGAACTATGGTTGGGAGCTCGATAAGTTTGGCGACCACAGCAAACTGGCCAACAGCGGCTACGAGATCTGGGGTGCACCTGCCCTGCGCAGCGAACCCGACAACTATTATCTGACCTGCTGGCAACATCATCTGGGCAATATCGGTCAGTTCATCCCACAGTGCCGCCAGCTTGGTTACAAAGGCGTCATCATGACCTCCTGGTCTACCTCTGGCGTATACGATCCGATGTTCAACGCCGACGACGAGCTCGCCGAACTCTACCCGGTCCGTCACGTCTATCCCCTTGCCGGCTTCAACCTCCTCATCTCCGCCTTTACTCAGGCCCTCCGCCAGGAAGAAGAACCCGACCAGTTTATCACAACTTATTGCCAGGACCGGTACGATCTCAACGAAGCTGCCGCCCGCCGGTTTCAAAAAGCCCTTTTCAATGCTCCCTACAAAGTCATCAACGGGAAAGTCATCTCTTCATCCGGTATCAGTTTACCAGGGCTATTGGACAGCGCCCGCGAAGCGGCCCAAACTATGCACACCCTGAACCCCGCGAAAAACCGAACAGAATTCGAGCACTATCGCCTCATGGCGGATATCCGCGTATATTATCTTACCTATCTGAATATCGAGGCCGGCGTCAATGCCGCCAATTCCATCCGGGAATATCAAAATTATGCCGGCCGGCTTCGCGCTCTTATGGCCACCGAACCGCAGCTGGATCAGACCTTTAGCCGACTCAACAACGGAATGCTCTACCCCGCCGCAATTCAGGAGGAAAACGCCATCCGCATCTACCGCACCCACCAACTGTACCAGCGATTGACCGCATTAAAATGAAGACTTCCTATCGCCTCGCAAATCTCCTGGAACCCGCAACACAAAGGATGACGCCAAGGGTAGTCCCCAGCATGCCAATGCTTACCTGCTCGTGAAGCAAGGTAGCAGCCAGACCCAATCCAAAGAATGGCTGTAAGAATTGCAGCTGCCCCACAGCAGCAATGCCCCCCTGAGCAAGACCACGATACCAAAATACAAAACCGATCAGCATGCTGAATATGGAAACATATCCCAGACCCATCCAGGCTCCCCGGCCAACATTTGCAAGCGATGGCGGAAACAGGAAAAATATCAAAGGGATCATCACAGGCAACGACAACACCAATGCCCAGCATATCACTTGCCAGCCTCCAAGCGTCCTCGAAAGTTTTGCACCCTCGGCATAAGCAAGTCCGCAGAGCACAACCGCCACTAACATCAACACATCGCCAATCGGTGATACAGATCGGTCCCGGGCTATAGCAAAACCTATTACTATAAGGCTTCCTAAGATCGAAAAAAACCAAAATACGGGACGAGGCCGCTCGCCCCCGCGCAGTACGCCGAATGTGGCCGTCATAAGGGGCAGCATGCCGATAAATACAATGGAGTGAGCCGAAGTGATATACCTCAGGGCCAGTGCACTTAACAACGGAAATCCCACAACGGCGCCAATCACTACAATAAGCAGAGAAAACAACTGCTCCTTTGCCGGACGCTTTTCCTTAAAAAGCAGCAGAGCGCAAAGAGCAAGTAAACCCGCAATGCCTGCACGGGCAACTGTTACGAAGACAGGAGGCAGATCGGAAACAGCAAATTTTGTCGCCGGCAGGGAACCGCTGAATATAAGCACGCCGATAAACCCATTGATCCAGCCGTTGAGATTATGCCCGGTCTCGCCTGAAAAATTTTTGACAATCATGATTGGAGTTGTTCTTAGAGATAAAATCTTTGATCAAAAGTAGTCAATGACCCCGAATGAACACAGTCCCAGTTATTGATATTTAAATGAACACAGTTATATTTGCAACATGGGCAGGGATTTTCTATATAATGAGATAGCAAACAGTATTGCAGACCAGATCAGAAGAGGCCTTTTCAAAACAGGCGACAGGTTACCCTCCGTAAGAATGCTGTGCCAGAAACACAACATAAGCATGAATACCGCAAAAAGGATCTTCATGGAATTGGAAGCCAAATCTCTGGTTGATTCCAAACCGCAATCAGGTTATTTTGTAAGCAGACACTCTTATCGGGAATTACCTCTTCCCGAAGTTAGCCGGCCTTCCCTGATCGCTAACGATCGTGAACCAAACGACCTGCTGGGTAAAGTTTATGCCAATATGGGAAGAGATGATCTGACACTTTTCTCCATCGCCGCTCCTTCCGGCGATCTGTTGCCCCTGGCAAAATTGAAAAAGGAGATCGTTCATGCTACACGCACACTAAAAGAAGGGGGCACAAAATATGAACCCGTACAGGGAAACGTGAAATTGCGTCGGATGATCGCTCTTCGTTCCGTAGCCTGGGGAGGAAAACTACATGAAAATGACCTGGTCACGACCAATGGCGGTATGGAGGCGCTTTCCTTTTGCCTGATGGCCCTGGGCAAGCCAGGTGATACGATTGCCCTGGAAAGCCCATGCTATCCCGGAATTTTGCAATTAGCCCTGAGCCTTGGACTTAAAGTACTGGAGCTGCCTACACATCCCATTACCGGCATAGAGATAGAAGACTTGAGGAAGATCATTCCAAAGATCGATCTCTGCTTGCTGGTTCCGAACTATAATACCCCGCTGGGCAGTTGTATGCCGGATGAAAATAAAAAAGAAGTCGTAGCGCTGTTGTCCGGGCATGGTATCCCGCTCATTGAGGACGATGTGTACGGTGACACTTATTTTGGTCCGCAACGACCCGGATGTTGCAAGTCATTCGACAAGGAAGGGAATGTGCTATGGTGCAGCTCCGTTTCAAAAAACCTCGCCCCGGGCTATCGGGTAGGCTGGATAGCTCCGGGTAAATACAAAGAAAAAATACTAAAACTAAAGTTAGCGCATGTCATTTCCTCGACTTCCATCGTACACGAAGCCGTTGCCAATTTTCTGAAAACAGGAAAGTATGACACCCACCTTCGTCAATTTCGGCGCACCCTCCTGAACAACTATCAAAATTATGACCGGGCTATCGCCGAATATTTCCCCGAAGGCACCAAAACCGGCAGGCCCCAGGGAGGCCTCTCACTATGGGTAGAATTTACAAAAGACATAGATACCGTGACACTCCATGATCTGGCTATAAAGCAAGGTATCAGTATCGCGCCGGGACGGATGTTTACCCTCCAGGATCAATTTGTCAATTGTATGCGGTTGTGTATCGGCTTACCATGGACGGAGGAGCTGAACTTGAAGTTGAAACAGCTTGGAAAGCTGGCGGAAAAGAATCGAACCAATTGACGATCACCAGCATAACTCTTTAAAAAAAATTCACCCTCCCCTGTCCAATTTTTGATTTCCCAGCCCTTATTGTGATGTAGCTTCGCATGCTTTTTGAAAACCGATCTTAAAAATAACACCATATGAACAACACAAACAAAAAGACACTGCCTGCAGAACAACGTGAACAACTGCTCAAGACATTGCAAACCCGTTTTGAGAAGAATAGGAGTCGCCATAAAGGTCTTGAATGGGCCAATGTAGAAGCAAGGCTGAATGCCAACGCCGCAAAACTGTGGTCACTGAATGAAATGGAAAACACCGGTGGTGAACCGGATGTCGTCGATCAGGATAAAAAAACGGGCGAATATATCTTTTACGATTGTTCGGCAGAAAGCCCGAAAGACCGCAGAAGCCTTTGTTACGACCGGGAAGCGCTCGACGCAAGAAAAGAAGCAAAGCCAAAGAATAACGCCCTTGATCTGGCAGCGGCCATGGGCATTCAACTTTTATCGGAACAACAATACCGGGAGTTGCAGAAACTCGGAAAGTTCGATACAAAAACGTCGAGCTGGCTGATGACACCTCCCGACATTAGAAAACTCGGCGGCGCCATCTTTGCCGATTACCGCTACGGCACCGTCTTCATCTATCACAATGGTGCAGAATCATACTACGCCGCCAGGGGATTCCGCGGTTCGATAACGGTCTGAAGAACAACCCGATGGTCACCCCGTCCGCAACCCCATCATGCCGCCGGCGCCTGCAGCTCAATGCGAAAAGTAGTCCCTTCATTTTCTTCACTCCGCACGCTGATCTCGCCCCCGTGAGCCTTCACGATCTGGCTGACGATCGCCAACCCTAATCCAAAGGACGCTTCGCCCTGGGTACCGCTACGCTTTACCGCGTCGACCGAGAAAAGCTTCTCTTCCATCTCCTTTGAAATACCAATGCCCCTGTCGATCACAGAGATAACGGCCTTGTCGCCGGCACGATGCAGCTTCATCCGGATCTCGGCGCCAACCGGGCTGAACTTTATGGCATTGTCCAGCAGATTGACAATAACTCTCCAAAGCTTATCATGGTCAGCCACAAGGGTCAGCTGCTCAAGATCGAGAAGTATCGTCTGCTTCTTTTCTGCGGCCTTGAATTGAAGCGTAGCCGCACAGGTCTCCAGCAGCTTCGTCAGATCGACCTCTTTCATCTTCAGACTTCCCATAGGCAGATCAAAATGCATGATCCCCCCCACCAGTTGCATGGATTGATCCGCCGCCTGCCGAATCAGCTCAAGCAGCGGCATCGTTTTTTCACCAAGACCGGACCGGTGTAAAAGAGAGACCGCGGAAGATATCGCCCCGACCGGATTACGGAGATCATGAGCGATCGTTTTGAGCGATTGTAAATACATGACCCGGTCCTCATTCAAAGCGCTTATCGCCATTTGCGTCTGAAGATTTTCAGCACGCAAAGCCTTGTTTAACCGGTTCAGCTGACGAATATGCCCCTTCGATCGCAACGCGCCCCGGCGGATCAGGAATACGATAGCTCCCAGCATAAATACCAACAAAAGGGCAAACAACAGGTAAGCCGTCTTGACATGGTCCTTTTGTTGCAAAAGCTGGATAGTATACATATCCTTCAGGTGTACAAGTTTCCCGGGCATATCGATAGTCAATGGCGATGCCTCTGCAGCACGCAGCGAATCTACCTCCGCCATCCACGTACTTAAAGACTTCCAGGCCGCAGATCCATCCCCGGATTTTGCGGTATATTCCGCATTAAGCCTCCGCAAAGCCAGCTCGACCTCCGGGTTTCCCCTGCGCTCCAATGCGCTGCTCATTACCTGTAGCCCCGTCTTTGCTTCGGCAAGATGTCCCTGGGACAAATGCAAACGGATCGCTTTGACCAGGACCGTCAGCGCATTACCCGAATCATGAAGAGGACGCATATTGACGGCTATACTGTTGGAATAGAGCATCAAAGCCTTAGCCGTATCCCGCCGGTATAAAAAATAGTCGCCCTGATTCCCATACACCACTGCCCGGGCTGTTTCCATATAACCCCGATGCGCGGAGTCTCCCAGGTAGGTCTGCCCCTCCCTGCTTATAAACGAAAGAGCGCTGTCGTAATAAAAAGCCGCACTATCCCATTTTCGCGTGGCCGCAAAACACTCCCCGATATTATCCAGGTTGCATTGCTCAAAGGCAAAAGCACGAAAATCCGAACGGCAGGACTTAAACTGGTGAAACGCAAGATCAAAAAGATGACGGGCGTCGACAAACCGGCCGGCCCGGTAGCTGGCCATGGCAATTCGTTGCGTGTACTGAGCCATCGAGCAGCTGTCACCCAGGTCCTGTATGGCCTCCAGCCCCCTTCGATAATAAAAAAGCGCACTTTCATACTTGTTCTCCAGTTGGTATGTCTCCGCCTTATCGATAAGACACTTTGCATATTCCCTTGGATATTGCCTTTGCAGTTCAGGATCAGACAACAGCGACAGACAGCTGTCCACATAGTTCATTGCATTCTCAAGATCATGCGCCTGGTAATAGTAGTAGTTACCCTTATAATCGTATCGGCGGATCCGATCCTGGATACCCGGCGAAGGGAATCGCGCATAGACCGAATCTATATAATGAAAAGACTGGTAGACAGGTAGGTTCAAACTGTCCAATTGACGAAAGACCCTGTCAAAATAAGAGGCATTGTCAGGGGTATACGAGTTACGGTGACATGCCGCCAGCAGCACGATCAGCGTAACGGCGAAAACCCATTTAACAGGAACGACGACAGATAGTTGGCCCGGCATAAAAAAAGCAAACGACGGAGACGGGCTCTTCAGTATAGCCAACCGCCAGAATTTTTTATTTTTCTCCTAATCTGCCGCGGATCATCCAGACTTCGGTATTCCCTCCAAAAGCATTGGTGCTCGTAAGCGCAACGATAGAGTCATCATCCAGAACACATATGCTGTTCCATAACCCGCATTTATTAAGAGGCACCCGAAACGGAACGGATTTGCCTGAAAAACCGGTGGCCTGGTCATCCCCTATCACGACCTTCATTTCAGCAAATTCCATTTTGTTAGGCCGGCCCTCGGTCCCCTGGTAAGAAAGTATCGTTTCTCCGCTTTTCAATTGCCGCAAAAAAGGAGCGCCGGCATAGATCTCCCGGGCAATTTTCTCCCGAAGGGCATATCTCCTGCCAGGATCATCCCCCTTCACGGTCTGGCGCCAGTTTTGAGCCAGCGTATTCATTAAGATGTAGGGTTTGAAATTGCCGTCAGCGTTATCTTCTATGGCAACCGCAACCTCCCGTTTATTACGGAGCAGCACTGGCACCGGCATTCCATCCCGCTTACCCGACCGGAAACTCACGGTTTCAGGACTGCGTGACCAGTTATGGCCGTTATCATATGATCGCAGCAGGGATATTTCCTGCTCATCACTATGCGTATAGGGTCCTTCATTAGCGAAGTATAGTTGTATTTCACCCGATGGCAGCTGCATCGCAGAAGGCTCCCAACAGCCGTTTGCAAACTCGTATCCTGCCCGATACAGGGTTTGTTCCTCCCCCCAGGTACGCCCCCCATCTGAACTTCGCTTGATACGTATCTCAAAATGACGCCTCTTATCGATCTTAAAAGGACGTGGGTTATAACAGGCTATCAGGCTGCTATCTTTAAGCTGGACGATATCGGGTACAGCCATATTGACCCCTTCTTCTTTCGATGCAATAGTGTCGGGGATGGACCAGGTCCGTCCCAGATCCTTACTGCGCACACATACAATATTGCCGCTCGCTTCATAGATGGTAAGCAAAGACCGGTCATACAATTGTATCATACGTGCATAACCGCAGTAACCGCCCATTGGGGCTGAGACACGTGTCAGCGTCGAGCTGTCCCATACAATGGTTTTCTGGGGAAAAGCCTGCCAGGACAAAGCCAGGAAAAGAAAAGAGAACAGTATATTTTTCACGCCGCTAAGTTAGCAAGTTCTGCCTCTTAAATTCCTTAAAAAGATCTCAACTTTCCCGGAACGCATACCACGCCACGACCACCAATGGCACAGACAGGGCAATCCAGGATAGCACCTGCCCCGGATGGTCGCCCAGCAGGGCCGACAACAAGCCGGACAAGCTCAGCACGGCCATAAGCAGAGGCATACCCCAGCGGCGCAAAAAAGGATTATTGTTCATTGAAGAGAGGCCTCCGCGCCATCGGATATCTTTGAAAAATAAGATTCATAAAGCTTCCTCCGCACCCACCAAAGATATACTCCGCTGATAAGCACCACGATGGCGATGACATCGAAGATCACCCAGATGATTTTCAGCGGCGTGCCCCCATAGTCGCCGAAATGCAGTGGCCGCGACACTTCCAGGGCCCGCAGGTAAAAAGGCATTTTGACGACGGAAACCAGCTTGCCGCTTCGCGCATCCACCAATACCGGGCTAAACAACCTCGAACTGAATGCCTGGTTGCCTTTAGCCCACAACACATAATGATAAGGACTGCCAAAAGGATTACCCGGATAGACAACACTCGTCACCACCATATCCGGCAAAGCCTGCGCCGCAGTGTGGTATGCCGCCTGCACAGAGTTCAGATCCTGCTGACCCGGTAAAGGAGCGCCTTTATACTTATCCAGCATGGCTTTCACATCCGTCATCTGCCATAGACCAAACAGCGGGGTCGACAGCTCGTTGATCACACCGGTAAGCCCTACTACCAGTAACCAGGCCGCCGTCACGATACCCAAAAGATTATGCAGATCAAGCCATTTCAGCCTGCGCGAACGTTCTCGTCTGACCGTGCCGAAATCCAGCTTTTTCATAAAGGGGCCGTAAAGGACTATCCCCGATAGAATAGAGATAACAAATACAACACCTATCACGCCAAGAAACAACTCACCCCCCAGATCAAGGAAAAGTCCCCGGTGCAGCTCCAGCATAGTATCGATAAAAGTCGCCGGCTGTTGGGCAAACGGTGGTTCGTCATTCAATAACTTTCCTGTCCGGCTGTCGAATTGCAATGAATGCCGCATCGGATCCCTGGGATCCCAGGTCGGCGCCATGTTGATCAATACCTGCGGTTCGTCATCGTCAACAAAGACCGAGTTCACCAATTCCTTGGGATAACGCGCTTTTGCAACCCCCGTCAGGACATCGAGATCAGCCTTCGGACTGTCTTTCGGCAGCTCCGCATAATGCGTCGGGTTAAGCCATCCGTCGATCTCCTCACCAAAGATCAGCGGCAGACCCGTCAGACACAGCATTAGCAGAAAAAGCGTGCAGATCAGGCTCGACCAGCGATGCCACCAAAACCATCGTTTGATATTTTTTGCACTTATCATTTTTCTATGGTTAAAATCGGAAAGCAATGCTGCCGTTAATGCTGCGTGGCTGCTGTGGATTGACGGTATACCACCCTATCCAGTATTTCTTATTGGCAATATTATTCACGCTGGCAGACAACCGGAACCTGCCTGCGTCATAAAAGACGGTAGCATTCATCAGGGTATACTCGGGTACATAGAACTGCCCCTGGCTCCTGCTGCTTTGCGCCAGGCTTTTCCCCGCATAGTTACCCCCAAAGCCAAAGCCAAGCCCTTTGACACCCCCATGTAAGAACCGGTAGCTCAGCCAGAGATTAGCCATATCCTCCGGCCCCGAACTGTTGGGTCTCAGACCATTGACATCACTATCGGCATTGGTGTATTTGGATTCATTATGCGCATACCCGGCAGAGAGAGTAAGCCCTTCGATCGGGTTCGCCAGTAATTCCACTTCCAGGCCTTTGCTGAGCTTAGTGCCGCTTTGTATCGAAAAATTAGGATGGTCGATATCCTGGCGCAACACATTTTTCACCTTGATATCGTAATAGCTGACCGTTCCGCTCAATTTACCGCCAAAGGCATTGAGCTTTACTCCCCCTTCAAGCTGGTTGGCCTGTTCCGGCTTAAATGCATGTCCCGCATAGTCAGTACCGGTCTCATTCGTAAAACCATTCTGGTAATTGCCAAAAAGAGATACCTGGTCACTGATCACCTGGTAAACCAGCCCGAACTTTGGCGACAAAGCAGTTTGATGATAACGGCCTGTAGTGGAACCATCGACCGGATTGTAATTGCCGGCAAAATTAAAGTGGTCGAGACGCAGGGCCGCGTTGGCAACCAGCCTGTCCGTTATATTAATGACATCTGACGCATAAGCGCTGGTGATGTATTCCTTCGTAGAAATGATATAAGGATAAGGATCGGCCGGGCTGTTGGCATAAGCCGAATCTACCTTGGCCTTGTCAAAGTTCAGGTAATTGGGAATATTGCCCGTCGAATTGATCACATCAAACAGGTCCGCTGCAGTCTCACCGTCAGCTGTGCCCATGAACTCATGATAGCGGACATTAGCATTGTAATTGTAATAGTCAAGACCCAGGACCAGGCGATGTTTTAACGGGCCCGTCGCAAACTTTCCGACTACGTTCTCCTGGATATCCAGGGTTTGATCGGTGCCGTCGATAGTCCATACATTTCGCGCGATCTGGTCATTGCCCGGCAGCAGATAAAAGTAAGGCATCGGCCCGCTGGAGCCGGTGTTGACTACTGTTATATTCGTCCGCGAGGTCCAGTTGTCTGACAGCATATAGTTCATCTGGCCTGTAAAATTCCTGTTGGAGGAGTTAAGCACCAGATCGTTGCTGATATAAGATCTGTTATAATCCAGGTTCAGTTTTTCAGCGCTGTTGACACCGAGTTGGGCAGCCGTTGCGTTAAAAAAGAAGATCTGTGGGGTAGTACCCTGCGATTGGTATAGTTCCGCATCCAACATCAGGGTCATCCGGTCATTAACTTTATAGGAGAGGCTGGGCGCAACAAACACATTCTTATGAAAGCCCGCATCCTGCCATGATTTTTGCGTGTTCAGGGCCGTATTGACGCGAAACAGCAGCTTCCTGGCCGAATCCAGCGGCGTATTGACATCCGCGGTCAGACGGTTATAGCCATAGCTGCCCCCGCTGTAAGCAACCTCTCCGCCTGTATGGTCGTAAGGTTTTTTCGTCACCCGGTTGATCAGACCGCCGTAAGACGTCGCAGCGCTTCCAAACAATGCAGCCGACGGACCTTTCAATACTTCTATGTTTTCGATATTAGCATTGTCGATTGTTGTGCTGACATTAGCCGGAATGCCATTGCGCAGATATGTATTCAGTTGGAAACCGCGGAGGACGAACGAGCTTCCATTACCAAAACCCGAACGGTCAGTTGCCGCCCACAGCTTATTGGCGCCCGGCACATTCTTCAGGGCATCATCCAGGTTGACTACCCCCTGCTCGGACATCAAGGCATTCGTCACGGTAGAGTACACCTGGGAGTTCTCCAGGTTGTTCAGCGGCATCTTGGCAAGATCATCGCTGACGGTCCGGACAATCCTGTTGCGGCCGCTGGTGACGGTTATTTGTTGCAATTGCTTTTGGGAAAGCTGTAGCTGAAGGGAGATGGTCGTTGTTGTGTTGGCTTGCACCGAAATATCCTGGCTGACAGTTTCATATCCTACCAGCGATACTTCCAGGATATAATGCCCGGCAGCCACGCCATGCAGCGAAAAGGCGCCGCTTTCGGCGGTTATAGTAGATCGTTTTGTCCCTTTCAGACGGACAGTAACAGAGACAGCCGGCTCACCATCGCTGGTAAGGACCCGGCCCGATATCCCACCACCAGCTTCAGGCGGCATCGGCCTGAACGAAAAGAAGAAAGGGAAAAGCAGTAATATAAAAGTAACAGACAGGCGGCTATTATTATTCCACATGAGGAGTTGTTTTGCGATTAATGAACGTCGCAAAAGTAACAGCGTCAATCCATTCCGCCGTTGCGCAATCGGGAAAACGAATTACGAAAAGAGAAAATCAAATCATCCACCCCATGTTATCATCCTATATATGCGATAAGACATACAATACCATGCTGTCACACCGCGTGAGATGAAAATTGAAAATATTAGCCTGTATATAGCCCGACAGATCCGTCTTCAGCAGCGTCCTGGCGCGGTTCAAACGAACCTTGACATTGGGCGCATGGATCTGCAGCAACTCGGATGTTTCCCTGACAGAAAGCTGTTCGATTTCCCTGAGAACAAATACCAGACGATATTTTTCCGGCAACCTTTCTATCGCCTGCTCCAACACCTTGCTGAGTTCCTTATTGACCAGTAGATTTTCCGGGGTTGCCATATGGATGTAATTAAAAGCCTGGTCCGTCGAAGACAGGGCCAGGCGCTTTCGCTTCTGAGCAAAACAAAGGTTGAGCATGATCCTCGTCAGCCAGGTCGCAAATTGGGAACGTTGTTCAAAGCCTGCTAAATGCTCATAAGCATTGATGTAAGCATTTTGCATCATATCCTCCACCTCTGAGTCGTTTCCCAGCACGGCCATCCCTGTTCGATATAGTCGTTGATTATACCTGCGGACGATAAGCTCAAAGAGCTCTTTTTCGCCTGCGATGATCCTGTTGATGATCGCGGTATCGGGAAGCTGATTGACCGTTTGGTCCAGGTTGCCTATCATAACGATTAGATAAATAACTTATCCAAAGGTTACAAAATTCCCCGGAATTTTCTTTGTAACCTTTTTGACCAATCTTTCTCTAACAGGTAAACAACATATTATGACAACAATTCAATCTTTACAGAAAACCCTGAAGCTGACTTTTGGAATTGTACCCATTGTCGCAGGGCTCGATAAATTCACTAACCTGCTGACAAACTGGCCGGATTACCTGGGGAATAACGCCCATTTGCTCCCGATGTCCGCCCTGAGCTTTATGAAAGTGGTAGGAGTCATCGAGATCATCGCCGGTATTGTCGTCCTCGTCCGCCCGCTGATCGGAGCATACGTCGTCATGGCCTGGCTCATCGGCATCGCCTTACAGCTGATAGTCGGCGGTCATTATTTCGACGTGGCTGTCCGGGACCTGGTGATGGCTATCGGCGCTTATTCGCTCGCCGTATTGACAAAGGCAACGGCACAGACACGCAGTTAGCAGGATTATTTACAAGTACAGCCGTTTGCTTTTTATCTATCTTCGATGTGCTAATATAGATCTATATGCAACAAGACCCTTTTTGTACTTCCATGACATCCTTTGCCATTCATGGAAACGGAGCGACAAACGCGGAGCATGCACACCTTGCCCCGATCTATGCCACCTCCACCTTCGTCTTTGACAATTCCATGCAGGGTATGCAACGCTTCTCCGGCAAAACACCAGGGTATACCTATTCGCGTTTCGGAAATCCCACCGTCACCGCGGCCGAAGATAGGGTGGCCGGGCTGGAAGCTTTCGGACTAAAGACGGAAGAAGGCAAACCATTGCAGTTGACAGCGCTCCTGCACGCCAGCGGTCAGTCGGCGATGACAACCCTGCTTCTGTCCAATCTGTCTGCTGGCGACGGGGTGTTGTCCCATCCGGGCCTTTATGGAGGGACACATGAATTGATCTATGGAATGTTGCCCCGCTTTGGCATCCATGCCCTGGTGGACGATCTCAGTGATGAGAATAAGCTGGAAACACTCCTCCGGACGACAAAAGAAATACGACTTATTCATATTGAAAGCCCGGCCAATCCCACAATGACCTGTATAGACCTGGAAATGGTATGCAGGGTGGCGCAACAGCATGGGGTCAGGGTCAGTGTGGATAATACATTCGCTACCCCCTACCTGCAACAGCCATTTCGTTACGGAGCGGATTTTGTATTCCACTCCACCACAAAATTCCTGAACGGCCACGGCACTTCCATCGGAGGCGTGCTCGTGGGCAGGGACCCGGAATTCATGAAAAAGACGGCCTATACAACGTTCAAGTTATTAGGCGCTAACAGCAATCCTTTTGACGCTTATCTTCTGCTGCTGGGCATGAAGACACTGGGTTTACGCATGGATCAGCATTGCCGCAACGCAGAAGCGGTCGCACTTTTTCTATCGGAACACCCCGCAGTGGAAAAGGTCAATTATAATGGCCTCCCCACTCATGCCAGCTACGCCACCAGCGCAGCCCAGATGAAACATCCGGGAGCAGTGCTTTCCTTTGAACTGAAAGAGGGCATGCAGACGGCGATACATTTTATCGATCACCTGCAGATGTGCACCCGGGCCGTCTCGGTAGGGACAGTTGACACGCTGGTATCCCATCCCGCCTCTATGTCCCATTCAGGGATGTCCCCGGAAGACCGCAAAAAAGCAGGGATCACGGATGGCCTGATCCGGATGAGCGTCGGTCTCGAAGCGATCGAAGACATATTAGGGGATATCGGACAGGCGCTGAGGTCGGCTTCTCTTCTTAAACCGGGTCAGCATCCCGCGGACACCGCGGCTGATGCCCAAAACAACAATAAAAAGGAGTAAAAAGCCGGCGATATAATTGTCATTGGCCTCGTTTATATAGGCTTCCCGTATAGCCACAACGATGGCCACAAGGATGAGTGCTGCTGCTTGCTTCCGCATTACATTTGATTTTGGCGGGATCTGGTATCCCGGATCTTTAAGAGGTTATAAAACACAGATCATCAACCCAAGACTGGCATAGCCTAATCTCGGGCAATCCTGTTAAAGTCCTTAAAATTTGAAAAATAATACAGCTTAACGCAGAACGGGAGGAATTCCGTGAATGAACAGATATAATAGAGGGGACTATATTTGACCAATCCTGTCATATCTCAAAACTAATTAAGTTACAGCTAAGAAAAGGTTAAATTCGATCCCTCATCCATAACGGGAATAGATATGAACTGCCTTAATTTATCAGGATCATCGATCCGGATGCTCTTCCCCGAGGTAAAAATGATACTCTCCCGGATCAGCTCCGTAAAAAATTTAAATATCGTTTCGTAAGTAGTGCCCGCATAGGAGGCGATATCCTGCCTGGTTATAGTAACGGCGATATAATTGTCTTTCGTCAAACCAAAAAAAAGAGCTATTTCCAGCAATGCATCCGCAATTCTGCCCTTTACCTCCATGTGGACCAGGTTACGCATACGCCGCTCCGCATTCGTCAGCTCGGAGGCATAGACATACATTAATTTGTACGTAAAGGATATATTGGTCTTCAGCGTCGCTTCCAGGAATTCATTATCGATGAAACACACTTCTGTATCTTCCATGGCAGTAGCCGCAATAGGATAGCCCCCGCTGCCGCCCAGGCCCCGATGCCCGACGATATCGCCGGCTTTCGCAAAACGAAGTATCAGGTCCTTATCGTTGATCCATTGCTTGTGAACTTTGACGGACCCCGAATAGATAAAAAAAATCCCCTTTACCTTTTCACCTTCCGCAAATAGCTGCTTCCCCCGCTTTATATGTAAGGTTGTCTTTTTCAGGGCGATCACTTCCTTCCATTCCGGTATACTATGTCTGCACAAAAAGCAATCGGTCAGATTGCACGAAAATTCTTGCATGACGCAATAATAATGAAATAAAAACATTGTCGACACAATAAAAAACATTGCCTAAACAATATTTTTTTACATCAAACACCTCTTTACTCTTGTTTTTATATTGCAAAAACAATACCTTTGCATTTTAAAGCAAAAAAGACAATTCATGCGTAAGGCTCTGGTAAACAAACGGGTATTTTATTTAAGTCTCCAGGTAATAGCCAACGCAATCGTGATCGGCTTTGTCGCCAAAGGTTTGGTATATCTCATCGACCTGATCACAAATTTGTCCTTTCATGGGAAGTTTTCATTTGAACCCGCCTCTCCCGCCGGCAATAGCCTGGGCTGGCTCGTAGTGCTGGTTCCCATCGGCGGCAGTATCCTCGTAGGATTTATGGCACGGTTTGGTTCCGAAGCCATCAAAGGACATGGCATCCCTGAAGCCATGGAGAAAATTATCCTCGATGACAGCAAGATCCCCCCGGCTATAACATTTTTGAAACCGTTGTCCGCAGCTTTGTCTATTGGGACCGGCGGACCATTTGGCGCAGAAGGCCCGATCATAGCAACGGGAGGCGCCTTCGGCTCCCTGACAGGTCAATGGATTCACATCTCTTCCAGTGAACGTAAAATCGTTTTGTCCGCCGGCGCCTGTGCAGGTATGGCAGCGATTTTCGGAAGCCCGCTGGCCGCGGTGTTACTGGCGGTAGAATTGCTGCTGTTTGAATTTTCTCCCCGGTCTATTATTCCCGTAGCCTTGGCGTGCGTCACCGGAGCAGGAATGCATATTTTATTATTTGGCAGCCAGCCAGTGTTCGATATGGGACCGGTCGTTGCGCCGACAGAGTCTGCCCTGGTCATTTATATACTGTTCGGACTCATCATCGGGGTCATCGCTTCCCTTGTTTCCAGGTCAGTTTACGCGGTAGAAGACCTTTTCGAAAAACTGCCGATCCATTGGATGTGGTGGCCTGCCATTGGCGGCGCTGCCGTGGGAGTCATCGGTTACTTCGCTCCCCATACCATGGGTGTCGGCTATGATAATATCAGGTATCTTTTGACCGGTTCCTGGTCAATAGGCCTGCTGCTCTCTCTTTGCCTGCTTAAATATCTTTCCTGGGTCATCGCATTGGGCAGTGGCACCTCAGGTGGTACCCTCGCTCCACTGTTTACCATCGGCGGAGGCGTGGGAGCATTACTTGGACTGGCAGCCATGCACTTGTTCCCCTCCCTTCAGATCAACCTGGCAATGGCGGCGCTGGTCGGGATGGCAGCGATGTTCGCCGGCGCTTCAAGAGCCTTACTGACCTCCATCATTTTTGCCCTGGAGACAACAGGACAGTCCAATGGATTGCTACCGGTGCTCGGGGCCTGCGTGGCCGCTTACTTTATTTCATTCTTCCTGATGAAAGGAAGTATCATGACCGAAAAAATTATCCGTCGCGGAGTGCTGGCCCCCGATTCCTTTGAACCCGACGTATTGCTCGGACAGACCGTCCAACAGTTGTTGACACCGGTTATTCCATCCATCAAAGCTGATCAGCCATATATTTATGCATCCGATGACGCCAGCCTCGCTGCCGAAATGATGGGCCGCCATCATACAGATACCTTAATTGTACTCGATAACAGGGAGGACGGGAACAGGATCGGGACCATTACATCTGCGACCATACTTGCTTACTATAGCAAGCAAAAAAGAAAGGACCACCTGTATACTTCACCCAACAAAACGCGTAGGATCCTGGTACGTGGCAGAAAGTTATTGCAGATCAGCAGGATCACGAGCCGTCTGTAAATTTTTCCCAATTCCAATCTGTACTACTAATATTATTAAATCTGTAGTATATACATAGTACATTGCGTTCGTAGGTTTGCATAAAATCAGACCTACATGAACGTACTTCACATTGATTGCAGCGTCAGAGACGAGAGATCGGTTTCCAAACACCTGTCCGCCCTGTTTGTCTTACAGCTGTCCGACAAATTCGATCACGCAGCTATAGAATACCTGGATCTGTCCGCCAGCATCCCCACCCATCCCACCGCTCTCTTTATCAAAGGGAACTACACATCGCCCGCCGAACGTACGGAAGACATGGTCAGCGAGCTCGCAGAGTCGGAATTGCTGATAGAACAGCTCCATCGGGCCGATGTTTATGTCATTGGTATGCCAATGTATAATTTTTCCGTACCCTCCAATTTCAAGGCCTTCACAATTCCGCACAAACCTCGGAAAAGACACCTACGTCAAACAGGTGCTCGACATGATGGATGAAGGCTTCCGGTTATTTTATATCTCCGGCGAACAGAATAAAAAAGCAGCCGCCTTCACAGGCATTCGGACCTACAGCATGCTCCGTACCGGTAAAATGATCTACATCGACGACCTCTTTACTCTCCCGGAATACCGGGGCAGAGGTTACGCCGCAGCCCTGCTGGATCATGTGTCTGAAATAGCAAAAAATGCAGGCATCCGTTCCGTCCATCTCGACACCGGTTATGCCCTGCATGATGCCCATCGTCTGTACCTGAAAAAAGGCTTTTTTCTCGCCGCTCATCACCTGGCTCAGGCCATACCCGCCTGAAAAGCCGCTAAAAAAACAATAAGATGAAATCAGAACAAATTCAAAATAAAGGACAGGCCCGTCTCTTTCAAAACCCTTTCCTGGAATCTCTGACCAAAACCCATCCGCTTGCGGTCTGGGGTATGTATATCCCGATCATGGCTGCTATGCTCTACTATTCCTCGGCCCGCTTCCAGCAATCTGCCGCAACCATTCTCGGCTTATTCTTCACCGGCATGTTCTTCTGGACCTTCTTCGAATACATTATGCACCGGTTCGTTTATCATTTCGTATCGGACAACAAACAGATCCAACGTTTCGTCTACATCTTCCACGAAAACCATCATCACTACCCAAGGGACAACCAACGCCTGTTCCTGCCCCCCGTTCCCAGCATCCTCATCGCCTCGCTCCTTTTCACAGTCATGTATTACATCTTCAGCCTGCTCCCCCTACCCGGACTCGTCTTTTCCTTTTATCCCGGCTTTATCCTGGGCTATCTTCTGTACGCCAGCATGCACTTTGCCATCCATGCCTGGAAACCACCCTTTAAATGGATGAAACCGCTTTGGCGCAATCACCATCTTCATCATTACAAACAGCAGGAAAAAGGATTTGGGGTCAGTTCTACCCTGTGGGATCGTATCTTCGGTACCATGTTCGATAAAGAAAAGAAAAAATAAAAAACCGAAGATCTATGACACGCCGTTTAAAGATCGCCCAACTTCTATTACGCTTCGCCCTCGGCATCGGCTTTCTGTTCCCGGTCATGGACCGCGTCGGCTGGCTCGGCACCCCGGGCTCCGGAACAGCAGCCTGGGGGAATTGGTCGAATTTCGTCTCTTATACGAATAAGATACTCCCTTTCCTGCCGCCGGCAGGCGCAAATATCATAGGCCTCATCGCCACCATCGCAGAAACTGTATTTGGCATTGCCCTCATCATTGGCTTCAAAACACAAAAAGCAGCACTGGGGGCCGCCATCCTCACATTTATATTTGCCCTTTGTATGGCAACATTCCTGGGCATAACCGCACCAGTCAAATACCCCGTCCTGGTCTTCACAGGAGCAAGCCTCCTATTATCTGCTTTGCCCGCATATACATGGAGCATCGATAATCTCATCAAAGGTTCATAACCTTTTTTAAGACCCTGAAAGCTCCCGCCATCTCCTTTTCATTCATCGAGGCGAACCCCATTCTCAATGCATTCAGGTTTCTGTCAGACGGATTATAGATCGCCCCGTCTGACATCCATAAGCCATGTGTCACAGCCTGCGGCGCAACCTTTGTCAGCTCATAGGGCTTATTGAATTTCGTCCACACCGCCATTCCCCCATCCGGGATGGTAAAGCTGACCGAATCCCCCAGCTCATTTCCCAATAACTTACAAAAGAGATCCCGCCGCTCCTCATACAACTTTAAAGACTTACGAATATGACGCTGCATCGACCCATTGATATACAGTGTCGCCAACGCATTCTCCATCAGAAGATCGCCCCTGATATCAAAAAGCCTTCGGTGATTAACCCCTTCCGCTATTACTTTTTCGGGAGCGATCAGATACCCCACTCGCATCGATTGAAGGAGATTTTTAGTAATGGAGCCGATATACCAGACATGCCCCCCATGGTCGGCACTGGCCAGTGGCAGAATAGGGTTATGCGTATAATGAAATTCGTAGTCATAGTCATCTTCAATGACGGTAAACTGACGTTCCCGGATCAGGGACAATAGCTTCATTCTTCTTGCCGAGCTCAACGTCACCGTCGTAGGATGATGGTGATGAGGAATGATATATAATAGTTTCGGTTTTCGCAGTTTTTCGATCTGGTCTACATCGATCCCCTCCTCATCCACAGGTATCCGGATCAGCTTGGCTCCCATTTTTTCAAATGTCCTGTTGGCCGCGAAATAACCCGGGTCGCCCACCATTACCTCGTCCCCCGGCCTGATCGAGAGCGCCGCAGCAATATATATCGCCATTTGCGCCCCACGACTTATCAGGATATTGCCATACCCCGCATTTATCCCCCGCGTTTCACCGAGATACTTCGCCAGCGCCGCCCTGAGTTTCGGGCTTCCTGCGCCCTCGATGATCATTGATATTTTTTCTGTATATCCGTCGTCAAACTCATTTCTGTATTGACGCAGCAATTGAGGGACCGGGGCCAGACGAGGATCCGGGAAACCATCGTTGATGACATATTTATACCGCACTTCATCTTTTGGCAAAGACTTTTCCCGGCTGTAAGCTCCCTTGCCCGTCTCCTGGAATGATCGGGGTTTCAGTTCCGGCAGGTTCTCCGATACGATCATACCGGAACGGGGCTTACTGTATATCCAGTCCTGCGCAACCATCTCACCATAGGCAGCCACGATGGTCTTCGCGTGC
Source organism: Puia sp. (assembly GCA_036499285.1). Lineage (GTDB taxonomy): Bacteria > Bacteroidota > Bacteroidia > Chitinophagales > Chitinophagaceae > Puia. The sequence goes on along the minus strand of DASYEB010000014.1, from coordinate 193,470 downwards.
AGGTCCATCAACCCCGCCAGCTCACGTATCGACGGCAGTTTCGTACCAGGCTGAAGCTTGCCGCTCCTGATCAGGCGAATAAGGCCATTTGCCAGTTGCACATAGATAGCCTGGGGAGACTGCGAATTAAGAGGGATCAGGTTCTTAAAGGGGATCATCTGTAACTATTTTTAATCAGGACCACCGTACTCATACAGCGAATATCATTCACATTCACCGTCTTCAGCGGCTCCAGAAAAGATAGCCCATTCTTTCGCATGACATCCCCCAGTAAGGTCCTGGTCAGTAGAAACCGGCTCGATCCGTCAGGTATCGCATATACGCCATGCGATACCATCTGCACCTTTTCCTCAATACCAATATCCGACGTCATTCGGATAAACAACGAACCGGCAGGTTTTAAGACCCGCACCATCTCCGCCATCATTCTTTTGAAGTGATCGGTATCCCTTGCAAAATGCAACACCGCACTGCTTATAACGTGATCGAAGCGATCGCTCTCAAAAGGCATCTTTTCGACCGGCGACTGACGGAACCTTTCCGCCATCGCAGGATACCGCCCGCACACCTGGCGGATCGCACCTTCATCCTGATCGATCCCATAAATGGAGATGGCATTCTGAATGAACCAATGCAGATTCCTTCCGGCCCCGCAACCCGCATCCAGGATGCTGTCGTCCTTCCTGTACCTGCCTTTCATGATCTGATCCACAAGATATATATCTGTGGCGCCTATTACTTCTTCTAACGGATTCAAATTATTCAAAGTTATTTGTTTAATCTACTTATCAAATTATGAGGCGGATCGATCGGCGGTAGTTGCTGGGAGACATTTCCGTCAGCTCTTTAAAAAACCGGTTAAAGAGTGAAACATTATTGAATCCACACTGCGACGCAATACTGGCCACAGAGAGATCGGAATGTAACAGCAGGGCGCTGGCCTTCTCAATTCTCACTTCCGTCAGCGCCTCTTTAAAGGTCTTGCCCGTGGCGTTTTTGAAAAAACGGCAAAACGAACTTTCCGTCATCGATAATTCCAACGCCAGCTCCCGCGTTGAAAGATCATTCTGATATCCCTTCTGTATGATCTGGTACACCCGCTCGATACGCTTGACATAGGCCGTGTTGACAGAAAGGAATTTCTTTGTTTCGAGATCTTCAAATCCAGATAACAGCGACATCTCCCGCAACACGACAAATAGCTGGATCAGACGCTGAAAACCGCAGGACGCATACATCTCCTTTATCATCTCCCCGATACGATGTTTGTTTTCCCCGTTGAAGCTCATACCCGATCTGGCCTTTGCCAGCAGGCGGGCGACACGGGCAAACTCCGGGAAGTTTTCCGTCATTTTTTCGATCTGATCGATCTTGAACTGAATGACATATTCCTCGTACCCCGTCGACTCAAATCCGAAATTAAACGCATTGTGAGGAATGTTCGGTCCCAGCAGGATCAGGTCCCCATCTTCAAAACGGCTGACCTTATTGCCAACAAAACGCCTGCCACTTCCATGAGGCACATATACGATCTCGAATTCAGGATGAAAATGCCAGAAATCCTCGTGACATAACAGCGGCGCCTTATTGTACGCCATAAAGAAGGAGGAGCCTTCTATCGGTTCAATCTTCTCAAGATTTGCTCTTTTCATATATTTGTTTGTCCTGCAATTCTTCCAGCAGGACAATTTAGTGTAATTATTGGAAAAACAGGTGAAATAAATACACCCTTCCCACAAGGATCTTTGTCCAACAATAGATCCCAAATGAACAAACACCTTAAATATAGAATAGCCGTTATTACTTACTTTTTTGTCAACGGCTTTGTATACGCCAACTGTACTGGCCGGCTACCCGAGCTAAAGGATTTCTTCGGAGTTTCCAATAGCACATTGGGGACTATGCTTTTTATGACAGCTATCGGAGCACTGGTGGCAATGCCGCTCACCGGCTGGCTGACAACCCGCTTTAACAGCGGAAAGCTGACCATCATTTCGGGGCTTTTGTTTTGTTGTGTCATACCCTTTATCCCTGTCTCCTCCAATATCTGGATCGGCCGCATCAGTTTCCTGGTGACCGGTTTCTTTTCAGGCGCTATGGACATCACGATGAACGGACAGGCAGTGTTCGTCGAAAGAGCATACAAAAAGACCATCATGTCTTCCTTTCACGCGGCCTACAGCATCGGCATGGCGCTGGGAGCAGGCTCAGGGGCGCTGTTTGCCAATTACCACACTTCACTTCGCCCTCAATTGCTCCTCGTATCTGTCGCAGGTTTCATCGCGCTGGTCATCATAGCACCCGTCATCCTGCGGGATCAGCCCATCACCGCAAAACAACAAACAGGAAAAAGCCATCGGCAAAAGATCCCTTTCCTGATCTGGCTCATCGCCATCGTAGGCTTTTGCGGGATGACCGGGGAAGGCTCCATGGTCGACTGGTCCGCCATTTACATGCATACCGTCGTGGGCAAAACAAAAGCCTTCAGCGCGTTAGCCGTCGGCTCCTTCGCCGCCGCCATGACGATCGGCCGCCTCTTCGGCGACCGGCTCATCGATGCCCTGGGAAAAAAGACCATTTTATTTTGTAGCTGTTTCGCCGCCATCGCCGGTCTGGCCATCGTCCTCCTCTTTGTCAATGCCCCCACCGTGTTGATCGGGCTTTTCCTCATAGGTGCCGGCCTGTCGAATGTGGTACCCCTCACTTATTCAACAGCAGGCAATATAAAGGGGATCGAACCTGCAGCCGGCATTGCCATCGCCAGCACCATCGGATACAGCGGTTTTTTTGTCGGTCCCCCGGCAATAGGTTACCTCGCCGATAGCTTTGGACTGCGGATCGGTTTGTGTTTTACGATGGTATTATTCCTGGTTATGTTATCGGTGATCCTGTTCATCTTTAGACCTGCCGAAGAGACTGATCGTTATTCGTTCCGAAACGGCTAAAGCCTTGCGGGATATTACCAGCGCCCCCTTCCCGTCACTCCGGATTTTATCGATAGCTCGTCCATTCACAGAAAGCGAATAGGCCGCATTCGGTTTCAATTGATGGATGACGTATGACAGCACTTTCGACCCATCCCCTCCAGCATCCTGTATCCAGTCCATTTTATCAGTCTTCCAGCTTTTAATAGTTAGAGCCAGCGGCTGCTCCGACCTGACCTCCAGATCAGCAATGGCGCTGCTCCCATTAAAATAGGACAACTGCCCCGCTGTAGAAAAAAAACCAAAAGGCTTATCCGCCGCCACCTTGAACTTCTTATCGGATACAGCATAACTATCGCGGTCAAGACTTATCGTCAGACGCTCGTTCCTGAATGTATAGTTTAGCGCGGTACCGGCCAGTTCCGGTGTGATATGAGGTTCAAGATAAAGCCTGTTGTACAAGGGGTTAATACCATACACCGATGCATACAAGCCTACTATGGACAGGGCATTCCCGGATAAGATATCGTCTCCCAGACCAGCCTGCTTAAGCCGGCCGTACCGCTGAAAGGCAAGTCCGTCTTTACTGTATTGCTTCAACACATTTTTTACATACTTGACGGCCAGGTCCGGCTTGTATTCCGCATATGCCTTCACCGCAATAGAACCCCACGACAAAAAGATATCGCCGTTCTCATAGGCGGGAAAAGGGAATTGCCATTCCTTCCCCTCGCCCGGCGCATAGGACGTCATGGCTAAAGGCCAAAAGAAAAGTTTCTCCTGCTGCATCTGTTGCTCAATATTATCAAGTATCCGCTTCCGGCGCGCTTCATCATCACAAATGCCATAGGCAATGGCCATAAAGTTCACCGGCGTAACCATGTTGCGGCCATGAATGGACCCATCCTTGTCGATCCAGTGAACATAACAGCCCTTTTCCTCATCCCAAAAACCACCCTGACCGGCAAGCTTGTTAAAGCTCGTCTTTAGTTTGGCGGCAAAACCTTCATAAGCGGTGGCTTTGCCCTTGTTGCCCAGCTGGCGTTCGATATCCGCCCACTTGACCAGCGCATGATAGAGCTTGGCATTCACAAAAGCATTCTCATAGGATGCCCAGATGATGTCTATCCAGTCACTGCTCTTTTTTTGCCCCATATTATCGGTCATCATTTCGACAAGGCCATTCCCATTGTCATCCCTCTTCAGTATCCAATCCAATGCCTTTTCGCAGGACAGCTGATGGCTTTTAACCCAGGCGATATCACCCGTCAGATCATACAGGTCGGCGACATTGCTGACAAGATCCGGATTCGCGTCCATCAGTATCCCCCATTGGGCTTCATAAAAACCATCTGCATTGCCCTGGCCAGGCATCATATCCTCATTGGTATAGGCCCAGCGGGCAAAGACCCGTCCGTCTGGTTTTATGGCATGATCCCGGTAGAAGTCCAGACAGCTCTGATAGCCTTTCAGATATTTCGGATCGTCGATAGCCAGACCCAGCTGTGCAATATATTGTTCATGAAGACAGATGGGACCATAAGGTGTATGCCAGCTGTTCCCGCCAAAATGCAGGGAATCGATTACACCGATCCTGGCAATGGTATTAAGAACAGCGCTCACCTGCGAGCCATCGATACCCGCAAATTTCCCGCGCCCGTACCTTTCATTAAAATCGAAATAGCTAAGGGTTATGGTTTGCGAACTTTTCACCGATGGTATATTGTACGGCGCCCAGACAACCGTACTATTCGGTATAAATCGGCGCCTGTTGGTCCCGCTGTCCTGCAGCGGCAACAGCTCCTTGTCCGAAACAGTTATTGTATAGGCAAGTCTGTTCTCATTGGTCCGGGTATATTTCATCGCGACGGCTTTACCCGGCGCATCAACGGATATATCCAGCCCGTTCCCGTTTTTGCTGTTCCAGAAGCTGGAAGAATGAGTGTGAACGCCATAGGTATTCAACTTTTCATTGAACAAATAAAACCACGCCAGTCCGCCGTAACCCTGGTAGGCTCCTTCCCAGACATTCATATCGTCAAAATTAAAAACCGGGCTTTCCGTACCATCCGCCAGCAACGGCCTCGAACAACTTCTTTCGATGTTCCATTTGATCGATCCTGCTGTCGGAATAAATGTCCATTTCTCATTAATCGTCAGGTTCCCGTCGCCATAACGGATCCCATCGAGGATTACCGTGCTTTTCTCTTTTCGCAGTACCGGCTCTGATTGCAAATGCAACGATGAATAGACGATACCCCCCACCTTCACCGATGTAAAGATGCCATCTTCCGCGCTGATCACCTTTTGCCCGTTGATCACGAGTGACGAGATGCTGGCCTTATTCGTATAATCAAGTGACAAGGTGATTGCCCGGCTTCCGATAGTGATTACTTTTGGGGGACCGATTGCCGACAACAAAAGGATCGGGAACAGCCATTTACCTACTGTTTTCATTTTTCATCATCATTCAAAGCAATGAATATAATTCTTTTATTTCAGACACAATCCGCCAGGATCGCGATCGCTTCCTCCATCTCGGCTTCCGTTAGCCCGGCAAACCCCATTCTAACCGCATTATAGACTGCGGCATGTGTATTATACATTAGTCCATTACTTATATATAACCCCTGTTTCGCCGCCTTTTCCGCAACAGCCTTCAAGGGATACTTCTTTCCAAAAGAAGTCCATACCGCCATCCCCCCCGAAGGTTTGCTGTAGCTTACCGCATCCCCAAGTTTCGAGTCCAGTAACAGACACAGCCGGTCCCGCCTGACCTCATAGATCCTATTCACCTTTTTCAGATGCCGCCCTACATCTCCGTTCCGGATCAAAGCCGCCAGCGCATCCTCCATATTATTATCCCCTCTCAGTTCGATCAGCCGCCGCAGGTATATAGCCTGGCCAATAAAATCTTCCGGCCCAACCATAAAACCTATCCGGATAGAGCTCGACAATGACTTGGAGAACGACCCGATGTATATCACCCGGTTATTATGACTGCTCGCGGCCAATGGCAGATAAGGCGAGGACGAATAATGAAAGTCATAATCGTAATCGTCTTCCACGATCGAAAAATTAAATTCCTCTGCTATCTCCAGCAACCGCATCCGCCTTTCAGGGCTGAGGGTCACCGTCGTCGGATGATGATGGTGCGGGATAAGATAAAGCATTTTGATACCATGCCCCTTACTCCCTCGCCGGCCAACACCTTCTCTAAGCTTCCTGCACAGCTTCTCCACTGCATCCACATCGATCCCTTCTTCATCCACCGGCACGCGCAGCAGATTGGCCCCCAGGCTCTCCAGCACCTGGTTAGCCAGATAATATCCCGGCTCCCCGACGATCACCTGATCCCCCTCCCGTACAAGCAGGCTCGCAGCAATATAGATACTCATCTGCGCCCCATGCGTGATCAGGATATTAGGGACCGACGCCTGCATCCCCCTCGTTTCCGCCAGATAGCTCTCCATGACTTCCCTTAATCTTGGTGAACCCGCTACCAGGCTGGCGGACAACTGCTTTCGTGAAATGCTGCCCAGGCGGCTCCGGTACTCCCTTACCAGGAGATCCATAGGAGCAAGCCGGTTATCAGGATGGCCGTCGTCAATTATCAGCCGCGGCGGCGGCACACTCAATACAGGAAATTGAAAGCCCCCCTTCGTTAACATATAGAACGGCGCTGCCATCTTCTTCTCAAATGCATAAGCGGCATTCCATCGCTGTGGTTTGATCTCGGGTAAATTAGAGCTCACGTTAAAACCCCTTCTGGGAACAGCTTCTATCCAGCCCTGCGCCGAAAGCTCATCGTAAGCGGCAATCACCGTCTTGCGATGCAGATTCAAAATGCCGGCAAGCTCACGGGTACCGGGCAGCATAGCCCCCCGCTTGAGCACCCCGTTGCGGATATGCTGAACCATGCCCTGGGCTACCTGCTGATAAACCGGTAAGGCCAACGTCTTGTCTGTCGGAAGAAGAGTGTCGAAAGGAAGCATGCTGGACTACTTGATATGTTATATCTGGGTGGTAAAGGTAGTCCTTGCGTGTCGTATTTTTGAAAAAAAAGGCATATGAACATTCAATACAAAACCGACCAGTCACCCGCAGCCGCCGAAGTCATTGACCTCTACAGGAGCGCCGGTCTCCAGCGTCCCACCAATGACGCAGAAAGGATTGACAATATGTACCGGAATTCCAACCTGATCGTCACCGCCTGGGACGGTCCGTTATTGGTAGGCGTCTCCCGCGCCCTGACAGATTTTCATTACTGCTGTTATCTTTCCGACCTGGCTATCAGAAAGGAATACCAGAAAGAAGGCATCGGCAAACAGCTGGTCCGGCTGACAAAAAAGGCCATCGGCGACCGCTGTATGCTGCTCCTGCTGGCAGCTCCTACGGCAATGGAATACTACCCAAAGATCGGGATGGACACGGTGAACAACGGCTTTATCATCAAGAGAATTAGTTGATCCCCGCATCCCCAACATTCAGCCACCGGGTAATCGGCCTGCCCTATATTAAACCTCGTTTAATTGGTTGCACCCCCATTGACCAGCAGATGCTGACCCGATACAAAGGAAGACAGATCGCTCGCAAAGAACTCAGCGATATTGGCCACATCCTCGACTTCAGCCAGCCGGCCCATCGGACAGCTGTCCAGCAATTGTTTACGCAAAACCGGATAAGCAGCAGGATCGGTAAAGATCCCAGCATGATCCACGGCAAAAGGAATAATAGAGTTGACCGTGACTCCCCGGTGCCCTATTTCCTTGGATAAAATATCTACGAGGTAACGGGGCGTCGTCTTGCTGCCGCCATATACGGCCATACCGGGTACAGGGAACGAAGTCGTACTGCTGGCGATATATAGGATACGTCCATTATCCGAGACATGTTTGGCCGCTTGCTGCATGGTGAAATAAGACCCCTTTGTGTTGATCGAGAACACCCGGTCGAACTGCTCTTCCGTAAAGGCGACTACAGGAGTTTCCACCATTTCGATACCGGCATTAGCTACCACAATATCTATCTTGCCAAATGCGGCCTTTGCCTCGGTAAAAAGCTTTTCAATCTCGGCCACCTTGCTCACATCACCCTGGATAGCTACAACTTTCACCCCCATAGCCTTGATAGTATTCGCCGTTTCTTCGGCAGCAGCCTTATCCCGGGAATAATTCAGGACGATATCCGCGCCCAAAGAGGCATAACGTTCTGCGATCGCTTTACCCAGCCCTCTTGCAGATCCTGTAATAAGGGCAACCTTACCTTCTAAACTGTTCATAATTATAGTTTGAATAATGAGACCCTCCCCGCGGGCCAAAACGATTTTCACTTACGCCATAGCTCCATTTATACCAATATTCTGTCCGCTGATCCATTTGGCTTCATCAGTAGCCAGGAATACGACTACAGATGCTGTTTCACTGGGTTCGCCTATCCGGTTAAAGGCAGACAACGCAGCCTGACGGGCAATCATCTCAGGAGTCTTCCCCTTTACATACAGTTCTGTATTAGTTGGACCAGGTGATACGGAGTTAACCCTGATCCCCCGCGCTGCAGCTTCCTTGGAAGCAACCCTCGAGAGCTGTTCGACAGCACCCTTGGTAGCAGAATATACACCATAGGTAGGCACCATCAGCCGGTTGACACTCGTAGAGAAGTTGATGATGCTCCCATTCTCGGCCAGCCTGTTCAACGCTTCACGCATCGTCAAAAAAGTTCCCTTCACATTGGCGCCGAATTGCACGTCAAACGCTTCCTCCGTCGTATCTTTCAGCAGACTGTTTATCATTACGCCCGCCGAGTTGACCAGCACATCCACCTTGCCATAATGGGCGATAGAGTCATCAAACAATTTCTTCACCTCGCCGGCCTTGCTGACGTCGGCCTGCAGAACGATAGCTTCCCCACCACCCTGGGTGATCTCATCCGCCAGCTTCTGGGCAGGTTCCTTGCGACCAGCATAGTGAACGATAACTTTGGCTCCGGCCTTGACGAACTGACGGGTTACTTCGGCACCAATGCCTCCTGAGGCTCCGGTTACCAGTACTACTTTTGATTTTAACGTGCTCATTGTTTGTGTTTTTAGTTTGATTACACAAAGCTACGTCAACAATACCCCGTCCCAGGTACAAGGATTATAGGAAGAGTTGTAAAATTTATAGATTAGGTATGACAAAACCCCACACATCTCCCCTCGCATGCCGCGACTCAACATACGCAAGGATCAGCTCAAGCCTTAACCACCTGTTTCCGATAGTCCGTCGGCGAGACATTCGTATGTTTCGAAAAATAATTGCTGAAATGTGTGGCCTCCGCAAAACCAAGCAGATAAGCGATCTCCTTTATCGAAAGAGAGGACTGCTGCAAAAGTGACCGGGCCTCGGCAATCGTTTTTTCGGTGATCCAGCCGGTAATAGGCTTCCCGGTCTTGCTTTTAATGACATTATTTAAATAGCTGGGATGCAAACTTTGTAATGCCGCATAATCATGCACCCGGAATACCTTTTCCACTTTTCCATTCACCAGGTCACGATAATGCGACTCCAGGTTTCTTTTAAAGGATTTGACGATCTGCGAACTTCTGTTGCCCTCATAAATAGGATTATAATCCTTCCAGAAATACTCCTTTATCTTCAGCAACAACACCACAAACAAATTGGCGATGATCTTTTTCTTATAGGCTGAATCCAGCCGGTATTCTTTATAGATCTGTTGATACAATTGCTCGAACTCCGTAAATGCCGCCGGCTGCAACACCTTCGGATACACCGTCTCCGCCAGTAAAAATGGAAATTCCCGGAAGATATCAGGATGGACATTCTCTTTAAGATACTGCTCCGTAAAAGTGATCAGAAATACCTCCTCGATCCGGGTCCATTCAAAAGATTTCTGATGCCCGGGATTTGTAAAATAAATAGTCCCGGGCTCGGAAACAAAACTCAGATCGTCTGTAGAATACCTCCCGTTCGCATCCTTTACAAAAAGAAAAGAAAAATAATTGGGCCGGTAAGTATGGGATTTAAAAGGCAGGTCGGGATGAAGTTCTTTGAGATTATTTATCGTGAAGTCTGTCGATGGGTCGATATTCTCCACAGGCAATCCTAACTGCTTATAGGTATCATACAAATTCTTGTAAAATACAACCGGGGCGCCCATATATAATTATTTTAATAATTACAGGGAGCTAAGATACTTCTTTTTGCCTCTTCTATCGTAATCAACAGCTGCAACATTACCACCTTTATAAGGTCGATCGAAGTATCCAGCTTTGTCTCGCTTAACTCGATAAGTTCTTCTAAAAGGCCTTCCGTCCTCTGACGGAGATCCCCGCGTAGTTGGCAGAACCTATTCCCGCCAGTCCCGTTAAAAAAAGAAAACCTGTCGAAATAAGCAGGATCAAGCAGGAAACCACGGAAAAGATCTTCCGAAAAGCAGACGATAAACACATCCCTTTTACCGAGATACACGAGGTGGTAACGACGATCGGTTGACATCACGATTTGAATTACCTGCAAAGCTATAGCCCCCGTCAACCGATTCACGGCACACGTCATTTGTTTTATGGTACAGTTTACTTGTTTAATACCAGAGAAACCATGAATTATACCATCCACTATAGACAGGGCAGGCTAATTTTAGGGTAAGATTTGACAGTCGATATCACTAATACAAAACTCATGGAACAGAAACATCCACTGCCGCCTTTCACCCGCGAAACGGCTACAAAAAAAGTACAAATGGCGGAAGACGCATGGAACACACAGGACCCGGTAAGAGTATCCCTTGCTTACACCATCGATACCGAATGGCGCAACCGCTCCGAATTCGTTAACGGCCGCCAGCAGGTCGTGGAATTTCTCACCCGCAAATGGCAGAAAGAATTTAGCTATAAATTGAAAAAAGAGCTTTGGGCTTTCACTGACAACCGCATTGCCGTCCGCTTCGAATACGAATACCGCGACGCCAGCGGTCAATGGTACCGCGCATACGGCAACGAGAACTGGGAATTTGACGAAAACGGCCTCATGCAGAAGCGCTACGCCAGCATCAATGACCTCCCCATCAGGGAATCCGATCGCCGCCTCTGATGTATCACCGGCCTGTGCTACCTCCACCAATCAAAAAATTATACTAAATTGTAGCCGTACAAACGCTACACACTTGAAAGTCTACTTTATCCCCGGTATTGGCGCCGACTACCGGCTTTTCAAACATATCCTGTTACCCGAAGGATATACTCCTTCCCATATCCACTGGATCGATCCCTTCGACAACGAAAAACTCAGCGACTACGCTTTCCGCCTTTCCGCGCAGATCGATCAGTCCGAACCGTTTATTCTCATCGGCTTATCACTCGGCGGAATGATGGCCGTCGAAATAGCCAAACACCTCGACCCCGTCTGCACCATCATTGTCAGCAGCATCCCCGTCAGGGACCATCTGCCCGGCTACTTCAGACTCGCAGGTAAACTAGGCCTGGGAAAACTGGTATCCCCCTCCTTCCTGAAAGCCGCTACCACGGCAAAACATGCCCTCAGCATGCACTCCCCGGAAAACAGGCGTCTCATGTTTGATATCATCCGGGCAGGAGACGACCGGTTCATACGCTGGGCGATCACCGCTGTATTGGAATGGGAGAACAAAGAAGTGCCACAACGGTTCTATCATATCCATGGCACCCGGGACGAAATATTCCCGATCAGCCTGACGACGCCAACGCATATCGTCGAAAAAGCAGACCATACCTTTGTAGTAAGCCGGCCCGAAATATTGAACCAAATGCTGAAAAAGATCATTTTAGATCAATTGACCACACAGCAATAACAAACGGGACACTACACCGCCACCACCCCTCACCGCTCCAAAATCGAACACCAGCCTGATCAAAACCGGACGGTCTATCCGATTAAAAAAACGCAACAAATTGATTATCAACACAAAACTTTTGTGGCACCCCGCTGGCATCTGACAGTACAACCCGATGAGGCAACAAAACACCCCAAACGGCTACCAAATAATAGATATATGAAACAACAAAACCATCTCGCGGCTCATCCACGCTCCGGCAACCGGCACCCCCGCCGCAGCTCATCCCTGGATTTTTACCGTTCAAAACGGTAATATGCCATTCAATGTACTATGCATTGTATAGTACTTATTAAAAGCTTTATCTTTGTTATGTCAACAAGCAGTAAAAAACCAAATAAAATTTTAAGTATATGAAACGCTCAACCATCTCCCTCAGCCAGACCCTTCTTAACAGCAGTAAGAAATTAGCCATCGCAGTAGCCCTACTCCTTACCGTCGGTGTAACCAGCAGCTTTGCTAACCCTACAGACAAAACAGAAGTCATCAAGGCCTCCTTCAGGAAAGACTTTAAAAAAGCAGAATTGATGGGCATAGAAGCCAACAACAGCTACAACAAGCTGACCTTTAAAATGAATGACATGGTGCTCTATGCCTTCTATTCCGACAACGGCGAACTGCTCGCAGTAACCCGCAACATCAAATCCAGCCAGCTGCCTATCCAGTTGCTGCTCGACCTCAAAAGGGACTACGCCAACTACTGGATCACCGACCTGTTCGAATTCAACGGTGATGGAAGCAACAGCTACTATGTAACCGTAGAAAACGCCGACACAAGCATTACGCTCCGTGCAAACAGCTCCGATGACTGGCATCTTTATAGCAGAAGGAACAAATAAGTAAAAAAAAACGGCCCATCAAAGTGGGCCGTTTTTTTTAATATAATTTCTTATTCCCCTTCTCTCTCCACAAAGCAAACACTTCCGCACTCTCCGCCACAACCCCATGCACAAACGGTATTCGCCTCTCCCCATCCGGCAAATTGATCTCCGTATATATAAAAGCGTCATCAAACCCGGCCTCCGCCGCCTCAAATCTCGAAGCCCCATAGACAACCCGGTCCGGCCTCGCCCAGTACAACGCACCCAGGCACATCGGACAAGGCTCACAGGAAGTATACACATCACAACCCGTTAGCTGATAATCTCCCAAATGCCGGCATGCATCCCGGATCGCCACAACTTCCGCATGCGCAGTCGGATCATTTGTCGACGTCACTCCGTTACACCCCTTCCCTATTACCTCCCCATCTTTTACGATCACACATCCAAACGGACCACCCTTCCTCTCTTCTACGCCCTTCCTCGCCAGCTCGATAGCCAACCGGAGAAATACGGTATCTTTTTCTGTAATCATTCTGTAAAAATACTGAATTGAGAATTTACCACCCCTACTGAGGATTATCCTCCACACACCTCCACACAAAAATGATCATTTTCCGCTTCAAAACGATGTGGAATTTAATTTGCAAGGGTTAATATGGCTTTTAATAGGATATTGGATTTTAGCAACGGCCTGGATTTCTATCTGGGCTTCTTTTTTTCCCTAAATTTGGCCCATCATTGCTAAGATTATGAGAAATATCCTGACCGGGATTCTGCTCCTTGCCCTGTCCTCCGCCTGGTGCCAAAATAGCCCGGACAATACCAGCATTCTCCTTCCCCGGCTAAATCAGGCTATCGAAGCCTCCCCGAAATACGACGCGTCCAAAGACAAAACCATCGAAGAGCTCCGAAAGGCGCTGGTCGGTATAAAAAAGGACGACCTCACCACTTTATTCGACGGCCTTCACCGCCTTTACGAAGAATTTAAGGTCTATAATTATGACTCCGCTTTCAACTATGCCCGCCAGCTCCAGGAAACAGCCCTGCAGTTAGGTGATCCCAACCGGATCACCTTCGCCCGCTTAAAGCTGGGTTTCTGCCTGCTCTCATCCGGCATGTTCAAGGAAACCCATGATTCCCTCAACAAGATTTGCATCCACGGCGCACCGGATAGCCTCCAGGCGGAATACTATTCCCTCATGGGCCGCTATTATTATGACTTGGGTGACTTCGACAACGATAGATATAATACTCCCGCCTATACACAAAAAGGTAATCTGTATATCGATTCAGCCTTACAGCTCTTTCCAAAAGGAACATTCAACTATTCTTATTTCAAGGGACTTAGAGAGATCAAAACCAATCATCCGACCGAAGCCCTGGCCGATTTCGGGCAACTGCTCAGCCGGCCGGACCTCACCCTGCACCAGCTGGCAGTAACCACTTCCACCCTTAGCGATATTTATATCACCAGCGGGCAAACCGATTCAGCGATCATACTACTTATCAGAGCCGCCATCGCAGACATCCAGTCCTCAACCAAAGAGACCGCAGCCATCTTCAACCTCGCACAGCTGCTTTATAAAAAGGGAGACGTCCGCAATGCATCCTCTTATATCGAGATCGCCATCCGCGACGCTATCTTTTATGGCGCCCGGCAACGGAAAGTCCAGGTCAGCGCCATCCTCCCCCTCATAGAAGGGGAAAAGATCAGTCGCGTCGAAGAACAAAAAAGCATCCTGCTCACCTGGTCCATCATCGCGACCTTCCTCCTGCTCGTGGTCATCGTGCTTGTCATCACCGTCATGCGCCAGGTCCATCGCCTGAAAGCCGCCCAGCTTATCATCACCGAAGCCCACATTAAAGAACAAGCCATCAACCAGCGCCTCGTAGAAACAAATAACAAGCTTTCCGAAGCCAATAAAATTAAAGAAGAATACATCGGCTATTTCTTCAACGCCGACTCCGAATTTTTTGCCAAGATCGAAAAATTCAAGAAATCACTCGAACAAAAGATTGCCTATCGCAAATGGGAAGACATCATTACCCTGGTCAATAATACCAATCTAAAAAAAGAAAAAGAAGACCTTCTGCAGAATTTTGACAAAGTATTCCTGAAACTCTTCCCTGACTTTATCCAACGCTTCAACGACCTCTTCCGCGAAGAAGACAAGATCCGGATGAAAGACAACGAATTCCTCAACACCGACCTCCGCATCTTCGCCCTTATCCGCATGGGCATCCACGAAAACGAAAAAATAGCCCGCATTCTCGAATACTCCGTCAATACGATCAATACCTACAAAACCCGCATCAAGAACAAATCCACCGTCCCCAACGAAGAGTTCGAACAACGGATCATGGAGATCAAAACGGTGTAATAGCCACCGCAGCCCCGCCACCCGGTGCCAGCTTCACCACCAGCTGCGAACGACTATCCACCGTCAGCGTCTCGATCGCATAGGATTCAGGATTCTCTTTCCAATCCGCGCCCAACCCATCTTTATAAACAACAGCCTTGTATTTCTTTCCCTTCTCCAAAAAGCCAAGCCCCACGTTCATCGTCCGGCCATGTTCATCCGTAACAGCCCCCACATACCAATTTCCCTTTCCCTTTTCCTTCCTTGCGATCGTTACATAGTCCCCCGGCTCAGCCTCCAATATTTTTGTATCGTCCCAATCCACCGGCACATCCTTGATAAACTGGAACGCATCCGGATGCATCGCATAATTCTCCGGCAGATCCGCAGCCATCTGCAACGGACTATACAAAGTTACATACAAAGCCAGTTGCTTAGCCAACGTCGTATGCACCTGCCGCCCGGGAACAGAAGAGTATCCCCGCAGCCTGAAAATACCAGGTGTATAATCCATAGGCCCGCCCATCAGCCTGGTAAACGGTAGTATCGTCTCATGCTCGGGCGCATTCCCATTGCTGAACGCATTGTATTCATTGCCACGCCCCGCTTCACAAGCCATCCAGTTGGGCCAGGTACGCTGCAGACCCGTAGGTCGCACCGGCTCATGCGCGTCCAGCATCACCTGGTACATCGCCGCCTTCTTCGCCACCCGCAGATAATGCTCCACCATCCACTGCCCATCATGATGCTCACCCCTTGGAATGATCTTACCCACATACCCCGTCTTCACAGAGTGATAACCCCAACGCGACATGTATCGGAAAGCCGTATCCATCTGCCGTTCATAATTCGTCGCCGAACCCGAAGTCTCATTGTGCATGATCAGCTGCACCCCTTTCGACGCAGCATATGCCGCCAGCTCCCGGATATCAAAATCCGGGTAAGGCGTGACAAAGTCGAATACATTTTCCTTCCAGTTCCCAAACCAGTCTTCCCAACCCACATTCCATCCCTCAACCAACACCCCGCCCAGATGACTGGCAGCCGCAAAATCTATATATCGCTTCACATTCGCCGTATTAGCCCCGTGCCGGCCATTAGGGATCAGCGCACCCTTGACCACACCACTCCCAGCCACCCCCGAAGCCGACACACTATCCGCATAGTCAGAATAGCTCCAGGTACTCTTCCCCGTCTGCATCTCCCACCAGACGCCCGCAAACTTCATCGGGTGGATCCAGTCCGTACCCGCCAGCTTCGAAGGTTCATTCAGATTCAGGATCAGCTTCGAAGCAAGGATCTCCGTCGCCTTGTCACTGACGATCACCGTCCGCCACGGCGTAGCAAAAGGAGCATGCAGATAAGCCTTATTACCCACCGCGTCCGGTACCAGCTCGGCCGACAAAACGAAGGTCGACCTGTCCACATGCAGCTGCATGGCAGGATAATCGACCAGCGCCGCCTCATGAATATTCAGATACAGACCGTCTGCCGTTTTCATCATCAGCGGCGTCTGCACCGACTGCGGATCAGGCGCCACCCTGACCGCTATATCCGTCGAAGCCGCAACCAGCGCAGCATTGTCTATCTGGCTTAGCGCTGATGTCGTATAGGGATACTCGTTGGTGTCATAATCGCCGGGGATCCACCATGTCTTATGGTCGCCCGACAGGCCAAACTGCGTCAGCTCATCCTCCACGACAAAGTATTTCAGATCTGGCTGTTTGGGAAATACATACCGAAACCCAACCCCATCGGCAAACACCCGGAAGACAATATCCAGCCACCGCGCCGGCCCACTCGCCGCAACACCAATGCCGCCAGCCGCCGCAGCACTACCCTTTTCCAAATGCACGGTCAGCTCCTCATAACGATTGCGGATCTCCTTCACCTCACCCCACACCGGCTGCCAGTTGGCATCCACCGACTTCCGCGCCACACCCTTCCAGCTAAAACCCTTGTAAAAGGTACTGTCCTCCTTCAGTACAAACCCCAGCCGCGACGGCAAAACCAACGGTTTATCACCAAAACTTACAGCATACACCGGAGTTCCCGCCCTATCCAAACCAACCGTTAGTTTAACCTTCCCCAATTGAACGGTCTCCCCATCCTGAGCCTTTACAATAAAAAAACAAAGCAATAAGCAAAAGCAAGCAATAACCTTGTACGGTAACATATAAAGCGGTTTTCTCAAATAAAGATATCAATATCCCGGATTCTGCTGCCCAGATATCTTTGCATTCGCATTCGTCTCAAGCAATGGGATCGGCCACGCATAAGACTTGTCCGGGAAACTCAGCGTACTCGTCGCCATGTCCTTCTCATAGAACGTCGCCTCAGACTTCCCCAAATGCCAGCGACATATATCCTGCCACCAATGCCCTTCATTAAACAATTCCGCCCAGCGCTCATAATACAAAGGATTATTCCCCAGCACCGCATCCCCCGCAGCAGCCGCACTCGTAGTGCTCGTCAGCGACGCATAGTCCACCGCGGAAGGCGCATCCACAGGCAGCCCATAAGCCCTCCGCTTGACCTTGTTGATATATTCAAGTCCCGTCACAGGATCGGACGTGTTGATGGAAGCCTCCGCATACAACAGGTATACATCCGCCAGCCGCAGCAAATAGATATTCGCGCCATCGGCCTGACCACCCGGAACATTGTTCACATTACAATAGATTGGCGCATACTTCCGGAAGCTCCATTTGTATACCGTCGCATCAGGTGCCCCCGCCGGCCGCGACACTGGCACAAAGCCCGCATTAGGTATCGTCCCCGGTGAATAACCCGCTGCCGGACTATTGATAGCCGAGTCGACCCACGGCTGCAAAGCATTTACAAAAAGACGCGGATCAGCAGTCTGATTGGCTCTTACCGCAAGCGAGCTTGCCTTATATGCCGGGTCCATGATCATCTTCGGATTTGACGGCGACTCTTTCTGCGCGGAATTAAAGGCAGGATTAGCCACCAGTGTATATGGCGGCAGCGGAAAACCAAAACGCAGCACATTCTTATCGTGGATCTGCTCATTCCCATAACCCAATGCGATCGCATCGTCTTCCTTACCGTCCGTTCCCACCACCCATGGACTCCAGATCAGCCCATTGATGCTCGTCGAGTTCGGCGCCCCGCCATACACTCCATAGTTGCCCTGGGCAGAATAGTCGATATTCAGCTCGAACAAGGATTCTTCATTGTATTCATTGGCGCTGATGCCCGTAAAGGCATCTTTATATTTGGAAAAAGGCATCAGCGATTTTCCGCTGTTCTTTATCACATCCAGCAGTATCGGTTTTGCGCTCGCATAGTCTTTTGTAAAGACATAAGCCTTGCCCAACAAGCCCTTTGCAGCCCATTCACTCACCCGCCCGCGGTCATTCCCCGTCCATATCTGCCCATGCAGCAGACCTATCGCCTGGTTAAGATCACTCTCTATCAAGGCCCATACCTCTTTCGTCGTAGCACGCGGCACCTGCGAGCCCGTCAGCGAAGTGGAAAGCACCGTGTCGATCGGCACACCCAGCCCCGCGCCGCCGCTGGGCACATTATCCTGCCCAAATAAAGTTTCCAGCGTGAAATAGTAATAGGCACGCAGGATATATGCCTGCCCCCGGATAAGATCCACCGTCCCCTCATCCCCGGGGTGGGAATATTTGGTCATATAGATGTCCGTAGCCTGAAGAGCGGTATTGGCGTTCTTGATCCCGGCATAACAAACCTGCCATACCCCCAGTGCATAAGAGTTGGCATTCGTAAAGTCGGTCTTGCACATTTCTGTCCAGCCGGCATCATACCCGCCGTCGTCAGCCGTATGCGTACAATTGGCCATGGCCTTCGGCAGGTAATTAAAGCCGAACATATTGGCGTCCCGCATCGCGGAATAAGCCGTCGCCAGCACACTGTTCAAGCCGTCTATCGTATTGGGATACGTGGTCAGCGAATAAAGATTGGTAGGGACTACCTGCTTGGGGTCCTTTGAGCACGCTGTCACAAGCAACAGCACCGGAGCTATAATAAAAAAGATTTTCTTATACATGATAATAAGTTTTTTCCAAAAGAATTAAAAATTCAGATCGATACCAGCTGAGTAGATCCGGTTCTGCGGATACTGCGACACTCCGTCAAGTCCCCTCGTCGTAACCCCGACAGAGTTACCCACATACCCACTCAGGTTAGCATGCGAAAAAGAGCTTCCAACCTCAGGGTCCAGACCCGAATATTTAGTGATCGTAAAGAGATTATTCGCCATCACAAAGATCCTCGCACCCTTGACCTTCACCTTCTCCAGCACAGCATTCGAAAAACTATAGCCTATCTGCAGGTTCTTCAGCTTCAGATAGCTGCCGCTTTCGACAAAATAGCTGTTGACCTTGGTGTAATTGCCATTGGGATCATAGCTGAAAGTTTGATCCGGTTTTACAAAGCCCATCCGCGGCTGTGACGTCAGTCCATTGCTGCCAAAATAAGAGTCTTTCAGGGCCGCAGTGGTGACATTCGCATCGCTGACAAAAGGAAACTGCTCGTACGCCTTTACCCCGTTGAACAGGTCTACACCCGCTACACCATTAAAGAGCAGCGCCGCATCAAAGCCTTTGTAGTTGAGCCGGATATTGATCCCATACACCAGCTTTGGATTGGGATTACCGATGACCTGCTGATCCGCAGTACTCAGCGTGGTTCCATTCTTGGAGTCATGGGCAAAGATCAGGTCGCCGGCATGAGCACCCGGCTGCGCACTCGCCGCAGCTTCCGCGTCTGTCTTAAACATCCCTATTGCCTTGTAGCCATAGAATGATCCAAAAGGCAGACCGTTCTTTGTGATCGTTATCGGCTGATTCGCCATTACCCCATATCCTTCATTCCCGTTGTTGTAGTAGTTGTAGCCATCATACAAGGCATCCGTAGCAATGCCGTCCAGGTTGGTCACCTTGTTCTTGTTGAATCCGGCCGTGACACTTACATCATAACCGAAGTCACCCACTTTATCCTTATATCCCAGCAGGATGTCTACACCCTTGCTGCTCACACTCCCGATGTTGGTAAAAAACGGCGATGAATAGCCCGAATTGGGTGGCAGCGGCAAAGCATACAACATATCCTTGGTCGTCTTATTATACCATTCCAAGCTGAAGTAAATCTTCCCCTTCAGCAGCTCTCCGTCCAGCCCGATATTCGTCTCCTTAACCGTTTCCCAATGCAGGTTCGAATTGGGTATCGTGTTGATGGAAGATCCGATATACAGCGGCGCACCCGGCGCAAAATTGGCGGCATTCACCGACGTGTTGCCAAATCCCGCCACACCCGAATACGGGCCATAAAAGGAAGCAAACTGGTAAGGAGGTACATTGCTGTTCCCCAGCGTACCGTAGCTGCCGCGAAGCTTCAGCTGGTTTATCGTCGGTTGTAAAGATTGGAAGAAAGCCTCATCACTGATATTCCAGCCCGCCGATGCCGCAGTAAACGTCCCCCGCTGTTTGTTCGGACCAAACACCGTAAAGTTGGCATCCTGCCGGATCGACCCGGACAAATAATAGCGGCTGTCGAAGCTATAGTTGATACGCCCGAATTCCGACTTGATCAGGTTATTCGGATCATAGGAACCCGTAGCCGTCGTCGTTGACTGCGAGGTCGTGATGATCGAAAAGTCCGGCAGACCATTCGCTGACACCGTCGTATTCAGATTGTTATACCGCGCCGAGATTTCCTCATACCCCGCGACTGCGGTAATATGATGTTTCCCGAATTCCTGGTCATAGGTCAGCACAAAATTGCTCAGCAGCTGGCCATTCTGAATATACATCTTGTTCAATGCGTTCGTCGAATTCACGACCGCCCCGAAATTAAAAGGCGCCTGGTAGTAATCCTGCGTTTCCTGGAAGTACGAATATCCCAGCGTCGTCCTGAAATTAAGATGCAGCGGCAGTTTTACCTCGCCATAGATATTCCCCTGGAAATTATTCTGAACATCCGAGGCAGTCGCAGAATATGCAGCCCCCACCGGGTTCGGCGCACCGAACTGAATACCATACCCGGGAGGAACCGTCCCCCAGGTGCCGTCCCCGTTCTTGATAGGGATCACAGGCGACGTACGGAACGGAGCGTTATGCAGCTGAGCCTCATCCCCGACAAGCGGCGCTGTCTTACGCTGCGAAAAAGAGATCTGCTCGCCTACCTTGAAGATATTTCCCAGCTTGTAATCCGTATTGATCCTAGCCCCGCCTATATTGGAATAGTTGCGGATAAAGATGCCTTTCTGCGCATTGTAAAAACCGGATAACAGATAATTGACGGCCGGAGAGGCCCCCGAGATCGAAAGATTATAATTCTGCTCATAGGCATTGCCATACAAGGCATGCACCCAATCGGTATTGGCCAGCGTATCCGTCTGCGCCGCATTCTTGAAATAAGACGGATTGATGACATTCTCGAGTTTAATATAGTCTGCCTTGCCCAGCAGGTTGTCGACCAGCTTAGGCTTGGTAATGCCATAACGCGCATTGAAGTTGATCGTTGGCTTGGTCCCCGATCCCTTCTTGGTCGTGATCAGAATAACACCGCCTGCAGCAGCAGATCCGTAAATGGCCGCGGCGCTCGCATCCTTCAGAATGTCCACCGTCGCCACGTCCTGGATATTGATATTGTCCCCCGGTACCCGCACCCCGTCGACGATATACAGCGGAGCCGGCTGATGCAGAGAGGATAGACCCCGGATAATGATGGTGGGCGTCGAGGCGCCCGGCTGCCCCGAGTTATTGATGACCTCTACCCCCGCAGCTCTTCCCTGCAAGGCCGCAGTAAGACTCGTAACCGGCTGGTCCTTGATGGCGGAGCCTTTTACGGAGGCCACAGCGCCCGTCACATCCCTTCGTTTCTGTGTTCCATATCCCACAACGACCACTTCGTCCATGGCAGAATGCCCCGGCTGCATAGCTATCCGAAAGTCAGAGCCGCTCTTTAAGCTCACTTCCTGCGTTTCGTAACCAACATAAGAGATCTGTAAGGTCCCTGCATTTGCAGGAACAGACAGGCCGAACCTGCCCGCTGCGTCAGAGTTGACACCATGCGAGCTACCCTTGACCTTTATCGTCGCTCCCGATAAAGGACCGCCCTTATCATCCGAGACCGTTCCGGTCACGGTCTTATTCTGAGCCCTGGCAAATGGAAATAAAAGGAGAAGGAAAATGCATAGAAGCATTCCGCTCAGCAATCGTTGCTTAGTCATAAACAGTTAATTGTTATGTTAAGGAATAGAAGACCAGCTATATGGTCTTCAAAGGAAAAAACTAGCGGAGCGGAATGCAATTTATATTCGGTTAGTATAAGAAATATACCCAAAGATCATCCGAATCATAAAAATAAAACGATGATATCCAATGACTTGATGTCACATTAAATAAATTAAAATATAATAGACTTGTAGTTTGTCCGAGGGGATTTCAAATGTGTACAAAGAACATGATAACGGTCATCCGTGTTTGAAGATCTTATCGATCAGGAGGTTGAGCACCTCCAAAAAAACGAGGATAATAATGATCCATTCCAGGAAAGTACTGTTGCGATATTGAAGCAGGTCCTTAAAAAGTTCCAGGTTCTCCTTGACGATCTCCAGACCTTCCCGGATATCCCTGAATCTTTCTTGCAGGTCAAAAGTCCGTTTGAGTCCAAGGTCTATCCGGTTGAGATCCTCATCTTCCCAGGTCTCAGGTGGGCTATCAAAAATATAGAGGTTTTCCGCAATGCGATTTTTCAGGTTCAGGGTCTTGCCAATATACATCTTCAGATCGCGCCCCGATATATCCATCTTCCCTTTTTGCTCCAATCGCAGCGTATGATTATTCGTTTCCTCCTGCAGCAGGTTGGTCTGCTCCAAAAAATAATCCAATGCAACCGATTGACTGACATTGAGCATGATCAGCCTCAAGACTTCGATGTCCGGCTTTACGATCTCTATCTTATTATAACCGAACTTGTTCTCCCGGGCATTCGTCTCTACTTCAAATTCCTCGCTCAGCTTTAGCTCGAATACATTCCTGCAATAGGGGGCTATTTTCTTTAAGAACTCATCCGTCCGCACCTCATCGCAGTTCAAAAAACAGACTACCCCATATTTAAAGATGTAAACAAAGGTCTCCTCTCCCATCTTGTAAAACAATTCATCGGCATCATAATGATAGATGCCTTCCCTATAGGCAGCCCTGAATGCCTTGACATCGATACTGTCTGCTATCTGGTAAGATATAACGTGCAGCATGCATCCAATTTAAACGTTTTTCGGCTAAATTCGCTCTATCCCTGCTTACTTCATCGCTTTAACCTTATCCAGCTCAGCCGGGCTCATCTTCTCCTTTTCCATCAGGTCGATGTCCCGGTTGATCATCACCATCTCCCCCGCTTCCAGCACCTCCGCCTCATTGTCCGTATCGGAGTGATAGGACTTCTTTACCTTTAACCGCCCCTCCAGCAAGTCCACCTGCTCACCGGCATTCTTCCGGAAAGCATCCACATGGAACCACGTACCCAGCACAACTATCTCCAGGTTCCGGGTATGCACTACAAAAGGTTTTGCCGCGCTGCCGTCCACATCGAATAGAGCCTCCCCATCCAGCTCCAGGTCCCGGTTACTTACTCCAAAGCCCTTCGCGATCGTAACCTGCGTACCGGGTCTCAGCACAACATGACTTCCGTCCGGCAATTTTACATCATGCGAATCAGCCGACCGATTCGTATACTGAGTTCCGTCACCCAGGGTTATAGTATGCGCTACCCGGTGGTGACAGGCGCTGACTGACAGCGCCATTACTATTATACATCGAAAAGAAAGAGATGACATATGCCCGAAACTACGAAATTTTCCCGCCCGCGCTATAACAACTATCTTTGCCCCATGATCCGCATCGGGGAATACAACACACTTACCGTAAAAAAAGAATTGAACTTCGGCCTGATACTGGAAGACGGCCATGAAGGCATCCTGTTGCCAAAGCGATTCGTCCCCCGCGGAGCCCGCCCCGGTGACGCCCTCACCGTGTTTCTCTATCACGACGGAGAAGACCGGCTTATCGCAACCACACAGCACCCAAAAGGGGTCCTGGGCGATATCGTAAAGCTCCAGGTCGTCAGTATCACCCCGCTAGGAGCCTTTATGGACTGGGGCCTGATGAAAGACCTCTTCGTTCCCAAATCCAAACAGCTCAGCGGCATGCGCCTCGGTGGTGAATACCTGGTAAAGATCTACATCGACGAAAAAACAGGCCGCCTCGCCGCTACAGAAAAATTAGAACCCCTTCTCAGCAATGAGAACCTCACCGTAAAAGAAAAAGACCTCGTCAACCTGACTGTCTATCGTCGTACCGACATCGGTTATGTCGTCATCATCAACAACCAGCATACCGGCGTCCTCCACTTTAATGAGATCTTCCGCGACATCAGCGTAGGTGACAAGTTCGAAGGTTTTATCAAAAACATAGTGCCCGCAGCAGATTCGCCCTCCGGCGAAACGCAAATTGACGTGGTCGCAGGCAAACCCGGATACGATCGCACCGAAGACGCAGCGGACAAAGTCCTCCGCCTTCTGAAAGAGCACAAAGGCCACCTGCCCTACCACGATAGATCCGATCCCGAAGCCATCTACTCTTTCTTCGGAATGAGCAAGAAAACCTTCAAAATGACAACAGGCCGCCTCTATAAAGAAAGAAAGATAAAGATCACCGAAGAAGGCATCGAACTGGCTTAACTAAACAAATAAGCCACATCATCACTCGTCAGCTTCTTCACAAACCCGCCCTCATCCGACACCAGGTCCGCCGCCAGCGCCCGCTTCCGCTCCTGCAGCTGTAAGATCTTTTCCTCCACAGAGTCCTTACAGATCATCCGGTAAGCAAAAACCTTCTTCTCCTGCCCGATACGATGGCTCCGGTCTATCGCCTGCTGCTCCGCCGCAGGATTCCACCATGGATCCACTAGATATACATAGTCCGCAGCCGTCAGCGTCAATCCAACCCCACCCGCCTTCAGACTGATCAAAAAGACACGCGTATCCTCCGACTCCTGGAATTGCTTCACACTTTCCTGCCGCGCCGACGCCGATACTCCTCCATCCAAATACAGATAGGGCACCCCTTTCGCATCCAATGCCTCCCTGATCAGCCCCAGCATCGAAGTGAACTGTGAAAATACCAGCGCCTTGTGATGACCCGTATTCTCCTCTATCTCACGCACCAGCTCCTCCAGCTTTGCCGAAACATTCGGATAGGCTTCATCCTTCAGCATCGCCGGACTATCACAGATCTGCCGCAGCTTCGTCAGTCCTTCCAGGATATAAATACTGCTCTTCCCAACCCCTTCTTCGGCTATCCGGTCCAGTAAGCTTTCCCGGTAATGTTCCTTAAAACTATTATAGATCTTCCGCTGCTCATCCCCCATCTCACACCACAGGATCATCTCCGTTCTGTCCGGCAGATCACGCGCCACCTGCTCCTTCGTCCGCCGTAAGATAAAAGGATACACCAGTTTCCTCAACCGCGCCGCCGCCTCCTTATCGCCATTTTTATCTACAGGCGTAGCAAACTCACTCCGGAAAAAATCGGGACTTCCCAGCATACCCGGGTTGAGAAAGTCCATCTGCGCATATAGGTCGAATGTATTGTTCTGTACAGGCGTCCCGCTCAGGGCCAGCCGGTTGCGCGCCTGCAGCTGCTGTATAGCCTTGCGCACCTGCGAAGCCGGGTTTTTGATGGCCTGGCTCTCATCGAGAATGACATAACCAAATTTCCAGCGCGAGAAGTGCTCGATATCATTGCGAACCATCCCATAGCTGGTGATGATCAGACGCCCGGGCTTGATGATCCCCTCGTCCAGCACCCGGTCGGAACCATAATGGATATGCCAGTCCAGCCCCGGCACAAATTTCTGCAGCTCCCCCTCCCAGTTATACAACAACGAGGTCGGACACACCACAACATGTGTTTCATCAGGATAACGTTCCACCAGGTGCTGCAAAAAACTCAGCGTCTGCAGCGTCTTGCCCAAACCCATATCATCGGCCAGACAGCCGCCCCAGCCCATCTCATCCAGCAGGCACATCCACTGGAATCCCCCCAGCTGATAGTCCCGCAGCTTCGCCTGTACCGCCGAAGGCACCGGCCAGGTCTTGTCCCTGTCCACTTCCAGCAAACGCCGCCTTTTTTCTTCCAGCTCTTCACGCAGGGCCTCATCTCCTCCACCCGATTCCTGTAATATAGCCCAATGCACCGTCGGTAGCCTTAATCCACCCTCCCGCATTTGCCCCATCCTCAGTAACAACGAAAATTTATCCAGCCATTCCTTTGGCAACATCCCAAGACTTCCATCGGATAATAAAATGTAATCCTGCCGTCCTAAAATTGCCTTTCGCAATTCGTTTAGAGGTACCACCAGGTCGCCATAGCTGACTCGTATCGTAAGATCGAACCAGTCAATGTTCCGGCCGGTTAATATCTCGAATTGAGGAACGCTGGTATTGTATTTAAACTTCCGCAGCTTATTCATCCCCAGCACCGGGACATCCATTTGCTGCATCCGGTGATAGAATTGCAAAAACCAGCTTTTCTCCAGCGCTTCCTTAAAGTTCAGATAGAAATAGCCATTACTCTGGCCCGCAAACTTCGGATGCAGTTCCTTCAGGGCATCCATCAATTGCTGCTCTGTCTCCTTCTTACGCGCGATCACCATCACCCGGTCTTCCTCCTCTACCCGGGTCTCTGTCTCTTCACCTTCTTCCAGCTCATGCTCCGAGTACAGCCACTTGGGTTTGATCAGCAGAAAATTTTCATTCAGCTCACTTACATACACCCTTCCCACAGGTGACACATCGATGGTCTCTATCCGTATCACAGCATCCATGTCGATGGGATAACGCTCTGCCAGCGGTTTGACTACCGTCGCCAGGTATCGCGGCAGACCCTCTTCGCGGACCTCAAATATGCCTTGCTCCAATTGATCCAGCACCAGGTTGTCTTCCTTTCGCAAAAGAAAATACTCATTGCCGCTCTTTAGAAAATAAGGCATCCGCTGAAATTCTTCCAGCGGAAAAATTCCGTTATTGATCATCACCGAGCACCGGAGATGCAGATAACCCAGCTCCCTCACCAGCACGAATTGAAGTGAAGGAGTGGCCACACTGATAGCAGCCGGCTTGATCTTCGAACTCATAAACGATTCCCCCCGCGGCAGATAGAATAGCAGGGGGATCGCCGGCGTCAGCGGCTTCAGCTCCTGGAGGGTTTCACCCATCCATTGTCGTAAAAGAGTATAATGGCGTTCGTCCAGATGGTCAAATGGTTTATCCACATCCCGTAGCCACCCAAAACCACCCCGTACAAGACATTCGATCAGGGCTTCGTCCGACAGTTTTCGGATCACCGTCGCCACCGGAACGGGCAAACTCGGTAAATAGGTCCGGTAAAGACTGCCTGTCAGTGGAATGCGCTGATAGCTCCGCCCCTCCTTCTTATCCATGACCAGCAACAGTTCTATCGCCAGCCCACCCTTCTTCTCCTGGCTAAAGTTCAATAATAACCCAATCCTGACGGGCTGCTCTTTTTTTCGCGCCGAAGCCGATCCGGACATTATAGTCGACGTGGGGACAATTATCGTTTTCCTGGGTGTTTGCATCATGTATCAAAAAGGGCACAAAATAAGCCATCCTGGCCGTAAAAATCAAACCAAAACCACCCATCCATTGTAATATAAAAGATTCATTCCTTCATCCTATCTTTGTAGCCTCACACTTCGATTGCGATTGCCAGATGAGTACCCAGCCCCTTTTAAATTATTGATTATGAACACTCTTACAAGCAAGAAATCCGGCATCGCAGCCAGGGTCAAGACCATTATCCACGAAAAATTGGGCGTGGACGAAGCATCCCTGGTAGAAACAGCATCTTTCTCCACCGACCTCGGCCTCGATTCCCTCGATGTGCTCGAAGCATTTATGGAGATGGAAAAATCATTTGGAATAAAAATAACCGACGAAGAAGCGGAAAAACTGACCACCGTCGGCTCCGTGATCGATTATATAACCACACACACCCGATGACCGCAAAAACCATAGGCTACTTCTTCCTGCGCTTCCTCAAAGCCATTTTTATCCGCAAAAAGGACTGCTGCAAATAGACTTCTCTTCTTCACCCGATTACCCACTCACCCCCACAAAACCGCCCCACTTATCTTGATAAAACTCCACTGATCAAGATTTCAAGCCAAAGCCGCGTTACCGTTATTTTTTGTACTATACTTAATGTATGATAAAAATGAAATTCCACCACTTATTGCCGGTGCTGGTAATATCACTGGCTGCTTGTAACCACGAAACAAAAACAGCAGCCCCCGACCTGCTGGCACAAAACCTCGACACCACCGTCAATCCCGCCACCGACTTCTTCGATTATGCCAACGGCGGCTGGATCAAAAACTCCTCCATACCACCAGAGGAAAGCATCTGGGGCATCGGACAGCTGGTAAAGGAAGACATCTATCAGCGCCTGAGGACCATCAGCGAAAAGGCCGCCGCCTCCAATGCGCCCGCCGGCAGCGTTTCACAAAAGATCGGAGACCTTTGGTACTCCGGCATGGATTCCGCCGACATAGAAAAACAGGGGCTCAAACCCCTGCAGGCAGATTTCGACTCCATCCGGGCCATCCACACCACAGCAGACCTGCTGCGGATAGCGGCTCATATCCACGGGAAAAATATCGATGTTATCTTCAGAGATGGCGTCGAGCAGGATGCCAAAAAAAGTGACGTGATGGCCTTCCAGCTGGGACAAGGCGGTCTTGGCCTGCCCAATCGCGACTACTATTTCAATACCGATCCCAAATCCATACAGGTCAGGGATGCTTACAAACATTATCTGCTGCTCACCTTCCAGCAGCTGCATAGCACTGGCGACGCTCAAAAACAGGCCGATGCCGTCTTTAATCTCGAATCCCGCCTTGCAAAAGCATCCCGCAAGCTGGCCGCCCTCCGCGACCCGGGAAAAAACTACAACAAACTAAGCAAGACCCAGCTGCAGAAACTGACCCCATCCATCTCCTGGGACAGCTGGTTCCACAACACTGGCATCAGCAACATCGATTCCATCATCGTAGGCCAGCCCGAATTTTACACCGCCCTCAACACAGAGCTGACCCATACCAATATAGAAGACTGGAAGGACTACCTGCAGCTCCATCTCGTCCAGGCAGCAGCCCCCTTCCTCGATGCAACCACCTACACTAATTATTTCAATTACCGCCGCGCCCTCTCCGGTGTCACCGCACCCCGTCCCCGCTGGAAACGAGTGCTCGATGCTGAAGAACGAGCAATGGGGGAAGCCCTGGGACAGCTGTTTGTAAAAGAATATTTCCCGCCCGAAGCCAAACAACGATACAGTGACATGGTCGAAGCCATCCGTACCGCTTACAAAGAAAGGATCCAAAAGCTTACCTGGATGAGCGACAGTACCAAACAAAAGGCACTGAGCAAACTTGCCCATATCACAAAAAAAGTAGGTTACCCCGACAAATGGAAAGATTTCAGCGCACTGAAGGTTGACCGCGGCCCATTTGTGCTCAACATGCAGCGCGCAGCCATCTGGTGGCATAATTATGAGTTTAACCGCCTGGGCAAACCCGTCGATCGTTCCGAATGGACGATGACCCCGCAAACCTACAACGCCTATTATAATCCCAGCAATAACGAGATCGTACTGCCTGCCGGCATATTCGCCGTGCCAGGTAAAAAAGACAGCGAGCTCGACGACGCCTTCGCTTACGGATATGCGGGAGCTTCGACCATCGGCCACGAAATGACCCATGGCTTCGACGACGAAGGACGCCAGTTCGATGAGAACGGCAATTTTCGCAACTGGTGGTTGCCCGCTGACTCAGCACAATTCAGCCAAAGGGCAGCTTTTATCATCCGGCAATTCTCCGAATTCAACCCGGTAGATACCCTGCATGTAAAAGGTGAGGTCAGCCAGGGCGAGAACATCGCCGACCTCGGTGGCCTCCTGCTCGGACTGGACGCATTTAGAAAGACCCCGGCCTTTGCCAAAGGTGAGAAGATAGGCGGCCTGACTCCGCTCCAGCGTTATTTCTTGGGGTATGCCTATGGCTGGATGTACCAGCAAAGAAAAGAAGCCCTCGCTTCCCAGCTGATGACCGACGTCCACGCCCCCGCAAAAGAAAGAGTCAACGGTCCGATGGTGAACATTCCAGAATTCTACCAGGCATTCAATGTAAAATATGGTGACAAAATGTTTCGCGCCGACAGCCTGCGGGTTGTGATCTGGTAACCTCTCCGACGGCCAGCAAAAAGGGCGACCGGGTCTGTTCAGTCTCGGTCGCCCTTTCTTATTCCTATAAGCGGCAGTTGCCGCAACCATCTACCAATAAACAGTATACAAAGTGATCAGCAGCCCGCAAATGATCAGGGCCCCGATCGCAAACGATTTGGAAACCTTAAACATACTCGAATCCACTTCCATCCCCTTCGTCACTACACCCCGTTTATTCTGCACAAAGTTGATTATCGCCATTCCGATAATGCAAAACATAAACACAAAACCCATCCGGTCCAGGAAAGGGATCTCGAACTTGCCGCCATTATCATTATTCGGCTGATAAAAGCCATATGGTGTCAGCCAGTTCAGGTTCGTCCACATCGGAAGAAATTTCAGCACGATGGACATCGCAAGCCCGCCGATCATCGCAAACATGGCGGCACTCGAAGTCGTCCGCTTCCAGAAGAAACCAAGCAGGAACATCGCAAAAATACCGGGTGAGACAAATCCCGTATACTCCTGTATATAATTGAAGCCTTGCTTGCCTTCGCCCATCAGTTTTTCCCCGATGACCAGTGACATCACCACCGCCAGCAGCATCGAGACGACGACCGTGATCTTGCCGGTAAGAACCAGCTTTTTCTCGTCGGCATTTTTGTTTATCGCCTTCCTGTAAATATCCAGCGTAAAAATAGTGGCAATACTATTGGCCTTCCCCGCCAGCGAGGCGACGATAGCAGCCGTCAGCGCCGCAAATGCTATTCCCCTGAACCCTTCCGGCAACAGGGTCATCAGGCTCGGATAAGCTTTGTTCACATCCACCGCGCCCGAAGAGCTCAACATCTCCGAATGGAACATACCCTTCTGATACAGCACATAAGCCCCGATACCCGGTAGTACTACGATCACCGGCATCAGCAGCTTTAAAAAAGCGGCATAAAGAATACCTGCCCTTGCCGTTTTCAGATCGGCGCCCAGCGCACGTTGTGTGATATATTGATTACATCCCCAGTAATTCAGATTCACGATCCACATCCCGCCTATCAGCACCGTAAGGCCCGGAAGGCTCACATAATTGGGGTTGTCTTTTTTGAAGATCATATGAAAGTGATCGTTCGCTTCCGATGTCAATATCTTAAAGCCATTCAGCAATCCCGTCTGACCAGACTTCTCCGCTACAAGATGCAGCGCGATATAAGTCGCTACCAGGCCACCCAGGATCAGGAAAAAGACCTGGATCACATCCGTATACCCGATAACCTTCATCCCGCCAAGCGTGATCACAATGGAAAACAGGGCCAGCAAAAAGATACAGGTATAGATACTGATCCCCGAGATACTGCTCACCGCCAACGCCCCCAGGTAAAGAATAGACATCAGGTTCACCACAATATATAAGGCCAGCCAGAATATCGCCATGATCATCGCTACCGTCCCGTTATACCGCTGACTCAGGAACTGCGGCATCGTATAGATCTTATTCTTCAGATACACCGGGATAAAAAAGACCGCCACGATCACCAGCGTCGCCGCCGCCATCCATTCATAAGTAGAGATGGCCAGCCCCAGCCTGAAACCAGATCCGCTCATGCCGATCATCTGTTCCGCAGAGATGTTGGAAGCAATCAGCGAGGCGCCGATAGCCCACCAGGTCAACGAACCTTCCGCTAAAAAATAATCCTTGGAACTGGTCTGAGCAGCTTTTTTCCGGTTATATATCCACCATCCATAAAACGCAACGATCAGGAAATAAATAAAGAAGACGACGTAATCCAGCCTTTGTAACATTTGCATATGGTAGCCTTAAAACTTAAAAATAATGTAAATGGCCGACATTTGTCGGCCATTTACACACATACAATTTATTTATATAAACCGGTTGATGATATTCTCCAGGTATTCCTGCCGGCCGCTGATCACCTTCGGCTCACCACCTGAGACAGCAAGGTCCCTCAGATCTTCCAGGCTGACGCTCCCCTTTTCAAAGGCCGCCCCCTTGCCGCTATCAAATGAAGCGTACCGCTCCGCTCTGATCTTCTTATAATCCGATTTCGAAAGCACCGCATCCGCCACCACCAGCGCCCGGGCAAACGTATCCACGCCGCCGACATGCGCATGGAACAGGTCCGCAGCATCAGTAGAATTCCTCCGGATCTTCGCGTCGAAATTTATCCCGCCGCCGCCAAAGCCACCACCCTCGAGGATGATCAGCAGCGACTCCGTCAGCTCGTTGATATTGTTCGGGAACTGATCCGTATCCCAGCCATTCTGATAGTCGCCTCTGTTGGCATCCATTGAACCCAGCATACCGGCATCCACCGCTACCTGCAATTCATGACTAAAAGTATGTCCCGCCAGCGTAGCGTGATTGACCTCCAGGTTCAATTTAAAATCGTTCAGCAGATCATGCTGACGCAAAAATCCAATAACCGTCGCAGCATCGTAGTCGTACTGGTGTTTGGTAGGCTCACAGGGCTTGGGTTCGATAAAGAAAGTACCGGTAAAGCCCTCCTTGCGCGCATAGTCCTTTGCTGTATGTAAGAAGCGGGCCAGGTGTTCCTGCTCGCGTTTCATATTTGTATTGAGCAGGCTCATATATCCTTCCCTGCCGCCCCAGAAGACATAGTTCTCTCCCCCC
Source organism: Puia sp. (assembly GCA_036499285.1). Lineage (GTDB taxonomy): Bacteria > Bacteroidota > Bacteroidia > Chitinophagales > Chitinophagaceae > Puia. The sequence goes on along the minus strand of DASYEB010000014.1, from coordinate 160,551 downwards.
AGAGCTATAGTAGCATCCAACGCAGCCTTCACCTGCGCACCGGCATGCGCCAGCACCTGGAAATCAGGATTGGTGGCAGCCCCATTCATATACCTTCTGTTGGAGAACAGATTGGCCGTACCCCACAAGAGCTTGACACCACTGGCCGCCTGCTTTTCCTTCGCATAGGCAACCAACGCTTGCAGCCTCTTTTCATTGTCGGCCACATCATTCGTATAGTCAACCACATCTACATCGTGAAAACAGTAGTATGGCAGATCCAGCTTCGTAATGAATTCAAAAGCCGCATCCATTTTGTCCTTGGCCCTCGTTACGGCATCCGCATTTTCGTTCCAGGGAAATAGGTGAGTAGGTTCACCAAAAGGATCGGCCCCATTGCCAACGAAAGAATGCCAATAGGCAACCGCAAAACGCAAATGCTCTTTCATCGTCTTCCCCGCTACAACCTTGTTCGCATCATACCAGCGATATGCAAGGGGATTATCGGTTCCGGGTCCTTCATATTTTATCTGTCCTATTCCTTTGAAGAACTCCTTTTTTCCGGTGATAACTGGCATAGCTTATTGTTTATTTTATTTTAAAAAAAGTTCCAATCTTTCGTCATCCATTTTACAAAAACTTCTCAAGTCGTCCACGCCATTTCTTATACAACTCATCGTAAACTGGCGCAGCCCCCGGCTCAACCAGTTGTACCGGCTTAAGCCCCGCAAACGCTTCCTTCCCATCTTTGAATACGCCCACACCAATACCCGCACCCAACGAAGCCCCCACACTCCCATCGCTGTTATACAATTCCACCGGCACATTAGTCGCATTCACAAAAGCATCCGTAAACACAGAACTAAGGAACATATTCGCGCGCCCCGCCCGAATAACCGACGGGTTCATACCATTCTCCCGCATGATGTCCAGACCATACCGGAAAGAAAAAGCGATCCCCTCCTGTCCGGCCCTGTATAAATGCGCAGGCCCGTGGATATTCAGGTCGATATCCAGTAGTTGCGCCCCAATGATCTTATTGTAAAAAATGCGCTCGGCGCCATTCCCAAAAGGCAGTACAGTCAACCCGGCACTGCCGGGCTGAAGCTTCGCAGCTTCCTCATTCAGTCGCACATAGTCCCACCCTCCGGCCGATCCCACCCCACCATTCGCAAGATCCCTTATCCATCTGTTCAGGATCCCCGTGCCATTGATACACAACAACACACCCACCCGTTTGGCGGCAGCCGTATAATTCACATGCGCAAAACTATTCACCCTCGAACCCGGATCATAGGTCAGCTGATCGCTCACCCCATAGATCACACCCGAGGTCCCCGCCGTAGCCGCCACTTCTCCGGGCTCCAGCACATTCAACGACAAAGCATTGTTAGGCTGGTCTCCTGCCTTATAGGTAACAGGTATCCCCTTCTTCAACCCCAATGCAGCCGCCACATCCGCCTTCACACCGCCATGGACCGAGAACAACGGCCGGATGGCAGGGATCATTCCCTTATCAAATCCAAAAGTTTTGAATACATCCTCAGAAAGCACATCCGCTTTAAAATCCCAGAATATACCCTCCGACAACGCCGGGATATGGGTCGTAGCTTCCCCCGTTAATCGCAGGGCGATAAAATCACCCGGCAGCATTATCTTGTCTATCTTCTCATAGATAGCCGGCTCGTGTTCCTTGACCCAGGCCAGCTTGGCAGCCGTGAAATTACCCGGTGAGTTCAGCAAATGATCGAGACTCCGCTTTTCACCAATAACGGCAAATGCCTTGTCCCCATAAGGCACAGCACGGCTGTCACACCAGATGATACTGTCCCGCAACACCCGCTGATCCTTGTCGACCAGCACCAGGCCATGCATCTGATAGGCAATTCCGATAGCTCCGATCTCTGTTGGGTCATAAGCCCCGCTCGCATGTGCCCGCCGGATAGCCTGTTGCACATACTCCCACCAGGTTTCGGGAGACTGTTCCGCCCATCCGGGCTGCCGGGATATAATAACCGCTTCATGGTCCGGATACTGCGCTGTAGCCAGTACTTTATGCGTACCCGCATCCGTTACAGCGACTTTTACCGAAGACGTACCCAGATCAATGCCTAATAACAACATGGGGAAAGGGTTTTTTTCTATACAAATACGCTGGCAAAACAAGCAACACAACTATCACTCAGACCGGCTGACCTCGCCGGCGGACCAGACCCGGCCACACAACCACCCGTCGCCAATGCGGGGATAAATATAGTAAGGTTTTCGCATTTTGCAACCGATTGCATTATTTTTTTTAAAATCCTGTCCCAATTGGATATCTTGCTACCCTAATGACGGGAAAAAAAGACATCACCATCTACGACATTGCCAAGATCCTCAGCTTATCACCAGCGACGGTCAGCAGAGGGTTGAAAGATCACCCTGCCATTAATATCAAGACGCGCAAACGCATCATGGACACCGCGAAAGAAATGGGCTACCGCTCCAATAGTTTCGCGAGCAACCTGCGGATGCAAAAGACCCACACCATCGGTATCATCGTACACGAGCTCAAAAGCCAGTTCATCAGCTCCGTGCTGGCAGGCATCGAAAAGGTCACCACCGACGCCGGTTACGATCTCATCATCGGCCACTCTTCCGAAGCCTACCGGAAGGAAGTTGCCAACGTCCACAACCTGTTCCACAAACGCGTGGATGGACTCATCGCCTCCCTCGCCTTCGATACGACAGACCTCAGCCACTTCGACCCCTTTGTACAAAAAGGGATCCCTCTTGTCTTTTTTGATCGGGTGGAAGAATTCGCCTACGGCACCCGGGTAGTTATCGACAACGTAAAGGCCGGCCATGAAGCCACCGCCCATCTCGCCGCCCAGGGCTGCCGCCGCATAGCCCATATTACCGCAGACCTTCATCGCAATGTCTACGCAGGACGCCTCAAAGGATACAAACAAGCCCTCACAGACTATGGGCTGAGCTACGACCCCTCGCTGCTTATCGTCAACGACCTCAGCGAAGCAGCCGCCGTCCGCACCGCCCACCAGATCCTGGACATGAAAATACGCCCCGACGGCGTCTTTATAACCAATGATTTTTTTGCCGCCGTATTCCTGCAGATCATCAGGGAAGCCGGCCTCCGCGTACCCGAAGACATGGCCATCGTAGGCTTCAACAATGACGCCATCTCCCGGATCATCCAACCAAAGCTCACCACGATCAACTACCCCGGCGAAGAAATGGGCGAACAAGCCGCCCGCAGCCTTCTCGAACAGCTCAGCGGCTCCTCCTCCGCCCGCTCCACCGACACCATCATCATCCGCAGCGAGCTGATCATCCGCGATTCTTCTATTCATAGAAAGGTCTAACCCCTCATGGAGGATCCACTCTTTAAACGCCCGAACATGTCGTTTATAAAACTATCACTTCTTTCAAGCATTTTTTCTGGTCTGACAGTCCATCCCGGTTGGACACCTTGCATCAGGATACGCTAATGATAAATGGCATCAGACTGACTAATTATTACATTATAAAGTATGCGGGCAATGACACCCTACATAACGATATAGAAAGCCTGTTTTGGACAGAAAATTCCGGGTTGGTAGCGTACAAATGCGGCAATGGCTATCAGTATGTAAAAAAAGATACGGCTGCAATATTGCATTGAAAATCAAACCATTAACCAAATACATGAATGACAATTTGCATATTTCTTCAATTCCCGGAAACGAAATTCTAATAATTAAAAGATCATTCAATTATTATTTGACAGTTATAACTATACCAGGCTTTTTCCTCTTTTTCCTGACACTTGGATTAGTAGGACGTTTAAGTCTATCTGGGGCTTTGACTTGCTTTCTATTCTTCGGGGGCATCGTTTATGCGTATTTTGGACGCTATTTGGGAGAAGTAAAATTATATAAGAACAGAATTGAGGTTCAGTATATATTCCCCTGGAATCATCCGCTAATTTATACTTTTAATAGTCTGATGGAAGTTGATCATAAAGAAATGCCCGGGCTCGGTTGGAATAGCCGCTGGTACAGGGGGTATCAACTGCTTTATATTAAAAATGACAAAGAACAAGTTTGTCAGATTCGATATAACATCAATGATAGTTCCGATGAAATACTAGTGGATGAAATTCGGAAGTATTTGGTCTAAATAACTCCGCAGGTAAAGCAGACTAAACTTTTTATCTCCCAAAACTCCGGCGTCTGGCTGCACCGTACCAATGCCTGCGGCATTTAGCAGGGCCTATGATTTTTTGATGAATTGATGGCGCCGGCAAGTCGCTGTAATTCGCAACCCCGAAGTTTATCAAGCTCGCTGTACCGCCCACTTCCCCAATAGGCGCATCAATTCATCAAGGCGCACCGGTTTACTTATATAATCATCCATCCCCGCCTGCAAACACTCCTCCCTATCCCCCTGCATCGCATTGGCCGTCAACGCAACGATCACCGGCTGCTTCACCAACTCCTGCCGTATCCGCCGCGTAGCCTCCAACCCATCCATCTCCGGCATCTGCACATCCATCAGGATAAGATCATAATCCAAATCACTGGCAGCCTCCACCGCAAGCTGCCCATTCTCAACCGTAGCCGGCGTATAGCCCAGATTACCAAGTATATGTTTTATCAGCTGCTGATTGATCAGGTTGTCTTCAGCTATCAGGATCCGCAAAGGAAACTCCTCCGCAAACGCCGTTTTCAAAACTTCCCGCGCCATCGTCTCCTCCTTCATGACCGAAGACACCATCTCGCCCACTCTCGCCTGCATCGTAAACGTAAACAACGTTCCCTTCCCCAGCTTACTCTGCACGCTGATCTCCCCACCCATCAGCGCCACCAGCTTCTCGCTGATAGCCAGACCCAGCCCCGTTCCGCCATACTTGCGCGTCGTGGAAGAGTCTACCTGCGAGAAGGATTTAAACAACATCCCGATCTTCTCTTCCGGGATCCCGATCCCCGTATCCTTTACGTCAAATGCCAATACAAGCTCACCCGACGGATCCGACCGCACCGGGCGAACGCCAACCGAGATCTCTCCTTCATGCGTAAACTTCACCGAATTGCTCACCAGGTTCATCAGGATCTGACGAAGACGCAACGCATCTCCCACTATATAGGAAGGCACCTTCCGGTCTATATGATACACAAGCCGCAAACCCGATTTTACCGCTTTTTCGTAAAAGAGCCCCAACACCTCTTCGATACACTGACGCAGATCGAAATTTCGCTGTTCGATCTCCATCTTCCCCGAGTCTATCTTCGAATAATCAAGGATGTCATTGATCACGCTCAGCAGGCTTTCCCCGCAGTTGATAATGGTGGTATTATATTCCCGCTGCTGCGGCGTCAGGCTAGTCTGAGCCAGCAAGGAAGCCATCCCGATCACCCCATTCATCGGGGTACGGATCTCATGACTCATGGTCGCCAGAAAAACACTCTTCGCCTTATTGGCCTGCTCGGCATCCTCCCTCGCTTTTCTCTCTTCCTGGCTCATCGCCGTGAGAAGTTCGGTCCTTTCCTTTACCTGCCGCTCCAGCTCCCGGTTTAGCTGTTTCATCGTCCTCAGCCTTAACCGGTAGAACCCAAACACGCTCACCAGGATGACCAGGATCAGCATCGACCTGAACCACCACGTCATCCAAAAGGCCGGCGTGATCTCCAGTTGCAGGCTCAACACCTTGTTCGACCATTCACCGTCATTGGTCAGCCCCTTTACCTTGAACGTATAATGACCCGGGCTCAGGTTGGTATAAGTAGCCGAACGTTTGAAATTGACATAGTTCCAGCCTGTGTCAAATCCTTCCAGCATAAACGCATATTTCTTCTTCTCCCGGTCTGTATAATTCAGCGATGAAAAAATAAAAGTAATGACAGAACTCTTATAGGGCAGCACCAATTTTTTTGTCTCCCCGATCGCAACACTCAAAGGCGAAACGTTCTGATCATCCTGGCCGATCGATACCTCCCGGTTAAATATCTGGAAGCTGGTCATTACCAAGGGGGGATCAAAAGGCTCGGAGCGCATATGCTCCGGTGAGATGACATTAAATCCATTGCCCCCTCCAAAATAAAGCAGGCCCGAACGGCTTTTACACCAGGCCTGCTCCTTGAATTCATTGGCCTGTAAGCCGTCTGATACGGTATAGTTCTTTATCCGCTGCGCGGCGGCATCCCATCGGCACAAACCCTTATTCGTACTTATCCAGCGTACACCCGTCGAATCCTCCAGTATCCCAAAACAGACATCATCCGGCAGCCCGTCCTTGGTCGAATAGGAAGTGAAACGCCCCGCATCCACATCGAACTCCGACAAACCCTGCGTCGTCGTAAGCCAGATCTTACCCGCCTTGTCCTCAAAGATCCCATTGATATAGTTGCTGCAGATAGTGTTGATCGTGTCGGTATGCCGGTAATGCCTGAATCTGCCCGTCTCCGGGTTAAAAAGATCAAGCCCTCCGCCATCCATCCCTATCCAGATCCGGCCCTTGCTGTCCACCATCAGCGCATGTATCTTGTCATTCGCAAGACTGGTCGTATCATCGGGATTATGATTGTAATGAATAAAACCCCGGTGAGCCGGATCATACAGCTCCAACCCGCCGCCATAGGTGCCCAGCCAGACCCGGTGATTCCTGTCCTCGCACAAAGCCCATACATTGTTGCTCCGCAGACTGTGTATATTACCCCGTTCATTTCTGTAATGGGTATACGTATTGCGCCCGGGATTGTAGATGGTCAGTCCATCAGCCCAGGTGCCGATCCACAGATTACGTTTGTCGTCTTCCATCACCCGCAGCACATAGTCCCCGCATATGCTCGAAGGATTGCCCTGGATATGCCGGAAATGCGTAAACTTCTCCGTCTTCCGGTCAAGCCGGTTCAACCCTCCTCCATCAGTACCGATCCATAAATTTTCATGAAAATCCTCGTAGATGCAAAGCACATGATTGTCGCTAAGACTAAAGGGAGAAGCATTGTGCTTGTAATGAACAAACTTGCGCGCATCCCGGTTCACAAAGTCGACACCGCCGTTAAAAGATCCCACCCACATATTTTTCTTGCAATCCCGGTATATACCATACAAAGAGTTGGTCCCGATACTGGAGGCGTCGACATCGTCATGCAGATAATGGCGCCATTCACCAGTCCCGGGATTAAGGATGGCCAGACCATCGTTTTCTGTTCCTATCCAGAGATTGCCCTGTCCATCCTCCGCCAGGGAATTTATCGTATTATTAGTGATCCCGGTAGTGGAATGATTGTCCTTCCGGTAATGCAGGAACCCGCTCGTCTGCCGGTCAAAAAGCTCCAGCCCGCTGTAAGTTCCTACCCAAAGACGCTGCCGGCTGTCCACAAAAAGAGTCGAAATAGCAATGTTGTCTATCGACGCCGGATTCGATTCATCATGCAAAAAGCGAAAGAACTTACCCGTCTTCCGCTCCAGGCGACATAAGCCGCCGCCCGTTCCCACCCAGATCTGGTGGTCCGCATCTTCACAGATAGCCTTTACAAAATTATCACCCAGGCTTTGCCGGTCAGAAGGCCGGTGGAAATAGTGCTCAAATCGGCCTGCCGTATCCATCCTGTTCAATCCCCCGTCTTCCGTTCCGACCCAGATATCCCCCCTGGTATCCCTCAGAAGCGACAAGACCAGGTTGCTCGACAAGCTGCCCGGGTCCGCCGGATTGTGCCGGTAATGAACGAATTGATCCGTCCTCCGGTCATAACGATCCAGCCCGCCCCCCCATGTCCCTATCCACAGATAACCTTTGTCATCCTCTACGATAGCATTTATCATGTTATTGGCGAGACTCTTATCATCCCCGATCTTGTTCTTGTAAACAGTAAAAGTATAGCCGTCATACCTATTCAGCCCTTCTCTCGTTCCAAACCACATAAAGCCACGGCTGTCCTGTAAGGTACAGATCACGTTGCTCTGGGACAAACCCTGGGCCGTCCCCAGATGCTCAAAGGATAGATGCTCTGATTGTGGATAGGCCAGGGCCGAATAGAACAATAACAGTAAGGCACATAAGTAACGGTAAGACACCATAGTAGGTTCGCTCCGGGTTTCATAGGGAGAACGCATGGCAGGAGCAGTTTATTTCACTCTGCCTGAATTAACCGCTATCTCCGCCCCCGGTGGGCTTTCCGCAGCCTCCCCTGAGTAATTTTTTCCCCAAATCAGCCCCCGATACTGGATTAATACTGGAATCCAAGCTTTATAAGCACCACGCCCCCATCCGATCCCTGCCCGTAACTGGCCGATAGAACCAACTTCTTCAGCGGGCTGATCCAAAAGCCTCCCCCATACCCGTCATGCCACTGGTTACTGTCCTCCCCCTTCAGCCACACCCGGCCGACATCATTAAAGAACAGAAGCCCAAACGACCCCGGGAACAAGTAAGTCTCAAATTCCGCCAGCTTGACCCGCAGATCGATATTGTGAAAGAAAACCTCATCTCCCGCAAACCGGAATTTGCGGTACCCCCGCAAGTTTTCCAGGCCCCCAAGGAATTGAGCCTGGTAGAACTCATAGTTCCCAAAAGTCTTCCCATATCCTACCCTCGACGACAATACCACATTCGCCCGGGTATTAAAGCTCATAAAGACCGACAGATCCGAATTCAGCTGGGAATAAGGATGGCTGTTATCGTTGAGATTCCCCAGGCTGCTGAAGTTAGTCTCCCAGTGAATCCCCCTCGAGGTTAGTATCTTGTCATTCCGGTTGTCTATAATTGCTGTCGCCCGGCCGCCGACAAAGGCCTTGGACAAATACAGCTCCGACGGGTTCAGACCATTTATAGCCGTCTGGTTGACGAACCTGTCCTTATTGTCCGCACTATCCAGCGTGAAATACTGGAAGACCGGTCCCACCGCAAAGGAGAATACCGTCCCGAAACGCTTCCGCAGCTGCAGGTCTACATCATACTTATTGAAACGCGCCCGGTAATACCGGATTCCTTCCTTCGTATTCTTGTCATACACGCTTTCATTCCCATAACCAAAAAAGTTTGTCGTATTGCTCGGCGCTTCCACATCCGCATGCAGCAACAGGTCCGCCGAACTTATCGCATGTATAGCTTCAAAACTGTATTTGAAAGCATAAGCCTTCGTCGCCAGTGCATGCACAAGAGAGAAAGTATGCAGCTGCTTATAAGGGTCCTTATGAAAGCCCTGCGTCACATAACGGAACCCTACCCCTAAAGATACTCCGTCATCCGGGTTATAACCCACCGTCACCAACGGCGTCAGCACATTGTATTTAAATCCCAGCCGGTTGATGGCATTCACACTGGGGTTCTTCGACAGGAATTCCCGGTAGTTACCATTCCCCTCAAATACATTCTTCTCGGTATTAAGGTCATATATCCTGGTCTTTACCGCCGATGCCGTCGCTTCGTTCTTATACACGTCATTCCCGGATCCGCCGATGATCCGGACCAATATCCTTCCCCCACCCTGTCCATGCGTCCTGAACTGGTCATCCCCGCCCATTCCATACAGCCGCACCTCCTTCGTTACACTGGCCAAAAAGGTCCGGTTATACATTACTTTATCAGTCTTCCCTTCCTTACTTATTTTATAGACCGTCACTGTCACCGAATCACCATCCTTCCGGTCGATGTCGAATAGCTCATTCTTGTCACTGCCGTAGATATTCACCTGTTTCGAGAGGAACCGGTAATAGGTCATCATGTCTTCCATATAATACTTCCTTCTCTCCTTCAGTTTGGCTATGATGGAATTCATGGAATAGGAATGTATCGCAGCCGGTTGCAGCCTCAGGGAAGCCTCGATCAGCGAATCCGTCATTGTAGCCAGCACCACCTCCGCATCATCCCGCCACTCCTTCTCCGTCGGCTCATTCAGATAATTACGGTCGAAATTGCGTGCATTTGTATTATAGGTATTGATGTTTCTTGCCTTTGGCCGGAAACCCTGCAGCTGCGGCGCCAGGAATGCACTGCCCGCTATCCACGGTAATACCCCCTCGTTGATAAAAAAGGGCTGGTCCCTGTCACGCGGTACCGGCGAAAACAGCTTCCCCTTCCCGTTGTCATCCGCCTCCCAGCGCCACTGATCCTCATGCCGGTCAAAATCCATCACGAACATATCCAGCAGCCGCGCCTGTAGGGCCCGATGCTGATTGACGCTATTGTCATTGTCCCCGAACAGCTTCTTGTCGATGTCCTCCATATTATAGGTCTTCTTCCCATTGCCCGGCTCACGCTCCTCCAGGAAAGCAAACAGGTTGGAATAGTCGCTGCGGAACTTACCCAGCCTCGGATCATCCGGCACGAACACCATCTGCGGACTGGCATGCGGCACATGCAGCGCCTCCGCCAGCGGCGGTATCGACATCGCCGCATAAGGATAAGAAGCAGATACCCCATCCGTCACCAGGTCCTGCACCAGCGCATCCTTCGCCACAGCCACCGGCAACGCACCCTCTGTAACATATTTCCGCACCCCCCGCAACACATATTGCTTGCCTTCTGTATTTACCAGCCGGAGCGACCGGGTCTGATTCCCGCCACCCCTTTGCAAAGGCGTCCAGCCCGTCATGTCAAATACTTTCACCTTGATGGGTATCGACCACTCCTTCCGGTAATTGGTGCCCAACCACCAACGCTTGAATCCCCCGGCAATGAATTCAGAGTCTCCCGCTACGGTCACCGAATCGGGCCAGGTCTTTGCAAGCTCCTCCACATTTGGCTTTGGCTTTAAGGGTGGCAACTCCGCCCTATAAAAGGTCTGTCCCATGTCGGTTGCATCTACCGAGTAAAATTTGATCTCCGAAGCCCCGCTCTCCCGAACCTCGATCACAGAAAAACCCTGCTCCTCCCTTGCCATCAGCGAATACTTCCCCTTCTTAACCCGTGTATTCTTCGAACCCGCGCCACTGACGACATAATAGACGCTATCATGCTCCAGCAATTGTAAAGTATGCTCATGCCCAGCCACATGCACTACATTGCTATGCCCGGCGATCACCCCCTCCACCGCCTCCCGCATATCTTTGTAACGGGGGTTGTTTACATCCTGGACATTCCCGAATATCCCCCGGCTTATAGGATAGAGGGACCCTATCACCGGTAGCGGGATCCATAGACCAGGCTTCAGGTCCGTCAGCGGAAAAATATGTTGCTTGATAGTATAATATCCCCCATGCTCACCATGCGTATATAATGGATGATGCATCGCCAGCACGATCAGCTTGTCGGGATAAGTGCCGATGATATCGTGTAATGCATTGGTTATAGCCTTCTCGTCCTTACAGTCACAGGCAGACTCGACCCCGGGCCGTTGACCTTCATCCTGCAGCCACCACTGGCTGTCCATGCCGACCAACACGACTTTTTCTCCTAGTTCAACCGCTACCGGTCCCGGGCAACCGCCCTTCGGGAGGTAGTCGACATTGGGCATCCCCAATGACATGATATAGTTCTCCTCATTCTTCACCTGCTGCCAGCCACCGGGCTTGCCTTGCCTCCAGTCATGATTACCGGGCACAAAAAACGCCCTGGCCTTCTTCCCCGCCACTACCGACAGCTGATAATCCAGGATCTTTTTGGCTTCATCCAGCCTCGCACTGCCATCCGCCGGCACACCACGCGGGTAAACATTGTCGCCTAAATAAACCAGCACATTGCTGCTGTCATTCCAGTCCACATGCTGCTTTAACCAGTCACATACCGGATGATGCCCATCCTTTAGCTCTCCGGCATCCCCTACCAGGAACAGACGCTGCACAACGCGGTCATTTTGCGCGCCCGCGCCCTGACCATATACAACATGAAAATTCCCCGCTACAATAAATGCCAGGCTGATGATTCGTATAATTTTTCTCATAAAACAGTTTTATAACTAAATAGCAGAACATTCGCATTGCCTCCCGCTCCCTCATTGCTGATATACATATTCCCCTTCCCATCGAATGCCAGCCCCTCCGGCTGCTTGAACAGACCTGGAGCCAGGGGATAGGTCATCTTCAGCTTCCATTGATCATCCAGCACCAGCAAAACCTTGTTGACAGCAGAAAGGATATACCATTCCTTCGTCACCGGATGCCGCGCCAGCGCGGAAGGATGGAACCTGACCTTTTTATGCTCGCTAGTCAGCGTCGCAGGATTCACCGCCACCAGGAAATGACTCGTTACCGCCAGCTCATGTCCGGCATTGTATTGCACGATATATCCGGATACTTCATCCCGCTGGTCATCGTCCGCGCAATTCTTACACAATGCGACGAGCCCGTTATCCCCGTCTGCATAAAGACCTTCATATTCCCCCGCCGGCAAAATGTTTTCGTAGACCCGGGTCAGGTCCTGTTCACTTTTCTTTGACCCTTCGCTATCCTTCTCCATCCGCGCCCGGTCTATCGGGAATACAAAAAGACTTCCGTCACTCCGTAACACGACGAATTCCTTATTGTCAAGTATCGCAACGTCTTCATAGTCGCCCCGTTTGCCAAACTTCCAGTAAGGATACTTACCATCCCCTAAATGAATATAAAATAGTTTGCCGTCCTCATCCTCGATGGCATACATAGTGTCGGGATTTCCCCTCAGCAATACGATCCCTGATATCTCATGGAGGACATCATTCATCAAAAACTTCTTCGGCGCCGCAAGGTCATAACCCGGCGGAGAAATCGTCTGCTGCACCGGTTCCCGGCAACCCGTAAAAGAAGTGAACAGCCCTATATAAAAAATATAAAAGACCCGAATCGCGATCCGTTTCCGCATATCATGATTTTTTCTCGTCCGATCTCTTCGTCAGCGCCCACCTTAATTTTTACAGCCGCGACTCACCTTCCGATCTCACTTTCTGCCCTTTCCAAACGGATCTCCTCTTTCTTTGATCCATTCCCCGCCCTGTGCTCCACATTCACTCCGACCCGCAGCGCCCGCAGCCCGCTGACCCCCTGCAGCTCCTCGAGTTCCAGGTTCTCGACCTCCGCATTGAGAATGCCCTTTTCCTGTAGATAACGGATATAACCCCTGTACTCTTCGGCCTCACGCTCATTCAGATAGATAATGGCGATCTTGCCCGGCTGGGTCAACCGTTCATTGGTCTCCCTTACATGCACCTTATCGATCCGCTTCTTTACCACCTGGTAGCGGATATTATACCCTCCCTCTACATCAAACCGCCTTTCATCCTTGCGGAAGCTGATGTCGATGGAAGAGGAATGAACAAATATCAGCTGCGTGGTCAGCAGCTGTTCCGGCATCTGCGGCAACAAGGCATTCGTTAGCTGCACGATCGTAGCCATGGAGTTCAGCTGCCAGAGCCGCAGATTACGCAGGTACAATATGTCGAAAGGACGATCCGGGGCGATAGACTGGCCAATATAGATATCGTATTCAACCCCATCCGTCCTGAACTTCTCAAAATAAGAAGGATAGGACTTCTGTATCTCCTCGGTCGCCTGCTCGAGATGCCTGTTGATAGTCTTGTTGATCAACTGGAAGGATGTCTCCAGGTCCCGCCGGTGAGCAAAAGCGATCCCGGTCGTTTCATCGATAGCCTCCAGGTAAGGCATCACCAGCTCGGTTACCTCCGGCCGGCTCTCCTTGAAATGCTCCAGGAAGCCGCCGATCTTGTCTTTCAGAAAAGAGTTCAGACTTAGCTCATCAGCCGTAGTCATCGCCCCATTCAATGCTTTCTGCCATTTCCTGGCCTGGTACAGCAGCTCCTCCATCAATTGCAGGTTCACCGATTGCTGCAGCGTATACAACGTCGCCGTCAGGATCTCAAATTGTACCTGGAGGTCCAGCCGCAACGCGCTGTTTCGCTCGATAGTCGAATTACGGATATCAATAGCCCCATACAGCGGGTAGACATCTTTGAAGTATATCGTTTCGAGCACCGGAGGATATTCCCCCAATTGCCTTAATTGCTCAAAATGCCAGGCAGCCTCATTGAATTTCCATTCGACAGCAGGCTGTATCGAAGTAAAATTTTCTTTGACGACAGACTTGATCCGCGCATCGAACTCGTCAATGCTCCGCTGCAGCAGTTGAGCCAGCAAAGGGATCACCACATCCAATTTTGCCAGCAGATCATGATCTACACAATTTTCAGTATGCGAAGAAACCTCCAGCACACCGGCCAGCTTGTTATTATAATACACCGGTATCAGCCCATAGCTCCTGACCTTTTCATTACGCAACGGAGCCAGAAAAAAATGCTCGTCCTTCTGGTAAGCCGGTATAGTTTCAAATACCACCAGCTGCGGGTCCAGGAAATACCGCTCCACCATACCCAGGTAGTTCTTTTCCATCTCCACATCGTCCATCATTCCCTTCGCCAGTACACTATGGTTACAGACATCATCGGTAAAAACAGGACGTCCGTTGACCTTCATAAAAGGCACGAGTCCAAAGTCGATGTCTCCTTTGGCCGCCAGTACCTTCAGATAATGAATAACATCATCCTGATGGGCCGACGTCGCATGGTAGTCATTCGGGTTCAGAATGATATTCTTAATACTATCCACCACATAGTCTTCCGTGATATCTGTCAGCGTAATAGCCGAGATGCCCTCGAACCGGACCATCGACAACGGAATATGTTCCGTCAGCCAGGCCAGGATCTCGGTTATCGGTTTGTGGGAGCTGAACAGTTTTGGATCGATCTCGGGCAGCGGCCCCTTGGGTACGACCTCCGTAAACCGGGTGTCGATGTTAAGCTGGTAAAAGCTGCTCAGCCCGGTATCCTCGTTCAGCCACGACCGGATCACGCTTCTCTTGGCAGGAAGATCGATATTGTACAGCTTCTTCAGGATGTTGGAATAGATAAGCTCCAGGTTCAGCTTATTACGAACCTTATTGTTCTTCTCCATCATGCACACCTTTACCTCTTTGCTGCCGGGATCCCGCAGCAGGTCATAAAAGGTATCGGTCCCATAAAAAAAAGTAGGGTGGACCGGTATCGATAGGGCCCACATATTGTCCCCTTCTTCGGTTACCGCAGGAAAAATAGAGGAATACATCAGCTCCAGCAAGTCCCCATACTGATCCATCTCTTCGATCCCGATCAGGTCTTTCCCATTCAGACGCTGTTCAAAGTGATGGATGACAAAGTCAAGATATTTGACCCGCATGGTCTTTTCTTCCCGCCGCCTTTCCTTCAGGAAATTTACAAATCCCCGGAAGGAGAGGCAGGATTCGACTTGCTCGGCCCCCTCCATCTCCTTAATGACATGGACGACGGTCTTTTGCATAAAAATCTGTTTATGCCGCCCTCTCTCCCTACTTGGACGGGAAAGCAAGAGCAGCGATCAAAAATGCCATTACGGATGCGATCAGCCCGTACATAAACACATTGTAGGACCATCGCAGCCACAGGTATTTTTTTCCCAGGGCGATCCCCTGGTAGTATACATCCCGGATCAGGCTGCCATAAAGGAAATCCTTATCATCCATCATGATCAGCATGCCCCCGGCATACTCCTCAAGGGTCATCCGGTAAAAATTCCCGAAAAACAACAGATTCACCTTTTTTTCATCCAGGTCCGTCTTCGTGAACGTCCCCGGTGGAATATGCGGCCTGGTCGCGAGTATTGAAAAAATGATCGTGATCAGGTTGACAAACAACAATAGGGTGGCGGGTATGGCAAGATTGGTGTGGTCTTCGATCTTTCGCAGTAACAGGCTCAGCAGTACCGAAATGATAATGGCATTCACCTGGATCAGAATATGCGCCTTGCTGTCCGCCTGGGAGCTCAGTCGCTGATTGTTATTCGACGTGATTCGGAATACGGTGTCTATCCCACGCCCCGGATCTTTCTTTTTATCCTTCTTTTCCTTTACAGCCTTTTGCGTTTCCTCCTGGTTGGGCTGCGACTCACTAACCCCGGCTTTACGCAACAACCCTTCCAAAGGATTGCCATTCCCACCTGCAAGTGCCCCCGATTCCAGCAAGCCATGCTGCCGCAGCAACCCATTCAGCACATTGCCTTTCTCTTCCTCCGGATCCGGGGCCTTCGCCCTTAATTTATCCAGGTTCTCCTGCTGTTTCTCGTTCAGCAGTAACCGGCAATAATCCGTATAATAATGATGGCTTTCCAGGAACCGGATCGTTCCCTTCCGCCACTCCTCCTTGCTTATCTTCTTATGATGCGTCGCCTCCGCCTCCTTCCGCATCAGCTTGTTCCGGTCGCCAAAACTATCCGTCCCCAGGTGATAAAGATCCGCGTCACACACGATCTGCTCCACCAGGGCGACGGCCCGCTGAGGCAGCTGCGTAGCCACGATACATTTCCGTATGGAATCGATAATTCCTCTGTCTACCCCCGTGCCTTCCAGGAAAGATTCCGCCATGTTCGCCCCCCTCTCCTCATGACCAGGCCCCGCCCCCGTTAGATAACCGATATCATGAAAAGAGGCTGCAACTTTTACGGTAAAAAACTCCTCATCGTTCAGCTGATAATGCTGCGCGATCTGCACAGCCGCGTCCACCACCTGCTCCGTATGCTTCCTGTTATGGTATAAAAGCCTGTCATTGACATGCGTGTCAAAAAAAGATCGGACATAATGCTGTGCCTGTTCTAAAATACTGCTATAATCCATTGGCCCGTGTTTTCAGGGGTGGTTTCCCCTTCGGCACCAATTTAACAAATTATCTCCCTTTCTGGTTGAATTCTATGGAAAATGACATCAATATAGTAGTAATGTACAAGTTATTCCGCAGCAATAGCTTTCCGGCTTGCCTTCCGCCCCGCCGGAAGCCCGCTCCGGTATTTGGACAAATTGATCAGCAGGACACTGATCAGTATGACAGCCAGCCCCGTCAGCTGCAACAGGGACATCCTTTCCCCGGCAAAGAACACACCCAATATTACTGCTACCACCGGGTTTACATAAGCATGTGTGCTCACCTGCGTGGCCGGCCTCACCTGCAGTAGCCACACAAAAGCACTGTACCCCACCAGCGACCCCATTGTCACCAGGTATAAGACCCCCATCCACGACGACATCGCAACTTCCGCCGGATGGAATTGCGCCCACTCCCCGCTGATCAGACTCGCCGGGATAAAAGCAACCCCCGCCGCAAACATCTGCCAGCCCGCATTCACCGCATTGCTGCTGCCACTCACCGACCTGTACTTGGAATAAAGAGAGCCCGATGCCCACGAGATCGAACCTAAGACCAGTACGACCAGGGCAACCATTTCCATATGCCGCTCCGTTCCCGCACTACCTGCCTCACCAGTTCCGCCGCTCACTACACCCCTTAGCTGCTCCGTAAATAAAAGTAACACCCCCCCAAACCCAACAACCAATCCAAAAATGGTCGACCGGCTCCGGAAATTCTCCTTCCACTTCCCCTTGTCCAGCACCACAAACCAAACCGGACCCGAAGCCAGCAGGATAGCAGCCAGGCTGCTGGGAACATACTGCTCCGACCAGATCAGCGCACCATTACCCAGCCCCAGCAACAACAGACCGCTTACGATAGCCGGCCGCATCACTTTCCAGTTAAACAACGTCTCCCCGGTAAACAAACACCACGATAACATCAACACGCCCGCCAGCAGGAATCGCAATACCCCAACCATCATCGGCGGAATATGCGCAACCGATAGCTGGATAAAAAAATAGGTGGACCCCCAAACGATATATACGATAGCAAAAGCAACCACGACCATCATCGTGGAGGCAGGTCTGTTAGAAGGAGAGGACATAACTGTTATTTTGGCGGCCGTTATCTTGACGGCTGTTATTTTAAGAGATCTGGGATCTTTATTTTCTGTTCTTCTTTCACAGTTTCAAGAACTATCGTGGTCTTGGTAGAATGAATGGTAGGGATCTGGGCGAACTCATTTCGCATCAACGCCATCAGCCCCGCCGAATCGGCCGTTCGGACCTTGACGAGATAACAATCATCGCCCGCAATATTGTGTACCTCCTGCACCTCCGGGATCCTTGCAAGAGCCGGCCCCGTCACAGCAGAACCAAAACCATCATTGGTTTTTATAAAAATGAATGCCAGCAGCTTCTGCCCCACAGTAGCCGGATTGACCTGCGCAGTATAATGCAGGATCACTTTCTTCTGCTCCAGCTTCTTTACCCTTTCCAGCATGGCCGAAGGCGCCATCTCCAGCTCCCTCGCCAGCTCCACATTTGATATACGGGCATTCTCCTGCATAAGCCGGAGTATTCGCAGATCGATGGTATCAAGCGTTATTTCCATATTTTATTATGCAAATATACAAATTCTCAGAATAAAATTCGCTTTCGGGACACTTCCCCCGATCACGCCTCCGCGGGCACCGGTGCTTTCGTCTCCCGGCTTACCCGCTTCCGATGACTGAGATAGTGTATCACCTTGTGTTCCAGCCAGTGATGCAGGGGAACCAGGATAGCCGCCAATCCGATCTTGATCACCAGCACCTTCCACGGCTCCTCATGCGTCCAGCGCTGAATATTCTTGTCCGCCAGCAGGATGATAAACTCAAAAAGAAAGATAAACGACAAAAAACCCAGGGCCCGGATCACGCCGGCCGGCACAGCAAACCATCCCAACAACACCAGGACGATGAACAATAAAACCAACCCCACCGTAAATCCCATATACTGTACATTATGCCGGTGTTCCATCCTCGCCTCCTCGTCCCGCATCAGCCGCTCCCTGCGCTGGTTATCACTTTCCACCTCCAATTTCAAAAGATCCGACTCCCGGCTCATTTCTCTCAACCTGTCTTCCAGGTCATGATAACGCGTATTGTAAAACCGGGCAGACTTATAATCGCCCAATAGCTGATAGGCCGAATCCAGTAATTTGGCGCTGGTTTGCTGGTAGCTCATATCCTTTATAGCCTCCCCTATATCAAACGCCTTTTTATAATAAGAGATCGCTCGTACATATTCCTTTCTTCGAACATAATCGTCCCCGACAGCGCTGTAGAAGTCAAAATGCGCAGAAGGGCTGCCTTTTTTCTCCATGTCCGGCTCAGCCAGCCGGAAGTAGTAGTCCGCACTGTCAAACTTTCTCTGCTCGGAAAAGGTCATACCATAAACCTGGTCTATAAAAGATTTATAACCTATTCCCGTCAGGATAGTTATTACCTGCTGATGGGCCTTCAGATAATTCAGTCCCTTTACATACTGCTTGCTGTTGAAGTACATGTTGAAAATGCGGAAATAAGGGTCGATCTTCAGCAGATCATAATGCACGGAATCGGCCAGCGCAATGGCATTCTCGTACATCTTCAGAGCCAGGTCTTCCTGGTTGTTCTTTGCAAAAAGATCACCCATCTCATACTCATCCGGAACCATTTGGAAAACGTTCCAGTTCTTTCTGTCGATCGCATATTCCTTCATCCCGTAATCTATTGCCTTGGGATATTCGTGTATACTCGCATAGAACCGTCTCAGGTAAGTATAGACAGTACCCAATAAGCCTTCATTTCCGCTACTCTCAGCCACCGACAGCGCCTCCAGGAAATTCCGGAAAGAAAGAAGCTTTTCACCCATCTGCATATACTGATCTCCCATACCGATATAGGCATGGACCTTCACCGAATCGTTTTCAGTGTTTCCGGCCAGAGAAATGGCCTGGTTGCTCAGTGAAAGCGCTTTCTCATCGTCGCCCTTATTATGCCAGGCGATCGCCTGATATCTATAACTCTCCTCCAAAAAATATTCAAGATCATTCTCCCTGGCGATCTGTTCCGACCGGTGAAGATCGGCCAATGCCTTGTCCAGATTCTCCGCTAATGATGTATTATTCAGATACCGCCTCCCTTTAAGCAGGTACGTGCTTGCCATAAGCTTCCGGTCGCGGCTCATTTCCGCAACCTCCACCGCCTGGTTACTATAGGATGTAGACAACGCAGAGTCAACAGAAAGCTGCGCCAGCGATAACAGGAATTGTATTTTAACCTGCGCAGTCTGCGCCTTTGACAATCCCCGTTTCAAACTGTCCAGGATAACTGTGTCCACCCCTGCCCGCTGGGCGGATACAGAAAAACTATAAAAAATGGTAATCAGCAGCCATGGAAAACATCGTCTGGTCATAGTCATCTTTAGTGTCAGGTTTAGCCCTAAAGATACCCAATTCCGCGCGTCCGGTTCCACCCCGGATGAACAGGCAATAAACACTTGCAGATCGTGCTACTCCCCTCCAATAAGACAATTTTCTCAGAAATTCCGGGTCGGGATCAGCAATTCCCGGATATCCACATCCAATGCTAAGGCAATCTCCCGAAGCAGCTTTAAGGTAGGTTGAAATTCGTTGTTACAAATGCGTGTAACACTGTTGGGCGCAATGCCTACTCTGATCGCCAGGTCTTTATGCGATATATCTTTTTCTGCTAAGACAGCCTTGATCCTATTAATTTTAGTCTTTTTTTCCATTTTCTCCGGCGGTTTGAGGGGCAAGACAATTTAGTCTATTTCTGGTATAACCAATACGCAAAAGCGAAGATAAGTTTCTATGAATCAACGCCTTCTAGCTTTGTTAGATACGCTATTGATATTTTTTAATCAGTATAATGTATCATAAAGTAATTTTTACGTATCTTACCCCCGACATTAAAAATTTGGTTATGGCTCTGGGATTTAATTTTAAATAATATATCAGGGGATCCTTCCCTCTACTGTTCCCCTGATCTTTTTTCCACTATCCCGACGGCTTCAATTCCCCCGCTTTCCAATGACAGCCAAAGCCGGCACAAAACGAGTACCGCTCTCCCTCACTAAGATTATTTTTAGTGCGCCTCTTCCACGAAAAATTGGACAAATCTAAAGGGATGGTTTATACATGGACGACCAACCAACGCCCCTGCAAGACAGCCCGCCTCTGCTAAAATATTTTTTAAAAACCCGGAAATTAAATGTTATTTTGACAGGAATTCCATCCGCCCAAAAAAGAAGGAATATCCTACATAGAGCCATATGGGAAAAGATAACTTTGTAATAGGACTGGATTACGGAACAGACTCCGTACGGTCCCTCATCGTCAATGCTGCCAATGGCAGCGAAATAGCATCGGCCATATATCATTACCCCCGCTGGAAAGACGGGTTATATTGCAATCCCGCCGGGAACAGGTTCCGTCAGCATCCCCTGGACTACATCGAAGGACTCGAACATACCATCAAAGCCTGCCTCCTGCAGGCCGGCCCCGCAGTAGCAGCAGCAGTCAGAGCCATCTCCGTCGATACCACCGGCTCCTCACCCGTAGCCGTCGACGAGACCGGTACTCCCTTAGGTCTGCTCCCCGGCTTCGAACAAAATCCTAACGCCCTGTTCGTACTCTGGAAAGATCACACCGCCGTAAAAGAAGCAGCAGAGATCAATAGCCACGCCCAAACATTTCCCGTCAACTACCTCCAGTTTGTCGGCGGAGTCTATTCCTCCGAATGGTTCTGGGCCAAGCTGCTCCATATCCTTCGTGTTGACCCCGCCGTTAGAAAGGCATGTCATTCCTGGGTGGAACACTGCGACTGGATCCCTTTCCTCCTTACCGGCGGCCGGCACGTTGCCGAAATGAAACGCAGCGTCTGCGCAGCAGGCCATAAAGCCCTCTGGGCAACAGAATTTGGCGCGGGCGGTTTCCCCCCCGATGCCTTTTTTGCATCCCTCGATCCGCTGCTGCAAGGCTTCACCTCCCGCCTTTTCACAAAAACATATCCGGCTGATCAGCCGGCCGGCCAGATCTCTCCCGAATGGGCGGCACGCCTCGGGCTGCCCGCCAATACCATCATAGGCGTAGGCGCCTTCGACGCCCACATGGGAGCCGTCGGCGGCCAGATCGAACCCTACCACCTCAGCAAGGTCATGGGCACCTCCACCTGCGACATGCTCGTCGCCCCCCTGGACGAAGTAAAAGGCAAACTTGTAAAAGGTATCTGCGGACAGGTCCCGGGCTCGGTCATCCCCGGCATGATGGGCATGGAAGCCGGTCAGTCTGCTTTCGGCGACGCCTATGCCTGGTTCCGCGACCTCCTGTCCTGGCCCCTCCGGCAGCTGGGTACGGATTTCATCAGCGCCGCACAGCTTACAACCATCATCGACAAAATAATTCCCGAGCTCAGCCGCCAGGCCGCAGCCCTACCCCCCGATCCGCAAGCCGAACTGGCCCTCGACTGGTTCAACGGCCGCCGCACACCCGATGCCAACCAGCTTCTCAAAGGAGCCGTCACCGGCCTCGGCCTGGGTAGCGACGCTCCCCGTTTATTCAGAGCCATCGTGGAATCCACCTGCTTCGGAGCCAAAACCATCGTAGACCGCTTCATCCGCGAAAAAGTTCCCGTACATGGCCTCATCGGCCTGGGTGGAGTAGCCAAAAAGTCACCCTTTATTATGCAGATGATGGCCGACGTAATGAACATGCCCATCCGCATCCACAGCTCCGAACAAACCTGCGCCCTCGGTGCAGCCATGTTCGCCGCCACCGCAGCCGGCCTCTATCCAAAAGTAGAGGACGCCATGGCAGCCATCGGACAGGGCTTCGATGCCACTTATACTCCCGACCCAAGCCGGGTAAACAGCTACGCCCAACGCTTTACAGCCTACGAAAAACTAGGCGCATTTATCGAAGCCGAAACCACCGTAAACCCATGAGTCCATACCCAAAATATCCATTGCAACACAATATGGATCTATCTTCAAAATATCCACCGCAACACAACAAATGATCCCATGAGCAAATACACCCACATCCGCGAAGCCGCCTACGAAGCCAATATGCGTCTCCCAAAGCTGGGGCTGGTCCTCTTCACTTTTGGCAACGTCAGCGCTGCAGACCGTGACCTCGGCCTCTTTGCCATCAAACCAAGCGGCGTGCCTTACGAAGAGCTTACACCCGACAAAATGGTCATCGTCGACTTCGACGGCAAAGTCGTAAAAGGCAAACTCCGCCCCTCCTCCGATACCCTGACCCATGCCGTTCTCTACAAACACTGGGAAAACATCGGTGGCATCGTCCATACCCATTCCACCTACGCCACCTCCTGGGCACAGGCCCAACGGGATATCCCCATCTTCGGCACCACACATGCCGACCACAACACAGTCGATATCCCCTGCGCCCCGCCAATGAATGATGAAATGATCCAGGGAGATTATGAATACCAGACAGGCTTCCAGATCATCAACACCTTCCACGATAAAGGACTTAGCTATGAAGAGGTGGAAATGGTACTCGTAGGGAACCACGCCCCCTTCACCTGGGGTAAGACACCCGAGAAAGCAGTGTACAACAGCGCCGTCCTCGAAAGCATCGCACAGATGGCCTACCTTACCGAACAGATCAGCGCAGTCGCACCCCGGCTGAAAGATTCCCTGATAAAAAAACATTACGAACGCAAACACGGTCCGGACTCCTATTACGGACAATAAAATCATAACTATCACGCCCACCCTCAGGGCACAAAACAATAGTACATGGATCTGAAAAAACTCGAAGTCTGGTTCGTCACCGGCAGCCAGCACCTCTACGGCGAAGAAACTTTAAAACAAGTAGCAGCACATTCCCAAACCATCGCAAAATCACTTAGCCAGGCCAAACAAATTCCCGTTACCGTAGTCTTCCGCCCCACTGTCAAGTCACCGGAAGAGATCTACGCCACCTGCCAGGAAGCCAACACCACTGCTAACTGCATCGGCATCATCGCCTGGATGCATACCTTCTCCCCGGCAAAAATGTGGATCGGCGGCCTGCGCATCCTCAATAAACCGCTGGTCCATCTGCATACCCAGTTTAACAGGGACATCCCCTGGGATACCATCGATATGGATTTCATGAACCTTAACCAGAGCGCCCACGGCGACCGGGAATTTGGGTTCATCATGTCCCGCATGCGCCTCGACCGTAAAGTCATCACAGGCCACTGGCAGGACCCGGAAACTCTGGACCAGCTCAACGCCTGGACCCGCGCCGCCGCGGGCTGGCAGGACTGGCAGGGCGCAAAATTCGCCCGCTTCGGCGACAACATGCGCTACGTCGCCGTCACAGAAGGCGACAAAGTAGAAGCAGAGATGAAATTCGGCTACTCCGTCAATACCTATGGCATCGGCGATCTCGTTAAAACCATCGGCAGCATTACCGACAAAGCCATCGACCAGCTCGTAAAAGAATACGATGATACCTACACACTGGCCGATTCCCTGCGTAAGGGAGCAGAACAGCACAACTCCCTGCGGGAAGCCGCCCGCATCGAGCTGGGCCTTCGCACCTTCCTCGAAGAAGGCAGCTTCAAAGGTTTTACCGATACCTTCGAAGACCTTCACGGCATGACCCAGCTGCCCGGCATCGCAGCCCAACGCCTCATGGGCAGCGGTTATGGCTTCGCCGGTGAAGGCGACTGGAAAACAGCCGCCCTCGTCCGCGCCATGAAAACAATGGGCAGCGGATTACCCGGCGGTAATTCCTTTATGGAAGATTATACCTACCATTTCGAACCCGGCAATAATATGGTCCTCGGCGCACACATGCTCGAGATCTGTGAGTCCATCGCAGCCGGCAAACCGACCTGCGAGATCCACCCCCTGGGCATCGGCGGAAAAGCCGACCCCGTCCGGCTCGTCTTCAACTCCGCAGCCGGACCCGCAATCAACGCCTCCATCGTGGACATGGGCAACCGCTTCCGCCTCCTCGTCAACGAAGTAGAAGCCATCGCCCCAACCCATCAGCTGCCAAAACTGCCCGTAGCCCGCGTCCTCTGGAAACCCTACCCCGACATGAAGACCGGCTGCTCCGCCTGGATCCAGGCAGGCGGCGCCCACCATACGGGATATAGCCAGAACCTCACGGCTGAACACATGCGCGACTTTGCCGATATGGCCGGCATCGAATTCGCCCTCATCGGAAAAAATACCGACCTCTACCAGTTCCGGAACGAACTCCGCTGGAACGAAGCATATTATAAATAACCGTAGACAAACGATTGCTTGCATATGAATAAAAATCTCGTAACAGCCGACTACATCGTCTTCATCATCTACTTTATCCTGGTCGCCTCTTACGGCCTCTGGATCTATAAAAGAAAAAAGAAGACAGTTACTGACACAAAAGACTTCTTCCTTGCAGAAGGCTCCCTCACCTGGTGGGCCATCGGCGCCTCCCTCATCGCCTCCAATATCTCCGCGGAACAATTCGTCGGAATGAGCGGCGAAGGCTTCTTCGCCGGCATAGCCGTCGCAGCCTATGAATGGATAGCCGCCCTGGCCCTCATCATCATCGCAGTATGGTTCATCCCGGTCTACCTGAAGAATAAGATCTTTACCATGCCGCAGTTCCTGAAGACACGCTACAACGAGACCGTAGCCCTGATCATGGCCATCTTCTGGCTCCTGCTCTATGTCTTCGTCAACCTCACCTCCATTCTATACCTCGGAGCCGTAGCCATCAACGGACTCGTCGGCGGCGACAACCTCCATATCATAATGATCGGCCTGGCCGTCTTCTCCCTGCTGATCACCCTCGGCGGCATGAAAGTCATCGGCTTCACCGACGTGATCCAGGTAGGTGTACTCATCATCGGGGGCCTTGCCACCACCTATCTCGCGCTCACCGTCGTTTCAGAAAGCTTCGGCCTCGGCCACAGCGCCCTCGCCGGTTTCAATGCTATGATGAAAGACGCGCCCGAACATTTCAAAATGATCTTCCACAAACCAACCGCCTCCACACCCCAGCTGGAAGTGGATAAATACCTCGTCCTGCCCGGTATCCTCATGTACGCCGCCGGTCAATGGGTCGTCAACCTCAATTATTGGGGCTGCAATCAATACATCACCCAACGGGCCCTGGGCGCCAACCTCCAGACAGCCCGCACAGGCATCCTCTTTGCCGGCTTTCTCAAGCTGATGATGCCCGTCATCGTTATGCTCCCCGGCATCGCTGCCTTTGTTCTCTATAAACACGGCCACCTCCAGCTCCCCGATGGCAGAAAGGATTACGCCTATTCCGCAGTCCTTGGATTCCTGCCCTCCGGACTAAAAGGCTTGTCCATCGCCGCCCTTACCGCAGCCATCGTGTCTTCCCTCGCAGGTAAGGTCAATAGCATATCTACCATCTATACCCTCGACATCCATAAAAAATACTTCAACAAAGACGCAGACGAACAGAAAATGGTCTGGACAGGTCGCCTGGCCGTCGTCATTGCCATGTTTGTAGGCATCATCTTCACCTGGAAAGACTTTCTCGGCATCGGCGGACAAGGTGGATTTACCTTCATTCAGAAATATACCGGCTTCATCAGCCCCGGCGTATTCGCCATGTTCATCCTCGGCATGTTCTGGAAAAGGACCACCGGCACCGCCGCCATCGCAGGCCTCATCACCGGCTTCGTACTGTCCGTCTTCTTCAATGAATTCGCCCCGCAGATGCTGGGACACGAGACATTTCTCTATACCGCCTACCCCACCCAGATCGTAGAGAACGGGATAACCCAGACCGTCTGGCAAATACCCTTCCTCATCTGTATGGGACTGGCCTTCTTCTTTACCATCATCGTAATGGTTGGACTCAGCCTCGGTGGACCTAAGATCAATCCTAAGTCCTTCGAGCTCGACAAGGAAATGTTTAAAGTAAAACCATCCACCTTAGTCCTTATCATCATTACAATAGTCATTTTGATGGCACTCTATGTAAAGTTTTGGTAGTATATTCACAGCTATAATATAAATCAATATCGGGATTATGAATCGTTATCCGGGAGAAACTCGTATTCTGGTGGCAGTCGACTGTATAATTTTCGGATTCGACGGAAATGATATCAAGTTGCTGCTGGTACAAAGAGGCCTAAAACCGGAAAGAGGAAAATGGAGCCTCATGGGCGGTTTCCTCCGGGAAGAAGAAAGCCTGGAACAAGCTGCCAACCGTATTCTGAAAAGACTCACCGGCCTCGAAGGCGTCTACATGGAACAGATGAAAGCCTTCGGCGAACCCGACCGCGATCCCGTCGAAAGAACCCTTAGCATCGCCTACTTCGCCCTCATCGACATCCATCAATACGAAAAACAGCTCAGCAACGAATACCACGCCGAATGGTTCCACGTCAAAAAAATGCCCGACCTTATCTTCGATCATAAAAAAATGGTAGACATCGCGAAACGACAGCTTCGCTACAAGGCAGCTCTTCACCCCATCCTGTTCGAGCTGCTGCCCGCTAAATTTACCATCCCTCAGCTCCAGATCCTCTACGAAGGCATCTACGATACCGCCTTCGACAATCGCAATTTCAGCCGCAAGGTCCTGTCGACCGAGCTCCTCATCAAACAAAAAGAAAAAGATAAAGCCAACTCCAAAAAAGGAGCTTTCTATTATAAGCTTGACAAACGGAAATACAAAGCAAATTTCCAGGCCTTCCTGAATTTCATCCCTAACCCGGATAAGCTTTTACTCTAATAACACGTGTCAACCGCCCAACCACTCCGGCTCTCTCAACTTACCGCTGCCATTTCGGAGACACTGAACAATGTCTTCGGTCATCGTACCTTTTGGATAGTCGCAGACGTTACCAATCATACCTTCCGGCCGGATAAGAATTACCACAACTTCGACCTCGTAGAAAAAGATCCGGCCTCCAATACGCTCATCGCAAAGATCCAGGCAAAAGCCTGGGGCAAAGGCGCTGTCAGCATCGCCGAATTCCAGACCCTTACCGGACAACGTTTTACCAACAATATCAATGTGCTGGTCAACGTCTCCGTCAACTTCCACCCTGTCTATGGCCTCCAGCTTACTATCAACGCGATCGACAGCAATTTTACCCTGGGACTGCTGGAAGCACAGCGGCTCGCCACCCTCGCCAGGCTCGTTCGGGAAAACCCCGAATTCATCCGCAAGGTCGGGGACGACTTCATTACAAGGAATAAAGAGCTCGCACTGAATAGAGTGATCCAGAATATAGCCGTCATTTCCTCCAAAACATCAGCCGGCTGGCAGGACTTCCGCCATACCCTCGAAAACAATCACTTTCACTATGCCTTTACCGTCGACGATTATTTCACAGTCGTCCAGGGCGAGAACAATGCACAACAATTCCTGACCCGCCTGATCGACGTATTCAACAGCGCAAAAGATTACGATGTGGTGGTGATCATTCGCGGCGGCGGAGCCCAAACCGACTTCCTCATTTTCGACGACTATATGATCGGCAAAGCCATCGCCAAATTCCCTGTTCCCATCATCACAGGCATCGGCCATCAAAAAAATGAGACCATCGCCGACCTGATGGCCCATACCCCGACAAAAACCCCGACAAAAGCCGCAGAATTTATCGTCAACCACAACCGCTCTTTCGAAGACGCGATAAATAAGTTTCGCCAAAACATCATCATCCGGGCCCAGCAGAAATTTGCTGCCGACTTCAAAGCCCTGGGACAGGTCAACAACACCATCGTAAATAAATCCCACAATATCCTCGCAGACCACAAAGACAAGCTCTATACCATGGGTACATCCATCCTGACAAAACCCAGGGTGATCGTCTATAATAAACTAAATGACATTGGCCAGATCCGGTCAAATCTGAATACCTTTAGCTCGATCTACATCAGGAACCAAAAGAGCTACCTGGCCCATTTTGTTTCCATGATCAAAATAGCCTCTCCCGAAAACACCCTTAAACGAGGCTTCGCTATAATTAAGAACAAAAACAAAATAACCAGCGACCCTGATGACCTGGCCATCGGTAACGAGATCGGAATAATACTGGCAGATAAAGAGATCACAGCCACAGTAACATCGAAAAAAGAGTATGATGGAAACGACTTTAACGTATGAGGAAGCATACAAAGAATTGGCAGCTATTGCAAAAGAGATCGAGTCAGAATCCGTCTCCGTCGACGTGCTGGCCCAAAAGGTCCGCCGCGCCTCAGAGCTCATCACCTGGTGCCAGACCAAACTTCGCACCACAGAAGCCGAAGTAAACAAGATCATCGCCCAAATGGACAAACAACCCTGAATGCCTGCTCTTTGTCTACGGCACCCCTACGCAAACAGGTATTTTTTACTATTAGTACCGTAATTAGTACACCGAATGATTTGTATTATCCGATCAGAATGGTAATTTTGACAATTATCCTGCTGAAATAAATACATTTAAATTCTTCTATATTTTTAGTTTTGAATGGTCACAAAATCGTGACGCGAGGGCAATTTCTATTGCCCTCTCCTATTTTAGTTCCCCCCCGATCAGCATCAAATAAAATAGACGAGCCCCCGCCAATCGGCAGAGGCTCTTTTTATCGTACTCCCCATCATTAATTATTGCTTTAACACCCTGATCGTCTGATTCGTCTGCGCCCCCTGTATATGCAACAGATACACTCCCGCCGCCATCCCCCCCGGGTATAGATTGACAAAATTATCTCCCTTTTGTGTCGTGTAATTCTGACGCATACACATCTTGCCCGTCTGATCAAAAAGCGACAATACCAGTTTTTCTGATGTCGTCGAAGGGATCATCACTCCCAGCTGATCGTGAAAAGGATTGCTGTATACTTTTATCGCCGTCCCGGTTACACCGGTCGAAACCAGTAATACCTTACTATACTTGAAGCTGCCATCCAGGTCTATCATCTTCAAACGGTAATACCCCCTCCCGCTCAATGGCGACTTATCCGTAAATTCATAGTACTTCGGAAGCGAACTATTTCCCGCCGCAGCCACCTGCCCTATCGTCGCAAACGTCCTTCCATCCGCGCTCCGCTGCACTTCCGTAATCCGGCTGTTCTGCTCCTGCGCCGTCTCCCACTGCAGCGCCACCGTATGATCCGGCTGCTGCAAAGCATGGAAATCCACCAGCGTCACCGGTAAAGGAGTGGTCGCTATCAGGCTTATGTCGTCATAATAGGCTTGTATAGTACTGGTGCTATTGTCATTCTCTGCCTGAAGTATTATATTGATATTATCGATGCCATCCGATGCCATGATATTTTCTATGTCTATAAGACTATTCCAGCCTACGTCTGCCGAATTCGCTGCCTTATACTGTGGATCATAGAAATACTTGACATCAGTCCCAGCCAGGTATTCTATCCTGATGTTCACCAGGTCACCATCACAACAAGGAAGATTTCCATCCGTCGCTACATAACCGATAAAAGAAAAGCTGAGATCCGTGTTGTCCAGATGAAGCGCCGTCAGATCGATATTCTGCTGCAATTGCGCCGTTTCACCCGAGCCAGGGTTTGAGTTGATCCCCGCATTGAAAAAATAACTACCCCCATGCGCCTGGTTTGCTCCATGCGAAGGGACTGGATACGTAGAATTATTCGGAAGAAACCATACTCCGCCCGTAGCACCCGTAGGGTCAATAGGATAACTTAGATCAGACATGTCTATCCAACTGGCAAGCCTGGCCGGAACTCCTGGTCCCGAGCCCAGTATGATATTCTCCGCATCCCCGTTTGCGATGATATTCGTCCCCAGCGTCTGCGCTCTCAAAACCGGACCCAGCAAACAAAACGTCATAATAATAAAAATACTTCTCCCGCTCTTACTAATACAATAGTAAAAATTGACCATAGATTAAAAACTTGAAAATTAAGAAAGGCGGGCAGGACTATCAGTTGCACAGGGTCACCGGCCTGAGACCAGTACCATAATGTTAAGCAAGATATGCTAAAAAAACCTTAATTAGATATACACAGGGCGTGTATAACACTCCTCTGGCGCCCGGCCGGCTTTTGTGCCGGTCACGGCCTTATATGATACGCCTTGGGCTGCACAAAAGCCCGTATTCCCTGGTAAGATAAAGTCATCCCCAGCCCTGAATGCTTCCTCCCCGACCAGGGTAGTCCCGCACTCACCCGGTCACAACAATTCCAATATACCGTCCCCGTATCCAGCTGCCTCATCACCCCCTCGGCACGCTCATAGCTCTTTGAATAGACAGCCGCCGTCAACCCATATTCCGTATCCCCCATCAGCTCCACCGCCTCGGCATCATCCTTCACTCGCTGAATACCCACCACCGGCCCAAAAGACTCCTCCTTCATCAGCTTCATCCTGTGATCCACATCGACCAGCACCGCCGGCTCCATAAAATACCCCTTCTCCCCAACCCGGCGCCCGCCATATACTAATTTTGCACCCTTTCCAACCGCATCCGCTATCTGCTCCTGCAAAAAATCCAGCTGGCCCGGCCGGCTCAATGGCCCTACCTCCGTCGCCGCATCGGTTGGGTTCCCGACCACTAGCTGACGTACATGCTCCGTATACGCTTTTACAAAATTATCATATACCCTTTCCTGTACGTAGATCCTTTCCACCGCACAACAACTCTGCCCGTTGTTATATACAACACCCTCCAGGGCAGCAGCAGCCACCTTATCAATGTCTTCGACATCATCCATGACATACAACGGGTCTTTTCCCCCTAACTCAAGCTGACAAGACACCAGTTTCGATGCTGCCTTCTCGGCGATCAACCGCCCCGTCCGGTAGCTGCCCGTAAAAAAGTATCCATCCAGCGGCAGCTGTAACAGCAATTCCCCCGCCTTCCCCTTCCCCGCCACCAGCTGAAATACGTTCTCGGGCACCCCCGCCCGGTACAACAGACGCTGTATATGCAAACCCGTCAGCGTCGAATATTCAGACGGTTTATAAAAAACCCCGTTCCCCCCTATCAGCGCCGGAATAAATACATTGACGCCAACTAGATAAGGATAGTTCCAGGCCGAGATATTCGCAACGATACCCAACGGCTCATAGCTTATCTTTTCACGCGTGGCCCCTTCCGTTACCACCCATTCGTCTTCCAGCCAGCGCTTCGAATGATCCAGGAACCACCGGATCCGGGCCCTCGCCCCATTCAACTCATTATAAGACTGCTGCAAAGGCTTCCCCGTTTCAGCCGTCAGCGTCTCAGCCAGCACTTTCTTCTCCGTTTCCAATGATTCATAGAACCGCTCTATCGCCGCCAGCCTCTCTTCCACCGGTCTCGCGCTCCAGGCCCGCCGCCCGGCCTTTAACAGATCGAACTTCTGCTTTACCGACTCTTCCGTATCCTCTGTTATTTCGTCTATGATTCCTTCCGTAGCCGGATTAACGATCTGCATATCATTTTTTTATAGCATTAATAAATTCATCCCGGATCGCCCGGTACAAAAACCCATCCGCAAACCCATTGACATACATCCGCTCCGGATGCCATTGTACCGCCAGCAAAAAAGGCCTGCCGTCCGGCTCCGCCCATTCGATACCTTCTATCGTCCCATCATCCGCCCGGCAGTTGACTTTCAGCCCCTCGCCCAATCGGTCTATCGCCTGGTGATGCGCACTGTTGACAACACCGCCATCCCCGCCCCGTGCACGCGCTGCCAGCGACCACATCAGGCTCCCCGTCAACAACGATATCCCATGTTCCTTATCCACTCCCCCTGCACCCTCATGAACTTCATCGCCCCTTACTCCCAGGTCCTGTATCAACGTACCATTCAGGCTTACGTTGATCAGTTGCAAGCCGCGGCATACCCCCAGCACCGGTAGTCCTATCTCCCATGCCAGCTGCAGCGTCGCCTGTTCAAAGAGATCCCGCTCCGTCTGCCACCCATCCACCGGCGCCTTCACATAGCCTGGCTCCCCGTCATACAGCTCCGGATCGATATCCACACCGCCCGACAGTACCAGCCCGTCACATTCCTGCATTTCATGCAGATTAGCCAGCTCAGCGTCCAGCCGGATAACCTCGATGTCTTCATCCGCCTTTATCCACTTCACATAATTCTCATGTTTCCAGTCACTACCTGTATATGTCAGCCCTATCCTCATAATCCCTCCCGATATAATTTCAAAAAATCTTCCCTGCTCACCGGCTTCGGATTATTCGGATGCGCAAAATCCGCAAACGCCAGATCAGCCAGCGTCTCCAGGTGTTCTTCGCGAACTCCCACATCCCTCAAACGCACCGGCAGATTCAATTCCTTATTCAACGCAAACAACCGCTCCACCACCGCTTCACCATTTTCTTCCTTCAATTCCATCGTCCGGGCGATCTTCCTGAACTTCCCCTCAAAACCCGCAATATTGAACCGCATCCCATAAGGCAGATTCACCGCATTGGCTAGTCCATGATGTGTATCCAGCAACGAGCTCATCGGGTGCGCCAGCGAATGCACCACCCCAAGCCCCTTTTGAAATGCCACCGCCCCCATCAGGGAGGCAATCATCATCTTACTCCGCGACTCCAGGTCGGGCTTCTGCACAGCCTGTACAATAGACTGCGTGATGAGATCGATCCCCTCCAGCGCAATACCCTCACACATCGGGTGCACCATCTTCGCGATATAAGCTTCCATATTATGCGTCAGCGCATCCATGCCCGTAGCCGCCGTTACAAATGCCGGCAGGTCCATCGTCAGTAAAGGATCGGCATATACGATCTTCGCCAGCAGCTTCGGCGAGAATAATATCCGCTTCCGGTGCGTATCATCCTCGGAAATAATAGCGCTCCTTCCCACCTCGCTGCCCGTACCGCTCGTAGTAGGCACCGTAATAAAATAAGGTACCTCTTCCGTCACATAGACATCTCCTCCGATCAGATCATCATAGTCAAAAAGATCGCGGTGATGATGGATCCGTAAAACGACCGCCCGCGCTACATCCATTGCCGCCCCGCCACCGATACCGATGATACTGTCCCGGCCACCGGAAACAAAGGCGGCTCCCCCCTTCTCCACATCCGACTTCACCGGGTTCTTGTGAATGTCGGAAAAGACCTCAACCGAAATCCCCCGGGCCTCCAGGCTTTTTTTGATGGCATCAAAAAAACCCAGCTGCGCCACCACCGGGTCCGTCACCAGTAAAGGCCGGCTCAGCCCCGCAGCTGCTAAATGATCCGGCAGCTCCCGGATAACCCCGGCCCCAAAACGTATTGTCGTCGGGAAATTGTACTGTCTTATTACATGGAAGTCTGTCATATGATTTCGAAATATCTTTTTAATTCCCAATCCGTTACCACCTGCGCAAACTGCCGCCACTCCCATTCCCGGGTCCTCGTGAAATGATCCACAAAAACCTCCCCGAACAATTCCCTGGCCAGCCCCGAGCCCTTCATCGACTGGGTCGCCTCCCATAGATTACGCGGCAGCACACCGGCAGCCTTGTCGGCATATCCGCTGCCCTTCGTGGCCGGAGTAGTCAGCCTCAGCCCGTTTCGCACGCCATAAAGCCCCGTTGCCAGACAGGCCGCCATGGCTAAATAAGGATTGGAGTCAGACCCTACTACCCGCGTCTCCAGCCGCGTCGAGCTGGCCCCGCCCGGCAATGCCCGCAAAGCCGTGGTCCGGTTGTCGATAGCCCAGGTCAGCGTCGTCGGGGCCCAGGCCCCTTCTACAAGCCGCTTGTAGCTGTTCACCGTTGGTGCGTACATCGGCAGCACATATGGCAGACAGTGCAGCTGCCCGGCAATATAACTTTCCATCAACGGACTCATCCCCACAGGACTCTCCCCGTCATAAAATAAATTACGGCTGCCGTCAGCCGTCCACAGGCTTTGATGCACATGCCCGCTGCAGCCCGGTAAGCTCTCACTCACCTTGGCCATAAAGGTCGGCAGGATGCCATGACGCGAAGCTATCTCCTTAACCCCCGTCTTGAACAATACCGCCCGGTCCGCCGCCTCCAGCACATCCGAATATAAAATGGCTGCCTCATAAACACCCGGCCCCGTCTCCGTATGTAGTCCCTCCAATGGAACCCCGAATTGTTTCAGATGGTCAAACAAGGCATGAAAATAAGCACTGCCCTGCGAAGCCCGCAGGATCGAATAACCAAACATCCCATTTGATATTGGCTTCAGCTCCTTAAACGATCGCACTTCTCCGCCGTCTGCCTGGGCCTTGAAATTGAACCATTCGAATTCCTGTGAGAAATAAGCCGAATACCCCAGCTCAGTCGCCTGCCCGATCATCTTCTTTAATAAGCTCCTCGGACACACCGGCCCCCCCGCAAGATCCGCCAGGAAGAAAGGCAACCCTCCCTCCCATGGCACCCGCCTCATCGTTCCCGGATCCACCACCGCCATGACATCCGGATAGCCCGTATGCCAGCCCGTAAAGGCCCCATTGTCATAAGCCTGATCCTCCGCATCCCATCCGAACACCACATCGCAAAAGCCAAAACCCTTTTCAGCAATGGCCCTGAACTTTTCAAAGCTCATCACCTTACCGCGTAACACCCCGTCGATATCTGTTATGGCCAGTTTGACCTTTTCAGTTTTCGCAGCTGCAAGCGTGTCCAGCAGCTCAGGTAGCGATTGATTGTTCTGCATCAATGGTAGGTTTTACAAAAAAATGAAACCAAATATAACTCAGGCAAAGGAGGGAAAAATAGATAGCAGATAATTTAATATTCAGTGTGATCATCGCCAAAAGACATGTCGTCCCTATCACCAGCGCCACTATCGGGAAGACCGGATAGAAAGGCACCCGGAAAGGCCGTTCCAGACCCGGCTCCTTCCTGCGCAGCACAAGTACCGTGATCATCGACAATACATACAAGGTCAGCGCGCCAAAACAGGATATCGTAATGATCTCTCCCGTCCTGCCCGTCAACAGGGCGATAATGCCAACCACCATATTCACCAGCAGCGCACTTACCGGCGTCTGTCTGCGGGCATTCACCCGGCCCAGCACAGCCGGCAGATACCGTACCCGGCCAAACTCCAGCGTCGCCCGGCTCGCCGCCAGGATGATCCCGTGAAAAGAAGCCACCAGCCCCATCAGCCCTATCGTGATCAGCAAATGATAGATCCAGCCTTCCGTACCCGTGATCCTGGACAAAGCCATCGGCAACGGCGAGTCCGAAGCAGGCGCCCCCGGCGATGGATAGACGATGGCCTCCCAGCCCGCCACTCCTACAGAGGAAAGGAACACCAGCACACAGAGCACGATCAGCGTGACAAGCGCCGATCCAAAGCCCAGTAATATGTTGCGCTGCGGCCGCACCGTCTCCTCCGCCACATTCGCCACCCCTTCAAGACCCAAAAAAAACCATACCGCAAAAGGCACCGCCGCCCAGACACCCTTCCACCCATAGGGAAAAGCATGCAGCGCCACATTCTTCCACTCGAAATGCGGAAAACAAACACCCGAGAACAACAACAGCTCAAAGACGGCCAGCACTGTCACGATCAGCTCAAATCCGGCAGCCGCCTTCACCCCATAGATATTCAGGGCAGTAAAGACCAGGTAAGCCGTGATGGCAATCGTCGTCACCGGCACCTGCGGTAAAAAGATATGAAAATATGCCCCGATCGCGGCCGCAATTGCCGGCGGCGCAAAAAGGAATTCTATCAGTTGCGCCGCGCCCGCAATAAAACCCAGATCACGGCCAAGCCCCCGGGTCGCATAGTCAAAAACCCCTCCCGCCCGGGGAATAGCACAGGCCAGCTCGGTATAAGAGAAAGTGAACGTAATATATAGTACGATCACCGCAGCCGTGGCTATTGCCAAACCCGCCGTCCCCCCTTCTGCTAATCCGAGATTCCAGCCAAAATACATCCCTGATATAACATACCCTACCCCCAAACCCCATAACATCCAGGGTCCCAGCGTACGCGACAATCCGGAAGAAGCAGTTGACATATTTAAAAACAGTTTCCACTCAAGATATTGAATTTTCAGTCGTGTCCGACCACCCTTCAGAATTGAAATTTCCCGCTTGGGTCACAAACCCTACCCTGTCTTGCATGAATTCACATGATTTTTTTGTCTCATATAACACACCACTCAATAAACTTATGATTATGAGAAAAACGCTAACCTTTCTCGCCTTGCTGCTATTCCTTGCAGCCGGGGCGAATGCACAGAACAAGGAAGTCAATGGCAAAGTGACGGATTCCGCCGGTAATGCAGTCTCCGGCGCCACCATCCGCCTCAAAGGCGACAAAAAAGGCGTCCCCGCCGCTTCAGATGGTTCGTTTAAGATCCGCGTGCCGCAAAATGCTACTCTCGTCGTCACGGCTATTGGTTTCGAGCCACAGGAAGTCGATGTATCCAACAGCACTTCTGTCGACATCAGACTCCGCACGGCAGGTTCAAGAGTACTTGATGAAGTGGTTGTAACAGCCCTGGGCATCCAGCGCTCGAAACGCGACCTTACCTATAGCGCCCAGGAGCTGAAAGGAGAGACCCTGGTCGCCGCCAAACAGGACAATATCATCAACTCCATGGCCGGCAAGGTCTCGGGCGTTCAGATCACCAACTCTACCGGCATGCCCGGCAGTTCCTCCCGTATCGTCATCCGGGGAGCCACTTCCCTCGTCGGAGAGAACCAACCCCTTTTTATTGTCGACGGTGTGCCCATCGATAACACAGAATCAGGCGCCATCGATGCCTTTGGCGCCGGACCGGACAACGTATCCCTCAACCAGGGCAGCACCTCCAATCGCGCCATCGATCTCGATCCCAACATCATTGAGTCGGTGACTGTACTCAAAGGAGCCGCTGCCACAGCCCTCTATGGGTCCGCAGCAGCCAGAGGCGCCATCGTCATCACCACAAAAAATGGCATCAAATCTTCCAAACCCCAGATCAGCATCAGCAGCAGCGTCAGCTTCAACAAACCTATCTATCTGCCCACCCAGGACAAATACGCCCAGGGGTTGAATGGTCAGTACATTGATGGCAACAACGGAGCATTCGCTTCTACTTCCTGGGGACCGCTGATGGACACTCTTCGCGTCAACGGGGCCCCGGTTCCCAAACATAATCCCCAGAAAGAATTTTTCCATACAGGCCATACCTATGACAATAACATCAGCGTCAGCGGCGCCACCGACAGATCCAGATACCTGCTTTCCTATTCTTATCTGAAGACCGACGGGATCATGCCAAAAACCGATTTCACCCGGAATTCCCTGTTTGCTAAATTCTCCAACCAGATCAGCAGTAAATTTACGGCCAACGTCCAGCTGAATTACATCAATTCCGTCAACGATCGTATCCAGGAAGGCAATGGTCTCACAAGTCCCCTGTGGACCGTTTATGCAGCACCTGTAAGCTGGGATCCCTTCCCGACCACCAATCCCGACGGAAGCCAGCGCCTGTACAGGACCAACCGGAACAATCCCTACTTCATTCTCGATAATACCGCCTTCAGATCCACGGTCAACAGATTCCTGCCTGTGTTTACCCTCATCTACACCCCCATTTCCTGGCTGTCGATCACCGAAAGGATCGGTGCAGACATCTATACCGACGAAGCGCACTACGAGGAATCCAGCAAGATCTTACTCGGCTTCTTTAATAACAATGGCGGCGTCTCCAACAGGACACAAACCTTCCGGCAGTTTAACAATGACCTCATAATAGAGGCGCGCAGGAACTTCTCCGACGACCTGTTCGGCAGCATCATCCTGGGTACCAACCTCTTCTCGCAGACCTCGGAGAATTATACCCAGACCGGACTCGGCCAAACCGTCGAAAATTTCTACAACGTGGCCACCATGAGCGTCCAAACCAACACCGACATCCTTTCCAAACGCCGGAAAATAGGCTACTATGCACAGGCTAACCTGGAATACAAGAGAATGCTCAACCTCGCGCTGACCGGTCGCTATGACGGCAGCTCGGTACTTGCCCAGGATAAAAGTTATTACCCCTATGGATCTGCTGCCATGGGATTCATCTTCACAGAGCTTATGCCCAATAACATACTTAGCTTTGGGAAGGTGAGGGCCTCCTATTCTGTGGTAGGGAACGATAATCTCGATCCGTATTCCCTTACTACTCCTTATGTACCCGCCACGGGAACAGCCAACAACATCAATTACCCCTTCAATGGTCAGGCGGCCTTCGTTCGCGCGAATATCCTCGGCAACGCCACCCTCAAAAACGAAACGCTGCGCGAATATGAATTCGGGCTCGAATTGAAATTCCTAAAGAATCGCCTGTCCTTTGAAGGTTCTTATTTCGATCGCAAAACGTCCGATCTGCTCACCCCAACGCCCATCAATCCGTCTTCCGGTTATTATAAATACAACCTCAATGCCGGCAGCATGCGCGACCGCGGCATTGAACTGCTCGTCAGCGGGACTCCCTTTAAAAGCAGAAACTTCACCTGGGAGGTGTCCGCCAATTTCACCCGTATCCGCAATACCGTGCTGGAGCTGGCCGAAGGCGTGGATAAGCTGCAGTTCGGCGGATTTGGCGGCGGTGGCGGCGTATACGCCTTTAAAGGCCTGCCATATGGCGTCCTGTATGGCTCCAGGTACTCACGTGACGTCAAAGGCCAGATCGAAGTCGACGACACCGGCAATCCCCTGATCGGCGACAATGGCATCATCGGTAGTACCCAGCCGGACTTCCAGGCCGGTCTCTCCAATACATTCACCTATAAGAATCTTTCGGTTGGTTTTGTATTCGACTGGAAACAGGGCGGCGACATCTATAATCTGGATGATCATTACAACTGGTTCTATGGAACGCCAATAGTGACAGAGAATCGCCAGGATCGCATTGTAACGGGTGTCGTCCAGAGTTCGGGTAAGCCCAACGATATTCCCGTCTCCGCTCAGGACTATTACCAGAACATCAGCAATATCGATGAGGCGGTGATCGAAGACGCCACTTATATCAAGCTGCGTTCCGTCAATATATCCTATACCCTGGGTTCTCCCACTCTCAAAAGCTCACCGTTCAAATCTATCAGCATCAGTCTGTCAGGCAATAATTTATGGATCTATAAACCACATTTCAGCGGTTCGGATCCCGAAGTCAGTCTCCAGGGCAGCGGCAACGGCCAGGGCATCATCAATTTCCTGACACCCACTTCCCGCAATTTCATCCTTGGACTCAGAGCTTCCTTTTAATCAAAACCTGTAAAACGAAAGAAATGAAAAAGATCAGCTATATACTACCACTTGCAGTCACGATCCTTTTGGGCGCTGGTTGCAAAAAATATCTTAGGATCAATACAGACCCCAATAATCCCGCCGATGTTCAGGAGAACCTGCTGCTTGTTCCCACTGAAACCGCTATTGCGACTACGCTGTCGGGCGGCGCCTTGACTGTTGGAAATTATACGTCGATAGGCCAGGTCACCGCCTACTGGACCCAGCAGACGGCACTGAACCAGCTGCCACCGCAGAACGATGTCTATCGCGTCCGGCCCGATGACATGGACCAGCAATGGCTCACGGTCTATAGCACTATCCTTCAGAACCTGCAGCTATTGAACAACAAGGCGGAAGCACACGGCAATCACGCCTATGGAGTCATCGCCAAAGTATTGACTGCATATACGCTGGGTATAGTCACAGACATGCATGGAGATATCCCCTGGTCCCAGGCACTCAACGGCGCCCTCCATCCTAAATATGACAAACAGGAGGACGTCTACAAGACGCTTCATTCCATACTGGACAGCGCTATTTTAGAAAGCTCCCTTGATCCCGGTCTCTTTACCCCCGGCCCCGACGAATTCATTTACGGTGGCGATATCAACCTTTGGAAAAAATTTGCCTGGTCGCTCAAAGCAAGGTATTACATGCATCTCACCAAGGCCCCTGGGTATGATGCAGCCACTCAGTCGGGTCTTGTACTGACGGCCTTACAAAATGGATTTAGTTCGCAAGCCGAGGAAGCCAGCTTTTCCGCTTACAAGGGCGATGCCGGCAGTGAAAGCCCCTGGTATGAAAATTTACTTCCTGCCAACGGTCCGATCGTGCTGGCCTCCACATTTGTCGATTTCCTCAAGAGCACCAACGACCCCCGGCTTCCACTCATCGCTACCCAAAATACGGACGGAGATTATGAAGGCAGGGTCATTGGCACAGACCCCGCGCCGGATCAGAACGTCTATTCCAACATCAACGACTTTTATGGCGCCAGCAACTCTCCCCAATCCCTTCTCAACTACTCCGAGGTCCTTTTCCTGAGAGCCGAGGCCATTTTCCGTATTTCAGGCGCCGCTACAGCAACCCCTTTCTATCTCAGCGCTATCAAAAGCCATATGCATAAGTTAGGGCTCGATACAGCCTCGGGGCCGGTGCTTGCTTACCTTGCAGCACGAAGCCCCCTCACCGCCGGCAATGGCATCCAGCGGATCATGGAAGACAAATCCATTGCTAACTTCCTCGATATCGAGAACTTCAACGACTGGCGCCGGACCGGCTTCCCGGCCTTATCCATTGTATTAAATCCATATGTGCCTACCATCCCCCGGCGTTTCCCCTATCCGCTGGCCGAGGTGACCTCCAATCCGCAGCCTCAACAGAGCCTGGCGATCACCGACCGGGTATGGTGGGACGCGCCATAAGACCCAAAACCTTCAGATATATAAAAAAAAAAGCAGGTGGTAGAAACCACCTGCGAGTCACATGAGAAAACTTTCTAAGGACAACTCTTTTGAAGTCCGGGGAAGTTGTCCGTTAGAGAAATTCATTAACCCCGGAATAACTTTATATGTAACGGAAAGATAAAAACATTATTTCGCAGCGAACGGATAAACTGACTCAAACGGGAAATTTCAAGGCTCAATGGTTCATATAGAGGTATGAACGCCACGCCTGCCGTCAAATTCCCTACTAAATGACCAGACTATTGTTTGAACTTTGATTTTGATGACCCGGAGGGTCATCGCCCGAAGGGCAAACATTGGTCCCTTTTAGGCGTCGCGCAGCGGAGCCGTAGCCGGGCAACCTCTTATATTTTCCATTCACAATAAATTAACTTTTCTATCACAGGGCAAATGAACAACTTGCCGTTATTCCAATCTACTACACCAACGACTGAACATTTCCCAAACGCTAAAAATGAATCGGCAGGCGCCCATTGGCTTGGCCAGACACTGCTATGACTAGTCAACAAGTCTTAAACGACAGAATGGTTAAACTGATTGGCATCCCTGCCCTGGGACTGCTGATCCCGAATCTATCCGGCCTCATCAGTAATCGTCTCTATTCCATAGCTGAATTAGTCGCCTGTTATCTCTTCTTTATTACAGTCGCATTTTTGGTCTGGGAAGGAAACGTCCGGCTCATGTATTTTATCCGCGCCCGTTATCCCTGGACAAAAAAGTCCTATTACAAGATCATTATTTCGTTGTTTTTCGCCAACATTGTCTACTCCGGCCTCGTCTCCTCCGTTCTGATCAAGCTCTGGTGTTACTGCTCGCATGAAACCAGACCAGGCAATGAAGCGCTCGTCAGTACCGTACTCATCATTATCATCGCCGCCTGCTTCATCACCAATATTTACGAGATCCTGTTCCTTAACCGGGAAAAAGAGGTCACCGAGTCCAGGGTCGAACAGCTCAACGTAGCCAAGGCACAAGCCGAATTGGAAGCGCTAAAGAACCAGATCGACCCGCACTTTATCTTCAATTCTCTCAATACCCTGTCCTTTCTTATAACCCGCGACCCAAAGAACGCCCGCTTGTACAACGATACCCTGGCACAGGTCTACCGGTACATCCTCAGCAATAAAGACAGAGACCTGGTCCTGCTCCGTGAAGAAACAGAGTTCATCAGCAATTATTTCTACCTCCTGAAAATACGCTTTGCCGACGCCATCAGCATGACCATCGAGATCACCGATCTGTCCGCCGAAAACTTCCTGATCCCGCCAATCTCCCTGCAAGCCCTCGTAGAAAATGCCATTAAGCACAACGAATTCAGCGAGAAAAAACCACTCGCCATCAATGTATCTATTCATTCCGATTACGTCATCGTAAAGAATGTGCTCAACCGCAGGAACGGTACAACCGCCGGTTCCCGAATAGGGCTAAGCAACCTCGACAACCGATATAAACTGTTGACAAAAAGGAATATCGTAGTAGAAAACAACTTCGAATCGTTCACGGTGAGACTACCGATAATTCGATTCTAGACACCGATAGCAAGATACGGGTTGATAGATTTTAAAAAATATGCAACATTTGCTGGCCGTTTCGCGTCATATAGTAAAACTGTATAAGCGGTAATAAAAAAGGGGTAATGATAACTAATTTTGAACTACTAAACTTAGCCACATGAAAGTCCTCATCGTA
Organism: Puia sp.; assembly: GCA_036499285.1. Taxonomy (GTDB): domain Bacteria; phylum Bacteroidota; class Bacteroidia; order Chitinophagales; family Chitinophagaceae; genus Puia. The sequence continues at coordinate 117,598 of DASYEB010000014.1, read as the reverse complement.
GAAGATGAACGCCCTGCTTCAGAAAATCTGGTAGAAGAGTTGCAGGCCATCGACGACAACATCAGCGTGGTAGCGGGCTGCAACAGCGTTGACGAAACGGTCCGCTGGCTCAGCAAAAACCCCCAGCCAGACCTGATATTAATGGATATCCAACTATCGGATGGGCTCTCCTTTAATATTTTTAAGGCATGTGAGATCACCTGCCCCGTGATCTTTACTACTGCCTATGATAAATATCTTTCCCAGGCATTCGAATACAGTAGCATAGATTACCTGCTAAAACCTATTAGCCAGGACAAGCTCAAGAACGCCATTCGGAAATACAAAAATCTCAAGAGCCACTTCACAGGGAACGGAAACAGTCACAATTCCCTGTTGCCCGACTATCTCAGCAACCATGACCGCAAACGCTCGCGCATCCTCGTCCGCAAAGGCGTGGAATTCCAGACGGTCCGCATCGAAGACGCCGTGTATTTCTTTACCGAACACAAGCTGATTTTTTTAGTAGACAAAGAGAACAGAAAGTACATGGCGGAAAAAAGCAACCTCAGCGAACTGGAAGAAGAACTGGATAAGAATATTTTTTATCGCGCCAATCGCAAATATATCATCAACGCCAACTACATCAAACGCTTCAAACCACTGGAAAGAAGTAAGATCAGTGTCGAGCTCGTCCTGCCCGTAAATGAAGAGATCATCATCAGCCAGGAAAACTCTGCCTCCTTTAAAAAATGGATCGGAGAAAGCTAGCACAGACACTACAACCCGCCTACCTCAAGCACTACAATCCGCCCGCCCACAAGTACCACGACTCACCTTATCCGCATCGCTTACCACCTCCACTTACCTTGAGCAAACCACGACATCATTATCGTTGCCGATAACCACTCGCCACATCCGCGAGCCTCACCTCTTGCGCCCACCACAAACATCACCACCATTCACCCCCACCGCGAGCCTTAACACTTGCTCCCACCACGAACCTCACCACCACTAACCCCCACCGCGGGCTGAGACGCCGGCATAGCTCGCAAGGCGCCTTGCATGGTTCACCCCATCATCTCCCCCTAAAACCAAGATAATGCACAGCGCCGGCGAGCATTATGCCGCGCGGCTAATAGCCCCTAAAGTAAAGCTCCGATCGGTAAATTGCTGGTAAAAAGCTATCGGGCTACCCCGTACCGATGCCTTACGGCATCTAGCAGGGCCTATGATGCGCCGGAAGGCCTGCAAGTCGCCACCAGCAGCAAGCCGCGGGCGGGCCTTCGGCGGGGCGGAGTCGGCAGCGGGAGCTTCGTCGAAGCTGCTTCGCCACGCTTCTTCTCGCTCGTAACCTTCGCTCCGCTCGGTTATACTAAAAGTGCAGCAGGAAGGAGCTGCCGACTCCTTCCACCGACTGCACCTGTATATTCCCCCTATGCAACAACATAATCTGCTTGCAAAGACTCAACCCAATCCCACTCCCCGTCTTCTTCGTACTAAAAAAAGGAATAAATATATTATCCATCACCTCCGGCGACATCCCCATTCCATTATCCCCCACTTTTATAACCACCCGGTTATTATTCCCCGTATAAGCAGCCAGCGTGATCAACGGCTCCGTACTGCTCTTCACCGCATCAATAGCATTCACCACCAGGTTGATCAGCACCTGCTCGATCAGATTGGTATCCACATCCAGCATCATATCCGTGTCGGTCAGCAAAATATCCATCTCGATATGCTTCTGCTCCAGCGTCGGCTCCATCAGAACATGCAGCGTCTCGAACAGATCCCGCGCATACACCCTTTTCAGATTCAACGTAGTTATCTTGTTCAGGTTCCGGTACGTCTCCGCAAACTTCAGCAGCCCCTCACTCCGCCGCCGTATCGTACTAATCCCCAGCTCAAGGTCTTCCAGCGCCCCCGGCTGCCCATCCAGTAAACGCGCCGACTCCTGCAACCGGTGCAACATCGTCTCGGCCAAAGAAGAAATTGGCGCCACCGAATTCATGATCTCATGCGTCATAACGCTCAACAGCTTCTGCCAGGCCTTCGCCTCCGTCTCATCCAACGCCTCATTCACATCCTGGAAAGCGATCAGCTTGTAAACCCGCCCGTCCGTCTGGAAAGCCGTAGCCGCCATCAGCGTCTTAAACACATTCTTATCCTTGGTCAAAGAAATGACCTTGCTTTCCCCCGGCCGCAGATGTAAGATCTCCTGGTACAAAGCCGCATCCCTCCTCTCCAGCGACGCTATCGTCTTCAGATAAGGTACCCCCAGCATATTCTTAAACGACTCGTTCATCCAGCCAATATCCCCGCTCTTATGCTCATAGCTGAGAATACCCGTGTTCACCAGTTCCAGTATCTTCTGCACATACTGGAACTGCGTCTCCTTCTCCCGGCTGATCAGCTTGAAGGTCGAATTGATCTCGTTGAAGCCCTGCCGCAAGGACTGCAGCTCCAGCGGAGCCTCCTTTACATCAAAATAACGGGAGAAATCCCTATAGTGGATCGACTCCACGAACTGCTCTACCTCCTGCTGCGCCTTGCGATGAAAATTATAAAAGTCCACCAGCTGGAAAATGATCAGCAGGATCAGGGCAATGAACTTTATCCCATAATCCCCCTTCACCAATAAAAAAGAGGCGCAGGACAATGTCAGGAACATGAACAATACCCTTATCAGGATTCTCTCCTGGTAGCGTTTGAATACCATATCAGATGTCGTATTTGCTCAGTCTCCGGTAAAGGGCCGTCCGGGTCAACCCCAGCTCTTTGGCTGCCTTGGAAATATTTCCGTTGTGTTTCTCGATGACCTTGAGAATGGCATTTTTCTCGATGGTGCTGAGCTTTAGCTCCTGTGGCTCGTCGGCCTGCGGTAATACCGTTTCTATCGGGGAAAAGATCAGGTCCTTGGCCTGTAACACATCCCCCTCCGCCATGATGACGGCCCTTTCGATCGTATACTGCAGCTCCCGCACATTCCCCGGATAATGATAGGATTTCAGCTTCTCTATAGACTTGGCGTCAAAGTCATGCTGCGGCTTCATATACTTGTTCGTGTAGATCCGGTCAAAATGCCGCGCCAGCAGGATAATATCATCCTCCCGTTTGCGCAGCGGCGGCACCATGATCTCTACCGTATTGATCCGGTAGATCAGATCCTTCCGGAACTTGCTCTCATTCGCCAGTTCCGTCAAAGGCACATTCGTCGCGCAGATCAGCCGGATGTCGATAGGCATCGGCTGATTCGACCCCAATCGCGTAACCTGCCTGTTCTGTAGCACCGACAACAGCTTCGCCTGCTGATGTAAGGAGATATTCCCGATCTCATCCAGGAACAGCGTTCCGCCATTGCCAGACTCGAACCTCCCAACCCGGTCCTCACGGGCATCGGTAAAAGCTCCTTTTTTATGACCAAACAGCTCGCTTTCGAATAAAGTCTCCGTCAAAGCACCCACATCCACCTTTATATAGGGCTTCTCAGCCCTTAACGAATGCTGATGGATCGCCTTGGCGATCAGGTCCTTTCCCGTACCATTCTCCCCCAGGATCAAAATATTCGCATCCGTAGGGGCGATCTTCTCGACCTTGAAAAATATGTCCCGCATTACCTCCGACTCTCCCAGTAGTTCAGACCCTATCACCGAATCCGAAAGGTCATCCTTACCACTCCCATTCCGCTTCGGATCATTTTTCTTCAACGCATCCTTTATAGTCGTGATCAGCCGCTCATTGTGCCAGGGCTTCACTACAAAGTCAGCAGCCCCCTCCTTTAACGACCGCACCGCCAGGTCGATATCCCCATAAGCAGTGATCATTATGACCGCAGCGGTCGACCCAAACTCCTTTATCTTCCGGAGCCAGAACAATCCCTCATTCCCCGTATTGATGCTGCTGTTGAAGTTCATATCCAGCAGGATCAGATCAAACGTCCTCTTGGAAAGGATCGAACGCAGATTCTCCGGATTCTTTTCTGTTACGACATCCGCAGCTTCGGTCTTCAATAACAACCGGACGGCAGTCAAAACATCCGGGTCATCGTCTACAGCCAGTATGGAGGCATTTTTCAAATTCATAAATAAAATTAGTTAACAGGTTATGCAGCCAAAAATTTTTCACATTATTCGTGCAACATAACCTAACTACAAGTATACCTTAATTGTAAATGTATGGCAATTAATTTTTTATATAATTCCGGCCCAAATGGCGACTGTATCAAAAACGGACACTTCTTGTATCAAAAATGAACTATGAACAGGTTAGACGGCTCCTAACAAATTGTAAATCATTGGGGTTGTATTCTGGCATGTGTTTGATAGATTACCGATTGGAATTTTCTCATGTGTATACCTCCTGGTATTTTTATACTGGGTGGTTTTTTTGAAAATATCGGTAATTAAAATATAATTCTCTTTATGGTGGACATTGTACGAAAGAAAAAAACCTGGACAACCAAACGAATTCTGACCATTATCGGCATACTGGCCCTGGCATCTCTTATTAGCGGCGCTTTTTATTTTACCTCCGGAAAATCGAAGTTAAACGTTGATTTGGAACGTATTACAGTAAGTGAAGTTACAAAAGCCCCCTTTCAGGAATCCATCCCCCAGAACGGAACCGTACTCCCCCTGACAACTATTTACCTGGTTACCCAGGACGGGGGACGGGTCGAAAAGAAATACGTAGAGGACGGCGCCATCCTGAAAACAGGCGATCCTATCCTGAAAATGAACAATACCGAGCTGGAAATGACCCTGGCCAACAATACGACATCGGTCTCCACCATGCTTGCCAATATGCAGCTTTCCAAGGTCACTGCCCAGCAGAATACCATCAACAAGCTCAATAATATGGCTGACGTGGACGGCCTGTACAATGAGGCAGAACGTATCTATAACCTGGACAAAAAGCTCTATGCCCAAAAGGTCATCGGCTCACAGGAATGGCAGACCGCCCAGAACAACTACAATTATCTGAAACAGAAAAGAATGCTGACCCAGGAGATCCTTAAACAGGATACCATCTCTCGAGAACAGCAGGAAGTACAGGATAAACAATCGCTTGCCGGCGCTCAACAGACCCTCGCCATCCTGAAAACCAGGGTCAACGAACTGGTCCTTCGCGCCCCCAACGATGGTCAGCTGACCTCCCTCGACGCCGAGATCGGACAATCCAAGACACCCGGAGCCTCCCTCGGACAGCTCGACGTGCTTGATGGCTTTAAGGTCCGCCTGTCCGATGTAGACGAACACTACATCAACCGGGTATTTACCGGCCAGACCGGCACCTTTAGCTTCAACGATACCACCTATAAGCTGAAGATCACAAAAGTCTATACCCAGGTGACCAACGGGCGCTTTATGGTGGACATGAACTTCGTTGGAAAAGTACCCAAAGGCATCCGCAAAGGCCAGACCCTCCAGATCACCCTGGCTCTCAGCGATGAGACCACCGCGATCCTGCTGCCCAAGGGTGGATTTTATCAGCAGACCGGTGGCAACTGGATCTTCAAGGTCAGCGATGACGGAAAGACAGCCTATCGTGTTGATATCCAGCTGAACCGTCAAAGTACGGACTATTATGAAGTAATTTCCGGCCTGAAACCCGGAGATAAGGTCATAACTTCCAGTTATGAGACATATGGTAATATTCAGGAATTGGTTTTGAAAAAGTAGCCCTTAACTTGTAACATCCGGCTGCCAGCCGTCGTCCATAAAAAAAACAACTAGCCATGCGACTAAAATTACTGTGCACCCTGAGCCTCTTGCTTTGTCTGAGCACCTTCGCGTCCTCCAACGAGCGCGCCAGACACTGTCGGCCCATTTGTACCCCCCCTCCGCTTGCAACATCTTTACCAATTCTTAGACTTTTATCTATATAAACACACACATCACCTAAACAGCTTATATTATGATCAAGATCAGTGAACTCCAAAAAACTTACCGCACGGAAGAGGTGGAAACTATCGCACTGAACAGACTCAGCTTCGAGGTAAAAGAAGGCGAATTTGTCTCGGTCATGGGACCCTCAGGCTGCGGCAAATCCACCCTCCTGAATATCCTCGGTCTGCTGGATGATCCCGATGGCGGAAGCTTTCTGTTCAATGGTACCGAAGTAGCTCACTTTAACGAACGCAAACGCGCCGACCTCCGTAAAAGGAATATCGGTTTCGTATTCCAGAGCTTCAACCTGATCGATGAGCTGACCGTATTCGAAAACGTAGAGCTTCCCCTTATCTACCTGGGCGTAAAAGGCCCGGAAAGAAAACAAAGAGTGGAAGTCGTATTGGATAAAATGCAGATCATGCACCGCCGCAACCACTACCCGCAACAACTTTCGGGTGGTCAGCAACAGCGCGTCGCAGTAGCCCGCGCCGTCGTCAATAACCCCAAGCTCATCCTCGCGGATGAACCTACCGGTAACCTCGACTCCTCCAACGGCAATGAAGTAATGCAGCTGCTTACAGATCTCAACGAACAAGGCACCACCATCATCATGGTTACCCACTCCGAACATGATTCCCGCTACAGCCATCGCATCATCCGCATGCTGGACGGTCAGACCGTTACGGAAAATATTCTGGTCTAAGGAGCCATAGGTTGCGGATTCGGGATCTTTTAATTCTATAACTGGCCAGCAATGACCTAATAAATTTGCCATGCTTAAAAATTATCTCAAGATCGCTTTCCGTAATCTGACCAAATACAAGTTCATTTCGTTTATCAACCTCTTCGGACTTACAGTCGGGCTCACCTGCTGCCTGCTCATCCTTACCTATATCCTGCATGAGACCAGCTACGATAAATACAACAGCAAGGCAGACCGGATCTGGCGCGTAACCCGCAGCTTCAACAATAAGGAAGGCATTGTTTCGCTTCACCTGGGATCGATAGCCCCACCCTTCGGACCGCTGCTTCAAAACGACTTTCCGGATATCGAAAAGATAACCCGGATCTTGAGCATCGGCAACCTGCCCATGCGTTATGAAGAGAAGATCTTTACCGAGAAAAATGTTTGCTACGCTGACAATAACCTATTCAGCATCTTTGACGTTCCTCTCCTGGAAGGCGACCGCCGCAACGCCCTGGCCGACCCGTTTTCTGTCGTCATGACACCGGAAGCCGCCCGCAAATACTTTGGAGATACCGACCCCATCAACAAGGTCATCCGGCTCGACAACCAGTATAACTTTAAGATCACCGGTATCTTCCAGCCCCTTCCGTCAAACGCACATTTCCATCCGCAGATCCTGCTTTCCTTCAATACCCTGAAGGATTCTGCCATCTACGGAGAAAAAAACCTCGCGAGCAACTGGGGTAATAATTCCTTCTTTACCTACCTTCTCCTGCCAAAAAATTACCCGGCTCATAATCTCGAAGCACAATTCCCGGCCTTTATCGACCGCCATATGCCCGGAAACAGAAAAGACCCGGCCACCGCACCTTCTAAGTTCACCAAACTTTATATGCAGCGACTCACCGACATTCACCTCCACTCTCATCTGGATGACGAGCTGGAAGAAAACGGTGACATCACCCGGGTCTATATCTTTGGCGCCATCGCCCTCTTTATCCTTCTCATCGCCTGCATCAACTACATGAACCTCTCCACCGCACGCTCCGCACTCCGGGCTAAGGAGATAGGCATCCGTAAGGTCGCCGGCGCACAAAGACAGGAAATAATCTTCCAGTTCCTCAGCGAATCTATCCTCATCTCCTATATAGCCATCATCCTGGCAGCCGGCCTCACCTGGCTCTGTCTGCCCTGGATCAACAGGATCACCGGTCTGCAGCTCTCCATCCAAAGTCTGCTGATACCCTCCGTGCTGATCCCCGTATTTCTGACCCCTTTCCTGATCGGCCTTCTTTCCGGCGTCTACCCGGCCTTGTTCATGTCCTCCTTCCAGCCATCAAAAGTGCTGAAGGGGTTGTTCAAAGCCGGCAGCGGGAGCATTTCCTTCAGAAAAACCCTCGTCGTCATACAATTCTCCGTGTCCATCGTCCTGCTCATCAGCACCGCCATCGTCTTCCAGCAGTTGCACTACATGCAGAATGCGTCTCTCGGATTCAGCAAAGATCAGGTCATTACCATGGACTACCCAACCGGACTGGGTAACAAATATGAATCCTTCCGCAACCGCCTGTTACAGGATTCCCGCTTCCTTCAGCTCACCCGCTCTACCCGCATTCCGGGTGGCCGTCTGCTCGACGAAATGGGCGCCGCCACAGAAAGCGGCGATTCCCTCCGTCCCGTCAACGCCGATATCAAATTTGTGGCAGTCGACCACGACTTTCTCAAAACCTATAATATTCCCATCGTCGCCGGCCGGGACTTCTCCCGTGACTATGCGACCGACACCACTGCATACGTACTCAACGTAGCCGCGACAAAGGTCCTGGGTTTCGCCAAACCAAAGGATCTTGTCGGCAGGAACTTTGCCTATGCAGGAATAAAGGGTCGTGTCATCGGTGTCATGGGAGATTTCAATTTTGAATCGATGCACCAGCAGATCGTTCCCCTGGTCCTCATTATCCCTTCCCCCAACGACAAGAACGCCCCTGGCTATGGCAACCTGTCCATCAAAATAACCGGCAGGGACATCAACGGGGCAATAGCCTCCCTGGAAAAGACATGGAAGTCCTTCCTCCCCGAAGTCCCTTTCGAATATACCTTCCTCAACGACAAATTCGATCAGCTCTATAAATCCGAACAAAAACAAGGCAGCCTTTTCACCTGCTTTGCCGGCATAGCTATTTTCATCGCCTGCCTGGGCCTCCTCGGCCTTTCCGCCTTCTCCATCTCCCAACGGATCAAAGAGATTGGCGTACGAAAGGTACTCGGCGCCAGCACCAGCAGCATTGTGGGTCTCCTTTCCCGTGACTTCCTCAAGCTGGTAGCCATCGCCGCCCTCATCGCCTTCCCCATCGCCTGGTATACAATGCACAACTGGCTCCGTGACTTTGCTTATCGCATTTCTATCCAATGGTGGGTCTTTTTAGTGGCAGGCATTCTGGCAGCAGGTGTGGCTCTCGTCACCATCGGCTTCCAGGCTATCCGGGCAGCACTGGCCAATCCGGTGAAAAGCCTTCGCTCGGAATAAGTAACTTAGCCCTATTCAAACCAAAATTCATGAACCAGGAACTCAAATTTGCCCTGCGCAGCTTCCGTAAATACCCCGTCTTTTCCCTGATCAATCTCGGGGGGCTATCCATCGGCATCGCAGCATCTTTTATCCTGCTCATTTATTCCCAACGAGAGCTCAGCTGTGACCGCCATTTTAAGGATGCAGACCGCATCGCCCGCATCGGCACCGACTTCTTTCATATGGGGCCCTTCGCAGTAAGTCAGCCCCAGCTGCCCGCCCTGGCACAAGCCTCCTGCAAAGACATAGCATACGCTACATCCATCCTTTCCGACGAGACACCCGTCCGCACCAGCACACAGGAAAGAGCCTTCACCGGCATCAATTCGTATTATATCGATTCTTCTTTTTTTAAGGTCTTCTCCTATGACGCGACCGCCGGCTTCCTTCCCCAAAAAGGACTCGCACCCGGAGAAGCCATCCTCTCGGCCACCAATGCCCGTAGATTTTTTGGCAAACAGGACCCCATCGGCAAAACCCTGCTGATAGGAAAAGAAATGACTCCCTACAAAGTCATTGCAGTCTTGAAGGAAGGGTTTGAAAAATCCCACCTCGACCCGCAGATCCTGCTGCCCCGCATGACAGACCCCGGTTCCATCGGGAACAACTGGATGTCCGCCTCTCTCTACAATTATGTAAAGCTAAAGCCGCAGGGCTCCTTCGCCGGACTCGAGACCTGGCTGCAGACCCTCCGACAGAAGGTCATCTATCCCTCCAGCGGCGCCGCTATCTCGTATAAGGAATGGGCAGCTGGCAACACCGCCGTTAGTTTTATCGTCCAGCCCCTTACCGGGATTTATTTCAACTCCGGGATGAAGTTCGACCTGACACCCAGCGGAAATATCACCCAGGTGAAGCTGCTCAGTACCATCAGTATCCTGCTTATCGCGCTGGCCATTATCAACTATATCAACCTGGTCACCGCCCGCGCGTCCGTCCGCGCCAAAGAGATAGGACTAAAAAAGACCTTCGGCGCCTCCCGCGGCAACCTGATGATGCAGATCCTCAAAGAGTCCATCCTGTTCAGCCTGCTCGCCATGATCATCTCCTGCGGTCTTATCCAGGTCATCCTCTTCTTCTACCAGTATTCCACCGGTGCAGCGCTCACCGGCCCTATACCCTTCCTCTCTGCCAATTATGTTTGGCTGATCCTATTCTCTCTGACAGTAGGCGCACTCGCCGGGCTTTATCCCTCCATCTATCTTACCGGCTTCCTGCCCCGCCTGATCATCCGTTCCACCACCACCGCCGGCTCCGGCAATGGCAATGCCGGCATCCGAAACGGCCTGGTCATGCTACAGTTCGTAATCGCTACCGGCCTCGTATTTCTTTCCTTTGTCGTATATAGCCAGCTGTTATATATGAAGAACAAGGATAAGGGCTTCCGGACCGAAGGCGTCGTGATGGTGGAGAACATCGACAACACACAAGGCCGGGCCACCGCCTTCCAGCAGATCATTGAACAGCAGGCCCAGGTCGCAAGCACCAGCTTCTGTACACGTGTTCCTGCCGGTCATGCCATCGCCATGGGCACCTACCGGACCGCCGCCATGCAGAAAGACATGACCATCCAGGATTTCCCCGGTGATGATCGCTACATCTCCACCCTGGGCATCCGCCTCACCGAAGGCCGGAATTTCGACAAACAGCTGCTCTCGGATACCAATGCCCTCATCCTGAATGAATCAGCCGTAGCAGCCCTCGGCCTCTTCAAACCGGTCGGCGCCATCATCAACGGCAGCGAAAAGGTCATCGGCGTCGTAAAAGATTTTAACTATACCTCCCTGCACGAAAAAATAGGCCCCGCCATCCTCCGCTATCGACCCGGCGGCGGTATCCTCGCCGTCCGGCTTCACGGCGGCCACACCGCTGACTTCCTCGACTGGCTGCGTCGCACCGGCAAAGAGTTCCAGCCCGAAGCCCCGCTCAATATCAGCTTCCTCGATGATAATTTTGCCCGCCTGGCGGAAAAGGAAAGACTCCTGGGACAGGCCATTACCTTCTTTACCGTCTTAGCCATCCTGCTCGCAACACTGGGGCTGATCGGCCTGACCATATTTACCATCGAAAGACGTATAAAAGAGATTGGCATCCGGCAGGTCCTCGGCGCAGGCAAAGGGACTATCCTGAAACTCATATCCGGCCAGTTCATCCGGCTCGCCACCATAGCATCCGGTTTCGCCCTGCCCCTCAGCTGGTGGCTGGCCAACCACTGGCTCAATAATTTTGCCTACCGCATCTCCGTCAGCGCAGGAACATTCTTCCTGACGGAGCTGCTGATCCTGGTCATCGCCTTTTCTGTAATCGGCCTCCTAACTTTGAAAGCCCTCGCCGGCAACCCACTAAAAAACCTGCGGACCGAATAGCCGGCGGACCATCCGTCAGGGGTGTATCAAAATCGTACACTTCTTGTATCGAAACCGGACTAAAATCTATATAATTGATAGCTAGCTCCTTGCGTATCACTGCTTTGCAAACTGGCATGTGATTGACAATAAGAGGTAAACCGTTCAGAATAAAATTATTAAACTATAATCACAATGATCGAACTAAAGCGGATTTCTAAATGGGTCAACGTCGGAGGAAAACCGAATTTTATTTTGAAGGACATCAATCTGAAAATAAACGAAGGGGAATTCGTATCCATCATGGGGCCTTCCGGCTCAGGCAAATCCAGCCTCCTGAACATCATCGGTATGCTCGACGACTCCTCGGAAGGTGAATATTTCTTCCTCGGCCAGGGCGTCCATACCCTGAAAGAAAAACAACGCTCACAGCTTTACAAACAATATATCGGATTCGTCTTCCAGGCCTATCACCTCATCGATGAGCTCAACGTTTATGAGAACATCGAGACCCCGCTCATCTATCAGAATGTAAAATCTTCCGAACGCCAGGCAATGGTAGCCGACATCCTCGATCGCTTTCAGATCGTAGGCAAAAAAGGACTGTTCCCGACTCAACTGTCCGGCGGACAGCAACAGCTGGTGGGCATCGCCCGCGCCCTCATAGGCAAACCCAAACTGCTGCTGGCCGATGAACCTACCGGCAACCTCAACTCGAAGCAGGGTGAAGAGATCATGGAACTGTTCAAACAATTAAACAACGAAGGAGTCACCATCATCCAGGTGACCCACTCCGAAAAAAATGCCGCTTACGGCACACATATTATCAACCTGCTCGACGGCAGGATAGATACTTCTATTTAATACGTACCCGGAACATTATAATTAAGTCAATATGCGATATTTGAATTTCTTTTTCTTCTTCATGCTCTTATCTCTGTCGGTCGCAACCGTCGATGCACAGGACGCAAGAGGTGCCACAGATCCTTCGGGTACCACGACCATCGGCTCAACCCTTACCGTACAACAGGCGGTCGCCATCGCTATAAAGAATAACCTGCTCGTCAATCAGGCCGATATCCAGTCCCAGACCAACAAGGTCCAGTACGACCAGGCATGGGGCAACATGCTGCCACAGATCAGCGGTCAGGCTCAGCAGCAGATAGGCTTTGGCCGTACCCTTAACTCCTATGATTATACCTATGTAAACCAGGTACAGACCGGTAACTATGGCCTCAGCGGTAACCTTACCCTGTTCCAGGGACTCACGTTGCAGAACAACCTTAGAGGCAACAAATATGCATACAATGCCAGCAAGCTGGACCTCCAGCAGCAGAAAGATAATATTACACTGAGTGTCTTACTGGCTTACTTACAGGTGCTGAGCAGTCAGGACCTGCTGGCCATTGCCAATGAACAGGCCAACATCGATAAGAAACAGGTCGATCGCCTCGCAGCCGTAAATCAGGAAGGCGCCCTGCTCCTCCTGTCCAATCTCTCCGACCTTCAGGGACAGTACGCCGGCGACCAGGTCGCCATCGCCACAGCGGTCAATACCCTCGAAACGTCCAAAGTCAACCTGTTTCAGCTTCTTAACGTTCCCTACAAAAGAGACGTGGAATATGAAAGAAGCATCGCCAATCTGAGCATAACCGACTACCAGCAACCATCCGACAGCATCTACCGCATCGCAATGTCGCTGTTACCCGCTATAAAATCGGCCGACCTGAAGACAAGAGCTTTCCAGCGATTTCTCTTTGCCAGCAAGGGAGCTTACTATCCGAGCCTGTCCTTTTATGGCGGCATCCAGACAAATTACTATAACCTGGCCAGCAACGTGTTCAACACAACAGTGACCCCCGGTTTGCCCACCGGTGATTATATTGTGGGACCCACCGGACAGCTTCCCGTCTTATACGACAAACAGAACTCCCGCAGCGAAAAGATCTCCTGGGGCAATCAGTTCACGGATAATAAATCCTCCTACGTCGGTATTCAGCTAAATGTTCCCATCCTCAATTACCTGCGCGCAAGAAACAATGTAAAACAGGCAAGGGTCAACCTGAAGAATGCCGAGATCAATTCCAATAACGCCAAGCTCGCTTTACAGCAAAACGTCGAGCTCGCCTTTCAGAACATGATCGCCGCCTACAAACAATATAAATTCTATATTGACCAGGTAGCAGCCTACAAGGAATCGTTCCGGACAACAGAGATCCGTTTTAATGAAGGAGTAGTGAACTCAGACGTATACGTCCTCGCAAAAAATAACATGGACAGGGCGACCACCAACCTCGCCGCAGCAAAATATACCTATATCTTCCGGACAAAATGGCTGGATTACTATCAGGGCAAGCTCAGCTGGTAAAACAAAGACAGCTTAGTTGCTAAAAGATCTTATAGCCAATCACGCAGGTGGTTGGCTATCTTTCCTCCCTCCACCATAAAACCATCATGCCCGTATACCGAGTCTATCTCGACAAGACTCACATCCGGCAAATGCTCAGCAATATGCTGCTGTTCCACGAATGGGCAAAGGATATCGCTCGTGATCCCTATCAGTAAGGTTCTTTGTGTAATACCTCGCAACACCTCTTCCAGCTTCATTCCCCTCCCCCTCGCCAGCTGATGACTATCCATAGCCCTGGTCAGCTGCCAGTAAGAAAAGGCATTGAAACGGCTTATCAGCTTATCCCCCTGGTAATTGATATAGGAGGAAGCCCGAAACCCATCCAGCTTTTCCGTGTCCGGATCCGTCTGCTTTTGCACCATAATGCCATAATTGCGATAGGTCAGGATGCCGATGGCCCGCGCAGCCTTCAAACCCTTTGCACCCGCCTCCGCCGACTCGTCCCGCCAGCTGGCGTCCGCTTCGATAGCCAGCCGCTGAGCCGTATGTATGGCGATACCCCAGGCACTTTCCGTCGGCGAGGTCGCGATCAGGAACAATTGCCGGATAACCTCCTTTTCCATGACACACCATTCGAGGGCCTGATACCCTCCCATGCTTCCCCCCATCAGCAGGTGGATCTTTTCAATACCCAGGTGCTGACGTAGTAAGATATGGGCCCGGACCATATCCCGGATGGTCAGCGCGGGGAAATGGCTAAAATAGGGTTTCCCCGTCCGGCTGTCAGTGCTAAGTGGCCCGGTAGTGCCATAACAGGAACCCAGGATATTGGCGCAGACAATAAAGTATTTATCAGGGCTTATCGCCCCATTCCCGCCTATCACACCCGGCCACCAGTGGACAGCATCGGAGTTGGCAGTCAATGCATGACAAACCCATACCACATTGCTCTGGTCCTCGTTCAGCTGGCCATACGTATGATAGGCCACCGTAATTCCAGGTAAGGATTCCCCCCCTTCAAGGTGAAAAGGAGCGTCATATGTAAAATAATGCATGTACGAATTCTCTATTTCGATGCAAAATAAGCGCTTACGTACCGTAAATTTGCAAAAAAACATTTAATTATATGGTACAGATCCAGATCGACAGGGTAAGCGGGGATTTCGGTTTTGAAGCAAAAGACTCTTTTGGACATGTAGTACGCATGGATAGCAGCACTGAATCCGGCGGAAAGAACTTCGGCGTTAGCCCCATGCAAATGTTATTGATGGCCCTGGGCGGCTGCAGCGGCATCGACGTCATATCCATCCTGAAAAAACAAAGACAGACTGTAGAAGACTACAAAATGTCCATCGAAGGACATCGGGACCACGGAAAAGAACCCGCCCTCTGGATCAATGTTCACGTTACCTTTGACCTGACGGGACAGATCGATCCCGACAAAGCAAAAAAAGCCTGCGAACTTTCCATGGATAAATATTGCTCCGTGGCGGCTACCCTCCGCGAAGCACACTGTAACATCACCTGGGCAGTCACGCTCAACGGCCAACCATCATATTCAACAAAGTAATTATCATGTCACGTCACCGCATCACGCAAGCAATTCGCATCCGCACCGACCGTACGCAGGATCGGGAACATTCCTCCCCCCTTTTTCTAACCAGCAGTTTCGCCTTCGATGACGCCGAACAAATGCGCGCCACCTTCGCAGACGAGAATGATGATTATATCTACAGTCGCTTTAGCAACCCCAGCGTACAGGAGTTTATCGACCGCCTCGCTGCCCTCGAAGGCGCAGAAGACGGCTTCGCCACAGCCTCGGGGATGAGTGCCATCGTAGCCTGCTTTCTCACCTTCCTGAAAAAAGGCGACCACCTGCTCGCCTGCAACGCCATCTTCGGAAGCACCCATACCATTATCACGAAATACCTGGGCAAATATGGCATCGAATACACCTATGTGGACGCAGCTAACCCCGCCTCCTGGGAAGCCGCCATCCGGCCCAATACAAAGATGTTTTACCTGGAGACGCCCACCAACCCCGGCCTCGATATCATCGACCTCGAAGCCGCCGGCAAACTGGCAAAAAAACATAACCTTATCTTTAATGTCGACAACTGTTTTGCCACACCCATCGGCCAGACACCTATCGACTTCGGCGCAGACCTGGTCGTCCACTCCGCCACAAAATGGATCGATGGCCAGGGACGCGTACTCGGCGGCGCTATCGTCGGGAAAAAGGAATTGATCAAAGAGGTCTATCTTTTCTGCCGCAGCACCGGACCGGCCCTGTCCCCCTTCAACGCCTGGGTGTTAAGCCGAAGCCTGGAAACCCTCGACGTACGCATGGAAAGACATTCTTCCAATGCCCTGCACATCGCCCGGGCCCTCGAAGGCCACCCCGCCATCACCTGGCTGAAATACCCCTTCCTGCCCAGCCATCCCCAATATGCCATTGCCATAAAGCAGATGAAGAATGGCGGCGGCATCTTTTGCTTCGAATTAAAAGGCGGTCTGGCCGCAGGCCGCGCCTTCCTGGATCGACTAAAAATGCTGTCTCTCACCGCTAACCTCGGCGATACAAAAAGCATCGCCTCCCATCCGGCCAGCACGACACACGCAAAACTGACGGAGGCAGAAAGAGCCTCGGTTAACATCACCCCCGGGCTCATCCGCATCTCCGTGGGTCTCGAACATCGCGACGACATCCTGCAGGATATCCTCCAGGCTCTCAAATAAAAAAAATGTCCGGCGCACGCCGGACATTTTTTTATATCATTTTATGCGCCGCAGACGCGACCGGCTAATCTCCCCATATCTCCCCTTTCCCATCCAGCCACTCCTTCACCAGTTCCGTCGTCACAGACTTCGGTCTTTCCAGCGGGAAGCCCAACGCCCGGTCCCAGCACAGGCTTGACAACACACCCAACGCACGGCTCACCCCGAACAGAACGGTGTAAAACTCATATTCTACCAGCCCGTAATGCACAAGCAACGCCCCGCTATGCGCATCCACATTGGGCCAGGGATTCTTTATCTTGCCGAGTGACTGCAATATCGGCGGCACCGTATCATAAATATTCCATACCGTCTGAACCAAAGGATCATCAGGCATATGTTTTTTTCCAAACTCCATCTGCGCTGTGAAACGGGGATCAGTCTTGCGCAATACCGCATGCCCATATCCCGGTACCACCTTCCCCTCGCTCAGCGTCTTGCGCACATAAGCATCTATCTGCTCCTTGCCGGGCAGCTCGACACCCAGCTCTTCCCGCATTTCCAGGATCCACTTTATCACCTCCTGGTTAGCCAGTCCATGTAGGGGGCCGGCCAGGCCATTCATCCCTGCAGCAAAGCTCAGGTAAGGATCAGCCAGCGCCGAACCGACCAGGTGGGTCGTATGAGCGCTCACATTTCCACCCTCATGGTCGGCATGAATGGTCATATACAGACGCATCAGCTCCCGGAAGGTCTCATCCTCATACCCCAGCATATGAGCGAAGTTCCCCGCCCAATCCAAAAGGCCATCAGGATGAATATGATCTTCATTCTTATATTTTCTCCGGTAAATATAGGCGGCTACCCGGGGCAAACGGGCGATCAGGTCCATCGAATCATCAAACACAGCCTCCCAGTAATCTTTCTTCGCCATTCCCTTCGCATACCGCTCGGAGAATTTGCTTTCCGTCTGCAGGGCCATGATGGCTACGACAAACTGCGTCATGGGATGCGAGTCCAGTGGCAAGGCCTCTATCGCCGCAAAAACATGATTGGGTACATGACTCCGGCGCTGCCAGTTGGCCGTCATATCAAGTACATCGGCATTGGTAGGCAGTTCACCCAGCAACATCAGGTGAAAAAGTCCTTCCGGCAAGGGTTCTGTCCCCCCCTGCGCCTTTGGTAACTTTTGTTGTAACTCGGGGATCGAAAAACCACGGAACCGGATGCCGTCCTGGGCATCCAGCAGCGAAGTCTCGGTCACCAGCCCCGTAATGCCCCTCATCCCCTGGTATATTTGGGATAGCGTGACCTCCCCTATCTTTTTATTCCCATGCTCCTTTATTAACTCCTTTATCTCGGCAGCCACCGTATCGGCCTTTAACTTGAACCTGTCTTTTGGTAATAATGCCATATCGCTCCAGTTTTATTTTTCGCCCGACCTGCCTTTGGCCTGTCTCGCGGGCTAAAGTTAGTTCACAGAACGTTGAAGAGCAAATGATTTGCCATTAAAATAGCGTTAACACGTTATTTTGGCGTCTTCACATATAATATACCCATCACTCCACTAAAAATAATATTAGGAAGCCAGGCAGCCAGCATAGGCGGCAAATTCCCTTTTGTGGAAAAAGTCACGGCAAACTTATCCATGACAACAAAAATGGCCGCCAGCACAATACCCACAGCCAGGTGCACACCACTCCCGCCCCTGATCTTCCGGCTGGAAATGATTGCCCCGATCAAAGCCATGATGATCACCGAAAAAGGAGTGGCATCCCGGTGATACAGCTCCACTTTGAAAGTGTTGAGACCCTCCGAGCCCCTCACCTCCTCCATATGTATGAACTGGTGCAGTTCCGGTGTCGTCAGCTTGTCTTTAAGATAGTCATCCCGCCTCAGCTCCCGGGGTTGCACATTCAGATTCACATGCATGCTGTCCTGCTTCTTTAGCGTCTCCTTTAAACCATCTATCGTTCGGATCATAACACCCGTTAGCTTCCAGTCTTTCTTATTGGGGTCCCACCGCACCGTCTCGGCACGGACATTATAATTGACCTTGTTACCCTTTATCTTTTGCAGGAAAAAATTACTGGCCGACTTGTTCACCGTATCATAATAACGGAAGCCGACAAAAGTATTCGGGTCCACACGGAGGTAGTAGTTATTGGTCCGGTAAGGATCCCCGTTGTACGAACTATTCCGGTCTACATACACCGCCTGAAAGTCTGTCCGTATCTCATTGGCCTTCGGTACCCAGTACTGGCTCGCCAGCCAGAAGATCAACGCCAGGAAAACCGCACCGATCAGATAAGGCCGGAGAAACCGGTTATATCGGACCCCACCCGCCAGGATGGCTATAATCTCCGATTTGCCCGCCATCTTACTGTTGAAATAAATGACGGCGATAAAGACCATCAGGGGATAGATCATGGACATGATAAAAGGGATGAACCCGATATAATAAACCATGATCAGTTGCCCCGCACTAAGACCCGACCGGACAAAGTCATCAGCCTTCTCACTGGTATCGATTACCACCGCAATAACGGTAATGACCAGCATCGTAAACACAAAGGTCCCTAAGAACTTCTTTAGTATGTAATTGTCCAGTAACTTAAGCATGCGCCGCAAAAATAATGGAAAACAGGCGTCGCCATTCACCTCTTTAAGCCGTCGCCGCCCCAACCAGCCGACTCCGCCACCGCCTCAGACAAACCAGCAAACACAAAACGATCAATACCAATGCATTACGAGTATCGTATGTCGAATTTTCCCTAAAATGGGTATCTGTTAGTCCTTTGTGAAAAATAGATCTCGGCTTCTCTCGTAGCCTTGATTCGCCGTCTTCGCATGTTGTTACAACCGCTGCTTCAGCACCTCCACCTGCTCCCTCTTCCACCCCGCAAAATCCCCCGCCAGAATATGCTTCCGCGCCTCCTTCACCAAATGCAGGTAAAAAGCCAGGTTATGAACACTCGCTATCGTCAGCCCCAATATTTCCTTGGACTTAAGCAGGTGCCGCAAATACGCCTTACTATAATAATTACTCATCCCGCTATCTATCCCATCGTCGATAGGCGAGAAATCGGTCGACCATTTCTTATTATCGATATTGATCACCCCCTTAGACGTAAACAACATGGCATTCCGCCCATTCCGCGTCGGCATCACACAGTCGAACATATCTATCCCCAAAGCGATACACTCCAAAATGTTCCACGGCGTCCCCACCCCCATCAGGTAACGTGGCCGCGCCACCGGCAGGCTTTCGCAGCAGGCCTGGCAGATCTCATACATTTGCTGTTCCGGCTCCCCGACACTAAGCCCCCCGATCGCATTGCCAAAGGCCCCCTTTCCGGCAATGTATTCACAGGACGCCTTGCGCAGATCGCTGAATACACTCCCCTGGACGATCGGGAACAGATTCTGCGTGTACCCATACTTGTCCGGCGTCTGATGGAAATGATCCCAACACCGGTCAAGCCACCGATGCGTCAGATGCATCGACTTTTCCGCATATACATAGTCACAGGGATAAGGCGGGCATTCGTCAAAAGCCATGATGATGTCGCCGCCGATGGTCCGCTGGATGTCCATCACCTTCTCCGGACTGAACAAATGACGCGACCCATCGATATGAGACTGAAAAACAACCCCTTCTTCCTGGATCTTCCGCGTGCCGGCCAAGGAAAACACCTGGTATCCGCCGCTATCGGTCAAAATCGGCCGGTCCCAGCCATTAAACCGATGCAGACCGCCGGCCTCCTCCAGGACTTCCAGCCCCGGTCGTAAATAAAGATGATAAGTATTTCCCAGTATTATCTGCGCCTGAACATCGGCCACCAGCTGCTGCTGCGACACCGCCTTCACGCTGCCTACCGTACCCACAGGCATAAAAATGGGCGTCAGGATCTCCCCATGATCGGTAGTGATCTTACCCGCCCGGGCCGCCGATTGCGGACAGCCCCCCTCCAGTTCAAATTGTAATGCTCCCATATCGGCCGCAAATTTAAGCTATGCCGCCGTTCCTGCCACCCAATTTTCTCCGCCCGATACCCCTCTTTTCTACCTGCTTCTCCGGAAATTCGTACTTTCGCACATCGGCGGCGGCAGCAGGCAGCCAACCGCAACAGAACACTTATGACTAAACTGTATTGGAGTTTCCCCTGGCTCGAACTGTTTTTTATTGTTTTTTGTGTGATCACCCTGGTACAATTGTTTTACTACGGCTGGTTCTTCAGAAGGCTTGCCTTCTATTCACTCACGGATAAAGAACAATCCCAGCAACATCCCGTCAGCGTTATCATCTGCGCCCGCGATGAAGCCGCCCGTCTCGTCACCCATCTCCCCGGTGCCCTCGTACAAACCTATCCCAGCACCCACGAGGTCATCGTCGTCAACCACAATAGCCAGGACGATACCCGCTTCCTGCTCGATGAATTCAAAAAGACCTTCAAAGGTTTACATATCGTCAACCTCGAACACGAAGCCATCGGTATCCCCGGCAAGAAATACCCGCTTAGCATGGGCATCAAAGAAGCCCGCTACGAGATCGTCCTGCTCACCGACGCAGACTGCGTACCCGCCAGTGAATTCTGGATCCATAAGATGCAGAACGGTTATCACAACGGGATCGAAGTGGTCCTCGGATACAGCCCCTACAAAAAGAACCCGGGCTTCCTCAATAAGATCATCCGTTTCGATACTTTTCATACCGCCCTCCAATATCTTTCATATGCGCTTGCGGGTTTGCCCTACATGGGCGTAGGCAGGAACCTGTCGTATAAAAAGGATGTATTCCTTCGTAATAAAGGCTTTTCAGCGATCAATCATGTACCCGGCGGCGATGACGACCTCTTCATAAATAAGGTGGCTACAAAAGAAAATACGGCCATCGTGATCGATCCTGATACCTTCACCTTATCCGAACCCAAGAAAACGTTTTCCGAATGGTTCCGCCAAAAGACCCGTCACTATAATACCGCCAAATATTATAAGCCGCTTCATAAACTCCTGCTGGGCCTCTACTCTTTCAGCCACATGCTTTTTTATCCCCTGATGATCGTCAGCCTCTTTTATGACTGGCGCGTGACCCTTACCCTTTTTGGCGTCCGCCTCGTCATTCAGGGATATATCTTTCAAAAAGCCATGCGCAAACTGGGAGAAGAAGACCTCTTCCCATGGTGGTGGCTCCTCGATATCTGGATGTTTCTCCATTACCTCATCTTCTCTACCGCATTATGGAAAAAATCCCGGAAAGCCTGGAAGTAGTCCTGCAATATTTCGCAGACTTCTCCCTTACACAATTACAACAGCTCGTAAAGCTCGAACAGCTCTACAGGGAATGGAACATACAGATCAACGTTATCTCCCGCAAAGACATCGATAGCCTGTATGAAAAACACGTGCTGCACTCCCTTGCCATCGCCACAGCTTTTAGCTTTGCTCCCGGTACAGCCGTCATCGATATTGGTACAGGCGGCGGCTTCCCGGGTATCCCCCTGGCCATCTTCTTCCCCGACACAAAATTCCACCTGGTCGACAGCATTGGCAAAAAACTCAAAGTGGTAGAAGCTGTAAAAGATGGCATCGGCCTTACAAACATAACGACCCAGCACGGCCGCGCCGAAGAAATAAAAAACAAAAAATTCGATGTGGCCGTCTCCAGGGCCGTAGCCCCCCTCAAAGAGCTCTGGACCTGGGCGCGCCCCCTTCTGCGCAAACCTTCTCACCCTGCACACCATGTCGCCCCCAACGGCTTGCCATTCCCAAATGGCCTGATCTGCCTCAAAGGCGGTAATCTCGCCGCCGAGATCTCCGACAGCGGCACCCGGCCCAGGATCATGGAGATTTATGACCTCTTCCCGCTCGATTATTTTAAGGAAAAATATTTGTTGCAAGTTCCGTTTGCGTGAGAACCATATCTCTTGCATCACCCAATCCCCTTTAGTGATACCCGTCGCCCGCACGCGATTATTCCTATGTTCACCTTACTCCATTGATTCACAATGGTAGTTCTGTACCGATGCTTGCAGCATCTGGCGGGGCCAATGATTGGCCTTCGGCCTCGCGAGAAAAAAATACCTGAAAGTGGTATTTTTTTCTCGCGAAAGCAACAGACCTTTGCCCTATGACTATATCTGTTTGCATAGTAGATGACAACAAGGACATCCGCTCTGCTCTCGAACAGATCATCCTGATGGCAGAAGGGTACACACTTACCGGTTCATTTTCAGACGCTGAAGAAGCTTTGCAAAAGATCCCTATGGTGAAACCCAACGTAGTCCTGATGGACATCAACCTCGGAGACGGAGAGAATGGCATAGATTGCGTAAGACAGCTCAAACCGCTGTACCCGGAAATACTCTTCATGATGTGTACCATCTATGAAGAAGATGAGAAAATATTCGAAGCCCTCAAAGCCGGCGCCAACGGGTATATCCTGAAAAAGACAGCCCCGGGAAAGCTGCTCGACTCCCTGCGTGAGCTACACGAAGGAGGCGCACCCATGAGCAGCCAGATAGCCCGTAAGGTCGTCAACGCCTTCCAGGCACTGGCAACCACAGCCGACGCAGGCCCGACCAACGCCCCGACCAAAGCCATGAGCATTCTCTCCAACAGGGAAAACGAAATTCTGGAACTCCTGGCCCAGGGCATGCTCTATAAAGAAATAGCCGCCAGACTCTATATCAGCCAGGAAACCGTTCGCAAACATGTATACCACATATACGAAAAACTACATGTGAACAATAGGGTCGAAGCGATCAATAAATTCTATGGCCGCTAAACCGGACCACAGCGCCGGTACATACCCACCACCCAAAATGGTAATCAAAACTACCACAAAGTGGTATTGTTTTACCCTCTGTGGTCATCTACCTTTGTTATAGGGCTGTTTGTATCAAGTACGATTAGTCATTTCACCTTATCCAGCACGCGCATCAGGAATGTAATTGAATTTGCTAAAAAAAAGGCCGTCTCTTAGACAGCCCTTTTTTTTTCAATATATTTTACCACTTCAATTCCAATCTATTATTCTTCCTATCGATATCGGCCATTCGCTCACTCGGATCAATATCCAGGATTTTCACATCCGTTAGCCGGTGATTTAACTCGAACGTATAGGTCGGACTTGTCCATTTCCACCCCTCATACGTTGTCCTTGGAATATTGGCATCCTCAACCGGCTTTTCGCCAAATTGCAGATATTGCGGAATATACGCCATCTCCTTACTACCATCCTTATACTGGATCAGCACATCCAGCGGCATCGGCATCTTCCCTATCATCTTCAGCCGGATCTTCGCCTTCCCATTCTCCTCCCACAAACTGTCGACACCATAGTCTATCGTCTTGGTCGTACTCACCCAATACTCTTTATACCAGTCGAGCTTCTGCCCACTTACCTTCTCCGCTACCCGCACAAAATCACTGGCATTGGGATGCTTGAACCTCCACAGCCTGTAATACTCCAGCAATATCTTATCCCGGACATCCGCACCGACAATATATCCCAGCTGCTCCAGGAACATCTCCCCCTTGGAATAAGAAGCTATAGTATACCCGAAGTTCGTATTGAAATGGTCCGAATGGGTCGTCAGCGGCTCTTCCAATCCACTCCTGACCAGGGCGAAATATGAATTATACGCCCCCGAATGATACAAAGGCAGGTCCTGCTGCTCCTTCTCCACTATTTGTTGCAGCCCAGCATTATTGGGGTACATCTTAAGCCGCTCATGATAATAGTAACTGTTCACCCGCGCCGCCGCATAGCTGGTAAACCCTTCATCCATCCACGCATACATCGATTCATTGGTCCCCATCATACCCTGGTACCAGCTGTGCATCCATTCGTGAAAGGCAGTTCCGATGCCAGGTCCATTGATCAGCGTGCTCATCGGGTATTCCATACCGCCATCCCCGCCATGCATAAAAGAATATTGCTTGTATGGATATTTACCAAAGGTCTTTTCAATAAAAGGCAGCACCAGCACGGCCGCATCCGCCAGCGAATTCCAGGCAGTGTCAACACGCGGGTCGCCAGCGGCATTCTTATAGATCACATTGATTACCGGCCCGTTCGGAACCCGGCGTACCAGGTGCTTGAACTCAGGGTCCGCCGCCCACATAAAATCATGTACGTTCGGCGCCAGGAAATGCCAGCTAAGTCTTTCACCCGCAGGTTGTACAGCCTTCGTCCCCGGAGCTTCGTAGCCAAATCCTATCTGCTGCGGATTCTGAAGATAGCCGGTGCCTCCGATCAGGTAATGCTTGTCAATATTGATCGTCACATCATAATCCCCCCAGACGCCATAAAACTCCCTCGCCACATATGGAGTAGGATGCCAGCCCTCATAGTCGTATTCACATAGCTTGGGATACCACTGACTCATGGAGTAACGGACACCCGTCTGCGGATTGTCCCTGCCGCTGCGACGGACCTGCAATGGCACCTGCGCCTCAAACTTCATCTGGAAAACTACCGAGCTATGTGGCAGAATAGGCTTACTCAGCTTTACTTCCAGGATCGTTTCGTCCACGGTATAAGTCTGGGGCACTCCATTCATGCTCAATGACAGCACCTTCTGATAACCGATCTCCTCAGGAGTAAGATGCAGGATCCGGTCCCTCACTCTCCCATCCCAATCCGGTTCCTCACGACCTCTCCGCCCGCCGATCAATACCTTGCCCAGCTCACGGCTACGGTTATCCATCATGCTCCCCGGCTGAAAAGCATTCCAGTACAGGTGATAAAACACCTTATCCAGCGTGTCCGGTGAATTATTAGTATAAGTCAGCGTCTGGCTGCCCGTAAACCGGTTGGTCACGACATCCATCTTGACATCCATCGTGTACTTTACCCGCTGTTGCCAACGGTCGGATTGAGCAAATAGGGACAGGTGGTGTATCAGCAGGATGATCCCCCCCGTCAGAATGATTTTTTTTCTCATGGTGCTATCTTACGATTATAACGTGTTTCCGTCCTTCATCAGCCGGCCGTCGGGGCTGAATAACAAACTCCTTTTCTGTATATCGTTCTTTGCTACAAGAATGATATACTGCGTCAGGTTCCCCGGAAGATAACGCACCGTCACAGATCGTACTTCCCATTCCGTAGGGTTGGCATACTTGCTCTTTGCCAGACCATCCTTGACAGCCGAAGGCATCGCATCCTTGGATATCTCCTTTGTCGTATTCTGCCATTCGCCCTTCTTATTGAATTTTGCAGTGTGCTTCTCATTCTGAAGCGTAAACGTAGCCTGGTAGATCCCACCGATTTTGCCCGACCAGTTTACAGTTGTCGCACTCGGATACTTAACTTTAAAAGAATCTGTCACAGTTCCGGGAATAGACCCAAACTGTGCCTTGGCGCCGGTTGCTGTAAAAAGAGCTCCGAAAATAAGTGTTAGATAAAGTAACTTCTTCATAAAAACATATATTTAGGTTATAGTTCACAATTCCATCTTCCGCACTTCGCCCCCTCAATCATCTTCTCCATCTTCCTCGTCCCCCCTCTTATTCCTCTTCCCACCCGGGAGCCCTTCCACCACGATCACGATCTCCCCTTTTACCCCCTTCTCCCGAAATACATCACACACCTGCCTCAACGTTCCCCGCTGGTTCTCTTCAAATATTTTTGTCAGTTCACGGCTTACACAACACATCCTCTCCGCCCCAAAATACAAGGCCAGCTCCTCCAGCGTCTTCACCAGCCTCATCGGTGATTCGTAAAACACCAATGTCCTCTCCTCGGTTGCCAATTGCTTCAATAAAGTTTGCCGCCCTTTTTTGGGTGGCAGAAATCCTTCAAAAGAAAAACGGTTCATCGGAAGACCACTGTTCACAAGGGCCGGCACAAAAGCCGTCGCCCCGGGCAGACACTCCACCTTCACTCCCGCTTTGATACATTCCCTGACCAGCAAAAAAGCAGGGTCGGAAACTCCCGGTGTACCGGCATCCGTCAATAATGCCATCTTCTTCCCCTCCAGCAGCTGGTCCACCAGGTGACGTAATACCTTATGTTCATTATGCTGGTGATAGGGCGAAAGTGCCTTAATGATCTGGTAATGGTTCAGTAACCTTGAAGAATTCCGCGTATCCTCCGCCAGAACAAGATCGACGTTTTTCAGCACGTCCAAAGCCCTGAGCGTAATATCCTGCAGATTACCGATGGGAGAAGGAACAATATAGAGCAAAACAACAATTAATTTACAGCTATCTCGAAGTATTCCATAACCGGGTTGGCCAACAACTTCCGCCCTGCTTCCTCAGCAATGGTCCTCGCTTCTTCAGCAGTGACAGCCTCGACCTGCAGGGAAATACTCTTCCCGACCCGGACATCACTTACACTCTTGATCCCAAGATTCTGCAAGCCGCCCATCACCGCCTTGCCCTGCGGATCTAACAATTCCTTTAACGGCATAACTTTTACCTGAACAGAAAAGGTCATGTTGTTTTTTTTTTAATTAAGCAGCAAAACTACGCATTTTTTTTGGCTGTCACTAAAGATACGATAATGTAAAGGATGAATACCACCGGAACAGCCAGCCACCGGAGAAAGATTGCCGACAACAAAGCCAGGACTATCAGCACCAGCTTGGGCAGATTACCCTTTACAGAATAGTCCTTGAACTTCAGGGCCATCAGCGGTAGCCTGCTGACCATCAGCCACCCGACCAGGACGATCAGGCCATATAATACCCATTTATTCGCCAGAGCCGCCACAACCGCGGGACTATTCGTATACCAGGAGATCAATGGCAGCGAAGCGATCAGCAACCCCGCCGCCGGAGCAGGCACTCCCTTGAACCCGTATTGCTGTGAAGTATCCAGGTTAAACCGCGCCAGCCTGTATGCCGCAGCACACGGAAAAAGCAGCGAAGGTAATAACCATACTATCGATATGTCAAGCCCGTTCTCCTGCCCCGCAAAACTCATCCGCAGCAACTGATAAAGGATCATTCCCGGCGCAACGCCGAAACTCACCAGGTCCGCCAGCGAATCCAGCTGCTTCCCCATCGGCGAGGTCGCTTTGAAAATTCTGGCAACCAGCCCATCCAGAAAATCTACCAGCGCCGCCAACCCGATAAAAAGAGACGCAACCCCCACCTTCTCCGGCATGCTTACAAATTGCTCGCCATCCGGACCAGGCAGGATAGCGATCCCATTCTGTAAGATCAGGATCACCGCAATACAGCCAAAGAACAAATTAAGCAGCGTGAACAGGTTAGGTATATTTTTCATTCGTGAAAATTAGTATTTTATTTGGATAGCGCCCCCGCTTTCTGCATCATCGCTTCTATCTCCTCCACCGTGATCGGTATCCTTTCCATCAGGTCAATATTACCATCAGCCGTGATCCAAACATCATTTTCAATACGGATCCCCAACCGCTCCTCCGCGATATAAATACCAGGCTCCACCGTAAGCACCATGCCTTCGCGAATGGGCTCATTACGCGGCCCCAGATCATGTACATCGATCCCCAGGTGATGCGACACGCCATGGTACATATACTTTGAATAAGCCGGACTATCCGGTGCCTGATTCTTTATATCCGCCTCCGTCAATAATCCTATTCGTACAAACGCTTTTCCAGCCTCCTCCCCCATCTGTTTGTGATAATCAGCCAGCGTAATACCGGGTTTTAACAAGCGCTTAGCAAAACGATGCAGCTCGAGACAGGCATTATACACCTCTTTCTGCCTCTTGGAAAATTTTCCATTCACCGGCACCGTCCTCGTAAGATCGGCACAATACCCCCCATATTCCGCTCCAAAATCCATCAGCACCAGCTCTCCGTCAAGACATTCCTGGTTATTGCTGACATAGTGAAGCGTCCTGGCCCGGTCCCCGCTGGCAATAATGCTGTTGTACGCAGGCCCCGAACTCCGCCTCGATAAAAAGCCGCGATAGATCTCCGCCTCGATCTCATATTCCATCACCCCCGGCCTTATCAATCCCAGCAGATCCCTGAAGGTCGCTTCGGTAATACCCGCCGCCTCCTGCATCTGCGATATCTCCAGCGCCGTCTTAACCGCCCTCAGATCCCGCAGGATCCTGGCGCTCCTCCGATAGTTATGTAGCGGATATTTTTCCTTCATCTCCCGGATGAACCGATACTCCCGGGTGATCAGCAAACCGCCGTTCTTTCTATCATTCTCATTGGAGTCAAGATAGATGGTATCCGCCAGGTGAACCCACTGCTGCAGCAAACTCTCCAGGTTGTCCAGCCAGACTATCGTACCGATCCCCGATATCTTCTTGGCCTCCTCTGCCCGCAGCCTGCGGCCATCCCATTTTTCCTTCAGCTCATTCGGCCGCACCAATACCAGCACCTCCCGGTAACGCGGATCAGGATGGTCTGGGAATAGTATCACCATGCTGTCCTCCTGCGCTATCCCCGACAACCAGAACAAGTCGCTGTTCTGCCTGAAGGTATAATGGGCGTCGCCATTGGAAGGCATTTCATCATTACTTACAAAAATAGCGATCGATCCGGGCTCCATGGCGGCGATAAAACGCGACCGGTTTGTAGTAAAAAGCTCAGGTAATACCGGGAAATAAGTCATGTGCAAATTTATGGATTGATCACTAATTAGTCCATTTCTACCGATTGCATAAAAACTAACGATCGTTAGTTTAGCAAGATTTTAACCAATGCCACTTGTAATTTGATAATATCTAATTTTACCCCCCTTTTCGACCATGCTATAGAAAAATTTAATTTTAGCTTTGTTCCAAACAAACGATTGCCCTCTATGTCAGTACCTGTTATTGCAGCCCCGGCATCCCGCCTGGCGAAGCTCGGTATCTATATCGCCGACAAACTACACTATCAGCTTCTCCCGTCCGAACTGGTCAGACAAAGCCTTCGCAGGAAGGAAGGCGAGCTCAATGACACTGGAGCCCTGGTTATCCTGACCGGCGCCTTCACCGGCCGTAGTCCAAAGGATCGCTACATCGTAAAGGACGAGATCACCGCAGGCTCGGTCCATTGGAATGATTTTAACCAGCCGATAGACGATCACCATTTCGACGTCATCTTTTCCTCCATCCGTACCTGGCTGAACCAGCTCCCCGAAGTCTGGGTCCGCGATTGCTACGTCTGTGCCGATCCCCGCTTCAGACTCAACGTCCGCGTCGTCAACGAAACGCCCTCGACAAATCTTTTTGCATATAATATGTTCCTCCGTCCAACGGAAGATGAGCTGGACAATTTCCAGCCCGACTGGCAAATCCTCTCCGCCCCCGGCCTGCAGCTGGACGCAGCCCGCTGCGGAACCCGCAGTTCCAACGCCGTAGCCATTTCGTTCCGGCACAAGCTGATCCTGCTCGCCGGCACCGGGTATACCGGCGAAATAAAGAAAAGCATCTTCACGATCCTCAACTTCCTGCTCCCCCGTGAGAAAAAGGTGCTGAGCATGCACTGCTCCGCCAACAAAGGCCCCGAAGGGGACACAGCCATTTTCTTTGGACTCAGCGGCACAGGCAAGACAACCCTCAGCGCAGACCCCGCAAGAAAGCTCATCGGCGATGACGAACATGGCTGGACCGCCGACAACGTTTTCAATTTCGAAGGCGGCTGCTATGCCAAATGCATCAATCTGAAAGAGGAAAAAGAACCCGAGATCTATCACGCTATCCGGCCGGGCGCCCTGGTAGAAAACATAAAATTTTTCCCGGGTACCAACCAGATAAATTTCGAAGACGGCTCAATCACCGAGAATACCCGCGTCTCCTACCCGCTCTCTTACATCAGTAACTCCCTCGAACCGTCCAAAGGCTCAACGCCAAAAAATATTTTCTTCCTGACCTGTGATGCGTATGGCGTATTACCCCCGATCTCCAGGCTTACACCCAGCCAGGCCATGTACCAGTTCATTTCCGGCTATACCGCAAAAGTGGCTGGCACCGAAACGGGTATCACCGAACCAAAACCCACCTTCAGCGCCTGCTTCGGAGCCCCCTTCCTTCCCCTTCATCCCGGTCGCTACGCCGACCTGCTTGGAGAAAAGATCAAACAACATGGCGTCACCGTATGGATGATCAATACAGGCTGGTCCGGCGGTCCTTTTGGCAAAGGCAATAGGATCAACCTTGCCTATACCCGGGCCATGATCACCGCTGCCCTTGGAGGTGCGCTCGACAAGGTCGAATACCAAACCCATCCGGTCTTTGGTATGGCCATGCCCCTCAGCTGCCCCGGTGTTCCCACGGACCTGTTAAACCCGCGCCACACCTGGCCCGACACCGGCGCCTACGATGAGATGGCCGCCAGGGTCGCCGGTTGGTTCGTCACTAATTTCGAAAAATATGCGTCCGGTGTAAGTGCGGAAATTTTGCAAGCCGGCCCTGGGTCAGGCACTATACATTAAAATTTAAAAAAAAGGGCAACTTTTTTTTTAAATTAAAAAGAAATTACAGAACTTGGCCCATCAAATTAACAATCTTGTCTTCGATTGTTTGCCAAAACTAACTCCATCAACCTTGATGGGGTTTTTTTATGGGAGATACCCCAATACTTAAAACAACCCATAAAGCTGCGAGTCGATCCTGGTAATGATCTCCCCAAGATGCTCTTCATTCTCCGGGAACTTATTCTTATCGATATCGATGATAAGTAACGGACCTTCCTTGTACCCTTCGATCCATTTATTGTAGAAGTCATTGAGGCGTTTCAGATAATCCAGGCGGATATTCTCTTCATATTCCCGCCCGCGTTTCTGGATCTGCGCAACCAGGGTTGGTACGGAAGCCTGCAGATAGATCAGCAGGTCCGGTGGCCGCACCATCCGTTTCAGGGTCTGGAAGAATTGGAAATAGTTGTTGTAATCCCTCTTGCTCATCAACCCCATTTCATGCAGGTTGGGTGCGAAAATATGCGCATCCTCATAGATGGTGCGGTCCTGTATCACCGTTTCCGTGCCGGTATGGATTTCCAGCAGCTGGTTGAGCCGGCTGTTCAAAAAGAAGATCTGCAGGTTGAAGCTCCAGCGGGGCATGTCTTCATAAAAATCGTTCAGATAGGGATTATGGTCGACATCCTCGAACTGGGGGATCCAGCGATAATGCTTGCTCAGCATCTCTGTCAATGTCGTCTTGCCGGCGCCTATATTGCCGGCTACTGCGATATGTTTCGGTTTCTTATTTTTTACCATAGGTCTGTTAGTTCAGCTAGTATTAGTAATAGTTAAGCCCGATAGCCTGCTTAGCCAGTTGAATCGTAACCTTCGCACTATCCCGCGCTTTTTCCGCCCCCTGTTCCATCACCCGCCTCAGATAACCCTCGTCATTACGGATGGCCTCGGCCTTTTCCCGGATCGGTGAAATAAAAGCTATCATATCCTCCGCCAGCTTCTTTTTCATATCGCCATAACGAATGGTGCCTGCAATATAGTGCTCCATAAATACGGCTGCATCCTCCTCCTTTCCGACAAGACCCATCAGTTGGAACAGGTTCTTTACCGAATCCGGCATCTGGTCCACAGACCCGCCCCCGCTTTCGGTCTTTGCCTTGCTGATCTTTTTGCGTATCGTCTCGTCGTCGTCCGACAGATACAAGGTAGCCAATTGATTTTCACTTTTACTCATTTTCCCAGCACCATCCAGGCTCGGCACCTTTATCAGCTCTTCCCCGAAGTTGAACCCGACAGGTTCCGGAAACACCTCGACCCCATAACGCTGGTTGAACCGGTTGGAAAAATTCCGCGCTATCTCCAGGTGCTGCTCCTGGTCCTTCCCCACCGGCACCAAAGTAGCCCGATGCAGCAGTATATCCGCAGCCATTAGTACCGGATAGGTAAGCAGACCCGCATTCACATTCTGGGGCTGCAGCCTCACCTTATCTTTAAAGGTCGGCGTCTTTTCCAGTTCCCCGACATAAGCCAGCATGTTCAGGAAAAGATATAGTTCAGCCGTTTCCGGCACATGACTCTGACAGTAAAAAGCAACGGAATCCGGGTTCAGACCAGAAGCGATATTTTCAGCCAATACCCGGCGAACATGCCCCTTCAACTCATGGGTCTCCTTCAGCGTGGTCAACGCATGCAGATCCGCTACCATAAAGTAGCAATTATAGTTCTCCTGCATCCGGACATAATTCCGCACGGCACCAAAATAGTTGCCCAAATGCAGGAATCCCGTCGGCCGGATACCACTCATGACGATTTCTTTCCTTTTTTCCATATTATGTACGCCAGACTCGCTAAACGCGACTTTGACGGAAGCGCGAAGATAGCTATTTTTGTCCCAAAGCACCTGCATGGAAGTCAATGACGCGTTGATAGATAACCTTTCCAATCTGGCACGCCTGGAATTTAATGCAACAGAAAAGGAAGAGATCAAAAAGGACCTTCAGCGGATGATCCATTTCGTCGAAAAGCTGGGCGAATTGGATACTACCGGTGTAGAACCTCTATTACATATGAGCCCCGAGACCAATGTCCTGCGGGATGACCTCCCCTACGGCTCCGTCAGCCGGGAAGAAGCCCTGTCCGTGGCGCCGGCAACGGATGGCGTCTATTTCAAAGTACCAAAAGTCATCCGTAAATAAAGAACCTTTTCCTATGAGCCCAGCCACCCCTCCTATCATCTGCCTCGATAAGATCGAAAAAAGCTATTACATGGGCAAACAGGCCCTCCCCGTATTAAAGGGGGTGTCCCTGGAGATCTTCAGGAACGAATACGTGGCGCTTATGGGGCCTTCCGGTTCCGGGAAAAGTACCCTGATGAATATTTTGGGATGCCTCGATACACCTACAGCAGGACGTTATATCCTCAACGGACAGGACGTCAGCAAAATGCCCGACGATAGCCTGGCCGATGTACGAAATATTGAGATCGGCTTTGTCTTCCAGCAGTTTAACCTGCTGCCCCGGCTGACAGCAGCAGAAAATGTAGCCCTCCCCCTTGTTTATGCAGGGGTTCCCCGGAAGGAACGGCACGAGAGAGCCCTCGCCGTCCTTGAAAAAGTTAGCCTGGCAGACCGCAGCCACCACAAGCCAAACGAGCTTTCAGGTGGTCAGAGCCAGCGTGTCGCCATCGCCCGGGCACTGATCAACAACCCAACCCTGATCCTGGCAGATGAACCTACCGGAAACCTCGACTCAAAGACCTCGATCGAGATCATGGACATCTTTTCCAGTATACAGGCCGGCGGCAACACGGTCGTACTCGTTACGCATGAAGAAGACATCGCCGGTTATGCCCACCGGATAGTGCGGTTGCGTGACGGGGTCATAGAAAGCGATCGCAGACGCGCCATCGAGACGGTTAGGTCCTGATACCAGCAATCCACCCCTTCTGCCCGGCAATGAACTCTTAACGCTTAAATTCAACTTTGCTATTATGAGCATGCGGATCTATACCAAAACAGGCGACAAAGGCTCCACCTCCCTCATCGGAGGCACAAAAGTCCCCAAAAGCCACCTTCGTATTGAATCCTATGGCACAGTCGACGAACTCAACTCTTTCATAGGCCTGTTAAACGACCAGCTAGCCCTTGCCGGCACCTCCTCACCTTCCCCGCTCCCCGACTTGCTTCCGGCCACTCCCCTCTTCGCCGACACCCACCCCTTCCTGCGCGAGATCCAGGACCGCCTGTTCACGATTGGCGCCTCACTCGCCTGCGACCCCGAAAAAGAACCAAAATTGAAGATCCCGGATCTGAAGGAAGAAGATCTCACAGCCCTGGAGAAAGCCATCGACCAGATGGACGCTACCCTGCCCCCTATGAAGTCTTTCCTGCTCCCGGGTGGCCATTTAGCCGTCTCCACCGCTCATGTAGCACGCTGCGTCTGCCGTCGCGCAGAAAGGTCCTGCGTCCGCCTGCAGGAAGAGTCATTATATGTAGAACCCATTGTTATCCGCTATCTGAATCGCCTCAGCGACTATCTTTTCATGTTATCCCGCTACACCGGCCATCTCCTCAACGCCCCCGAGATCCCCTGGAAACCCCGCACCTGACCCACCAGCGGCTACCACCAAACAACCACCACACCCAACCACCAAACTACCACCACACCCAACCACCAAACCACCAGCTAACCCATCACCACCCGCAAGAACGTGCCCTCTCACCCCTTCATGATCAACCCATCCTTCATATGCAGCACCCGGTCACTCATCGTTGCAAGCTCCTCATTATGCGTCACGATCAGAAAAGTCTGCTGGAACTGCCCCCGCAGGTCAAAAAACAGTTGATGCAGCTCCTTCGCATTCGCCGTATCCAGGTTGCCCGTCGGTTCATCAGCAAAAACGATATCCGGGTTATTGATTAACGCCCTCGCCACCGCCACCCGCTGCTGCTCCCCGCCGGATAAAGCCCCAGGCTTGTTCTCCACCCGATGCCCGACTCCCAGCAGGTTCAACAGCTGCGACGCCCGCTCCTCAACCTCCTTCTTCCGCCTCCCCGCGATCCAGCCCGGGATACAAACGTTCTCCAGCGCACTAAACTCCGGCAGCAAATGATGGAACTGGAAAACAAATCCGATATGACGATTACGGAAGTCAGCCAGCGGCCGACCCTTTAATTCATGTATTTTCTTATTCTGTAAGAATATTTCCCCCTTCGCCGGCTCATCCAGGGTGCCCAGGATATGCAATAAAGTACTTTTCCCCGAACCCGAAGGCCCCACAATACTGACGATCTCCCCTTTTGCAATGTTCACATCCACCCCCTTCAAAACCCGCAGATCCCCGTAATATTTCTCTATTCCCTTGGCTGTTAACATACTAAGTAAATTAAATACTTCGTTACAAACTACCGGCAAACCTACAGGTTAGGAGCCAATATGCCGAATCGAAAAGGAGAATTTTGGAAAAAATAGTACAAGATAACCCTGGGAAAAGGGTTAAATTTCAACTGATATTTGGTGGTTTGAGATTTAAAATTACTTTTGCGGAAAATTAAGAACGATGTTTTGGACACTTGAATTAGCCAGCTACCTAGAAGATGCCCCCTGGCCGGCTACTAAAGATGAACTGATCGACTACGCTATTCGTTCCGGTGCCCCTATCGAAGTGGTAGAGAACTTACAGGAACTGGAAGACGAAGGAGAGATCTATGAAGGCATCGACGACATCTGGCCGGATTATCCTTCACAAGAAGATTTCTTTTTCAACGAGGATGAGTATTAACTACTTACACAAATAAAAGAGCGCTCATATGAGCGCTCTTTCGATATCGGCTATCTATCGGATACCCATCTCCGTTATTTCTCCATCTGTTCTATCACCGCTTCCGTCACCCCGGTAGTAGAATATCCGCCGTCATGGAATAAATTCTGCATCGTCACCATCTTTGTCATATCGCTGAACAACGTCACACAATAATCAGCACACTCATCACCTGACGCATTCCCCAATGGACTCATCTTCTCCGCAAAATTGATAAACCCGTCAAATCCTTTTACACCGCTGCCGGCCGTCGTACGCGTCGGTGACTGCGAAACAGAATTGACCCGCACCTTCTTCCTCTTGCCATAATGATAGCCAAAGCTCCGGACTACACTTTCCAGCAACGCCTTCGCATCCGCCATTTCATTATAATCAGGGAATACCCGCTGTGCAGCAATATAGGTCAGCGCTATCACACTCGCACCTTCCGTCAGCGCATCCATGTCCCAGGCCGTCCTCAGCACCCGGTGCAATGACATAGACGATATATCCAGCGTTTTCTTATTCCATTCGTAATCCATCTCGGTATAATGTTTCCCCTTCCGCACATTCAGCCCCATCCCTATAGAATGCAGGATAAAATCGATACCCCCGCCAAAATGCTTGCGTGATTCTTCAAACAATTTCTTCAGATCATCCATATTGGTCACATCAGCACCGATCACCGGCGCCCCCGTTGCCTCAGCCAGTTTGTTGATCTCCCCCATCCTCAGTGCAACCGGCGCATTCGACAACACCAGCTGAGCACCCTCTTCATGACAACGTAATGCCGTCCTCCATGCAATGGACTTCTCATCCAGCGCACCAAAAATGATCCCTTTTTTCCCTTTTAACAGGTTGTATGCCATAAATTGAATTTTTTGATTAGACTCAGTTTGACCGGATTCCGCCCGGTTTCGGGGCCAAATATAGCGGATTAACAAATTATCGCCCAAACAACCTCACTACCAGCCCTACCAGCAGCACACTATAAATAACCACCAATAAAAAATTCGCGAAGATAAAAAGGAAGAACCGGTCCGCCGCCTCCCGCGGCCTTATCACCCGCTGCAGCCACCGGTTGATATAATAAAAAGGCACCAGCGCAAAAACAATAACCAGTAGTATAAGTAACGAACGTAGTCTCATAATCAATATCTCCCTGGCGCCGCATCGCGTTATTGCATAACCATTTCCCTCGCATTCTCCAATGCCGCAGCCGTAGGCTTCTCCCCACTCAGCATCTGGGCAATGGCAGTGATCCGCTCCTCCTGGTTCAACAGTCGTATATTGGTTTTGATAGCCTCCCCCTTCACCTGTTTATATACAAAATAATGCGCATCCGCCTTACCCGCTATCTGCGGCTGATGTGTGATACAAATGACCTGTCGCTTCCTCGCCAGGTTCTTCAGGATGATCCCTACCTGCTTGGCGGCCTCACCCGAGATCCCCGTATCTATCTCGTCAAAGATCAGCGTGGCCAGATCGATCGACTCGGCTACCAGCGACTTGATACACAACATCAGCCTGCTCAGCTCGCCACCGGACGCCACCTTGCGGATAGGCTCGAAACGATTGCTCTTATTGGCATCAAAAAGGAATTCAATGTCATCCATCCCAAAGGCATTCAATGCCACAGCCTGTATCTGTACCTT
The DNA here is from genome assembly GCA_036499285.1 of Puia sp. Lineage (GTDB taxonomy): Bacteria > Bacteroidota > Bacteroidia > Chitinophagales > Chitinophagaceae > Puia. The sequence continues at coordinate 80,242 of DASYEB010000014.1, read as the reverse complement.
TAGCCGGGCATTGGGCATGCCTACCTGCTTCAGTAATTTGTTCACCTGCTGCTCCAGCTGCCCTACCTCGTCCTGACGCCCCTTGGATAAGACCGAAGCTTTCTTCTTCACCTCCTGTAACATCCTGTTCACTTCCTTCTCTCCCGCAGCGATACCTTCATCCACCTGCAGCGAATCCTTCAGCTTCACCTCCAGCTGCCGGAGTATGGTCAACAGCTCAGCCGTCGTATGAACACTATGTTTTTTTAGTAATTTATAGCCGGCGGAAAGCCGTTCGTTTATCTCTTCGATCCGGCGCGGATCATAACCCACTCCATCATTGATGCGTTCGACATCACCGGCAATATCCTGCAATTCTATCTGTACGGAAGACATTCTCTCCGAAAGACCTTTCAGCTCCGGATGATACCCCGCATACGTCTGGAGAGAATGCTGCAGCGACTTCAGCTGCTGTACCATGGGTAGCTCTCCTTCTTTCAACTCATAATAAACCTTGGACAACGCCGTCTTGATACCCTCAGAATTATTCAGCAGCTTCAGCTCCTGGCCCAGCTCTTCCAGCTCGTTCTCCCGTAGCGCTACTTCATTCAGCTCGTCGAAAAGAAATTTATTATAGTCCAGCTCCTTGTTGAACTGGGCCTTCTGTTCCTGTAAGGTAGCAAGCTCCCTCACAGCAGACTGCCAGCTCCTGTATACAGTACGATATTCCTCCAGCGCAGGCGCCTGTCCCGCAAGTGCATCCAGCACCTCCCGCTGAAAATCGGACTCACCCAGCTCCATCGTATCGAACTGGCGATGCAGATCGACAAGCAGCGAGCTCAGCTTCCGCAGCTGCTCCAGGTTCACCGGAGTATCATTCACAAAAGCTCTTGACTTTCCCGACGGAGCGATCTCGCGCCTGATCACCACCTCTTCACCTGCATCCGCATCATTGCCCGGACCATTAGCGAGATCCAGCTCATTGGCAGCAAAAAAAGCAAGCACCGCCTTCTTCCCCTTTATCACAAAAGTTCCTTCAACCACACACTTCTTGTCCCGCTGAAGCAGCACAGCCGTATCGGCCCGGTCACCCAGGATGAGCGACAATGCCCCCATCAGGATAGACTTACCCGCCCCCGTCTCCCCCGTGATCACATTCATCCGGTGAGAGAATTCAATGCTCAGCTCATCGATGATGGCATAGTTCTGAATATGGATCCTTTGTATCATAAGATTCAGCGCAAAGCGCGACGGCAAATTAAGTAATTCGATCATTCCCCTCCGCACAAAATTCCCACATCCCCTCCTATTCCCCCTTACATCTCGCGATCCCGGCTTTAGCCCGCTGATCCAACGAGTTTTTATAATCATGATCCTTCAGGGACAAGCACTTCTGGAAAAAAGCCAACGCTCTCGCCTTATCCCCCCGCTGTTCGTAGATATAACCTGTTTGCAGCGCAGCCCTGGCCGCATAGTATGCCGTCAGATGTTCCCCTGTCTTTATCGTCGTGAGATAGGCGGCGATAGCCTCGTCATTACGCCCCAGCCCATCATAGATCCGGCCCAGCCTGTAAGCTAGTTCGCATTTCTCCTCCGGCAACTCAAAATCCGAGCTGCCCATTCCCTGTATCGACTGCAGAGCCTCCGCAAAATAACCGCCGTCACTTAACAGCCTTGCCTGCAGCAGCTTTTTGGCCGGCCACTTCGCGGCACGCGCATTCTTCAGGGCCTGCCGGTCCGCATCCGACTCGGCTGTCCCCTTCCGCAGTATCAGCAGCCGGCAGGAATCAGCCTTCCGCAGGTCCCCGTTCAGATAATAGGACCAGCTCAGCTTTTCCAAAGCATCCTTTACATAGAACCGCCCTTTGAACCGCTGAAGAAAACGCTCCAGGCTGCCGGCAGCCGCGGGATCCAGGTGATTAAGCCGGGCATATCCCATTTCCAGGTCCCAGACAGGCATGTCCATATAAACCGGCGCCCCATTCATCCGGGAAATGATCTGCTCGGCAAGGGCCGACCGGTGATCGTTGAGACTCAGATTGGCATATAAATAAGTGAAGAGGTGATTGTTCTTTACATCCAGCTTGTGTTGCCGGATGAACTGAAAGACCTCTTCATGTTTGTTCCGGATATAAAATTGAAGATAGAGATAATAGAAGATGGCCTCATCACGATACACCTCCGCCCAGTTATCATCCGCCCGCAAAAAAGACTCGAGTTGCACCATTCCGCCCTCAATATTACCCCGGATCCCCAATAAATTACTCAGCCATTTATAACCGTCCGGTATCGTCCCCGCCACTACCTGCATCGCCCCGCTCAACATCTTCGCCGGACCAAAAGCAGGAAATTTCTTCTCACATTCCTTACTCTGCAGAAACGATCGCCTGAACTCCCAGCCGGCATCCCAGTTGCTGCCAAATTTGATCCGGATAGCCGCCCACTGAAAATGAATGATACTACGCGTAAATAAATTGAAAGGAGATGACTCCGGACCTTCGCTCATCATCCCGATCCGCTGATCAAGCCGGTCTTTCGCAGCCTGGTACAAAACCGGATCCTCATTAAAGAACAGCTGAAAAAAGTCGATGTAATTGTCCAGGAAATACGGGATCAGATTAGCGGGATCCCTTTTCTTTTCCGCTTCGAGCAGCCTTCCCCCCTCCTCAAGCCGCAGCTGGATTATCGCCTGGTAAGCCTGCCTGCAATTATTGTTAAAATCATAATGCTTTTGCCCGAAACTCAGCAAAGGAAGAAACAATCCTGTTAAAAAGATGATTCGGGCTTTCACGATCGGGTGGTATTTAAAATAAAAAAGCGTTCCGCTAAAAGAAAAAGGCGTTCCGCCAGCGAACGCCTTTTTAAAAAATATATCTATTCGAGACTATTTAACTTCAATAGCATCATTCAGCTCATTATCTACGAGGATACGACCGCAGTTCTCACAAACAATGATCTTCTTCCGCTGGCGGATCTCACTCTGCCGTTGAGGAGGAATAGCATTGAAACAGCCGCCGCAGGCATCCCGTAACACCGGCACAACAGCCAGCCCGTTACGATAGTTACCACGGATCCGGTCATACGAATGCAATATCCGGGGCTCTACTTTCTCCCTCGCATCCGTAGACAGCTTGGTGAAATGTTTTTCTTCTTTCTCGGTAGTAGCAATGATCTTGTCCAGCTCATCCTTCTTATTCTTCAGCACAGATTCCTTGGTACCGATATTCTTCTTTGCCTTTTCAAGCAGCTGCACTTTTTCAGCTATCTCTTCATTGGCATCCTTGATATGTTTTTCAGCCAGCTTCACTTCCAGCTGCTGCATCTCGATCTCTTTGTTGATGGCTTCAAACTCACGACTGTTCTTTACATTCTGACTTTGCTTGTCATACTTCTTGATCAGCACATCAGCTTCCTTGATCGCTTCCTTCTTCTGATTGATGAATTCCTGGATCCCATTGATCTCCTCTTCCACCCTCGTCTGACGCGAATGCAAACCCGTGATCTCATCCTCCAGGTCGCTGACTTCCATCGGCAATTCGCCTTTCAGGATTTTATACTCGTCTAACTTAGATTCAATTTTTTGGAGGGTCACTAGTGATGTGAGCTTTTCCTCAACAGAGAATTCTTTTACGTTTGACATATTTAGTTTTTAGTCTAGCCCGGTCTTTTTATTAAATTTAGCCCGGGCGACTAAAATTAATTTAATGATTGGCCTTCGGCCGATTCGCCTCCGGCGCCTCAATAGTAGTAAATCGGATTGGTTTTGATCCCCGATTTAAGGATGGCAAAATTACGAAATTTTTCCCGCAAAACCTCAAAAAGCAGGTCAATCGTGAATTGCTCGCTTTCAAAGTGCCCGATATCGGCTATGACCAGTTGGTCATTTGCATCAAAAAACTCATGATATTTAACATCCGAAGTGACATAAAAGTTGGCCCCGGCAGCTAAGGCATTGGAAATAAGGAAACTACCCGCACCCCCGCATACCGCCACCCGGTGCACCGGCCTGCCAGTCAGCCGGGTATGCCGGACCACAGACAGCCCAAAAACAGTCTTTACCAGCTCAAGGAACTCTCCCTCCTCCATCGCAGCCGCCAGTTCACCGATCAGACCGGACCCAACCCCCGCATAGGTATTGGCCAGCGGCACGAGGTCATAAGCCACTTCCTCATAAGGATGAGCACTTATCATCGCCTCCACCACCCTCCTGCTAAGCCAGACCGGCAAAATCACCTCCAGCCGGACTTCCTTTTCCGTATGCCGGATCCCCGGCTGCCCCACAAATGGCTGACTCCCATCCCCACCCGTAAAGGTCCCCAGCCCCTCAGCCCCAAAACTGCATTCGCCATATCCCCCTATTCGCCCCGCTCCCGCAGCAAAAACGGCCCCCCGGACCCTTTCCAGGTGCTCCACCGGCACAAAACAATACAGCTTCTGCAAAGTACCCGCCCGGGGTAATAAAGGCTTCCCCCCACGAATACCCAGCTTTTCAGCTATCCGCCCGTTCACTCCCCCCCCAACGACATTGTCCAGGTTCGTATGAATGGCATAGATGGCAACGTCCTGTTTGATAGCCGCTATCACCGTCCGCTCTACATAGTTACGGCCGGTTATCTTCTTCAGCCCGCCAAAAATAATAGGATGATGCGCCACGATCAGATTACACTTCCGCTCCACAGCTTCCGCTACCACCGCTTCCGTAACATCCAGCGTCGTGAGGATCCCCGTACACTCCCAGGCCCCGCTGCCCGTCAGCAAACCCGCATTGTCATACGATTCCTGCAAAGACAATGGAGCAAGGGCTTCCAGCTGACCGATGATAGCGGATATCTGCATGAAGTTAAAAATAGTCTCTATTGAATAATTCGCTCGATGTGCGTCAGCTTGCCATCCTCATTAAATCCTTCCAGCACGATCCTTAGCTTTTTCGTGATATCATTATTGAAGAAGTCGACATCCAGATGTCTGTTCTCCTTGTCCGTCAGAACAAACGGTTTCCAGTATAACGTCGTCCGCAGATCCTCCCCTTCATTCTCCGCAGAATTCTCCAGGTAGTTCGGCACATAGAATTCCTTTGGCATGGAATACCCGATCAATATCGCCCGCGCCAGCCCCTTGAAGTTAGGATCCGTCCGCTTCGCATCCCCGCCCTTCTTCGTATACACGGCGATCGTTCCGCCGGAGCCTCCGCCAAAACCTACCCCCGATCCCGGACGGAACACCTTTACATAGGCAATATCCGTAACAGGAGTACTCTGCAGCTGCTGGGCATCCACCTGCATTTCGTTGAGATACAACGAAGGTTTGCCACCACGCCAGCTCAGCGAAGGCGTACCGCCCGGCCCATTCCCCGTAGTGATCTGCAAACCCGCAACCTTACCCTGCAGATAGGTGAAGATATCCATCATGGCGGCCGCCAGCGGATCATTGTTCAGATCAAATTGATACGCATCCCCTCCGCCGAACATCCCCGAAGCATATTTCTCATCCAGCTTCTCAACTTCCGTTTTTACGTGCCCCTTCACCGTCACCGATGCAAGCGTTTTTACTTTCTGATCATCAATTGGTTTTACCCGGGCTATCTCCTCCGCAATATACCGGTTCCGTCTCAGATAGGCAGAGTCCTCCGCGGTCCAGCCATCAAAAGCCGCCGTCAGGGACCTGGCCAAACGCCCCCCTCTCACAAGCCCCGTATTAAATACTATCGCAGCCTGGTCGGACAAGGTATGGTTGACATTGAACTGGTAATAGGCTTTTACCGTATCAAAAAAGACAAGCCCGGTTACCCCGAATTTATTCCCCGCAAGGTGCGGAAGAGACATCATTTGGGTACTGGAATCCTTCCTGCTCATAATGACATTCATAGACTCTCCCTGGCTGATCTTGTGAGGATCGATCCCCAGCACTTCCACTTTCATCGAAAGATAGTCCTGCTCCGGGTTCTTTATCACCGGCAATACTCCCCGGACGAGTGCATCCCATTTAAACCTCCGCCAGCCATGCGTCAGCATCACAAGGTCGAGATGTGTTGCCAGGCTGTCCGCAGTTCCGGAGAAATAATACGCAGGATTATGGATATATCCCCTCAGCTCCCCCGTAAGCAGCAACCGGGAAACGATGTTGTCGTCCCCCGGGAACTCTCCGTCAGCCGTCGCATCGGTCACGGCAAGCGATAGATTCGCCTTCAGCGTGTCAGGCACACTGATGGATAAGGTATTCTTGCCCCTCCTGTTCACACCCTTTAGCGTCAGCGCCATTTCAGGGGTAAAAAGGAATTCGTGATTATTGACAAAGACCACACGCTCAGCCACCGGCACCATATCCGCAGTAAAAACGGTCAGCTGCAGCACGCCGGATGGCAGCTGTCCCGTAGGAATAGTGCCCCCGCTCATAAAATTCTCTTCCAGGTTGATCTTCGCTTTGTAGACCAGGTGCTGGTGCATATGCGCGATGATCGTAAGATGCTTGAACTCCGGTCCTCCATCCGCAGCCCGCGCCACAGAAAAAAGGACTTTCTGATTGCCGGGTATCGCCCTTATCACCGCCCCGATGTTTTTCACCGCAGGCAGCCCCGTCCTGTGTTCGACATGCATGTCATCCTTCCACACCGCCGTCAGGGAATCCCCCTTGTCCACCGTCAGCAGGAACTTGCCCATGCCGTCATGCTCGGAATTGAAGGTCAGTACCTCCTTTCCGTTCTTATCTACTACAGATCCCTTTACAGGAAAGGGATATCCGAACTGATCGTTTGCCTTGAAAGCGACCATCCCCTCTACACCCGCTACCAGGTCCCCCCCTTCCGGAAAGAATTGAAGCCTGATCTGGCGGGGGACCAGCGTCACCGTCACACCGCCGGAATCTATCTTTTTATCATAGATCCGGATATCCTTTTCATAATAGAATGCCGTATCGAAATTCGTCATCCAGGTCGTATAGGCCCTGAAATGCAGATGCGCAGCCTTTAGATTCTTGGGCAGATCGAAATTGCCGGCCGTACTCGACTCCGAGATCGGGTATACTTTGCGCTGAATTATCGCGCCGGAGGCGTCAGATAGCTCTGCATAAAAGTTCTTGCTGAACAAGGAAGGGTCAGCACCCGAAAAAATATACGCCTTGAACCAGATCGTCTCCCCGGGACTGTATAGATTTTTGTCAAAATGCACGTGGATCTTCTCCTGAGGATAGTTGTTGGCGTAGATATTCATCATGGAGTCCAGCTTCTGCGCGCTAAGGAACATCGGAAATAATACGGAAAGCAGTATGGTCAAAAAACAACGAGGCTTGTTCATACGGTGAAATTATTCAACTCATTCAGAAAAAACGCGTTAAAATGCACTTAATTTTGGAATCTACCAGATTTCCAACCCAGAAAAAAATGTTAAAATGGTTTTAACAAAATCCACCGCCGACCTTTATAAAGAGTATACCGATCGCATGCAAAAGATAGCTGATGTGAAATACGCAGCAGCCGTCTTACAATGGGACCAGGAGACCTACCTCCCGCCAAAAGGCGCCGAATTCCGGGGCCGCCAGATCGCTACCCTCTCGGAAATAGCCCACGAATGGTTTATTGATCCATCCCTGGGTCAGCTTCTGCAGGACCTCCACGCAAAAGGCGACCTGGCCGATGACCACCGCCGCAATGTGGAGCTGAGCCTTGAAGACTTTGAAAAACAAAAGAAGTTCACCCCGGCCTTTATCCGCAAGCTCAGCGAAGCCAGCTCCCGTAGCTTTCACACCTGGCTGCAGGCCCGCAACGCCAATTCTTTCAGCATCTTCCAGACCGACCTCCAGCAGATGGTCCAGCTAAAAAAAGAAGAGGCCGACCTCGCCGGCTACCAGCACCACCCATACAACGCCCTGCTCGACCAGTTTGAAAAAGGCGCTACCGTCTCCTTACTCGACAAGGTGTTTACAGAAGTGCGTTCGCCCCTGAAAGATTTACTCCTGCAGATAAGCAGCCGCCCACAGGTTGACGACGGCTTCCTCCGCGGCCACTACCCCAAACAACAGCAATGGGACTTTGGCATGCAGCTGATCCGGCGACTGGGCTTCGACTTTGAAGCAGGTCGGCAGGACCTCTCCGAACACCCTTTCACCACCAATTTCAACAGCCGCGACGTCCGCATCACCACCCGCGTCGACGAGAACGACTTCAACCACATGACCTGGAGCTGTATCCATGAGACCGGGCACGCACTGTATGAACAGGGACTGCCTGCTGAATGCTATGGCCTGCCCCTTGGCGAATACGCTTCCCTGAGCATCCATGAATCCCAATCCCGGCTTTGGGAGAACAATATCGGAAGAAGCCGCAGCTGGTGGTCTACGATCTATCCCGATCTCCGGAATGTCTTCCCGCAACAGCTAAAAGCCATCTCCGCAGAACAGTTCTACAAAGGCATCAATAAGGTCCAAACCTCCCTTATCCGCACCGAGGCCGACGAAGTCTCCTACCATTTCCATGTAATGATCCGCTACGAACTGGAGAAAAGCCTGATCGGAGGCTCCCTGGCCGTTGCCGACATCCCCGCCTGGTGGAACGAAAATTATAAAACCTGGCTGGGTGTTGACGTTCCGGACGACAAAAGAGGCTGCCTCCAGGATGTTCACTGGAGCCATGGCAGTTTTGGCTATTTCCCGACCTATAGCCTTGGGAGCTTCTATGCCGCCCAGCTTTTTGCAGCGGCCAATACACAAGTGACTGATCTACATAAAGATATAGCTGCAGGAAACACCACTCCCCTCCTGGAATGGCTCCGTCAACAAGTCCACCGGTATGGACGCCGGTACACAAGCGAGGAATTATGTCTCAAAGCCACGGGAAAAACATTGGATATCAGCTATTTTTTAGGCTATTTGCTTGATAAATACAGGAATATTTACAACTTTTGAGGTAAATCCAGACTATGAGGCGATTCTACCCTTTGGCCATTTTGGCGTTTTCCATTTCTTTTTGCTCTTGCAAAAAGTTTATCCAAAAGCAGGAAGAAAACGCAGTATTGTCAATTATGACCAACGGATCATGGTATGTCAGCGGATATAAACAAAACGATTCTGATATAACAGCCTCATTCTCCGGTTATCTCTTTAAATTTGACGCAAATAATACGGTGACAGGGACGAAGGCCAACACCTCCGTTCAGGGTCAGTGGTCGGTGAACATCACCAACCGGACCATAGTCTCCAATTTTCCCGGCGCAAGCGATCCCCTGGTTTTACTAAACAAAACCTGGACAATAAAAGATAGCTACACCGACAGTGTGTCGGCCTGGTCAATTGATACCGTACATAACACTACCAATATCCTGCAGCTGAAAAAGTAAGATCCAATTCCTCCAGAAGACATCCCATCTCCTAGTTTAAGTCCTCAGCCATAAACTGGCTGAGCCACCGTACATTTATTCGATTATTTAAACACCACGTTTCGTTGATACGAAAACTACTTATTCTCACTGGCTGCTTTTGTATTTTTGGAATAATCAGTACCCGCGCTCAGGCGCCCGTCCCTGATTTCTCCGCCTCCACCACGGCTGGTTGCGGCCCTCTGAACGTGCAGTTCAAAGATCTTTCTGCCAACTCACCACTTTACTGGCAATGGGATTTTGGCAACGGCTCGACAAGTGCTCTGCAAAATCCATCCATCACCTATTCAACACCAGGTACATATACTGTCACGCTCATCGCCCGCAACAGAAGCGGCGCCGATGCCATACGCAAAACGGACTATATCACCGTCTATCCATACCCGGTCCCTAAGTTTACCTCCAACCTTACGATCGCCTGCGCCCCTGCCAACGTCCAATTCGCTGATCAGTCAACCGCCGGCCAGGGCTCTATCACCTCCTGGTCATGGGACCTCGGCGACGGCTCTTCCTCCAGTCAGCAAAATCCCGCCCATTCCTATACCCAAAACGGTTACTACAACATTTCGCTAAAAGTTACCAATTCCGGTGGCTGTTCAAATACAAGTACCCTTGTCCGTTATGTACGCGTGGTAGACGGAGTACAGCCAAATTTCACCTGGGACCAGACCTCCACCGCCTGCAGTGCTCCCTTCATGCTGAATTTTATCAACCAGACAGCCGGCCCCGGCAACCTGACCTACAGCTGGAATCTCGGTAATGGAGCCGCCCCGTCCGCTTCCAACGACATCAACCCGGCCAACATCAGCTATCCCGCAGCAGGCAATTATGACGTGACCTTACAGGTCGCCAGCAGCCTGGGTTGCACCGGAACCATCAAACAGACCGTCCCGCTGAATAACAACGGGGCCGTCATCACCAGCCCGGACCAGGCATGTGCCAATGTCCCCGTTACATTTGCCGATGGCTCGACACCCCCACCGCTTTCCGTCACATGGGATTTTGGAGATGGGACCAATTCTGCTGACCTCAACCCCTCAAAAACATACACCGCCAACGGGACCTATACAGTTAAGCTGACCAACACATATGGCGCCTGTACCAGCACAGCCACTAAAACCATTCAGATCGCCAACGCACCCGCCCCGGTCTTCACAGCAGACAAGACAGCTGCTTGCCAGGCCCCGCTGACCGCCCAGTTCACCGACAAATCCCCACCCGGTGCCGCCCAATGGCTCTGGGACTTCGGGGATGGTCAGACGTCCACTGACCAAAACCCTTCTCATACTTATACAAACGTCGGGCATTTCACCGTGAAGCTGACCACGACAACCGCCGGCGGTTGCTCCGGGACTACCTCAGTAAACAATTATATCAATGTCGTTACACCTTCGGTAAACTTCAACCCCAATTCTTTGCACGGCTGTGTCAGCCCTGCTACCATATCCCCTGCCGCCCTGCCCAATACGGTCGACGGCGTCAGCGCCTATGCCTGGACAGTCAGCGGAGGAACCCCGTCCACATCCACTTTGCCCAATCCCAGCTTCAGTTTTCCGGGCGAGGGCAACTACACGGGTGCGCTCACCATCAGCACCACCGGCGGCTGCACCGCATCACAAAATTTCTCGATCCAGGTGGGCACACCAACCCCCGCAGCCATTACAGTGTCACCCGCCCCTTACTGCGGTCGCGATCCGGTCACCTTCAGTGATCCGGTCACACCCGGCACCGAAAACGAATACCAGTGGTCCTGGAACTTTGGGGATGGCACAGGCTCGACGACCGGCCCTTCCGTCTCTCATTCCTATTTCGATATTGCTACAAAAAATGTGATCCTTACCCTCACCCACAACGGTTGCCCGACAGTAGCAAACACATCAATCAGCATACGCCCGCCGATCGTGCTTTTCGAGTACCAGCCGGATTGTGGTGTCAATAAATTCCAGGTTGTCTTTACAGACACCTCGTATCTCTATGCGCCGTATACCCAATATTCAGCCAGATGGGATTTCGGCGATGGAACGACACAAACCGGCACAACAGCACCCGGCGCAACTGTTACACATACCTACACCCCAGCCGACCCAACAGCACTATCTTCCTATAACGTTACCCTGACCACAACCGACGGCACCTGCACCCAAACGCTGAGCAAACCCGTCACATTAGGCCCCATCCCATTTACATTTACCTCCCCTGTACAACAATGTTCAGGTTCGCCGATCCATCTTACCGCCGCCAGTCCGAGCGCCAACCTTATCACCGGCTATTACTGGCACTGGGATACCGATCCCGATATACCCTATGTTTTTTCGGCATCCCCTTCCGCAGACCTGATCAACACCACCCGCGGCAGTCGCACTTTAACGCTTGTCATCCAACTTGCAAATGGCTGCACTGACTCATTATCCCACACGGTCCTCATCACCTATCCCGACGCCCTGTTCACTTTCCCTGCAGGCGCGTGCAGAAACGGCACGGTGAATTTTACCGACCAGTCCACCGTCGACCCGGCAACAAATAGTGCATTGAAGGTTTGGTCCTGGAACTTCGGCGACGGCTCGCCCGTATCACCCAACCCCACTCACCAATATTCCGACACCGGCCTCTTCACCCCACAGCTCTTTATCCAGGATGCCAACTTCTGCTCCCGTACCTATATATCCCCAACCCCTATCCACATTACCTCACCCATCGCCAACTTCGGTGGCCCCGACAGCTTCTACTGTCCAAAAACACCATTTGTCTTCAGGGATTCTTCCATCGGCTTTAATCTGACCGACAGCTGGGATTATGGTGACGGCACAACAGACAACACCGGTACCCACCCTTACGCCAATAACCAAACCTACAACGTCACGCTTACCGTCACCGACCAGTATACCTGTGCCAATTCCATAACAAAACCCGTCCGCATCCAGTCGCCCATCGCAGCCTTCGACATCTCCGATACCACCGCCGTCTGTATCCCGCTGCAAACAAAGTTTGTCGCGCACGGCCAGTATTATGATTCCCTGTACTGGGACTTTGGCGACGGCTCCACGTCTACCCTGCCTGTTACATCCCACTTCTACAATACAACCGATACCTTCTACGCAAAACTTTTCCTCCGCGGTCCCGGTGGCTGCCTCGACTCAGCCACCCGCCGCGTCATGTTACTAGACCCTGTTGCTACATCGAAATTCAACTATGGCCCGCCTCTTCGCAATTGTGACTCGGTACCCGTTCAGTTTGATCTCGCACCAACCGGTTACACCCACTTCTCGCTTGTCTTTGGAGACGGCGCACAGGATTCTTCCCAGAATGCCGCACCCTTTCATATGTATCGCAACCCGGGTTCCTATACTCCAACCCTGGTACTTACCGACGCCACCGGCTGTATCGTAAACGTCGGCACCGCCATCGGCCCCATCACCGTCCTGGGCTCCGTCCCCTTTGTCAGCCTGGATCCCCATGCTTTCTGTGACAGCAGTATCGTCACCTTTACCGATTATACGATTACCAACGACGGCATCCTCAGCGAAACCCTCGACTTTGGCGACGGCGCCACACCCCAAACTCACAATACAGGTATCGCAGATTTCAATACCGATCATAATTACAACAAGCCCGGAACCTTCCTCGCCACCCTGCATGTAGTCACCAACACCAATTGCGCAGAAAGTTATACAGACACAGTACGCGTCCACCAGACGCCGCATCCCCTCATCTCCGTCGTCAGCGCATTGTGTACCGGCCTCATTCAGTTTGATGGCAACACCACCGTCCCTCAGTTGGAACCCGTCGGCTGGGCCTGGGATTTTGGAAATGGGACGACGTCAAATGACCAAAACCCATCCTCCAATTTCAAACCAGGCAACTACACCGTCAAATTGCAAACGGCCGTATCCTTCGGTTGTACCGATACTATTTCTCAACCCATCACCGTCAACCCGCTGCCGGAAATAAAAGGCCCCCGCGAGATCAGCACTCCAGTCGGCATTCCCATTACCATCCCCTTTACCTATAGCGACAATGTAACCACCTGGGCCTGGACACCGGCAGAAAACCTCGACTGTAACACCTGCGCCAACCCCGTGGCCACCCTGACCTTCAAGCAGGAGTACAGGGTAACAGTAACGGACACCAACAATTGCATGTCCTCCGATTCGATCCTGATCATAACCATTTGTAACGATAAGAATTACTTTATCCCGAACACCTTCTCACCAAATGGCGACGGTGTCAACGACTATTTCTATCCGCGGGGGAGCAATTTGTATAATATCCAGTCGCTGCGGGTTTTCAATCGATGGGGACAAGTAGTATTCGAACGAAAGAACTTCCCCGCAAACGATGCCACATTGGGCTGGGATGGTAATTTCAACGGACGCCCGGCGCCGGCAGATGCCTATGTTTATATCGCAGAAGTCATCTGCAACAATGCGCAGGTCGTTGCCCTGCACGGCGACGTCACCCTGGTGCGATAACCAATCTTTAAAACTGATAAAGAAATTGAGAAAATATTTATACCATATCATCCTGATCTTACTGGCCGGCCAAACCGTAAGGGCGCAGGACATTCACTTCTCTCAGTTCTTCGAGACACCTCTCCTCCGCAATCCTGCACTCGCAGGCATCTTCACCGGCGACTTTCGCGTCCAGACCGTCTTCCGCGACCAGTGGACCAGTTTCAACAATGCCTACCGCACCGGCTCCCTCAGCGGAGAATACAAATGGCCCGTAGGAAAAGGCAGCGACTATTTCACCACCGCAATGGAAATACTCTATGATAAAGCAGGCACCGCAGCCCTCACCACCACCGAATTATTGCCGGCTCTCAATTATCATAAGTCGCTCAGCAACGATAAAGCAATGTACCTCTCCGTCGGATTCATGGGCGGACTGGTGTCAAAGTCCCTCGACCTTTCCAAAGTCACCACCAACAGCCAGTACAATGGCACAGCTTATGACCCTGCCTTACCCAACGGCGAGACTATCCTTGCTCCAAACGTCCATTACCTCGACGGCAGCCTAGGCATCAGCTTCAATACCACCTTCGGTGCGGACAACAAGAATACACTCTTCGCAGGCTTTGCCTATCATCACCTGAATCGCCCAAAGAACTCTTTTTATAAGAACCCCACGATCGAGCTGGATCCTAAATATGTTTTTTCAGCCGGGGTAAAAACGGTGATCAGTGAATCCTCCTATTTTACGATCCAGGCCGATCATTCCCGGCAAGGCCCGTCACAGGAAACCATCGCCGGTGTACTTTACTCCTACAAACTGGGGGACGATCCCGAAAACTCCAATTATACCCTGCACCTCGGCGGATTCCTGCGATGGAAAGACGCCTTTATCCCCGCGCTGAAACTTGACATGAACGCTCTCGCCGTCGCACTCAGCTATGATGCCAACGTCTCAGAGCTGAAAACAGCCAGCCAGGGGAGAGGCGGTTTTGAATTATCGATCTCCTACATCGGTTTTCTGGATCGGGAAAATGCTAAGTATCGCATCCTCTGCCCAAAATTTTGAGTTACTTTTACGCTTCAAAAAAATAACAATGAGCACAAATACCATCCAGGTCGGACAAAAAGCTCCCGAATTCAGCTTATTCGACTCCGAAAAACAAAAAGTAAATCTCGGCGACTACAAAGGGAAGAACGTCCTTCTGCTTTTCTTCCCCCAGGCATTCACCGGCACCTGTACCAAAGAACTGTGCAGCACCCGTGACAACATAGCCCTTTACAACCAGGCCAATGCCCAGGTCTTCGCCATCAGCGTCGACTCCGTCTTCACACTGGGGAAATACAAGGAAGAACAACACCTTAACTTCCCCCTCCTCAGCGACTTTAATAAAGATGTTTCCGCCGCATACGGCTCCCTCTATGATAATTTTGTCTTCGATATGAAAGGAGTCTCCAAACGCAGCGCCTTTGTAATAGACAAGGAAGGCGTCGTCCGCTACGCAGAAGTCCTGGAATCTGCCGGCGACCTGCCCGACTTTACAGCCATCCAAAAGACGCTTTCAGAACTCAATTGATTAATAATCAACACTTTACTATAAGGTCGGTCCTTGACCGGCCTTATAAATACCCTTTTAAATTCGGCGCTAAATTTGTATCTTTGAATGAAAACCTATATTTTGGAATCACTTGTAAAATGTACCCGCGAATGAGGATTTTTTACATTCTGTTATCCATTATTCTTTTCAACTCCTTCCAGGCTAAAAGCCAGGCCCGTGGCCCGTTGCCTGACGTGGAGCACAAGGTTTCAAAATTCTACCCCAACCCGGCAGTCTCCTACATCACCTTCGAACTCGTAAAAGAACCTAATAAAATCTACACCCTGCAGATCTTCAGCTTCCTGGGTAAAATGGTAAAAGACGAGAAAGATATCAACGATAAAAGAACAGTCAATCTGAGCGACCTCAACCGCGGCCTTTATACGTTCCAGTTAAGGGATGAGAATGGACGCATCACCGACTCCGGCATCTTCCAGCTCAACAAATAACCCCCGCCGCAACTCTCCTACAATACCTGTACAATTAAGAACTTAAGATAATTTGTATTCTCCCAGCCTTGAATGATAGGATGATCACTCGCCTGCGCCTGAAAAGTCACCTGCCGCAGTCGCCGCCTTGCATCCTTTGCCGCCAGCTGAATAGTCTCCAGGAATAGCTCCGGCTGCACCAGGTTGGTACAGGACGAGGTCACCAGGAACCCACCCTTCTTCACCAGCTTCATTCCCCGTAAATTGATCTCCTTATAACCCGCAATAGCCTTTTGTATGGTCTCCCTGCTCTTCGTAAAAGCCGGCGG
Source organism: Puia sp. (assembly GCA_036499285.1). Taxonomy (GTDB): domain Bacteria; phylum Bacteroidota; class Bacteroidia; order Chitinophagales; family Chitinophagaceae; genus Puia. The sequence goes on along the minus strand of DASYEB010000014.1, from coordinate 64,095 downwards.
GTCCAGCATCACTACATCATATTGCCTCCCCTCCTTGCTCCAGGTCTTCAAGGCATCAAAGGCATTCGTCGCCTCATACCGGCAAACATCCGAAAGCCCGTTCAGCTCCGCATTACGACGCGCCTGAGCTACGGCATTCTCCGAAATATCCAGCCCCAGCACAGACTTCGCACCGTAATAGCCGGCATGCGTCTCGAAACTTCCCGTATACGTAAAGGCGCCCAGCACGTCCGCACCCTTTACTATATGCTGAATCGCCCTGCGATTATCATGCTGATCCAAAAAATAACCCGTCTTCTGACCATTCTCAATATCTACATGCAGACGTAACCCATTTTCATTGATAATGATCTGTGTGTCAAAAGGCGCCGACAAAAAACCCTTCTGCTGCGGCAGCCCTTCCAGCTCACGCACCGGCACATCATTTCTTTCGTATATCCCTTTGGGTTGGAACAGCCGCTCAAGAGCACTGACAATGGCCGGCTTCCAGCGGTCCATCCCCAACGACAGGGTCTGCAGCACAAAATAGTCGTTGAATTTATCGATGATCAGCGCCGGCAGATAGTCTGCTTCTCCAAATACCAGCCGGCAATTCTCCGTATAACCCAGCTTCTGCCGGTATGCCCAGGCAGTCGAAAGCCGGTTGTAGAAGAATTCGTCATTGATCGGCTCATTCCTCTCCCGGGTCAACAGCCGCACCGCGATCTGCGACTGCATATTGAGATAACCCCGCCCCACAAATTTTTTATCAAACGTAAAAACATCCACAGTACTCCCACCGACTTCATCCCCTTCCACCTTCTCGATCTCATTTCCAAAGATCCACGGATGGCCGTTCTCAACACGCCGGCTGATCTTCCTTTTCAGATAAATAGTCGTCATAGGCGCAAATATACAGCGAATGCTGCCATTTTGTCTTTATTTGCCGCTTGGCAGGAATATTGTCTAGCTTACCTTTGTGGCCGAAAATTCAATTTAACGACTATGATCAATATCAATATAGACCCCCAGGAATTTGATTCTCCAGATGATATGAATACCGACGAAAACATTGCGGGTACTGCCCACCTGGGCGATATCAGCGCCCAGGAAGAAGAGCTGGAAAAACTCCGGGGAGAAGTCCAGGAACAAAAGGATAAATATCTGCGTTTGTTCGCAGAATTTGACAATTTCAGGAAACGCAGCGCCCGCGAAAGCCTCGAACTCCGGCAGACAGCAGGGAAAGAGGTCATCATCTCCCTGTTGGACGTGATGGACGATTGCGACCGCGCTGAACGACAGCTACAGGCAACCGACAATATCGACCAGGTAAAAGAAGGCGTCCAGCTGGTATTCTCCAAACTGCGTTCCGTCCTCCAGTCAAAAGGGCTCAAAGCCATGCAAAGCATAAATACCGATTTTGATGTCGAGAAACACGAGGCAATTACCGAAATCCCCGTTCAGGATCCCAAACAAAAAGGAAAGGTCATCGACGAAGTACAAAAAGGATATTATCTCAACGATAAGATCATTCGCCATGCAAAAGTGGTTGTAGGTAAATAAGTTATCTACTGCCGGTTCACGTGCCTTAGGTTATTTTCTATTAAAAGCATTATGTCAAAAAGAGACTATTACGAAGTACTGGGGGTCACGAAGACGTCCTCTGCCGATGAGATCAAGAAATCTTATCGGAAGGTAGCCATGCAGTTCCACCCCGATCGTAACCCCGGGGATAAAGCAGCGGAGGAAAAGTTCAAAGAGGCCGCAGAAGCCTATGAAGTACTCAGCGACGCAGACAAAAGAGCCCAATATGACCGCTATGGACATGCCGGCGTCTCCGGCAATGGCCGCGGTGGCTTCGGCGGCGGCAACATGAACATGGATGACATCTTCAGCCAGTTCGGAGATATCTTCGGGGATGACATCTTCGGCAGCTTCTTCGGCGGCGGCGGCCGGCGTGGCGGTGGCGGCAATGGCCGGTCCAGAGGCGTCAGAGGCTCTAACCTCCGCGTAAAGATCAAGCTCAACTATGAAGAAATAGCCAAAGGCGTTACCAAAAATATCAAGGTAAAGAAACACGTGTCCTGCACCACCTGCAGCGGCAGCGGCGCCAAGGACAAGAATAGCGTACAGACCTGCAGCACCTGTGGCGGCAGCGGCCAGGTACGCCGTGTCAGCAATACCTTCCTCGGTCAGATGCAGACGGTCACCACCTGCCCCACCTGCAACGGTGAAGGCTCTATCGTAACGGCAAAATGTACAGTTTGTAAAGGCGAAGGCCGCGTCTACGGTGAAGAAACTGTCACCATCGACATCCCCGCCGGAGTACAGGAAGGAATGCAGCTCAGCGTCGGTGGCAGAGGTAATGCCGGCGAAAGAGGCGGCGCCCCCGGCGACCTGATCATTCTCATTGAAGAGGAACAGCATCCCGAACTCCATCGCGACGGCCTCAATGTCGCTTACGAATTACACATCTCCTTTACCGATGCCGTCTTCGGCCTGCAAGCAGAAGTCCCCACCATCGACGGAAAGGCAAAGATCAAAATACCACCAGGCACCCAAAGCGGCAAGATCTTCCGCCTAAAAGGCAAAGGCTTCCCCGGCGTCAACTCCTACGAAAGAGGAGACCAGCTGATCCACGTCAACGTCTGGACACCTCAGCACGTGACACCAGAAGAAAAAGTGGTTCTTGAAAAACTCAACGAATCGCAAAACTTCCAGCCCAAGCCGGACAAGAACGAACGCAGCTTCTTCGATAAAGTAAGGGAAATGTTTAGCTAGGACCATCAGCCCGCCAACCCGCGAAATCGCCCGTTGGCGGCACCCGGCATCTAATTCTCTTCTTCCTTATGTTTATGCCGGGTCTTCCCGTATATCTTACGCGCCTTTTCGATCAGGGCGATAAATTCCTGCTGCATCCCATCCGCAGGATCACTGGATCGCTCTGCCATCTCGATAGCATCCTTCCAGTCCGCCTGCCGTATAAAGTGCGATTTCTTTAACAACCCGCCAAACAAAGCGATCGACGAGGCAAAACGATAACAAGGCTGCAGTTGCTGAAAAGGCGTCAATCCATTACCACAGATATAAGTGCTGGTCCGCACTGCCGCATCATTCGGCAGCCGGTAATTCAACACCACCCGCGCCAGCTGATCGCAACTCATCGACCCGCAACTTCCCGGACGAACAGCCGCCCCCGCAACACCACCCACACTATCCAACCCAGCCGGAACAACCTCAAACAAAGCCAGTAAGGAATGCCCCGACCCTACCTCCCCACCCTGGATCTCGCTCAGGCTGTCCGATAAAACCTTCACCTTATTGTCAAAACCGATCAGCCTGTAATCCTTTACCAGCACGGGATTAAAGTCTATATTCAGATACGCGTCATCCGCCACCGCATACACGGTCTGCGTGAACTCCGTCACCAGCACCTTCTCCGCCTCACGCGCATCATCCAGGTAGGCAAAATTCCCATTCCCCTTTTTTGCCAGCACCTCCAGCTTGGAATCCTTATAGTTACCCATACCTACCCCCAGACAGGTCAGATAGACCCCCCAGTCCTTGTATTGCGAAACCAGCTTCTCCAATTCCTCCTCCGATGTTTCCCCCTCATTGAAATCCCCGTCAGTCGCCAGTATAACCCGGTTATTGCCACCCTTGATCAGCTGGCTCTTCGCCACCCGGTAGGCAGCCCTGATCCCCGCCTCGCCCGGCGTAGCCCCCCCGGGAGTCAGGTCTTCAATGGCTTGTAAGATCTTTTTGCGGTTCTGTCCCGAAGTCGGCTGCAAAGACACCGCCACCGAACTGCCATACGTTACGATCGAAACCGTATCTATCGGCCGCAGATTATTGACCAGTAATTTAAACGCTGATTTGAGCAAAGGCAGCTTATTAGGCAGGTCCATAGACCCCGAAACATCCACCAGGAAAACAAGATTGGCCGGCGGTATCCGCGCGGGATCCAGCTTGCGGGCGCATACCTGAAGGAATAACAACCGGTTATTGGGATTCCAGGGACATTCCGACAAACTGGAATGCAGCTGGAAGCAGCTGTCTGCAGGCGGATCGATATACCCGAAATTGAAATAGTTTAACAGTTCCTCTATCCGTACCGCATCCGGAGGAATAGTGCTGCCCATGTTGAGAAAACGGCGGACATTGCTGTAGGAAGCCTTATCGATCGTAACGGCAAACCCCGTTTCGGGAAAACGGATAGCCGGAATAAAGTCGTTTTCCACCAGCGAACTATACGTCTCCGTTCCCACTGTCCACCCCTTCTTGTCCACATTACGCCAGTCCTTGGTCAGAGACAACAGCCTTTTCTTAGGCGTTACCGGTAAAGGACGGAAGGTCGACCGAAGCTGGATGGTCTGGTACTGACTGGCATCGACCCGTATAATTACTGTTTGATATCCTTCGGCAGAAAGCGTCAACGTATCCGAAGGTTGAGGTATAGGTATCCCGAAAGCCCCTGAACTGCCCGAATGATAAAGATACCCGCTCGAATGAAGCAGTATTTTTACATCTGGCAAGAGGCTGTTGTTCTCATCTTTTATTTCCCCGCGCAAATAATACTGTGCTTGCGAAGAAAAAATCAGCAGAACAGCCAACAGCAGCAGTAATGCACTTTTCAATGGGATATTTTGATTAAAATTAATGCGTTCTTTCCTCTTCGTCAAGCGGCACATTGTTAAAATCCATTCAACTTCACTCTACTAACTTATAAATGGAAGGGATATTGCGTCCCAAACCATCATAATCAAGCCCATAGCCCAGCAAAAATTTATTGGGGACCGAAAAGCCAAGATAATCCACCTTTATCGGGTAGACCGTCGCCTCCGGCTTGTGCAGCAAAGCCGCGATCTTCAGGGACGCTGGCTGCTGATGCTCCAGCTGCGGCAGAAATTCACTCAGCGTCTTCCCCGTATCCACAATATCCTCCAGGATGATGACATGCCGCCCATGCATGTCGGTGTCCAGACCAATGGCCGTTATCACCTGCCCCGTCGACTTCGTCCCCTTATAGGAAGCCAGTTTGATAAAACAGATCTCCGCCTCGATGGTTATCGCCTTGAACAGATCCGAAGCAAACATAAATGACCCGTTCAGGATCGCAACAAACAAGGGCTTCTTCCCCGCATAATCGGTATCCACCTTACTCGCTATCCCCCTTATCTTTTCCGTGATCTCGGCTGCTGGTAAATATGGCTCAAAATCTTTGTCGTGTACCCGTATTATGGACATACCTGTTGAATTATTTTTGCAAATATATCTTATTGCCCGTCGATGGGACAGAATTGGGATTCAACTGATTCATTTCCAGCATGTCCTGGAAACGTACCCCCTCTGACTGACTGATATCATACAGCGTCTCCCCCTCCCGGACAACATGGAACCCGATAGAACCCGTCTTCCGCTTCCGCTGTAAAAAGATCAACTGCCCCTTCACCAGCACATCCTCCTCCTTCATATCATTGAACTCCAAAAGCCTGGGCAGGGATATATCGTATTGAGTCGCTATCGACAACAGCGATACACCCGCCTGGGCATAGATAACCTTCGTCTTATTGATCTCGAACTGCCCCTCAGGATAAGTCACCTCCCGCGCCCCCCCAGAACCAGGCGCGGCTCCACCACCCACCACACCAGCTCCACCACCCGCCACACCAGCGCCGCCACCCACCGCACCAGCTCCACCCCCACTCGCGCCGGAACCATCCTCCCCCAGCCCGCCGCCGGAGCCCGCCACCGCGCCCGAACCCGTCGCCCCATCCGCCGCCAACGCCGTCACCGGACCCACCCCCGGCATCGTCAATACTACCTCATCCGCCGGCTTCATCTTCCCCATCGCTATCAATGAATATTGCTGTAGATTGTAGTCCCTGATCAGCTTGATCAGTATCTGTGAATACCGGATATTCGTGGCATAACCCGCCTTCCTCAACCCATAAGCCCAGCCTTCATAATCCGTGGGGTCCATGTTAAATAGAAAAGCATACCGGCTGCCACGTCGCAAAAATTCCGAATGATCCCTGTAAGAATCCGCCGCCGAAGCATAGCTCCGGAAACATTCCTGCCGGCTGTCGTCATCATGATAAACGACCTGCCCTTTCCAGTCATCCTTACACTTGATGCCAAAATGATTATTCGATTGTTTCACCAGCTCACTGGTACCAGCTTCCGACTCATGAAGCCCTTGCGCAAGGATAATGGCAGCGGGTATACCTGACCGCTGCATTTCCGCCATGGCTATGACCTTATAAGTATTGACATAGATAACCCCATTTACGCTCATCTGAGCCCGCAAGTTCGACATGCCTGCTGCCAGCAATACCCATACGATAACCAAACGTTTGTAAATCATCAGGCGACAGAATTTATTTTTTCCGGATCAAAAACAAGCCGTCCCGGAGAGTAAGCATCACTTTTTCCACCTCTTCATCCGCATGGACCAGGTCATTAAAAGCCTGTATTCCCCTGGCGCTTTTGCCATGAACCCGCTCCGGATCTACTTCCCCATCCGACCCAATTGCCTCCAGCACCTGACCGTGGAAGAGCACATTGTCCGCTATGATCAGTCCCCCCGGTCGCAGCCGGGGCAGCACTAATTTATAATATTCCACATAATTGACTTTGTCGGCATCGATGAACACCAGGTCCCAAACCTCGTCCAGAACAGGAATGATCGCTAACGCATTTCCCCGGTGCAATATTATCCTGTCCTGCCGGTTTGAACGGCGGAAATAATCCGCAGCCCGGTCCGCATCCTCCTCCCGTAGCTCTATCGTGTGCAGCCGCCCATCGGGCGTCAGCCCCTCCGACAGACAAAGAGCGCTATACCCCATAAAAGTCCCGATCTCCAGGACCCGGCGCGGTTGAAGAAGCAGGCTCATCATCTCCAGGTACTTCCCCTGCAAAGGCCCGCTCAGCATTTGAGCCTCAGGGTGATGCATTGCTGTATATTCAGCTATTTCCTGCAGCAAGGGGCCTGGCTTCGAGGAATAATGCTCCGCATAAGCCTGCGCCATAGGCTCTATCATGTCCATCGGTAAAAAGTTTGCGCCAAAGATAGGCTAATTGCCAGTAGCTGTAACGCCGCCGTCAGCGAACCCGGCACCATAGCAAGACCGCTAACCGCCGTCAGCCGCGCGAATCAGCACGCCCTGGCTCCGAAAGCGCCCAAAGTCCCCCAAAAGTTAAAATCCCATTAATTAGAAGGAGCTCGATGCCAATCTGGAACCCACCCAGCCACACCGCCGAATACCGGCTGATGACGTAACAGCACGCCGGCGCCAGCAGACACAACGCAGTGATCTTCCAGCTATTCTCCAGTGTCCGCTTCGTGAAGATGCCAAAGGCAAAAAGCCCCAGCAAAGGACCATAGGTATATCCCGCCAGATCCAGGATGATATTGACGATAGACTTATTATCCACCCACTTGAACACCAGGATGCAAAATAAGAACAACACCGCAAAGCTGGTATGCACGATCATCCTCGTCCGCTTCTTCTTCTGCTCGCTCAGCCCCGGCTTGTTCTTCAGATCCAGCAGGTCGATACAAAAAGAAGAGGTCAGAGCCGTCAATGCCCCATCCGCACTCGGGAAAAGAGCCGATATCAGCCCGATGATAAAAATAATGGAAACGCCCTGCGGCAGGTAATGCAAGGCCAGCGTCGGGAATAGATCGTCTCCGATAACCCCCTGTCCTTTCAGCATCAGCTGATGCCCCTGATACACCGCTCCCTCGTGCAGGGAATACAGGTAAAGCAGCCCACCCAGGAGCAGGAACAAAAAGCTCACCAGCACCATGATAAAGCTAAAGGTCAGTACATTCTTTTTCGAGTCTCCCACATTCTTAACACTGATATTCTTTTGCATCATCTCCTGGTCCAGACCCGTCATGGCGATCGCTATGAACATCCCCCCCAGCAGCTGCTTGGGAAAGAATCCCTTGCTTTTGACATCCCAGTTGAAGATATCCGTAAACCCTTTTGCATCCAGCGCCTGCATCGCCCCGCCCAAAGAAAGATGAAGATGATGTAAAATATAAACCGTACAGACCACCAGCCCCAGCAACATAAATGTCGTCTGAAGCGTGTCGGTATAAACGATCGTCTTGACACCCCCCTCGAACGTATACAGAAGGATCATCAAAAGAATCACCAAAGAGGTCAGCCCGAATGGAACACCCAGGTCCTTCAGGATAAAAATATGCAGCACATTGATGACAAGATATAGCCTCGCCGTGGCTCCTACAGTACGGGAAATAATAAAGAACAACGCCCCCGTCCGATACGCCACCGAGCCAAAACGCGAATGCAGATAGTTGTATATCGAAGTCAGCTGCAGCCTGTAGTACAATGGCAGCAGGACAAATGCAATGACAAGGTAGCCAAACCAATAACCGATGATCACCTGGAAATACGCAAACGCCTTATAGGATGCACCCGCAAAGTCCCCCACCGTGCCGGGTACCGAGACAAAAGTCACCCCGCTGAGAGAAGTTCCGATCATCCCAAATGCCACCAGCATCCAGTTGGAATTCCGGTTGCCAATAAAAAAAGAATCATTGTTGGAATGACGCGATGTGCGCCAGGCTACCGCCAGCAAAAGAAGAAAATAACCGATGACAAAAGAAAATAAAAGGAAAGAAGGCATTACCTGAATATTAAATTTGGATAAAAAATCCTCCGCAATATAATTTTTTATCTCAATACAATCATTGGTCTGTACTTTCGGTAATAATACAACCATGCAAATACGATCCGTCGCAGTCTTCTGCGGCTCAAAAACCGGAAACAACCCCCTCTTCGCCACCCACACCGCGGAACTGGGCAAATACATCGGCCTCCTCAAGCTCACCATCATCTATGGCGGCGGCAACACAGGCCTCATGGGGGTCATCGCCAACACCGCCCTCGCAGAAGGAAGCACCGTCATCGGCATCATCCCCGAACTACTAAAGGAATGGGAACACCACCACAAAGGAATTTCCGAACTGCACATCGTAGCCGACATGCACGTTCGGAAAAGAATGATGTATGAGAGAAGCGATGCCGCTATCATCCTGCCCGGCGGCTTCGGCACCCTCGATGAATTATTTGAAATGCTGACCTGGAACCAGCTGAAGATCCACAACAAAAAGATCTATGTCCTCAATACCGATGGCTTCTACGATCATCTGCGCCTCCACCTCCGCCAGCTCGAAAAAGAAGGCTTCCTCTATGATTCCCTCGAAGAGCGCATTACTTTCTGCGCGTCACCCTTGGAATTATTCGACCACCTAACCGACCGGAGGGAGGTTCGCGGAGCGTAGCGGAGCAATCACCGGTTATCTGGCGTGATGCACAAAAATATCAAATCCCGCCCGTATCACCGGCAACGGATGCCCGTTAATATCATTATACGGCGAGTTCTTATTATCCACCGCATCAAACATCAGCGCAATATAAAAATTGCTCTGCCCCACCACACGCTGCCCATACCCTAAACCCAGCAACACACTCGGCGCATTGGCACTAAAATTTGCCGTCTCCCCATTATACATACTTTTTTCATTCACACTAAGCCAGTTGAACTCCGGCTGCACTGTCACAAACAAAAACGGCAACACATAAACCCGGGCAAAAACACCACCCCCATAGCTGAACTGACGCGTCCGGATATTGTCATTATAGTTCGGATCAGCCCGGATAGAAGTGTAATTAAAATTGCCTACGATCCCCGCATCCAGCCAGCTCGTCAACGAATACCCGATCTCGGGATTGATCCCGACATTAAAATCATAAGAACCAAACCCCAATCCCAAACCCCCACCCACAAAAAGGTTCTCCTTTCGGAATCCCGTTCCGGTACCTTCATCAGTATATGTATTCACCCGGTTGGGCACTCGCTGAGCCTTGACCCCCAGCCCAATCATTCCAAAACAGATCGCGATTAGAACCTTTCTTATCATGTTTTATTTATTGCTTGAAAGTCGGACACAAAGATTGCCGCCTGTCTCCGTTATACTGGCTATAAAATCCCTGATTTATCAGGGCGAACTCGTACGCTCCATACCCATTATCATAATTCTTAATGGGAGAGGTGGTGATATCATATGTGAAGGTTAGCCTGATATTCTTATAGACAAATCCGATCATAGGGATAATGGCGTCCCCCGCCCGGTAATATAGTCCCCCTATCACCTGCTGATCCCCATCATCCTGCAGATTATACTGCGCATTCAAGCCCAGCACAGCCTCCGTCGACTGGGCCATCTGCGTAAAATACCCCATCGGGTTGATGATCACCTGGTCATTGACCTTCAGGCTCGCACTCAGAAAGCCAATATATCTCGGCGAGATCCGGCTGTCAAAACCCACCGGGTCACTGCTAAAAAAGGATTCCCTCGGCCGGTTCACATGCTGCACCGAAAAACCCGCATTCAGATACATATTCTTTGTCGGGAAATAAGCATAGTTCATCCCCACCTGCATATCAAAATAATTGTCTGAAGGATGATCTATCACCACATTGGTAGGCAGCGAATTGTCGAAAAAATGGCCGTCAAACTGATCCGGGAACTTTAAGTTCTGCGTATTGATATGCTTGTTGATCCAACCCACATTGAACCCCAGCGAGATCAGGCTCGCATACCCCACCATCTGGTGATAGGCAGCCGACCCATATACTTCCGTAGAGCTCAGCGCACTCGAACCGGCATCATCCCGCAGGATCATCCCCCCCAAACCCATCCACCCATTCTCGATCCGGTCCCGGAAGACCTGCGCATCACCCCATATACTAAATGTACGGTAAGGCATCGCCATTATCGCCGACCACTGATTGCGGTAATTCGCACCCAGCCGGTAGTCCGCGTCAGGAATAAACCCCGTATTGGCCGGGTTTGTCGACAACGGAGAATTGAACCATTGTGAAAAATGAAGGTCCTGACCAGATGCCCCGCAGACACCCAGCACAACACAGCAGCCCAGCAAGAATATGTTTTTCACTCCCCTCAATTTAGTATAATTAACGATTGTTCCAAGCTTTTGGTTGTCACCGCACCAAAGTTATGTCTCCTTTCTTACTTACATGCTTTCCATTCGAAAAGTCGGCCTCCAGTGTATAAGCATACACATCCATCGGTTGTACAACCCCCTGGTAATACCCATCCCACCCCACATCCGGGTTATCCGACTGGAACACCAGCTTCCCCCAGCGATTATAGATCCGGAAAGTCATCTTCATGATCCCAAACCCATACACCTTCAAAATGCCATTCTGCCCAAAACGCCCCGGAGTAAACGCATTCGGCACGTCCAGCAGCGGATTCACCAGCGCCGCCACCGTATGACAGGTCGTATCCGAACAACCGAACTGGTTCGTCGCCACCAGGCATACCTGGAAGGTATCCGTTTCCTGGTACTGATGTATCACCGTATCCGGAGTATCTTTGAAAGCAGAGTCCCCATCCCCGAAAGACCAGGCATACCGGACCGCACCCAGCGACGCATTCGTAAATACCGTCGGCGTATTCGGCGTAGGCGGCGAAGGAGCAAAGGTAAAGTCAGCCGTCGGGTTGACATTGACCGTAATGGTCAGCGAAGTGTCGGAAACTTTATTACAGGTGTTCGGGTCCTCCTCATGCAGCTTCACGGTATAAGTCCCCGTTTCCGTATAGACATGCGTCGGATTCACGTCGGTAGAAGTCTGACCATCCCCGAAATCCCAGGTAAAAGTTGCCCCGCCCAACGAAGTATTGTTGAATACTGCAGTATAAGGCACACATCCGCTTGGCGGCGTCTCAAACTGCGCCTTCGCCACAGGGGAGACCCGCAATGGCTTGGTCACCGAATCCGGATAGTTGCAATACGCCGTATCATTCAGCACCAGCGTGACATTATACGTACCCGCACTCCCATAGCCATGGACCAGTGGCCCATTACCCGTAATGATCCTTTGCGTATTGTCCCCGAAATCCCAGGTAAAGGTCGCAGGCCCAAAAGGTTTTGCCGGCGGACTTTGTGAAGTATTGGTGAAATCATAGGTCAATAGGTCGCAGGCCACATTTGGGTCCTTCACATATTCGAAATCCAGTATCGCCTTGTCCGTCCGGGCTATCACATGGCGGTACGTCGTATCAGCCACATTACAGCTGTTCGAATCGATAGCCACCATCATGACCGTATACGTGCCGGGATTAGGATAGGTGTGGTCTACCGCATAGCTCGTAGTTGCCGTATCCGGGCTCCCATCCCCAAAATTCCAGATATACGACTTGGCGCTGCGGATCGTATCCTCCAGCCGCGTATCCATAGGGATACAGCCTGCGGTGTCATAAAGACGCCCGTTGACAGACGCCCTCAACCCGGCTCCCACACCCGCAAACCCAAAAGTGATCTTTATCGCCGCCAGGTTACAGCCATTGGTGCCCGCCCCGTTATTGGGTGACCAGACACCCGGAGTAGTAGGGAACCGCCCAGTCTGGCCGCCATTACAATTGGCACATATCGCCTGGTAGATAGCCCCGTTCTGATCATAACGGCTCGTCCCCCCGTCCACATGCTCGCTGATACTCCTCGAATTGTCATTCTGCCCGAAAAAGGTCCCATATAGCAATGCCGAAGCATTCTTCTGTATCACGATAAAATAAAAATCCCGGTTGTCACTTAGCCTTTTCTGTGCATCCGGCGTCGTCGGCATACCGATCGTCCCGACCAGCCCATACGGATCGCTCTCCCCGCCAATGATCCAGCCGCCCCAGCCCGAAACATAGACATTCTCACACCGGTCCACCAGGAAAGCCACCGGAGATATATTCGGAAGACCATGCGCCGGCCCGCCTGTACCAAAAACAGTTGAATAGATAAAAGCCGACAGGTCCGGCTGCAGCTTCGCTATGAACTGCCTGGACCCGGCAATCGAATAAGCCGCATTGATTATCGGCCAGGTGCCATTGGTCGTACCCATCACATAGGGAAATCCTTTCTTATCAAAATCAAGCCCATAAATGGCATCCGCTACATCCGTCCCCAGATAGGTCGATCGCTTCAGCGTACTGCCGTCCGCAGATATTTGCGCAACAAAACCATCACACACACCACCCCGGTACGCCGGCTGTACCACACCCGACTGGTTACCCGGGAAATTAGAGCTCGCAGTAGCCCCGGCGACATAAATATCACCCGTCAGCGGGCTGGCCTTTATCACAAAAGCAGCATCACTGCTCGTCCCCCCAAGAAAGCTGCTCCAAATCAGATGATCACAGTTCGGATCGATCTTCAGCACCACCCCGTCCTGCCGCCCCCCGCCAAAAGTCGGCTGAAAAACAGACCCGACTATAGGAAACCCGTTCGGCCCCTGCGGCGACTGGCTTGACGCCGCCACCAGAATATTTCCGCTCCCGTCGATCACCACCTCACTCCGGGAATCATCCCCATAGTTGCGGATCAACGAATCCGCCCTCTCGTAACGCGTCCTCACCTGGTCCTCCATATTCACACAGTCATTCCCCGTCCCCCCGATCCGCATACAGCCGATCAGCGCACTCCCGTCAGTATTTATCTTCGCAACAAACATGTCCGCAGCCCCGCCGGGACCAGCCGTCGTCTTAAACGGAAAGTCACTCGAATAGGTCCGCCCCAGCACTACAAGATTGCCCTGCGCATCAGAAAAAAGAGAATGAGGGGTTTCCGAATCCGCCCCGCCCAGATAAGTAGCATAGATCTTGCTGGCGCCATTGCTGCTGAACTTTATGATCCCTACATCGAACTGGCCATTCCCATACACCGGCTGCAAAGCACCCGTAGTCCAGGGAAAAGCACTCCCGAATACGATGCCGCCCGCAAAAAAAGTTCCGCCGGGGCCCGGTGTCGCCGTGAAACCCCAGTTGCTGACCCTGCTGCCCGTAAACGTACAAAACACTATCGACGGATCGATGATCAGCGTCGCATTTGGGTCGGTCTCACCAACCTTAAAACTAACCGTATTCCCACCAGTGATCACATAACGGCAGCTTATAACCGTCCGGCCCTTCTGCGGATCGAAACTATACGAATAAGGCGCCGGCTGCGTCACGTTCCCCACCGAAGTCGCCGTTATAAGCTGGTTCTTCTTTATGGAAAGCTTATTGGCCCCGTCATACTTCATCCGCACCTGGCTCAGGTCCCCGCCCGGATGCACTATGATATCATATTTTAACTGGCCATTGTAGGTATAATAACGGATATCTATATTCGGATAGATATTGTGATAGGTAACCCCCTGGAAAACCTTACAGTTAGTGGTCCATTTGGATGGATCGTGTCCGATAAAATAATTGTTGTAACCGGGCAGGGCCTTGTCCGCCGCTATAACAGTCTGCTCATTGGCCCCGACGAAGGTCACCCGGTATGCATGCGAACGCAGCATATCCTGGGGATCGATTCCCCCCGTCGCCCCACCCTTCGGAGGCGCTGCATAATTACCCGCCTTCGTATAACCGCCCTGCTTGACCCCGTGATGGTTATTCGTTATCCGGTTGAGATCATCCACATTGTACAACAAGGCCGAAAAGCCATTATTCTCCAGGTAAACAGCCCCAACCCCGATCTCCCCTTTGAACTTTACACGGCTGTCCCACTGACCTTTGTTCTCAACAAATTCAATATTAGACGTACCGTCCTGGGCAAACCCTTTCAGTACGGCGGCCATTAGCCAGACAATGATATAAACCCTGCGCTTCAAATCGTGCATTTTATAATTTACAAAAAATGTTTTTCATCAGCGTATCAACGTAATATCGCCTTTCTTGGTCGCATGAGACCCATCGGAAAACTCCGCTTCCAGCGTATACGCATATACATCCATCGGTTGCAACAGACCATGATTCGTTCCATCCCATCCATAATAAGGATCATTGCTCTCAAAGACCTTCTGCCCCCATCGGTTATAGATCCTCCAGGTCATATGTGTTATCCCAAAACCCACTACCTTGATGATCGCATTCTGACCAAACCGGCCGGGGGTGAACGCATTCGGCACATCCAGCAACGGATCGATCACAGCAGCCACAGGATGACAGACCGTGTCCGTACAACCGGATTCATTCGTCACGACCAGGCAGACCTGGAAGGTATCCGTTTTATTGTATTGATGGACCACCGTATCCGGGATGCTCTTTATCTCCGAACTGCCATCCCCAAAAAACCACTCGTACTTAACCACCGGTGACGAAGCATCCGTAAATACCGTCGGTGTATTCGGCGGTTGTGGCGACAGCGGCGTATAGGTAAAGCCGGCCGTTGGCTTACCCTGTACATTGATCGTAAAGGTATACGTATCCGTAATATTACAGGTCGTGGAATCCACAGCCGTCAGCGTGACCGTGTAAGTGCCCGCATTGGTATATAAATGGCTGGGAGAAATATCAGTACTGTCTATCGGACTTTCATCCCCGAAGTTCCAGTAATACTTCTGCCCCGCAATGGAGGTATTGCTGAAAACAGCAGTATAAGGCGCACAGCCAAAGGCAGGCGTAGTAAACTGCGCCTTCACATTCTGCGCGACATACAACAGCTTCACCGTATCCATCGGATAGTTACAATAATTGGTATCCACCAGCGTCAGGGTCACATTGTAAGGCCCGGGCGAACCGTAGGAATGATTGGGCTGCTGCGTTAGCCCGTCCCGCAGCGGCGCCGAACCGTCCCCGAAAGTCCAGGTAAAAGAAGTATCCGTGAAATTTGGCGCACCAGGTGCATGCGTGGATAAATTGGTAAAGACATAGTTGAACTGGTCGCAGGGACCATTCTTGTCATACCGGAAATCCAGGAAAGCAGGATTATCCCTTACCTCTATCGTCCTGTATGACGTGTCCGCCACATTACAGCTATTACTGTCGATAGCGATCAGCGTCACCGTATAATTCCCCACTGCATTATAGGAATGATCCAGGGTCGCCGCCGTCGTATCCACGATCGTCCCATCCCCGAAATTCCAGATATAGCTTTTTGCATTTCGTATCGTATCGGAAAAAGACACGGCCAGCGGCACACAGCCCACACTGTCCCCCCGCCCATGCGTCACAGACTTTAGTCCGGCCGCCACCCCCGCAAAGTGAAAGGCTATCTTCACCGCCGCCTCATTACAACCCGAAGAACCCGTTCCATTTGCACTCGCCCAAACGCCTGGCGTCGTAGGAAACTGCGCCCCCCCATAACAGTTGGCACAAACAGCCTGGTATATCACCCCCTGTTTGTCAAACCGGCTCGTCCCCCCATCCACATGATCGCCAAAACCACCCCGGACCTGGCCGAAGAAGCTGCCATACAACTGGCTGGCTGCATTCTTTTGCAAAACGAAAAAGTAAAAATCCTCTCCGTCCGTACTCGGCTTCTGCGCATCAGACGTCACAACAAGCCCGGTAGTACCGCTGTTCAGATACTTATCTGTGAGATCTGCGCCGCCGCCCCACCCCGAAACATATACGTTCTCACAACGATCGACAAGAAAAGCCGTTGGTGAGATATTGGGAGATCCGCTATTGGCCGGACCGAAATTAGCCGAATACACCACGCCCGAAAGGTCCTTTTTCAGCTTGGTGATAAACTGTTTGCCGCTTGCCTGGTTACCCCCTGCATTGAACGGCGAGTTGACCACCGGTATCACACCCGTCGTAGTCCCCATCACATAGGGAAATCCCAGCTTGTCAAATTCCAGTCCATAGATCATATCGGTCCCCGTAGTCCCGTAATAAGACGCTTTAAAAAGTGTTCCGCCACTGCTGCTGACCTGCGCGACAAAACCATCTATACCACCCGCCGGCTTCGGCTGCATCCCTCCGGCCGTACCGGGCAGGTTGCTGCTCATCGTCCCGCCTGCCACCCACAACGTATTGTCCGTGGGGCTTAAAGCCAGCACAAACGCCGCATCGCTGGTATCCCCGCCGATATACGAGCTGAAGAGAATAGTGCTGATATCGGGACTTGTCTTTATTACCACTCCGTCCTGACCACCCCCCGAAGCTCCCTGGAATGGATTCACAAGCGGAAAATTTTTAGACTGTGTACAGGAAGCTACATAGATATTGCCCGCATCATCGGTGATCACCTCGCCCCGGCCATCATCCCCATAGTTCAGCCGCAGCTGCTGCGCCCCTTCGTCAGCCGCGGTAGCAACGAGATACTTGGGTTTGAAATTGACCCCGTCTGACTCGGTACCGCCAATTCTTCTCGATCCTATCAACCCGGTACCGTCCGCATTTAGCTTGGTAATAAAAATATCAAAACCCCCTCCATCCCCGGAGACCGGGGAAATGGATGGAAAATTAGGCGAGCTTGTCCTCCCGGTAACGATCAGGTTGCCGCTATTGTCGACGATCATGCTATGCGGCTGCTCATCCCCGCTGCCACCCAGGTAAGTGGCATAAAGCCGGTTTGCACCATTGGAGCTTAGCTTGATAATGCCTACGTCATAGTCATAACCTGGCGCTGGACCGCCCTCACTCCCATCCCCACCCTGGAAAGTGCTTTGAAATGCCCCCGGACTGACCAGGAATCCACTCCCGTTGGTCCCCCCGCCAGGCAGATGCGTCTCATCCAGCACGATCCCTCCGGCATAAAAATTTCCGGAAGCGTCATACGTGGCCGTATATCCCCAGTTGTCCGACTTGCTCCCGGTAAACGAACAGAACACCTCCGTAGGATCGATGACCAGCGTCGCGCCCGGGACATAATCCTTCAGCTTGAACTGAATTCTGTTCCCTGACAGTAATACATAGTTGCAGACAACATCCGCCCTGCCCTGCGCAGTCAGCTGATAGGAATGTGGCTCCAGCTCCTGCACCGTGCCCACCGACGTCTCGACATATATCCTGTTCTTTTTTATGCTCAGTTTGCTCTGCCCGTCATATTTCAAAACGATCTTATTCGGGTCCGCTCCCGGATGAACGATGATATCATACTTGACAAAACCCCTGTCCGAATAATAGTGGACATCGATCCCATCATACATATTCCGGTAGAGTATCCCCTGGTAATTCATACAATGGGGAGCCCAGTTCTTTTTGTCTCCGATAAAGTAATTGGAATAGCCTGGCAACGGCTTGTCCGCCACGATCTCGACCTGGTCGCTGGCGTTTTCAAAGCTCACCTGGTAGGTATGAGAATGCAGCAGGTAAGGATCAGTGCCGGTCGAAGGCCCCTTGCCGCCATTATCGGTGTCATAATCCTTGCCCGCATGGCCCCCCGTCAGGGTCTTTGTACTTCTACCCGTCGCCACAACCGCACCCGCACCTCTCGTCACCTTCTTACCATTACCCGTCCCCACGACCGCGCGCCCACCCGCCACCGGATCCCCATGCAGCAGCCGCCTGATCCGGCTCAGATCATTCGTATCATGCATCAACACCGTAAAACCTTTCTGCTGCATAAAAAGAGTTCCCGCATTCAGCTGTGCACGGAATTTCACCAATGGGTCCCATTGTCCTTTGTTCTCGACAAATTCAAGATTGGAATAACCTCCTGATTGTGCTGAGAGCTGAAAGAAGGAGAACATTAGCCAGGCAACAATAAGGCATACTCTTCCCAAGTTATTGAGTTTCTTAGTAATTTACGATATTTTACTCCACGCCGTTTTCCCATGCTGCGATTGCAGAAAAGCCCTCAAAACTCTGTTCTCTTCAGCCATCAGGTCCGGATCCTCGTCGAGCAAGCCTGTTGCCTTTTCCCTGGCAAGCTCCAACCACACCCTGTCCTGAACAATATTTGCAAGCTTAAAGTTCAGCAGACCACTTTGACGCGTCCCTTCTATATCTCCGGGCCCCCTGATTTCCAGGTCCTTTTCTGCAATTTTGAAGCCATTATTAGTCTCAGTAAGGATAGTCATCCGCTCCCGCGCCTCCTTTCCCAATCGGGGACTTGTTAATAAGATGCAAAAGCTTTTTTCAGCCCCCCTTCCAACCCTTCCACGCAGCTGATGCAGTTGCGACAACCCAAACTTTTCCGCACTTTCGATCACCATCACCGTCGCATTCGGCACATTTACCCCAACTTCTATCACCGTCGTAGCGACCATGATTTGAGTGTCTTTGGCCAGAAAACGTTGCATGTTAGTATCCCTTATCTCATTTGTCTGCCGCCCATGTACCATGCTGACCCAATATTTAGGCTCGGGAAACCACGCCTTTATATTCTCATATCCCCTCATCAAGTCCTCATAATCCAGCTTCTCCGATTCTTCTATCAAAGGAAAGATAATATATGCCTGCCGCCCCTTTCCAACCTCGTGCCGGATAAAATCCATCACCTGCGGCCTCCTATCCTCGAAACGATGAACAGTAGAGATTGGTTGCCTTCCCGGGGGCAATTCATCCATTACACTATAGTCCAGATCGCCATACGCCGTCATTGCCAGCGTTCGCGGAATCGGCGTCGCAGTCATCACCAGGACGTGTGGCGGAACAGTCGCCTTACTCCAAAGCTTCGCCCGCTGCGCCACCCCAAAACGATGCTGCTCATCCACTATCGCCAGCCCCAAACGCTGGAATTGCACCGCTTCCTCCAGTACGGCATGCGTCCCTATCAGTATATGCAGCCGCCCTTCCCGCGCCATCTCCAGCACCTCCTTCCGCGACTTCGACTTGGAAGAGCCCGTCAGCAGCCGCACTTCCAGGGGCAGATCCTTTAACAGCGCCGAAATGCCGGCATAATGCTGCCGCGACAATATCTCCGTCGGCGCCATCAGACAGGCCTGGTATCCATTGTCAATGGCCAGCAGCATCGCCAGCAAAGCCACAATGGTCTTCCCGCTGCCCACATCCCCCTGTAACAAACGGTTCATCTGGCGGCCACTGCCCGTGTCCCGCCGTATCTCTTTCAACACCCTTTTTTGCGCGCCAGTCAGCTCAAATGGTAAGTAATGCGTATAAAACCCGTTGAACATCTCCCCCACCTGGCCAAACACCACCCCCTTCGAGCTGCGATGCCGTCTTGACTTGATCAGCCCAAGCCTCAGCTGCGCGAGGAAAAGCTCTTCAAATTTCAGCCTCCTCACCGCCTCCTGGTATAAAGCCGGCTGCGTGGGGAAATGGATCTGCCGGTAAGCCTCATACCGGGAAAGCCATCGTTTTACCTCCCCCGTCTCCGGGTCCGTATAGGTTAACAACGATTCCGGTAAATTCTCAGGCAGGTCTTTTTCTTTTAACATATTTAGCAGCACCAGGCTCAGCTTACCCAGCTGACGGCCGCCTAAACCACTGACTTTCAGCTTCTCCGTCGCAGGATATACCGGTTCCAGGTGTTCCGGCCGATCCGCAGCCTGCCCCTGTAACATCTCTATCTCAGGATGGGTGATCTGGGGACTCCCCTGGAAGAAGCCCACCCGGCCATAGACCAGGAATTCCCCTCCCACCTGTATCAGCTTCTGAACCCCATTGATCCCCTGGAACCAAACCAGCTCCAGCACGCCTGAACTGTCCCTGATCTCGGCCACCAGCCTCCTGGTCCGCTTATCGCCCAAACTTTTTACACTGGTTATCCGGCCCGCCACCTGGATATACTCCGTTCCAGGCCCTATCTCCCGGATCAGGTTGATCTTTGTCCGGTCCAGGTGCCGGTAGGGGAATAGCTCCAGCAGGTCCTGGAATACGAATATGCCGAGCTCTTTTTTTAAAAGCTCCGCACGCAGAGGCCCTACCCCCTTAAGATATTCTATCGGATTCCCTAATATGGATGAAGTAGTCGAAATAATTTAGCAAAATTAACACAGGATGCAATACGGACCACCGGTTCACTCCGCAGGCCGCACAAATACCTCGATGACCCCCTGCGTCTCCGGCCCGCGGCGGGGCGCCATAAAAGAGTCCACCTGCGAATAATGCAGCTTTAGGGAATCCCTTATCCGGAAAGGATAAAAATTATTGAGCGTAGGAATATATTCAAATAAAACCAGGTCGTAATAATGTTTTTGTATCCTGGTCTCGAATGTATCCGCCTGACGATTGAACATCCCCACGCCAAGATGATACCACAGCGGCAGCGCCCCATTCCTTTCCAGCTTAAAGGGTATCTCCGCAGCCAGTGGCGTCAGCTCCGACATATTCAGCACCCGCAGATCACCGGCAGGCCCGCCCGCCCTCCTTGCTTCCTGGTATTTCCGGATCAGATCCATCCCCATCAGCCTGTGGATCCCGTCCGCGGTCGGCGCAGGCATGGTTATCTTATGAAAAGCAGGTAATCCGCATTCTACCCATTTGTCCGTGGGAATATCCCTCGCCGTATCCCGGCTGATCATATACGTGTCCTTATTGACCACATTCTCCCCCGTTGCCGATATTTTCGCATTTTGGGATCCAAAGGATCCCACCAGCCGTTGTGTATATTTCCACCACACACCGCTCCACCACAACAGTACCCCTGCCGTCAGCAGCACCGTAACCAATGGCCTGCTCATACGGTTAGGCAGAAACGCCCCCAGCTGCGTAAGAATACAGGCAAAAGCAAAACTGTGAAAGAAGATATTATTGTCCGGTGGCGTATAGCTCGTTACCTGTAAGATAGCCGCCTCCGATAGTATCCCCAGCGTCAGTAATATCAGGAATATTCCCGCAGGGTCGGCCCTCAGCGAAGTCCATTCGCGGTAACGGATGACTGCAAGGACTACAATCACAAAAAAATAAAATTTTATCCATTGCGAAGCGCCAAAGAACTCCGCGGCTATATCAAACAACGATACCCTCGCCGTATGAGGCGGCTGCCCATGATTGAACCAGTACCCGAACCCATGCGCAAGATAAGGAGACACTACCAGCAGGAATAACAAAAGGAACCATCCTGAAAAAAGAACAACTCCGACCCACTTCCGCACCATCCATCCATACACAGCCAGCAGGACCAGCTCCAGCAGCAAGGCCACCCCACCCCCATCCTGTTTGGTCAGGAAGGAACAAACCGTAAAGAATGCAGCGCCCGCCATCCATAACCAGCTAAGACGGCCCGCCTTCACCGCATGCCCCGAACTCATTCCCCAATCCCCGCTGCCCCGCATCCAACGCAGTAAGAATGCCAGCGATATCAGCTCATAGACGATCACGGAGTGGTTATACCAGGGCCAGAAATTAAAAAAGGAATAGGATAGACAAAATAACAATACCGCCGCCGGACGCCCCCACCTGGATACAGAAAGACTGACTAATATCGATCTGAATGCCAAACCGGAAAAAATATTGATAAAAACCTGGGCTATGACCAGCGTATACAGCTTCGGACCAAAAAACTTGAAAAACAAGGCCGGTATCATCCAATACATCCCTCCCAGCGGAGTGCCAAAATCACGAAAAGGAAGCTGGCCCTCGCTGATCCGGTAGGCCCCTTCCCAGGATAAAAAAATATTGACCCTATAAGGCAAATGAATAAGTAAAGGAATGGCAGCTAAAACAACAATCATCGCAATTTCGATCCTGGGGATAAATTTTCGGGGCATAGGCGGCTGTTAACTAATTATTTATTTGTTTGACAATATTATAATTTTTGTCCTTTTGTTTGTACTTTGACGCGCAAATAATTGCTGTGGCGTATCTTAAACTGTTAAGACCCAAAGATTGGGCAAAAAATTTGTTTTTATTCCTACCCGTGTTTTTTCACCGTGATATCTTCAACATAGATATCATGCTCGGTGTATGCTACGGGTTCGTCGCTTTTTCTTTTATTGCAAGTAGCATCTATATTATCAACGACTACCGGGACAGGGAGGACGATCGGAAACACCCGGTCAAACGCAACCGCCCGCTTGCCTCCGGCGCCGTTAGCCCCAATGCCGCACTCGCCATATGCGCCATGCTCATCATTGCCGGGTTCGGACTCGCCTGGTTCATCAGAGATAAATTCCTGTTCGTACTGGTCATTTATTTTCTCCTCAACCTCGCCTATTCCCTGGGCCTGAAATCCATAGCTATCCTCGATATCCTCATCCTGGCCGCCGGATTTGTCCTGCGGATCAAAGCCGGTTCCGTCATTTCACTGGTGCCCCTGTCCGAATGGATCGTTATCATGGTGTTCCTGCTGGCTATATTTATGGCCATCGGCAAACGCCGCGACGATGTATTGCTAAAGATCAGCTCCGGTATGGACATGCGCAAGTCGGTCAAAGGTTATAATCTCGACCTGCTCAACGTCCTCCTCGCCCTTGTCTGCGCTGTCATCATCGTATCTTATTTAATGTATACCATGTCCCCCGCTACAGTCTCCTATATGGGAACTTCGCGGCTTTATTATACCTGCGTTTTCGTTTTAGCAGGAATTATGCGATATTTGCAGCTCATTTACATATCTACCGATTCAGGCTCGCCAACTAAGATCCTTTATAAAGACCGTTTCATCCAGATTACTTTACTCCTTTGGGTCGCCAGCTATATTTTGATATTATACACCAAAAATGTAACAATATTCAAATAATTCACAGGGTTGGACGAATGTCCTGTCCATTAATCATAATTTTTTAATATGCCCACTGTCCTGTTACTCGGAGCCGGTTCGGATATTGCCATCTCACTCGCACGGAAATTTGCATCCGCCGGTTACGCCGTCCAGTTGGCAGCCCGTAATGCACAACGACTTCAACCGCTACAATCAGATCTGTCCATACGATACGGCGCCGCCTGCACGCTTCACGAATTCGATGCAGCCAACCCCGATAGCCACTCCGCCTTCCTCGCAGCCCTGCCCGCCATCCCCGATATTTCGATCAGCATATTCGGGTACCTGGGCGAACAGACAAAAGCGGAATCCGACTGGTCCGAATGCTCCCGTATTCTCCAGGTCAACTACATCGGCGCTGTCTCCATCCTCAATGTCATAGCCAACGAATATATAACCCGCGGACACGGTACCATCGTCGGCATTAGCTCCGTCGCAGGCGAAAGAGGCCGGCAAAGCAATTATTTCTATGGCAGCGCAAAAGCTGGCTTTACCGCCTACCTCTCAGGTCTGCGGAATCGTCTCTTTCACAGGAATATTCATGTCCTTACCGTACAGCCGGGCTTTGTGTATACCAAAATGACGGAAAATATGCCCCTGCCCCGACTCCTGACGGCAACACCCGAAATAGTCTCCGACGCTATCTATAAAAGCATTCACAAAAAAAAGAACGTACTCTATGTCAAATGGTTTTGGCGCTGGATCATGCTCATTATCAAGTCTATCCCCGAACCAATTTTTAAAAAATTGAAGTTATGAGCCGGCCCATCGCCTTTTTCGATTTCGACGGAACCATTACCACAAAAGACACCTTACTGGAGTTTATTAAATTCAGTAAAGGGACCCTTCCCTTTTATATAGGCTTCGCCCTCAATAGCCCCTGGCTGATAGCCTACCGGCTAAAATTTATCTCTAATCAGAAAGCAAAAGAAAGGATCCTGACCTGGTTCTTTCACAATATGCCCCTGTCGGCTTTTCAACGATCCTGCGACGAATTCGCCCAAACCCGGATCCCCGCGCTTATCAGGCCAAAAGCCCTTCACGAGATCGGGCTGCTAAAAGAAAAAGGAATTGCGGTCGTCATCGTCAGCGCCTCACCGGAGAACTGGCTGCATGGCTGGACTGAGAATATCGAAGCCCAATTACTGGCCACCAAATTGGAAACCAATCAATTAAAAGGTGATACCCGGCTTACAGGAAAGATCCGGGGGTTCAATTGTCACGGCCAGGAAAAGGTCCGTCGGATCAACGAAGCCTTTCCGGCCTCGGACTATAATATCCTTTATGCCTATGGAGATACCTCCGGCGACAAACCCATGCTGGCCCTCGCCGCTCACCCCTTTTTCAAACCCTTTCGTTCCTGACGGAAAATCGACAAAGATTAATCAAAAAAGCTTTTAAAGTCCTGCGTTTATTTATATTTTAGAGACCTTTTAATACTTTAATTATGGAATTCATCAGTAAATCCGTAGAAGATCTGAAGGCATTCGCCAAATCAAAGAATGAAGAGTACGTTCACGCTGATCCCTTCCCAAATATTTACTTTGATAACTTCTTCATACCCGAAAAGCTTAAAGAGGTCCTGGAAGAATTCCCCGATCTCACAAAAAATGCCGATCTTAAATTCAATGACCCCAATCAGGTAAAACTCGCCTCGAAAGGAGAATACCGCTTCGGAGCAAAAACCCTGAGCTTCATGCATTTTTTGAACTCTCAGCCTTTTCTTGAATTCCTCACCGAGCTCACCGGCATTGAAAATCTCATCCCGGACCCCTTCTTCGACGGAGGCGGCTGCCACCAGATCCAACCCGGCGGCATGCTCAAGATCCATGCTGACTTCAACAAACACCCTGCTACCAAACTCGACAGACGCCTCAACGTTCTCGTATATATGAATGAGGACTGGCACGAAGAATATGGAGGCCACTTCGAACTCTGGGATACTGAAATGAAAGGCGTTAGGAAAAAGATCCTTCCCCTCTTCAACCGCATGGCCCTGTTCTCCACCACAAGCAATTCCTATCACGGTCACCCCAATCTGCTTACATGCCCGCCCGACAGGACCCGTAAATCCCTCGCCCTTTATTACTACACCAACGGACGACCCGAATCGGAAGTCGTAAAAGGCATCGAAGAGCATAATACCATCTTCCGCCATCGCCCGGAAGATAAAAGATCACGCTTGCTCTCCACCTTCAAACATGTAGTTAAGCAAGTAGTCCCCCCAATCCTGATTGGCGGATTAAAAAAAGCAAAGAACTGATCCACTAACAAGAATATGCAACTTAATTCGGACAACTCCGACAGTCCTGTAACCGGGAGAGACATCGTTATTGTCGGTCTGCAGCCCTGGTATTACGAGATCGGCAGCAACTGCAAAACCATTGCAACACATCTCGCCAGGGACAACAGGGTCCTGTATGTGAACCTGCCCGTGAACCGGAAGACCTTTCTTTCCCGGACGAAGACCCCCGGCATCCGCCAACATTGCGAGATCATAAAAGGCAACGGAGAAAAGCTCCGGCCTATCAGCGACAATATGTGGGAATTCTATCCTACCACCCTCGTTGAATCCATCAATGGCCTGCCCTCTAACAAAGCCTTTAGCTTTATAAATTATTTCAACAACCGCCGTTTTGCCCGCGACATTGAGAAAGCCATCGATCTTTTGGGCTTCAAAGACATAATCCTGTTCAATGACAACGACATTTACAACGGATTTCATCTGAAAGAATTCCTCCGGCCCAAACTCTACATCTACTATTGCAGAGACTTCCTTCAGGGTTATGATTACTGGAAGAAACATGTTTCCATCCTCGAACCGAAACTGATCCGCAAAGCAGACATCGCCGTCGCTAATTCCCTTTTCTACGCGGAGTATTGTTCATCCCATAACCCCCAATCCTATTATATCGGACAAGGCTGCAATTTCGATCTGTTCAATACCGATATCCCCCATTCCCGACCGCCCGAGCTGGACGGCCTGTCTTATCCGATCATCGGTTATGTCGGAGCCATAGACTCAGCCCGGCTCGACCCTCAGATCGTGGAAACCATCGCTACCACCCGGCCAGATTGGAACATTGTATTGGTCGGCCCGGAAGATGCCATTTTTCAATCCAGTACCCTTCATCAATTGCCCAATGTCCATTTTACAGGTCGAAAACCCCTGGCCAGCCTCCCGGACTTCGTCGCATATTTCGACGCCTGTATAAATCCCCAGCTTGTCAACATCATCACAAAAGGAAATTATCCTCTCAAGATCGATGAGTACCTTGCCATGGGGAAACCCGTCATCGCCACCCGTACCGACACCATGAAGCTGTTCGAAGATCATACCTGGCTGGCAGACGGTCCGGGCGACTATCCCGCACTCATCGAGACTGCGCTTGCGCACAATTCCGTGGAAGAACAGAACCGGCGCATCGCCTTCGCCAGAAGCCATACCTGGGAAAACTGCATAAAAGAATTATATAAGGTTATTTCAAAACAGCTATCGTAAGCCTATGCTCCAAAAGGAATACTTTGACCCCACATCGCCATTCAATAAGACGATGCAGCGTTACCTGCCGTTCATACTGGCCATAGGTTTCCTTCTCCGCGTGTATATTTGCTTTTTTTCAGGCCTTCCCAATATGCATAAGGATTCCTATGAATATTACGGCCAGGCCGACACCTTGCTGGCAGGTGGATATACTGATTATTTCCCCAACGGCTATCCGCTCATCATAGCCGCGGTAAAAGCCATTGTTCCTGGCCACACCAATGGCGTTCTGCTTTGGTTGCACATATTGATGTCAGTCTCGACCATTTATTTTGTATATGATATCGGCAGGAGACTTTCCGGCCTGACCATACTCGGACTGATCGCTGCCGGCCTTCTCGCCCTCTTCCCTCCCCAGATCAATTATGTACGCTGGCTGACCACGGAGACCCCCACCGCCTTTTTTCTCCTGGGCGGCTTCTTCTTCTATTACAGACAACAATACACCTGGTCAGGTCTGTTCCTTGGATTCGCTACCCTGATCCGCAGCAACGTTTCTCCCATATTCATCCTTCTCTTCCTGCTTCACATCCTGTCCAGCAAAAACCGCCCCCTTCTCCAAAGGATCCCCTTCCGGCTGATATTATTTGCCTTCCTGCCTCTTCTCCTTATAGGTTCCTATTGCTACTGGAAAACGGGTAAATTTTCCACGGCAGGTAACAACCAGATCAATATCCTTTACTCCGTCACCGCCTCCGGCCCTTATATCGATTTCAACCTCTCCAATAAGCTCCCCGATGTCAATACCACAGGGAAAGCAGTCCACCTGTATATCCACCATATGCAACAGGAACCCCTGGGCTTCATTCGTCAAAAGCTGGCCAACTTCTGGGAGCTTTGGGGTTTTTATGCTTCTTCCGCCAATGGAGGCAGGGGAACCGGCTCGCGTCTCCTGCTCGGTCTGGGTAACCTTTTCCTCCTCGGCCTGGGACTACCAGGCTGGTGGAAACAAAGAAAGAATTTCCCGGTGTCAATCCTTATCCTGCCCTTCCTCGTCGTAACCATCCTTCACACCATGCTCTTTGCTATGCCCCGTTATACTTATCCCGTAGAACCATTTCTTCTCCTGCTGGGCACCTGGACCATCACCGGGTTCTTAAAAAATAAAGCCACCCCGTAGGATGGCTTTATTGATATTACTTGTATTTATAAATTATTGCTTAACGACTACATAGGTCTGCGGCTTGCCGGGTTGCCCGTTAAAGTATACGGTCAACAGATAAATACCCCTGCCAAGAGTTGCAGGCACCTGTATCGTTTGTTTGAATTGGGTCACCGACTTGTTAAATTCAAACTGCATCACCTTGCTTCCGCTGATAGAGTAAAGCCATACCCCAACCTTGCCCATATAGCTGTTGGCGCCGTCCAAAGTTATCGTCGTACCCAGGAAAGGATTCGGATAGATGCTCAGGTATGAATCCTTATCCGTACGCACCGTATACGCAACCGTTACTTTCACCGTGCTGGTACTGGTGTTACCATGGTCGTCAGAGACAGTCAGCTCAAACTCATATACCCCTACTTCCAGTTGCAATACTCCTGATAACACGGAATCAGGCGTTGCGATCTGCGCCGTCGAAGGGCCGGACAGCTGCTTCCAGTTATAGTGTGTGATAGTGGTATTGACCGCCGACGACTGCCCGCCATACAATAGAGCCAGCGTAGCAGGGTATTGTATCGACGTGTCGACGCCCGCATTTGCAATTATCGTTTCCGTCGGCGCTGCCTGTTTCATGGTCACCTGCACCTGGTCGGTAGCAGTAGCACCAGAATTATCCGTGACCGTCAGCTGGAACACATAGCTTCCAACGCTTAAGCCATACACCGTAGGACTCACGGCACCCGTGTTGGTTATCGTGACACCACCCCGTCCAGACACCTGGATCCACTGGTATTTTGCAATGCTGCCGTCAGGATCATAAGAAGCCGAACCATCCAGCGCAACAGAGCTGACAGAAGACTCGACAGTCTGGTCAGGACCTGCATTGGCAACGGGGGCCTGATTTGCCGGCGTCGGTGGAGGCGTCACAGCGGGATTCACCGTCGCCTTCACCTGGTCCGTAGCCGTCACACCCGAATTATCTTTCACCGTCAGTTGTAAAATATATACCCCCTGCACCAATCCACTCACTCCCGTAGAAGCCTGACCAGCTGCACTGAATGTCGCTGTCGAAGGCCCGCTGATCTGCGACCACCCATACGATACGATCGTTCCGTTCGTCTCCGATCCACTACCCGTCAGCGTGACACTGCTCGTCGGCAAGGTGATCACCTGGTCCGAACCCGCATTCGCCGATAGCGGTCCCGGCACCACAGGCGCCGCACTCACCGTTACCTGCACCTGGTCCGTAGCCGTCACACCCGAATTATCCTTCACCGTCAGTTTAAACACATATACACCCTTCTCGAGACCGTCCACCTGGGTAACGGCCTGTCCAGCATCGGTAATTGCAGCCGTAGATGGACCACTTACCTGCGCCCACACATACGATACTATCGTCCCATTGGTCTCCGATCCACTTCCCGTCAGCGTTACACTGTTCGTCGGAAGCGTTATCGTCTGGTCCGTACC
Source organism: Puia sp. (assembly GCA_036499285.1). Taxonomy (GTDB): domain Bacteria; phylum Bacteroidota; class Bacteroidia; order Chitinophagales; family Chitinophagaceae; genus Puia. The sequence continues at coordinate 34,562 of DASYEB010000014.1, read as the reverse complement.
AGCCTTCGCAGAAGGCGGTCCCGGCACCACAGGCGCCGCATTCACCGTTACTTTTGCAACGTCTGTACCCGTTATCCCCGAATTATCCTTTACCGTCAGCTGGAATACATATACCCCCTGCACCAATCCACTCACCCCCGTCGACGCCTGCCCGGCTGCGCTCAATGTCGCGGTCGAAGGCCCGCTGATCTGCAACCACCCATACGATACGATCGTTCCGTTCGTCTCCGATCCACTACCCGTCAGCGTGACACTGCTCGCAGGCAGGGTGATCACCTGGTCCGAACCCGCATTCGCTGATGGCAGACCCGGCACCACAGGCGCCGCATTCACCGTCACCTTCACCTGGTCCGTAGCCGTCACACCCAAATTATCTTTTACCGTAACAAGGAAACTATATACACCCTGTACCATACCTCCCACCGTCGTCGAAGCCTGGCCGGCAGTGCCAATGGTCGCCGTCGAAGGTCCGCTGATCTGCGTCCACGCATAGGATGCGATCGACCCGTTCGTCTCGGAGGCGGTGGCCGTCAACGATGCGCTATTGGCGGGAAGAGTGATCGACTGATTCGCTCCGGCATCCACCACCGGTAACCCCGGGACTGGAGCCGCAGCATTCACCGTAACTTTTACAACGTCCGTTCCCGTTACATTGGAATTATCTTTTACCGTCAGCTCGAACACATATACCCCCTGCACCAATCCACTCGCCCCTGTCGAAGCCTGCCCGGCTGCGCTCAATGTCGCTGTCGAAGGCCCGCTAACCTGCGACCACCCGTACGATACGATCGTTCCGTTCGTCTCCGATCCACTACCCGTCAGCGTCACGCTGTTCGCAGGCAAGGTGATCACCTGGTCCGAACCCCCATTCGCTGATGGCAGACCCGGCACCACAGGCGCCGCATTCACCGTCACCTTTACCTGGTCCGTAGCCGTCACACCCGAATTGTCTTTTACCGTAACAAGAAAGCTATAGACACCCTGTACCATACCTCCGACCGTCGTCGAAGCCTGGCCTGCAGTACCAATCGTCGCCGTCGAAGGCCCGCTGATCTGCGTCCACGCATAGGATGCTATCGTCCCGTTCGTCTCGGAAGCCGTAGCCGCCAGCGACGCACTATTGGCAGGAAGAGTAATTGCTTGATTCGCTCCGGCATCCACAACAGGCGGTCCCGGCACCACAGGCGCCGCATTCACCGTCACCTTCACCTGGTCCGTAGCCGTCACACCCGAATTATCTTTCACCGTCAGTTGTAAGTTATATACCCCCTGCACCAATCCGCTCACTCCCGTGGAAGCCTGTCCAGCTGCACTGAAGACAGCCGTAGAAGGCCCGCTGACTTCCATCCACGCATATGTCGCAATCGTTCCATTCGTCTCCGAGCCGCTGCCCGTCAGCGTCAAACTGCTGGTCGGCAGAGTGATCGTCTGATCGACACCCGCATTCGCGGAAGGCGGCCCCGCCGGCGCCGGATTCACAGTCACCTGCACCGTGGCCGTTATCGTAATACCCAGCAGGTCCTTCACCGTCAGTTGAAATTTATAAACACCCTGTACTAGGTTGCTGACCGTGGTCGTTGCCAATGCACCCGACCCAAAAGTCGCTGTAGAAGGACCACTGACCTGAGTCCAGGCAAAAGACGCTATAGCCCCGCCAACTTCCGATCCGCTTCCCACAAGACTCACACTATTGGTTGGCAGCGTAATGCTCTTGTCAGACCCCGCGCTGGCCACAGGTGGCTGCGCACCAGAGCTGTTCACAGTAATGGTCACAACAGAGCTGTCGCTCATCCAGCCATCGTCAGTTACCCTCAGCTTGAATTTATATACGCCATTCACCAGCCCCATCAGATTTGCCTTGGGACCGGAAGGAATGCTGATAATAGCATTATTGGGACCAGAAACCTGGCTCCATAAATAATAGACGATGGCCACATTATCGGTAGATCCTGATCCATCCACCTTGGCAGTCGATCCGGTCACCGTCTGGTCAGCGCCAGGCACGGCCTTCGGAGGCGTATTGGCAGGAATAGCATATACGCTGCAGCCATTAGCCGTAGGATTAGTGATACAATAAGGAGAAGTGGATTGAATGGTTTTATTCGCTGAAAAAGGATTTATTGCCGTAATATAGGGTACATCCCAGGAATTCGGATAGACCGACCCGATCGTTCCGTTGATATAATTGGCATCCATGACGCCATTGGCAAGAACCCCATATTTGTTCCTGCCCCAGGAATACAGCTGGCCATTCGCATCCACCGCAAACTCATAAAATACAGCCTGAACCCCCTCCGATAACTCGACAAAATTATTGATGCCCGGCGCAATGTTCACCGGCTTGTGCTGCTGGCACTGAGCCGTACTCATATCCCAGTTCCAGGCATAGGGCACCAAAGTCCCGCCATAGGGCGCCGGGTTCACCGTATACTTGGAATAGTCAATATGCAGCCCGTTACCCACCTGACCACACTCGCTCCCACCCCAGGCCCAAAGGCTCCCGTCCGTAAGAATAGCATAGGTCGTAGTTTGATTGGCAGATATCTTCGCGATCTGATTAGGCAGATTAAGACTTGTATTCAACAACATCGGTTTAGGTGTCATCGCATATCCCGAAGCCGCAACAGCACCGACACCCATATAACCCTGGAAAAGCCCCCATCCATACAGAGACCCGTCATTCAGCAGGGCATAAGAAAAAAGACCGCCACCCGCAATATCCTTTGCAGAACCCGGCAGCGAAAGAATAGCAGGATGCTCATAATCGGCACGGGTCAGATCACCTAACAATACATTATTGCCGCCATTCCCTCCCCAGGTCCACACCTTACCCGAATTGTCCAACGCTATGGCAATATTCTGAACCATTACTTTCGTAATGACCGTTCCGGCAGGAAAAGCAACCTGCACAGGCCGCGTATTCACCCGGCCATAAGTCCCGTCACCACGATACCCGCCCTGCGTATTCCCCCAAACCCACAATGTACCATCTGACTTTATCGCATATATGATCGCACCATATCCGACACCACCCGTGAAAATAGCCGAGGCCATTCTTAAATAGACAACATTCGTGAACGGATTACCCAGACTGTCCGTAGTGACCTGCACAAAAGATTTCGGATAACCTGTAGTCGTGCCATTTCCCATCGACCCATCTTCATTAGGCCCCGTGAAATATACATTCCCCGACATATCGATACATGCCGCAGTATGTAATCCCGATGCCACAAACTTTATTTTTGTATTGGCCGAAGGGAACTGACAGGGTATCGGTAAACCCATTACACCTGTATTGGTACCTTCACCATTCCCACCCGTACCTAACCCATATAAAGTATGAGTAGTATTGTCTAAAATGAAATTTTGATATTCCCCGCTGCCAACTGAATACTTGGCGGAGGATTGAGAGTAAGTCGAACACGTGACGCCACATAGCAAAACTAGAGAGAGTACAATTGCTTTCATAGCTGGATTTTTAGGATATTGAATTATGCCACTCAAAAAAAAACATCAGAACTTAGTTTGGTTTTCAAGAAATTTGGCAACAAACAGTACAATTCAAATCGGTATCGGATTAATAAAAAAACTCATCAAAGAATAACAAAATCCATACCAATTAAAATTTTCAGGGTATGGTAATTGTAGTGAAAGAACGAAAAAAGTATAAGTGGCTGACAATATGGAAATAGGTAATTTTCTTTAATGAGTTAACTACTTACCCCCATTGAGTATTTTCCCTACATTGTAGACAATTGTCAATAATTACACAATAAAAATTAATTATTACCAGATCCGGTCTTCTCTTTTATTTTATATTGATCGCAGGGATGACCATCCGGATGAAGAAGACAATAAGGAGAAGTGACGATCTTATTCGTCGTTAAAGCAAACGGATCGATAGGACTGACCCGAGTCACATCCCATGAATTAGGATAGATTGCAAGAATATCCGAACTGGCTCCCACAATACCATTGCCAAGTACTGAGCCTTTATTACGTCCCCAGGAATACAGCTGCCCGCCCGCGGTTTCCGCATAACTATAAAATACCGCACAGTTGCCTCCAAATATGCGTACGAAATTATTTACACCTGGCGCCAGCCGCACCGGCTTCTCCACCAGCTTCTGCCCCGGACTCCAATCCCAGGCATACGGAGGTTGATGTTTCGCATAATCCAGCTCCTCACCATTGCCAACACAACCACATGCATTATCCCCCCAGCCCCACAGACTTCCGTCCGTAAGGATGACATGCGTCGAGACACTGTTCGTTGAAATGGATGCCACCGGGTGCGGCAAATTCAGATCATGCGTAAGATCCTTTGGGACCAGCGGAGGAGGAGCCTGATGAGCCCAGCCCCCCTTGCCGATACACATATAGGCCGTGAAATAACCCCAGCCATACAGCTTACCATTGAGACCAAGCGCATACGAGAAAAACCCTCCACCCGCTATGTCCTTTGCCTTTTGCGGCAAGGGCACCTGGTGCGGATGTTTATAGTCCGGAGAATTCGTACCCAACAACTCCTTACGGTTATTCCCCCCCCAGGTCCATACCGTACCATCCGCCGCAAGAGCCATGACGATAGATCCAGCCACTATTTTCCTGATCTTTCTGCCCCTTGGCATCTCTACCTGCACAGGCCTCGTATTCAGCTGACCAGCCTGCCCATTCCCCCTCATCCCCTCCGCAGTAAGCCCCCAGATCCATACCGTACCATCCGACTTCAGGGCTAAATTGCCGCCCGATCCCCCGCTGGACCAGCAAGCTACCTTCACGATGCCCGTAAAAGGATTCCCCAGGCTATCCACCTCTATCCTCACCGGGGCGAACCCGATATCATTAGTACTGCCCATACCCGATTCGCCATTGCCATTCGCTCCCCAGGTCCAGACATTGCCGGCACTATCCGCAGCCAGGCTGTTATGTAAACCCGAAGCAACATCGACAAAAGCAACATCCAGCGGAACACCTACCCGCATCGGCAGACCTGGAATACCCGCATCCCAGCTGACCCCGGCCGTCACAAGACTGCTGCTGATACCGTACAGCCTTCCAGTTTCCGTATTTATAACAAAACATTGATATTCACCGAGTCCTACCAAATAGCGGGGTGATTTCAACGGCATAGGGTCCTGCGCCGCAGCACCAGCCGCGATCAGGAACAGCACAAAAAGACCAGCAATACGGTTCATGACGCTATTTTCTGTTTAGCATTAATATACAGCAAAGTAATACAAAAGCAAATTATCTTTAAGCTCTATTCACCGAGCTATGCGCTATTTAAAAAGCCCCCTGACCCCCATTGCCGTCATCAGCTTTATGTTCATCCTTTTTCAATGGCGAACTATTGCCCTTATGCCCGGGTCAGGAACCGACTTTTCCATCTATTATCATGCTGCCGGCTCTTTCGATAGCCCCGGCGCACAGCTCTATTCCACAAAAACGACCTCCTTTGATCAATACCTCTATCCCCCTCCCTGTATCCTGCTGTTTCGCTTTTTCCATCTATTCCCGGAAAGAACTGCCTACCTCCTCTTTACACTGACCATGTACGCCTGCCTTATAGCGGCCCTCATCCTGGCCCTGTCCCTCTCCAAAATAAACCCGGCCAAAACCCTGCCCCTCCTGCTTTTTGCCCTCGCTTCCGCCCCGGTTTATCACCAGGTAAGCCTCGGACAGATCAACAGCTTGGTCCTGCTGCTTAGCCTGCTCTATCTTCATTTCCTGCAAAAGAACTCCGCCTTGTCCGGAGCCCTGCTGGCCCTCGCTATCTGGATCAAGCTCTACCCCATCCTGCTGATCATCCCCGCCTTCCTTTCCCCCCAGGGTAGAAGATCCATCCTTTTTTGCGCCCTGTCCGGCCTGATCCTCCCCCTTTTATGTCTGCCCTGGATTCCCCTTCATTTCTACCGGGACTTCGCCAATATACTGTCCACCCTTTCCCAATATACCTCCGCACATATTATCAATCAATCTTTTACAGCCTTTTACATGAGGGCTCGCCTGTCTTTTGACCAGGCCTTCCAATGGCCCAACGTTTATTGGGTGCCTGCCTGGCTCCGGGTCGTCAATTACCTCCTGCTGGCTTTTGTCATTCTTTTAGCCGCAATACAGACATACAGATATCGGGCTTTTCACCTCGCCGGATTTCTCCTGCTGGCCGCCAGCGCAGTTTTCTCCCCCCTCGGCTGGGGACATACCTTCGTACTCTGCCTTCCCCTATGGATCCTCTGCCTCGAAAAGCTGGATACTTCCAGCCGCGGCAGTCTTCCCGCCTATGGTCTGTTCATTGTAACCTGCCTCCTGCTCCTCATTCCCGTATACAATCACCCCGTATTCTCCGATCACTGGCCCGCCCCTCTCAGAGCCCTTTACTATTCCCGGTTTTTCTTTATCACGGTATTCCTGATATTATTTGCGGGTTATCCTTTCGCAAAAGGCAATCTTACAAGGGATTAGCCGTTCATAAACAAACTTTTTATCGTATGTTTACCATCCGCTTATCAGCAATTTTTTTTTAAACTTTAACCGTTGAACAAGCTCTTCTCGTCATACTGGATCCGCTCGGCTTTTTACTCCATCCTGCAACGATTTTCCATCACTTTTTTTGGCTTCATCAATCTCATAGTGCTGATAAGAAACCTTCAAAAGCCTGAGATGGGCGCCTGGGCCCTCTTTCTTGCCTTCACCTCTACCTTTGAGAATGCCAAGACCGGACTCTTGAAAAATGCTCATATCCGGTACGTCAGCAGCAGCGATGACCGCAACGAAAAAACCATCATCGCCTCCGCCTCCCTGCTCATCAACGCAGCCATTACATTACTGTTCATCCTCCTCATACTGCTCTTCTCGGACTGGCTCAGCACCCTGCTCCACACCGGCACCAACCTTGCCTCCATGCTCAAATGGTTCATACCCGGACTTCTTATCATGGTCGTCTTCTCACATATGGAAGCAGTACAGCAATCCCACCTGGATTTCAAAGGCGTATTTGCAGGATACTTTGTCCGGCAGGTCGTTTTCTTTATCCTGATCTGCGGCAACCTTGTCCTGCATATCCCGTATAATCTTCGGGATGTCGTCATCTATCAATCCATCGGCTTCCTCGTAGGTACCATCGTTATCTGGTACCATAGCCGCGCCTATCTGCATTATCGTTTTGTACCCACAAAGAAGGCCATCTACCAGATCTTAGGCTACGGCAAATACATTTTTGCATCGGGAATGATCTCCAATCTCTTTACCAATCTCGACCAGCTGATGACCGGGAAATACAGGGACAGCTCGACAGTCGCACATTACAACGCCGCACTCCGGATCAATAGCCTGCTGGATGTCCCCTCCTATGCCGCCGCAGACATCCTCTTCCCAAAAAGCGCCCGCGCCTCCACAGAAGAAGGAGAAGGAAAGGTTAGATACCTTTTCGAACGAATGGTAGGCATACTGCTGTCCTTCAGCGCCCCCATCGCCATCTTTATAATAATATTCGCCAAACAGGTGATCTTTCTGATCGCCGGCAACCAATACATCGCAGCCGCGCCCATCCTCCAGCTTTATATGATAACCGGCCTGATCCGCCCCATGCAGAACCAATCCGCTAATCTGCTGAACTCAATTGGAAAACAAGCCGTTTGTTTCTGGATGAATACAGCAGCTCTCGCCCTGAACCTGCTGATCAATTACGCCTGCCTGAAATATATCGGGTTCTATGGTGCAGCCGTCGGCAGCACCGTGTCCTACTCGATCGCCCTCGTCGCCTGGTATTTCCTCATGCGCCGCCTCATCGGTTTCCAGGCAGCCAATATCGGCAGATATATGCTCGAAACCTATGTCTCCGTTTATACCTTCGCAGCCCGTTTCCTGAAACGTAGCCCACATGATCCGCCCGCTTCCTGACCCCGATCACACGGAACCAGACTGCCCGATCACACGCTCCAGCTCATCCAGAATAGCAGGATCCTTTTCCATATCGAACTTACGCGCAAAGATCTTGTTCGATACCAGCAGGGCAGGCAAATCCCCCATCGTTAAAAGCTTAGGATTGGCAACCCTTTCAGACCAGTCGATGTAAACAAGATTTTCTTCGACCTTGTCCCTGTAGACAGGATTATTATAGATCACGGTAGAAAAGATCAGCTCATCAGCCCCCCATACATACCAGAAAAACCTTACCACCTCCTCGTGCTCCTTCAAATAGGACAGCATATACCGGGCACTGCCCGAAGTGATCGTAAACCAATTCGAATGCCCAACCACCTCATGTCCCGGCACAGGATACCTGCGCCGCGGAAGCCACCGGTTGGCAAGAGCCTCCAGGCGGTATTTGCCCGGTATCGACCAGTTGTGAAAATTATATCTCCAGGTATGCAGGGCTGCATCCTTCCACCACGCATGCCCATCTGACTCCCTGAGACAGGTGATAAATTCCTGCCCCTTTCTCTCGCAAAGGAATTTATAGAAATAAGAAGGGGATTTTATAGGGAAATCCTGCGCAGACATCACATGGATATACTCGTACTGCCCCCTGTCCAGCACCTCCCCGATCCCATCCAAAGTCGCCTGAACAAGACTGTACCGCCCCCAGTAGACCTTAACCCTGTTCCTGGTCAGGAACACCCTCTCAAAACTCTCCAGGTAGGCAAAGGGTTCCACCGGAATTTTTCCATCCACATGGACATAAATATCAAAAGCCGGATGATCCATAGCCCGGATCAGCTTTTCCACCTGCAACGGATTTTTATGCCCCAGGATCAGGCAGCCAATTCGCATACGCTTTTAATTGTTAAATTGAATTATGTTTTCCCGCGCCCTTTGAATAAGGTGTTGCTCACCTCTGTTTTGGTATGTACCGTATGAATAAAGGTCTGGTTGGATTTTCGTATTTGGAACAAGGCCCCCACCATCACCGCTATCGCTTTTGGCAGCCTGGCGACAGCGAGCAAAAGATCCCGGTTATACATGGCAGAAGGTATACCCATCAATAAGGTCAGCAGATAAAGAAAACCAAGCCCCGTCGCCGCCAGACCCCAGCCCACACTGATAAAAAACCCGCCGGCTGCAAGCAAAGGCAGCAGCACAAAAAGAAAGGCCCGCGGCAATACCAGGTTGTTCGCCACTGCGAGATTGAAATAGCTGAGATTACCCTTCAACAGCTGCCGGCAAGCCGGCCCGAAAAAACGCTTCAGATAAATGAACTGACTCGATACCCACCTCTTCCGCTGGTTTTCGAACGCCTCAGAAGAGTCGACCTTCTCATCGAATATAATGGCGTCCTCCAGGTAATGGATCCGGATCCCCGCCTCCACTACCCGCAGCTGCAATATTTTATCAAAGCCCCCTACCGCACTTATCTCCCCCAGCACCTTTTTGATGAAATCATATTCAAAGCTCATACCCGAGCCGATCACCGACGAGCTCAACCCAAGCGAATACGCCCCCTTCCGGAAAATATGATTATTCACCGCTTCACTGCAGGCATCCAGAACAGCAAACGACGTATCCATATTCTTTGCTACCCGCTGCCCCTGCACCCCTCTTGCACCACCCTCAAAAGCCTCGTTGACCCTGGTTAAAAAGTCCCCAGCCAGCATATTGTCGGCATCACAGATCAAGGCAATATCATACCCCTCGCCAATCCTGCCAAATGCCGCATTCAGCGCCTTTGTTTTCGTACTTTTTTCAAAAGATACTTCCAGCACCGTCAGGGGCAACAGCCTCAGCTGCTCCACCGTCTCCGGCAAAAAGGAATCCGCAATAATATAAACATGATACCTGTCCGCGGGATAATCCTGCTGTAACAGGTTTTGAGCCGTAGACCCAATGATCCCATCCTCCCGGTAAGCCGGCACAAGCACCGCTATCTTTCGCTTCTGACCACCCGGCCCCGCCTTATGTTCCCTTTTCCTGAAAAACAGGCGGCCCGAGAAAGAAAGAAGGAATAAATAGGCTACAGACAGCGCACAGTAAATAAAACAAACTAAAAAAAATAAGAATATTATTTTAATGAATAACATATTGCTTTAACAGTTTGGAAGGCCTATTATTGTGCCCGGTTCTACGCCTGCGTCTAAATTAAGGATTAAGTCCTTTTTAATTTTATTTTTAAGCTTATAATTTACATCATGAACTTTTGGCTATACCTTTTTACGATAAGTTATTGCCTCATTTTTTACAATTATGCCGGATATGCAATTATAATACTGATCCTCAATAGACTAAAAAAGAAAAAAGCACCATTTTCCGTCCCGGATGACAGCCTCCTCCCTTCCGTTTCCTTCATCGTAGCCGCCTACAACGAAGAAGACTGCATCGCCCAAAAAATAACCAATTCCCTTGACCTGGATTATCCCGGCGAAAAAATTGAATTCCTGTTCATCAGCGACGGCTCTACAGACAGCACAGAATCGATCGTTCGCCAATATCCATCCATCCGCTCCCTGCACCAACCACAAAGAAATGGCAAATCCGCCGCTTTGAATCGCGCCGTCCTGGAAACCCATAACCCCATTCTCATCTTTTGCGATGCCAACACCCTGCTTAACAAAGCTGCCGTCCGCAACATCGTCAGGCATTATGACGATCCAACCATCGGCGGCGTCGCCGGCGAAAAAAAAGTCCTCCCGGCTACAGCAGGACAAGACCAGGTCGGAGAAGGAGAAGGACTCTACTGGAAATATGAGTCCTTTCTGAAAAAAGAGGACGCAGCCTTTTATTCCGTCGTAGGGGCAGCGGGCGAATTGTTCTCCCTCCGCTCCTCCCTCTATGACCCACTCCCACACAATATTATCCTCGATGATTTTGTCAGCTCCCTGAAAGTGACACAAAAAGGATCTCGCATTGCCTACGAACCCGATGCCTACGCAATGGAACTGCCCTCCTTCTCCCTGCACGACGAAAAAAAGAGAAAGATCCGCATCGCCGCCGGTGGCTTCCAGGCCATCCTCCTGCTCACACCCCTTCTCGCCTTCTGGAAATATCCCCGCCTCTCCTTTCTTTATGTCTCCCACCGTTTAATGCGCTGGGCCGTCAGCCCCTTTTGCATGGTCCTCGCTTTTATAGCCAATGGCATGCTTTTATACGCAAACCCCAGCCTCATTTATACCTTCCTTTTCATCCTCCAATGCTGCTTTTATGGAATAGCCGCCCTGGCCGCTGTTTTCCCAAAGATCCAGCAGCGATCGAAGCTGATCAAACTGGCCTACTATTTCGTGTTCATGAACGCCTGCACCATCCTCGGCTTTTTCAGATTCCTCAAAGGTAGCCAGTCGGCTGTCTGGGAAAAAGCAAAAAGAGCACAGGCTGTTTAAAAAAAAGAGCACAGATTACCTGAAAAAAAATAGAGGCCGTTCCATATCCCTGGAAACGGCCTCCAATTATTTATTTATTTCAATTGATCCCCGTCTATAACTTCACGACCTGCACCACCCGGGTAATATCATTGATCCTGATCTTCACTGCATAGGTCCCGGCAGGCACACCGCTCAACGGGATCCGGATCCTACTCGTTCCGGCATTGAGAGTCGCCATTTGAACGGCCACCCTGGCGCCCGCAAGCGACCACAATTCCAGGGACGCATTACCAGCCTTCAAAGCTGATATCTCAAGCTCTGCATCCTGGCTTCCGCCCGTAACAGGATTATTCAGCAGTCGGATCGAAAAATCTCCCCCGCCTACACTAGCCGACACGATCTTACTATATATGGATTTGCCATCCAGGTCGGTTTCCAGTATCCGGTAGTAATGGATACCCTCACCCGCCTGGGTATGCACGAAACTATAGGACTGCACCGAAGACAGGTTGGCAACCTGGCCGATACTCTTAAAGGTCACCCCATCCGTAGAATGCTGAACATCATAAGTTTTTGCCGATTCATTCGCGCTGACAGTCCAGTTGAGATCAACATCCCCACCTGCTGGCTTAGCCGTAAAATTCACCCAATTGACAGGAAGCGGCGTCCCGGGACCGGCACTCGAAAGGATCGATATCACCACCTTCGACGACTGCGTCAGATCTACATCCGTAAACTGCGCAACATTCCCGCTGAAGCTCGTAGGCGTATAGATCCCCTGCCCGCCCGTAGTGAAATCTCCATCCCCGTCCTGGTCCACCAGCAAACGGAAATCTGTTGTCGTACCGATCGTGCCGGTAGTGGTAATGCCGGTAAAATCAAAGCTCATATCTACATGCCCCACAGTCCCGGAATGCTGCACAAGCCACTGGGTCCCCAATCGCTGTGAACCCGCAGCCGCCAGAGGGGAGAGATTCGTAGTCGTCTCCGCAAACCCTGCATTGTTACTGCCCACTACCATAAAACCCTGGTCCGCCAGAGCCGTCGGATTGGATAATACGATATTCCCTTTGCCCGATTGCCCCGTACCATTGCCGCTTCCCGTCGCCAGGCTGTTGGACTGACTGACCGAAAGACCAGAACCATTGTCCATGCCGATACCAAACACAAAATTGTTATAATTAAAAGAGTTGAACCCATAGGCGCCGTTTGCCGTCGCATCCCACGTAGTCACCCCTCCTGATGAAACAAGACTCGCATTGGTAGCGATGCCATACTTCATTGCCAGATAGGAGAACACCTGGTTGCGGGCAGTGCCGCTTATCGGACCCGTATAAATGATCAGCTCCGCAAGGTTCCCTATAAAAGGCTCGTCAAGAGAAGTACTGCGTGCACCAAGAATATTGAACGCATCCGTCAGATTCCTGTTTGTCAGCGCCGCACCCGCCGGATCAGTACTCGTTACCCCCGGAGCAGTCGCCAGATTGCTCTGATCCACCAGCTCCAGATCGTTGGCATCCTGAGCCAGAAAATTCATCTGGCTGATGTATACCGTATTTGGAGCATAAGGCAGGATATAAGAGGTATAGGCCGGAGCAGTCGCCACACCCGTCGTAAAAGGGCTTACTTCAGGCTGATCGCCATATGCCGGACCGCTCGGGAAGACCCAAAGAGAAGCTCCGTCAAAGCTTCCGTCCGGAGCATTTGAATTAGGCCTCTGAGACCAGATCCGCTCATTCGGGCCTCCGATCGCAGTAGAAGATTGCCAAACCGCAAATACCGAATACGCCTTACTACCCGCTGCAATAGGGGCACCCGAAGCTCCGGGACCATTTGGACCCACCATAAATTGAGTTCCGCTAAAGGCAACGGAAGGCAGAAAATTAATAGAGGCCGGCGCTACCACAGGCTGACTCCCCGGCGACGCCGTAAAAGCATTACTGTTGTTGAAATACGTCCAGGAGTTCAGGCTCCCGGAACTTGGACTCAATGTAGAAGCAGCATCAGCTCTTAACCAAAGGGACAGATTCGCGCTGACCCCGCCCGGACTTTGCTGCGCAAAAGCTCCGCCCATACTAAATACAGAGATAAGCAATAAGTAAAGTTTATTCATTATTGTGGGATTTATTAAGCAGTTATGTCTAATAGGACTTGAAAGTCTAATGGATAATTGAAAACCGAATAGGACATGAATGAAGAAACTAAAGGAGATTGGAGATCCGAAATGGACTGGAGGGTTTCAAAGGAATGGAGATGAGGTGTAAAGATAGCTATTCCCTCTGTTTTTCAAATTATTTCACCATAAATTTGTCAACACTACCCAGCCCTCTCCCGCTTGCCATCACCCGAAAAACAATACTCTTAGGGTTATTCTAAGGTTAACTTGCAACAACGTAGATATGGTATTATATTTACATCGCTGAAAAACAGGGTTTAACCTTTGCCCCAAACATCCAAAAACCTGAAAGTCAACATTTTATTCAAATAATCAAAGCAGGGTTGATCGAGATTCCAGCTCCCCTTTAAATAAAAACATAATGGATTTCCTGTATTTGTTGAGGATACTACTAAAAAGAAAATGGTTGATAATAGGAGTGGCGTTTTTTGCTGCCGTTATTGCTTATGTCCTCACCATGAACCAACCAAAGAAGTACCGGTCTTTTGCTCAGTTTTCCACCGGCTTTACCGTTAATGATGAAGTAAAGGTCAACAATGAGAATGTCGACATTTTTGCGGCGGACGTAAAATTCAACAATGTCATCGTCACCATCACCTCCCCTTCCGTCCTGAGCCTCCTTTCCTATAATCTGATCGTCCATGACCTCGAAAGTCCGTCCCCCTTTCGCCGGCTCACCGTCAAACAGACCCAGTCTCCCCTTTACAAAAAAATAGACCACGAGACAGCCCTGCACGTTTTTAAGAACAAGCTCGAAGCAATGAGCATGCTCACCTCTTTTAAAACAGAGGAAAAAGACCTGCTGGAATACCTCGCCCTTTACGGTTATGATTATAAATCGCTGAACAATATCCTTTCAGTATATAGGGTACAACGCACGGATTATATCCAGATCGATTGCGCATCGGAAAATCCCGATCTGTCCGCCTTCGTAGTTAATACCGTTTTCCCGCAATTCCTTCGCTACTATAAAAATGTACGCAGCAGCAAATCAGCCGAATCCATCGATACCCTCCAAAGCCTGATGGAAAAGAAAAAACAGGAGCTGGATGCCAAGAACGCTCAGCTTCGTAACGAAGGGATCATTGACGTCGGTGAAGAGAATAGCAGCAAGCTCGAAACCATCATGAACCTCACGACGGCGCTGACATCAGAACAAAGCAACCAAACCCAGCGCACCTACGACCTGCAAAAAATAAACCAGCGGCTGGGCAACCTGCCAGGCAGCCCGACCGCACCCGTTAAAGATAATACTGCCAACGATGAGCTGGTTGTCCTTCGCCGTTCCGTGACCGAAGCCTACCAGGCCTATGTGAACAGCGGCTCCTCGGACCCGGCACTTCAGAAAAAATATGAGAACCTGAAAGCAGAATATCAGACAAAGCTTGCAGCCACACAGCCCAACCTCGGCTCCGGTACAGCGATCAACACCACCGAAGAGACCAAAGCCTCACTGCTCGAAAAAAGAAATGACCTCCAGGTCGATATCAAAGCAGGCAGTGACAACATCGCGGCCATACAAGGCAAGATCAACGACCTCAAAGGCAATCTCGTCAAAGATGCCTCAAAAGGAGCCGTCATCGAAACCCTGCTCAAAGATGCCGAACTGGCCAATAAAGAATACCTGTCCGCCAAACAGAAATACAATGACGCTATCGATATCACCACGTCCTCTGTCAACAACTTCCGGCAGATCATCGGGGGACAGCCCGCTATAGAACCCGAACCCAGTAAAAGACTGATGATAGTCGGCATGGCCGGCGCCTCAGCCCTCGTGATCACCATCCTCGTCCTGGTCCTGCTCACCTACCTGGACTCTTCCATAAAAACACCCGTCATCTTCGCCAGGACCGTGAACCTGAGGCTCATCAGCATGATCAACTTCATGAACCTGAAACAAAAAGACCTTAGAGAGATCATCACCACCCGCGAGACCATACCCGACGCATACGACAACAAAAGACATAACCAGTTCAGAGAAGCCCTCCGCAAGCTCCGGTATGAGCTGGAACATAGCGGAAAAAAAATATTCCTGTTCGCCAGTACCAAAAAGGGAGAAGGTAAAACAACCCTTATTCAGGCAGTCAGCCACAGCATGAGCATGAGCAAAAAGAAGATACTGATCATCGACACCAATTTCTGCAACAATGATCTCACCCTCCAGCTAAAGGCCGATCCCATACTCGAAAAGATCCATCCCGACAGAAATAGCAGCCGTACCCTGATCGAACAGGTGAAAAGTGCCTCGACCCAGGTCGGGGAATGCATCTTTGTCATCGGATCAGAAGGCGGAGACTATACCCCGTCAGAAATTTTGCCGCGGGAAAACCTCCTCCAGCATCTCACCTCCCTTACCATAGAATATGATTACATTTTCCTGGAAGGACCGCCACTGAATGACTTCTCTGACAGTAAGGAACTGGTACAATATGTTGACGGCGTTATCGCAGTCTTCTCAGCCACTCACATCATCAAACAGATCGATCGGGAATCCATGAACTTTTTCAACCAGCTCAACGGAAAATTCTGTGGCGCTGTTTTGAATATGGTTGACCTGGAAGACGTCAACGCTACCTAATCCCCGAACAAAACCACCCCTAACCAATGAGAAATAATAAATCAAAAAAGTTTATCCCGATGCACGTTCTCTCCCGAATCGCCGGCTCCTTCACCCTTTTGCTTCTTATCTTCCTTTCGGGTAGCCCTGCGTCGGCCCAGCACATCCCCGGCGGTCGTCACAAAAATGACAGCGTACCCGTATTCCGGCATACCCCCCCCAACGATACGATGATCGAATCCAGGCTCGTAACTCTCGCCCTCGAAGGCCCCCGCTACGAGGCGTCAGGCCACCAGATGAACGTGACCAAAAGCAACCTCTCAAAAGCAAAACGATCCTGGCTTAACCTGCTGTCCATATCCGCAAATTATAATGACCAGACCTTTGCAAAACAAACTGCAGCCACCGGCGCCTATGTCTATCCTAAATATTTCTTCGGCCTCACCATCCCTATAGGCCTGTTCTTCTCGATGGGCCCCGATATAAGAGGAGCCCGCGAGAACGTTGAGATCAGCAGGAACAACAGGGAACAGCTCGCCAGGACCATACGCACCGAGGTCCTGGGCAAATACAAACAATACAAGAACTTCGGCGACCTCATCCTCCTGCAAAATACCATCGTGATCGATCAGCAGGCCGCCCTCACCCAGATAGAAAAAAAATTCAGGGACGGAACCACCTCCATAGACTCGTACAATCTCGCCAACAAAAGCTATAGCGACGAACGCGTAAAAATGCTCAATCTTCAATTGTCTCAGGATCTGATCCGGCTCGATATCGAACAGATGATCGGCGTCAGCCTCGACGCCGTAACAAGATAAAAATGAAAGACTCCCCGACAGATAAACCCAGTCTCTTATCGAAGGCTTTCAACCTTCCCCTTTTAGACATCCAGCGGCTGGCCTGGGTGGATTATCTCAAAGGCATCGCTATCATTCTCGTCGTATACCGCCACGTCCTCATTGGCATCCAGCGCAGCGTTACAACCGCACAAGCCCATGGCGCAGATATCTCGGACGTGCCCGCATGGCTCGAAAGAGCCAACATGATCTTTTTCAGCTTCCGAATGCCCCTGTTCTTCATCCTGTCAGGCATCTTCATCAGCGGCAGCCTTGCCAAAAGAGGCCTCCGGCAGGTTCTGGGCATCAAGTTCGAAAACCTCATGTACCCATATTTTATCTGGGTTTTCCTGCAGGTGACCCTGCAGATCGTCCTTGGTGCAAACACCAACTCCAACAGGTCTTTTATTGATTATACCTATATTTTTTACCAGCCCAGGGCTCTCGACCAGTTCTGGTATCTTCCCGCCCTGTTCAACACGTCCGCCGTCTACCTGTTAGTGAAAACTTACCTGAAACCACCGGCATGGGGCCAGCTGCTTATCGGCGCCGCCCTCTATTTCATCTCGCCGTTCGTACACAATATCAGCATGATCGCCGATTGGATGGAATTTTATATCTTCTTCGCCCTGGGAGACGCCATTACAACTTTCTTCTTCCGCGATTCAACCCAGCGCTTCCTGTCCAATCCCTACAGCCTCCTGCTGATCGCCCCGATATTCTTCCTGACCCAGGTCTGGTACCTCGCTCACCCTACAGGACCAGGCAATGCGGATTTCCTGGCCATCGCCCTCATCGGTTGCCTCAGCATGTTCATTCTCTCCTTTCGCATGCAACACTGGAATATCCTTTCCTTTTTACGCGTTATCGGGTACCATTCGCTATACATATACGTAACCCACGTTTTCATAGCAGGCCTCTCCCGGCTCGTCTTTACAAAACTCCTGCACTTCCATAATCCCTTCGTCCTGTTACTATCCGGCATCTTTTTCGGCATCACCATCCCGATCATTTTTTATAACCTGCTGGTCGTCGATGGCCCATTGTGGTTCCTCTTCTCTTATCATAAACGTAAACGGCAGCCTCGCACCGCTGCCGGAAAAGTTAGCCTTCAGTCATGAACAGAAGAAAAGCCATCGGCAGCATCATCCTGGCAGGACTCGGAGGAGGCATCGTCTTCTCGGGTTATAAATGGCATGACTGGCATAGATCCCCGGACATCAGCTGGCTACTGCAGCAAAAAAGACTGCTCGCAGCCCTCGCCGAAACGATCCTGCCCGCTGCCAGCACACCCGGAGCAGCCCAGGCCGGCGTAGATGACTACATCATCACCATGATCAAAGATTGTACAGACCGCGTGTCCGCCAATAGGTTCATCGAAGGCCTTAAAGAGCTGGACCACTACTCCCGCTCAAAATTCAATAAACCCTATGAAGAATGCCCCCCGGCTGACCAACACTCCATCATGGGCCGCTTTGAAGCAAAAGCCAGACCCTTTACCAGCCTCTTAGGTAAAGTAGAGAATATATACATCGGGAAACCTTTTTTTACCACCCTGAAACAATATACCGTTCAGGGGTTTTGCACCTCGGAGATCGGTGCAACAAAAGCATTGTCCTACCTGTACATCCCCGGCCAGTTCCACGGCTGCACTCCCATGCAGCCCGGCCAGAAGTCCTGGGCGACCCGGTAGAACAACAACGATCAGACCCGGGTCAGGACCATCTCGAATTTCTTCTTCTTGTTCAAAAACCACATTTCATAATAGGTATAAGAAACATAGGCGATCACCGCCGTCACCGCCAGACAAACCAGCGGATACCCGAGATCATATACCAGCCGCCACTGCGGATGTCCTATCACCTTTTTAAAAAATAATAGCACAAACTGGCACACGGCCGTATGAAAAAGATAGATCCCAAAAGATATTCGCCCAAGCGTCTTCAGCAGGGGAATCTCAAGACGATAGATCGAATTATCCACCACAGCCGCAAGTAATACATACCCGAACAGGATATCGCACACATAATGGTCCGCAAACAGCTGGTAATATACCCCATCCGGCTTCACTATCGACAACGCATACAACAACGCCGACACAGTCATCACCACCTGCAGCAAAGGATGAAAGAAGTTTTGAAAGAACCCGGCATACCGCTTCCGGTTATAATAAAGCAAAGCGGCAAAAAGCCCGCCGCCAAAAAGATCCAGCTTGTCAAATAAAAGCAAATGATTCATCAAAAGCACTTTCTCCTGCGGCCACGCGGGAAAGAATACCGGCAAAAGAAATACGATGACCAAACGCACCACTATGCTGATGGCGAACATCACCACCAGCAAACCCTTCAGCCTTTTCCGGAACGTATTGATCAGGATCGGCCACACGAGGTAGAACTGCTCTTCGATACACACCGACCAGCTGATCTCAAACATCCCCCGGTTCGAACCGATAAAGGCTAGCTGCATGTTGACGGAAAATAATAACAGAAATACAAGATTCAGCATCGTCGTAGAAAGATCCGTATTATTTCCCCACCCCAGCCGATCGGCAACATAAGGGGACAGAAACGTCAGGATCAACCCATACCCCAGGTACAAAGGCCAGATCCTCAGGATCCGCCGCACATAGAAATTCCGGTAACTCACCGTTCCCGACGCATCCTTTTCCATCAGCAAAAGATAGCTGATCAAAAAACCGCTTAGAATAAAGAACAGGTTCACCCCCAATCTCCCCGTATCGGCAAAACAACGATCCAGGATTGGCGACGCATCCGAATAAGCTTTCTTGAAGCCAAAAGAATGCTGCAACAGCACCAGGAATGCTGCAACGAACCGTATTCCATCCAGGTTTTTAAAATAGACCTTCATGCTAACACTTTTAGGGAATGCCATGCCTTCCACAGTTACATCCGCGTAGTTACCAGCTCGAACTTTTTCTTCCGGAGCAGGAACCATCTTTCATAATAGGTATAAGAAAGATAGGCAATACTACAGGTGATCAATATATTCAACAGCGGATATATGATATCGTAAAGGATATGTGACTGGGGATGCCCCACGAATTTTTTAAAAAACACCAGCACGAACTGACAGATGGCCGTATGAAACAGATAAATGCCAAACGATATCTTTCCCAGCACCTTCAGCAAAGGATGCTCCAGCCGGTAGATCGAATTTTCAACCACCGCCGCCAATAGTACGTACCCGAACAAAACATCGCATACATAGTGGTCGCCAAACATAAGGAACAACATGCTGTCCGGCTTCACAAGCGATATCGTATACCCCAGCGCCAGCAAGGTCATGATCCACTGAATCGCCGGATGAAACAACTTTTTGAAAAGCATCTGGTATCCCCCCAGCTTGTAGTTGTAATATAATACTGCAATAAATAATCCTCCGCCGAAAAGATCCAGCTTATCCAGCAGCATCAGGTAATTGATGTTAAGATATTGATTCGAAGGAACAGGCGTACGAAATTGCGGCAGGATAAAATAAAGCAGTACCCGGCCCAGGAAACTTAGGGTGAACATGCCCGCCAGCAACACTTTCAACCGCTTCCGGAAAATATTCACCAGCGGCGGCCATACCAGGTAGAACTGCTCCTCGATACACACCGACCAGCTCACCTCGAAGATCCCTCTGTTCTCTCCTACAAAAGCCATTTGAAAATTGACCGAAAAGAAAATCAAAAATACCATATTCAGGATCATCGTCGCCCAATCAACTCCTCCTCCAAGCCCCAGCCTCTGAATTATATAGGGCGAGAAAAAGGTCAGCACAAGCCCATACCCCAGATACAAAGGCCAGATCCGCAATACCCGCCGTATATAAAAGTTCCTGTAGCTGATCGTTCCCGTCGAATCCTTTTCAACCAACAATAAATAGCTGATCAAAAATCCGCTTAGGATAAAAAAAAGATTTACCCCAAGCCTTCCCGTATGCTCAAAACAATTCTCGACAAAAGGAAAAGCATCCGAATACCCCCTTTTAAAAAAGAAAGAATGATGCACAACTACCATAAACGCGGCAAAGAACCTTATCCCATCCAGGTTTTTAAAATAGACTTTCATTAGTTGTTTGTTTGACCTCCCGTCGCCTTCACTGCCCTTCCTGGTTTGTACTGGTAAAAATAACGTGAAATCACTATATTTATGCGCAAACAATTTCTTTTTAATGGCCCGAAGCCACTCTTAAAAATAAATATGGGCGATCCCAAACAAGCCTGGCCGGAAATAAAGAGCAATTCCGCTAACCGGTTCGACGCCATCGTTGTCGGCTCCGGCATCAGCGGAGGCTGGGCCGCTAAGGAACTATGCGAAAAAGGACTTAAGACCCTGGTCCTCGAAAGAGGCAGAAATGTCGAACATATAAAAGATTATAATACCGCATTCCTTCACCCCTGGCAATTTCCCCACCGCCTGCAGAATACCGAAGAAGATAAAGCCGAAAACCCAATCCAAAGCCAGGCCTACAACGAAGCCAGCAAACAGTTTTATGTCAGCGACAAAGACCATCCCTACCTCCAGGAAAAACCCTTCAACTGGATCCGCGGCTACCAGGTAGGCGGCCGCTCCCTCACCTGGGGAAGACAATGCTATCGCCTCAGCGACCTCGACTTCGAAGCCAATGCCAAAGAAGGCATCGCAGTGGACTGGCCTATCCGTTATAAAGACATCGCCCCCTGGTACGATTATGTCGAATCCTTCGTTGGGATCAGCGGGAATCCGGAAGGCCTGCCCCACCTGCCCGATGGACAATTCCTTCCTCCCATGGAAATGAATTGCATAGAAACACACCTCTCTGCCGAGTTACGCCGGCATTATACCGACCGCATAGCCACCATCGGCCGGGTAGCCAACCTCAGCAAAGGATGGAACGGCAGAGGCCCCTGCCAGTACCGCAACCTCTGCGACCGCGGCTGCCCTTTCAGCGGCTATTTCAGCAGCAACGCCGCCACACTGCCCGCCGCCGCAGCGACAGGCAATATGACCCTGCTCCCGGATACCATCGTCCTCGAAGTACTCTTCGACGAACAAAAGAACAAGGCCTCCGGCGTACGCGTCATGAACTCAAATACCCACCAGGTCACGGAATACTTTGCATCCATTATTTTCCTGAACGCATCGACCATCGCCACAGCCGCCATCCTGCTGAACTCCAGATCAAAGAACCACCCCGACGGCCTGGGCAACTCCAGCGGCCAACTGGGCCATAACCTCATGGACCACTTCACCGGTACCGGCGCCACCGCCGAATTTGACGGCTTTCACGACCAGTACTACTCAGGCAGAAGACCCGTAGGCATCTATATACCCCGATTCCGCAACCTGCCCGGCAGCAAAAGATCAGACTACCTGCGAGGATTTGGATTCCAGGGCAGCGGAGGCCGCTTCGAATGGCAGGAACAACAAAATACTCCGGGCTGGGGCGAAAACTTCAAAAAACAACTGCTCCAACCCGGCCCCTGGTCCATGTGGATCGGCGCATGGGGAGAAACCCTCCCCTATTTCGGAAACATGATCTCCCTCGATAAAGACAAAAAAGACAGTTGGGGCCTCCCCCTCGTGAAGATCAACTTTGAATACCACGGCAACGAAGACGCTATGCGAAAGGATATCCGCTCCTCCGCTGAAGAAATGCTGGAGAAAGCCGGCTTCAAAAACATCCACTCCTACAACCATGCCCTTCCCGGTGGCTCTGCCGTCCACGAAATGGGCACAGCACGAATGGGCCTCGATCCAAAGACATCCGTCCTTAACAAATTCAATCAGCTGCACGACGCTGCCAATGTATTCGTCACCGATGGCAGCTGTATGACCTCCGGCGCCTGGCAAAACCCGTCCCTGACCTATATGGCCCTGACAGCCCGCGCGTGCGACTACGCAGTCGCCGAATTAAAAAAAGGCAACCTGTAATACTAATAATATTTCACAGATACTCCCGCAGGCAGACTCTTCTCATATTCCACCAGGTCCCGCTTCAGCACCGGCACGTCCTGCCTGTCCAGCGAAAAAAATGAGACCGAATCATCTCCACAGATCACATTGTCCCGGATCCGCCAGGTGGCTACCTTATTCCATCGCCGCGTCAGACTGTCCCCAAACCATTTCTCATAGAACACTGCCATCCGGACCCCATCACGCCGGCACAGACTATCCAGGAAACCCGCCGTCCAATATCCCTTCTTCCTGCTCCTGGCTACCGTAATGTTCCCCAACCCCCACAGATCCATCACCCGCCCCGAACTTTGGAACGATATCGCACCAATATCATTCGCTGCAACAGCATCCCCATTATAATATTTATGCACAAAACTCCCCATCTGGTACTGCTGCTGGTATATGTTCTGGCAGGCCGTAGTAGTCTTTGTAAAAGCCGCCGAACTCCTTAGAAAAAAGGGGAACAGGATCGCAAACAAAGCTATTCCAGCCATCCAGCGCACAACAACAGGCCTTTCCGCAGCCAGCGCCGCACCAAACCTCACCACCAGGACGCCTGTAATAACAACAGAACAGAATACCAGGTAGGCCTCATACCGGTATAGCCAGCCCGTAGATGCAAAACAAAGTTGCAGTATCGCACACCCGGTCAATATAAAAAGTATATAGCCATACGAAATACGCTCCCGGATAAACTTGTAGAAGGCCAGCCATACCAGCGGCAACAGGATCAACAGCCTTTGCGTCGCAAGCAGGCTTATCCCCGGCCTTGGCGTACCGGCGGGAATATTATCCGTCCTGACCATCGTCAGCCGCTGTACAAATATATTGTCCAGCCAATGCATCACCCCGCTTATCGTAAGATTGAGACCATCCGACTTTAATAGTACCGAGTTAGGCAAAAAATAGCTCCCCTTGACCACCGAATAAATACCAAAGATGATCAGGGGCATCAAAGACAATACCCCCAGCCGGAATGCCAGCCCGATCTGCCGGTGCCAGACCAGGATCAGACACACGATCCCCACCAGGAACATCCCCTCATAACGCGTGAAGGTGACTAGCATGCCGTATACAGGCAGCACCCACGGCAAAGTCCACTTGCCCCGCTTCACCGTCAGCTGATCCTCCAGCCATCCCGCACATCCGAATACAAAAAGAAAAGAAAAAAGACACTGAAGAGTATGCTCCATCCCACAGACAAGCAGGATAGGAAGAGGCGTAAAAAAAAGAAGACAAAGCATTACCCACATCAGCGGCCCGCCCGTGACCCTCTCCTTTATAAGCCATCGCTGAACCACCGCCAGCAGGACCACTCCCGTCAAACAGTTCACCAAAAAAGGAATGATGACATGGATCGAAAAAATTCGGAAAAGCCCCGCCAGCACTATCGTATACAGCACCGAGGAAGATGCCGACGCGAACTCGAACCGGCTGATTCCCCAAACCCCATGAAAAGCAAGGTTCTTAGCCAGCGCCATGTGAATAAAAGTGTCATCCAGCGGATACATCCACACGCCACTGGTACGCTGCAAAACCGCACATTCGATCATCGTCACCGGCAACGCCAGCAACACCAGCGTCATGATCAAAACATTCCTCGAAGAAAAAAAATTTTTCATGTTCAGGGGTCTTAGTCGCATACCACGGTCAGGCTGCTGCCTGCCGGCCAATTTGACTGGCTCGCAATATAATTGCAATTATAGGATAATATAAAGCCATGTCTGTAATATGCCCCAGCGTGTTCTGCGCAAACATTCCCACATAAAAGGTAAATATCGCACAGGTGCCGGCAGCATAAACAGGCCGCATTTCTTCATCGGGACAACGGAAATAACCCTTTACCCCGCCTTTCAGCACAGTATAAAAAAGAATACAGATAATAGCCAGCCCAATCCACCCGATCTCCAGCGCCATCTGCAAGTACCCGCTATCCGTCTGAAAACCGGCCAGGAAATGTCCCGGATTTAATGTCAATCCCAGGTTACCTGTCGTACCAAGCCCTCCGCCAAACGGATGCGAAAGCATATAGGGTCGTATGAAATTCCTGCTCATCTCCCTTACCTTATAGGATTCATCCTGCGCACCGACAAAACTGGAACGGAAACGATTGATCGAACTGTTATTGTAGACAGGTACATATAATACCGCTGCAAACAGCAAAACGCCAACAAAAGCAAAAACCTGCGTGCTTTTTCTGTTTATCGTAAGAAGCACAAACATTACAAAACCCGCCAGAAGCATTACATTGGCCGTCCTCGTGCCAGAATAGGCCATTGCCAGCAACATCAGCACCACCCCCCCAAACAGCTTCCGCTTCTTCCGCTTGTCCCGTTCACTCAGCGCAATTACAGTAAAAAAAACACTGGAAGCAGCCATCATACCCCCGAACGCCGTCGGATCATTGAACGTAGAGAACTTCCGGAACTCCCCGTTAATAAAGACAAGACCAAACCGGACCTCATCCGCCATGACCCACGCTTTTTCATATTCGAATAGGCCATGCCATTGCTGAAAACAACCGTAGACCGCGACTCCCACACAAAGCACGAACAACACCCGGATATACCGCAGGATACTCTGTTTGTCCCGCAATACCAGGAATGCGATAAAAAGAAATACAAAGGTTTCGAACGACCGCCGTATCGCCTGGCCCCAGGCTTCAACCGAATGCCCCTCGGGGTTGAACAGTTGTAACGCCCCATACATGAAATTAATGATGATCAGGATGATGGTCGTATTGCGCGCAAAGGCATTGATCCCCTTCTTTAAAGAAACACCCTTGATAAAAAAGCCGAACAGGATGGCAATGATCAGGACGTCGACTACGATCCCTACCTGGAGAGCATCCCCAAAAAGTATTCGCGAAATAAAATAGACGATGAAACAATAAACGAGATTGATATAAAAACCCGTTTCCGGGCTCAGCAGGCAAGTTATGATAACAGCCAGACCCAGCGCACCACCAAAAACCAGTATCCCCAACGCAGGATTCACCGCCAGCAGAAATCCCATGATCACCGCTATCGTACCGCCAATCACAACGCCCGCCCAGTTGCTTAGCTTGCGCTGCAAAAAAGCCCTTTCCATAATGTCGATCACACGCGACGGAGACTTGCGCCTGTGATTAATGGTTTCGTTATTCACTGGATTAGATCAAAAAAATAAAACTTTGATAAATAAGGCAGCCATTATCGAAGCAATAACGGCAGTAATGAATTTTTCGTGAACAGACGCCCCTTTTTCCTGCATACGACCAAAGTTAATAAAAAAAACCCGTCCGGGAAATTATCCGGACGGGCTCCGCAGGGGCTCTCAGCACCCTATTCCCTTAATAATTTAAACATTTTTACGGTCTTTCCACCTCCATACGCTACCCGGACAAAATAGACCCCAAAGCTTCCCATACCCTGGCTGGCATTTATCAGTAGAAAGTTGTCTCCCGGCACTAGGTTGCTGAACTCTTTGTCAAACACCTGCCGGCCAGCAATATCGAATATCGTGACGCTTACCCGCTGCCGGCCATCCAGCCCCGGTACCTTTAGAGTAAAGGACTCATGGTAAGGATTAGGATACGCACGTATCAGGGTATCCACCCCCGGCGGCGGAGTAGATACCGAGTCCGGCGGCGAGGTCGGCGGCGAGGTCGGAGGCGCACCCCCTGGACCGGTTCCGGAAGGCGGCGCCGGCGCATGCGCTGCCGAAGGCGTATATCCCTGGAACACCATCGCATTGACCCAGCCGCCGCCAGACGCCTGGCCGTAAGGCAGGATATGAATGTCGATCCTTCCGGTATTGTCCGGCGTCACGCCATGCATCGTCACAGTGCCGATGGTATTAAGTGTGGCATCCAGGAACACCGTATCCCCATTGACGGCATAAGCCGAAGTATTGTCCCCCGTCAGACTATCGCTGCCCAAAAAGGTCAGATCGTATTTCTTCGAGATGTCCAGACCGAAGAGCTGCAGTCCACCGACCTGACCCTGGAAGGCTACATAGTCGTCCCTGAGGACAAGATCTGGATAGACACCAGAATTGTTGCCCGTCCTCATACCCAGCGAGTTCAAACCCGCAAAGTCCTGCGTCTGCACCATACCGATATTGGTCTGGCCGCCGCTGCTGTCTTTGAAATTATACCAAGTGAACCATTGGGTCGGCAGAGCGGCCAGGTTATTCCATGGGGCACCCGCATTGTCCAGATAGTTGACATTGACATAAACCATTTCCGAAACTGTCGTCGCCGCTGCCACATTGCTATAATCCGAATATACCGTGTCCCTGGCAGCCCGGACAATATAATAATAATTCTTATTCGCGGTCAGCATGGAGTCCATATAGCTCACAGTTCCCGCAGGCAGAACGGTTAGCTTCGCATATACCCCGGAGTCATTGGAGCGCCACACTTCAAAACCCGTCTCATTAGCAGACCGGTCCTGCCATTGCAGCTTCACGGTATGCTGCGTGATACTCAGCACCCGCAGGTCCGCCGGGTTCAGCAGCAGCCCGGCAGCCGTATCATAGGCCTGGATCACCACAGCGCTCAGATAAGCATTGACCGCCCCGGAAGCCTTAGCCACGCTGATCGTAACTCCATTGCTCGAATCAGGTCTTACACCATTGATCTGCACCGTCTTGTTGATATTGTAGTCGGCCTGCAACGTTACCGTCTGCCCGTTGATCGTAAAATTCGTCAGCCCGTTCGTTCCATCCTCCTGGCTGTTGAAGAAGACAAAGTTGTATTGCTTTGACTGATCCAACCCCGCGACCTGCAGGCGGCGCACAGCCGCCGATGGCTCAGTAAGACCGTTTCGCATGACAACGGGCGCATAGATCCCGTCGTTATTGCCGGTGAACCGGCCCGTACTGCCGAGCCCGTAGAACCCATCCGGCATGCCGAGAGAAATATTCGTCGGGTTGTTTCCGTCATCCAGCAGCCCGGACATCACCGTGCCGCCATAAGGAGCCGTCAGAAGGGTATTCCATGGTTTCGCACAAACAGCCCCGCCCGTAAAGTTCACATACACGGAGCTTACATTCGGCTCGGTCACGACCAACGTGAAATTGGCCGTTGCCAAAGAGTCTTGCGGATCGGCAGCCGTTACCGTGACATTCGGATATATCCCTGCCGTTCCGGCCGGAGGCGCCACGGCGATAGTTCCCGTGCCATCACCGTTATCGGTAAACGTCGCAAAGGGCGGCAGACCCTTCGCTGTCAGTACCAGCTTTATACCCGGATCATCCACGGTAGTCACAGAAATGCTCTGCTGTTGATTATTTTTCAGGGTCACATCCGCAATAGGATTCACCTTCGGCAGACGGTTCAGCGTCATCAGCGCCACCGTATCCGTATACCCCGAATAACCATAGCTGTTGTATGCCCGCACCGTATAAAGATATTTTGCATTGCCCGCAACAGTGCTGTCTCCATAGCTGCCCGTCGCATTGCCCGATGCCTTCCCGACCAACGCAAATACACCCGTAGCCGCCGGAGCCCGCCATATCTCATAGCCCGTGGCGTTGTAAGCCGAATCCGACCAGCTCAGCTGCACGCTGCCGGGCACGGCCTGACCCGTCAGCCCGCTAGGTCCGGCCGGAGCCATCCCATCATCGTACTGCTGGGTTATCACCATCGCATTCAGATAGCCCAGCGAAGTCGTAGCCGTCTTGCCCATCTGGAAAGAGATCGTACCATCCGCCGCCGGCTTGATATTGCTGATCGTCGCCGTGTTCGACCTGTTATCCTGTACATACAGCGATACAGTCTGGGATCCCACCGTATAGGTGGACGTGCCGTTGTTCGCTACCCCATTGTACACGCTGTTCGCAAAGAAGGTAAGACTATACTGCTGCAAAACATCCAGACCCGTGACCTGCCCGTTGACCACATCCGGTCCGTTATATATGCTTCCCCACCACAGATAATCCTGCAGCACCCTGTCCGGATAGACGCCCGAGTTATTGCCCGTCGAAGACCCGCCATTAAAGGTATTCCACCAGCCCGTTGGACTAAACACAAGACCCACCGGCGTCACTTTACCCGACGACTCCAGCAGACCTGTAGTACTGGTGCCCACCAGCGCATTCCAGGGCAGGCCGATGGCAGTCGGGTCCTGATAGGCAGTCCGCGCAAAGATCTTCATACCCGGGCTCCTGTCCTTCACCGTAAGCCCAAAGCTTCGCAACCCGTACAAGCCATTGTTATCGGCCATTTTCACCTGTATGCTGTAGACACCAGCGGCCGCATAGCCCGGATGCAGCACCAGCGTCGCCACACCATTGGACACAGGCGTAATGACATAACCCGCCGGCGCACCGCTTACCGAAAAGCTTAGCACATCCGTCGCATTTTGATCCTGTCCCCGCAATGGCACGCTCAGGCTATCCCCCTCATTGATGGTATAGCTGGCGATCGTGTCGATCACCGGCGTATAATTATTATTCACGACCAGGTTGAATTTCGTCGTATCCGACTTCCCATAGATATCGGTGACGATCACCTGTAGATCGGAATAGCTGTTCTGATCGGTTATCGCCGGATTAAGGACCAGCGCCGCCGTCCCATTATGATTATCCGTCAGCACTGCAAACGGAGGCAGACCGACACCCGTAAAGACAAGGGCGCCGCCCCCGGCGTGGGTCGCACTCAAAGGTATGCTCGTCGTCGTACCATAACGCGCCTGCTGGTCAGATAATTTCGAGATCACCGGTGGATAATCCAGTGTCCTGACGCCCGACTCATTAGAGAAGGATGAACTACCTCCCGCATTCACAGCACGTATCTTATAATAATAGAAAGCATTGGCAAAAAGGGCAGTATCCGTATAGCCCGCCGATGTCCCCGGCAAGGTCGTCGTCAGGACATAGTTGAGATTGTTATTTGCTGACCGATAGACCTGGTAGCCATCCACATTACCCGTATTGCCGGTCCACGTCAGACCGATCGATGATGGACTCGCCGCAAGGGCAGCCAGTGATGTCGGTGCCGCCGGCGCCGATGGCAGGACCGGAGTGCTCACGCTTCTGCTATTGGAAAAGGCAGACTGCCCATACTGGCCGACCGCCCTTACCTCGTACGAATAGGCAGTGCCCGGCAATGCCGTACTATCCGTGAACGACACGACGCCGGAGCCGGTAGTTCCTGCAATGCTGTAGGTGCCGGCAGAGCTTGTCGACCGCCACAGTTCGAAGCCTGTCTCATTGGAGCTGTTATCGGTCCAGCTGAGATTAACCCTGTTATACGAGCCGGCCACCGCATTTAAATTGGAAGGAACCGCCGGTGCCTGCCCATTGGCATTGGCGGCCTGCGCCAGCGCACTGGCGGGGATAGGTACAAAGTCCGATGATCCCGGCGTCTTCCACGACACAATCAAAGAAGCCGTACCGGAAGCCTGGAAATAATCCACCGCAATAGGATATACTCCCGCCTGCAGGGTCACAGCAGACGAGGTCACCGTCGTATTAGCATGTACCCCGTCATTACTGACCAGCACCGTGCCCCCGGGATACGCAGTCGCTCCGTTAAGCGCGCCAATATGAAACTTGCTGCCGGCGGACGAACTCGTCTGAAATTCATAAGTGCCGGCCGTCGTGATCTGCAGATACCCTTCAAAAAGAAAACAGTAGCTCGTCGGCTGGGTGGCAGGCGCCAGCGTAAAATCCGGTACAGTACCTATCGCCGTTGGCGTCTGCGTGGACAGATTAGGCAGAACGGAAGGTACATTCGCCTGCGGGTAGAACTTATAGCTCAGACCATCGCCCACTGGCTGACCACTAACCTGGTTGCTGGCCGGTGATATATTCCCCGCCACGTCCACGGCCCTCACAACAAACGTATAGGATTGCTGGTAGGTAAGATTGTATATTGTAAACAGTTGCTGGCCGGGCGCCACTACATAGGTCTTTACGCCATTGATATAAACATCGTATTCCTTAATGCCCGCATTGTCAGTGGAAGCCCCCCAGCCCAGGCTGACAGACCCCCGGGAAGTAGCCGCTATCACAAGGTTGGCAGGCGCCGTCGGCGGCTGCGTGTCCGCTGTGGTCGTTCCGCTGGCTTCACCGCTGACAGCAGCCGCACCCGTATTATTGACAGCTCTGACGATATAATAGTATTTGACGCTCGAATTCAGGTTAGCTACCGTATAGTTGCTTACATCGGCGCCCGTTATCGCCACCAGCTTATAAGGCCCGCCGCTTTGCTGGGCCTGGTAAACCTCGAAATTCGTCTCATTGTTCACCGGGGAGGGATTCTGGATCCAGTTCAACACCAGCGAAGTGCTCGACAGGGATGTTACGCTCAACCCCGATGCCGGATCAGGTTTATTCGGACCATTCGCATCAACCACAGTAAAAGGCGGTGAAAAGCTGGTCGAACAGCCATACTGTTCGGTCACCTCTGCAACATAGTTTCCCGGTGTCGTCGCCCGGTATATCCTCGAGCTGCCGGCCACCGAACCACCAGGCTGCTTCTGCCACTGATAGGAAGTATATCCCGCAGGCTCCGATAAGTTGACGCCCGCACTTCCGTCCGGGGCAGGAATCACCTTGCTCATCAGCCCGCTCACCGTGATCGGCGGCGTAACCGTAGGCGGCTTCGTGCCAATGACCACCGGCACAGGCGACCAGTCCGACCAGGTACCGCCCCGCTGCACCCGGCAATCGTAGGTTCCCATCGCCGTGACATGGATGGTATTCGACGTCGCTCCGGGTATCACTACCCCATCCTTCCGCCATTGATACGCACTGAAACCGGTAACGACTCCGATAGTCACATCGATCGGGTCGCCGGGACAGAAGAGCGTCCGGCCAAATAAAGTCCAGGGATTGGAAGAATAACCTTTCTTCAGAAATGGCCAGAAAGCCGGCAACAGCCAGGTGCTGTCCCAGGTGTCATGTCCCTGCGTCGGCATATTCAGATCGGTATAGTTAGCCCCCTTGGCCAGCAAAGCATTATTCACCTGGCTAGCTGTATAAGCATTCGGAAACCCGTCAAGACCGCCATGGATATTCCAGATGGGCGTGAATTTGACAAGGTTGGCGATCGGATCAGCCGCATATTGGATCACTACCGAAGACATCGGGATCAGCGTGGAGATATAGGTCGGATAATCAAGGTACATCTCCCAGGCCGCAGCACCGCCGCCGGATAGGCCATTCGTATATACACGGAATTGGTCCAGCTTGTTATTGGCAACCATATAATCAATGATCTCTTTCAGCGGACCATACTGGGCAGGCCCCCATCCTCCGGAAGTTTGCATAACCAGCACATAGCCGTCAAAAGTGCCATTGTCCACATTCTGGGCAAAGAATTGTCCGCCATGATACAAAGAATATTCATTGTCATAGATCGTACTCGCTCCCTCACCATTGCCGTGAAAGAAGATCAATAGAGGATACTTCTTCCCATCCGCCGCCGTTGAATTATAGGTGTGTGGAAAATATAGCCGGAAAGGGTTGTTCTTATAAATGTAAGCCTTATAACCGCCGGTATTCCAGCCTAGCCTGGCCGTCCGCACCCACTTGCCGATCGTACCGTAGGCCGGAGAGGCAGGTGGCGAAGCAGGGTTATAATTTACGACAGGATCAGCGGGGTTTAAGATACTTTGCCCCCTGACGGGCGGGCTGAACAATAGGATAAGCAACATCGACACCACGCTAATAGTAGGGGTAGAAATTTTCATGACAACAGGTTAAAATTAAAAGGGTCCATAGTACAGCTTACTATCGGCGTCGGGCATTAGGGGGTTGTCGCGGCGTTTAATACGCAAAAAAAGAAAACTGCCGGCTAAAAGATGGGAAATTAGATTGGCTAGAAAACACCAATAATACTCAAAATTATAGATTTTTTAATCCATTTCAAAATAAAAAAGGCCGGTGATCTCATCACCGGCCTTTAGGCAGCTTTTACCCTGCCCCCCAACTACTTATTGATTAGTTTTTGATCAGCTTGAACGTCTTCGAACTATTGTTGGTCAGGTTGACTACCCGCACAATATAGATACCGGACCTCGCAAAGCTTTGATTGGCATCTACCCGAAGGAAGTTCTGTCCCTGCACAAGGCCGTTGAACTCTTTGGTATAGATCTGCTGACCGGACAAATTATAGACGGTCAGATTAACCCTGTCGTTATTGGTAAAGCCAGGAACCTGCAGGGTAAAGAACTGCTGGAAAGGATTCGGATAGGCATTGATCGTCGAATCCATCGCAAGCGCCTGACCCGCATTGTTGAAGCTCGCCCCTGTCGCAGTCGCCGTCAGCCTGTTCGCACCGCCCGCCGACTGCGGCGGAGCCGGCGCATTCAAAGATGACTGCGTATACCCCTGGATCACCATCGCATTGATCCAGCCGCCGCCGGATGCCTGGCCGTATGGAAGGATCTTAATGTCAATCCTTCCGGTATTGTCCGGCGTCACTCCATGCATCGTGACGGTCGCGGTCGTATTATACATGGCATTCAGGAATACCGTATCCCCGTTGATAGCATAGGCTGTGGTATTGTCGCCGAAGAGATTGTCGCTGGCAAGGAAGGTCAAGTCGTATTTCTTCGACAGATTCAGACCATACAGCTGCAGACCACCTACCTGGCCCTGGAACGCTACATAGTCCTCCATCAGCACCGCATCAGGATATATCCCGGAGTTGCTGCCCGTTGTTTGACCGATAGCGTTCAGACCGGCGAAATCCTGGGTCTGTATCATGCTCACACTCGTTGGGTTACCGGTGCTGTCCTTGAAGTTATTCCAGTTCACCCCGATCGCCGGCAGCGCATTCAAATTATTCCATGGTGAAGGCGCAAGACCCGCCTGGTTGCTCCCCGAATTCACATTGAGATAGATCTGATCCGAAGCCGTCGTCACAGCCGCCACATTACTATAATCTGAAGTCGTCGAACCCATGATGGCTCGCACAATATAGTAATAGTCCTTGTTCGGCGACAGCCTCGAATCCTTGTAGGTCACCACTCCCGCGGCCACGTTTGCGACCTTGGCATATACACCGGAGTTATCAGCCCGCCATACCTCAAAGCCTGTTTCATTCGCAGACCGGTCCTGCCATTGCAGGCTCACCGTACCCTGTGTATAGCTCAGCACCCGCAGATCAGTCGGGTTCAGCACAGCCGACGCATTCGTAGCATAACCCTGTATCACTAACGAACTGATATACGCATTCGACGCACCGCCGGCCTTCGCTACACTGATCGTAACCCCGCCATTCGCGTCCGGCCGGATCCCGTTGATCTGCACCGTCTTGTTAATATTAAAGGAGGCTTGCAGAGAAACCGTCTGCCCGTTGATCGTAAAGTTCGTCAGCCCGTTCGTCCCGTCCTGCTGACTATTAAAGAATACAAAATTGTACGTTTTGCTGACAGTCAGGCCGCTCACCTGCAGACGACGCGTAGCCGTAGTAGGCTCATACAACCCACTCCTGATAACAGCCGGCGGATAAACACCATCATTATTTCCCGTAAACCGGCCAGAAGCACTGAACCAATAGAACCCATCCGGCAAGGTCAGCGATATCCCCGTTGGAGTATTACCGTCATCCAGCAGGTTCGACATCACCGTGCCCCCAAATGGCGGCGTCAGCAGCGTATTCCATGGCTTCGGACAGGTCGGCCCGCCCGTAAAGTTCACATATACCGACGATACGTTCGGCTCCGTCACCGCCAGCGTAAAGCTCGCCGTAGCCGTAGAATCCAGCACATCCGTCGCCGTCACCGTGATATTCGGGTACACACCCACCGTGCCCGC
>DASYEB010000013.1:0-12852 GCA_036499285.1 Puia sp. | reverse complement strand
GCCTTCAGATCGGCCTTTATGGCATCGGATACATCGGGAAAATTGGAGGGATCCATCAGCCCAAGCAGGTCGAGCCTGTACTTCTTTAATCTTTCGTATAACACGCCACCAGCTTTTTCGGTATCGAAGAGCCGGGTAGCGGCGTCCAGGTTACCGTCGGTAAATTCTCTTTTACCGTCTTTCATCTGGGGGTTGGACTTGCTGATCAGGTTTTCCTTCAGATCTTCGATATACTTTGTCAGATCGGCGGAAAGGCCCTGAACCTTCAGCGCCGGGGGGGCCCAGATCTTTGCAAGATTGGCTGTTTGCGGATCAGACAGCTTTGCCTGGAATGACCTGTAGGTCATGTCATTCTTCTCGCTGATGACATTATTGGATCTTTCGATGCTATGGTTTACGGTTTTGAAGGCGTTCAACACTTCCACCGATACATTCAGCGCCAGCAGAGCTGTAAGCACCAAATACATCATGTTGATCATCTTCTGCCGCGGTTCTTTAGGTAAAGACATGGGTCAGTAAATTATTTGTACACTAATAATAATAGTTTTTCACTAGGTTCATGCGGGCCGGAAAAAACGGGCTTTTGCTTAGCTCAATCAGGCTGATCAGTAATGACCACCAGGGTTTAAGCCTGGCGACCTTGCATGGCGCTAAGCATGTTGCCATAAACATGGTTGAGGTTGCCGAGGTTCTTAGCCAGCAGAGCTATCTGTTCCTGTGTCTTCTTGGCATCAGTTACAGAACCCTGCATAGTTTCAGAAGCCTTCACCAGGTTACCATAGAAGCTGTTCATCGCCTTCAGATGGTTATTGGTGTCCTGCAGTTCCAGCTCATAGATAGCATTCAGAGAGCCCAGATTCTTGGTCAGGACCTGTACCTGGGAATGGAACTGTTTGGTGCTGTCAGCAGCGGCATTGAAGCTGGAGATAGTGTTGGTAGCATTCTGGTATGCGCCTTTCATGCTATCCAGGGCTATCGAAGCTTCTTTTGTCTTGTTCGTATAATCGGTCGTAGCGGCGAGAGCACCGGATACGTCACTGATCTTTTCTACGGTCGTTCCGAACTTCTTGAAACCTTCGCTAAGGTTCTTCAGGTTGGCCGGAGTGATGTCAGCTTCCTGCAGCATCTTGTCCATCTTGTCGAGGGCAGGGTTGCCGCTGGATCCGCTGCTGGCCAGTTTAGGCAGAGCTTCAACCAGGGCATGCATTTCGCCTCCGGGAGGTGGTAAGAAAGCGTATACGAGGAAGATCAGAGCCTCAGTCAACAGACCAGCGGTCAGGAAGAAGTCGGCCAGTTTCGTATGCAGGATCTTTTGCAGGGCACCGAAGATTACGACGGCCGCGCCAACACACACAATAATGTTTATCAGTCTTTCTGTTGATTTTGATATTCCAGCGCTCATAGTGATTTAATTTAAATTGTTTTTAAAGGATTTTAAAGGGTTGTGGAAAAAAGAGATCCTGTTGATTTTTTGGTTAGCTTATTAAAATCAAAAACGATATTTCTACGAAAAAATTTTACTTGCCTGATAGATAAAGTTATCGTTGCGATCATTACTATCGACGGTTGCCGGTCATCGTCGGTGGCAGATCGATCACACAACGGAACCCGATATAGGACTTCGCTGTATCCTGGTACTCATAGGTGCGGGCACTGGTCTGCAGGTACTGACCTACATCTTTCCAGCTACCGCCACGGATAACCTTACGTTTCATACGGGGAGGATCGGAGTCCTTTGCATTCCAGCGGATGTCCGGGTTCATATCATGCTGGAAGTTGGCAGCGCCTTCATAATAAAAGGAAGAGGTCCACTCGGCGACGTTTCCGGCCATGCAATACAGACCGAAATCGTTAGGCCAGTAGGCATCTGCCCGCACAGTATAGAATCCGCCATCTTCAGGATAATTACCACGGCCAGGTTTGAAGTTAGCGAGTAAGCAGCCTTTTTTATTCCTCAGGTAATAGTTACCCCAGGGATACATGGATTGAGAACGACCACCCCGGGAAGCATACTCCCACTCCGACTCGGTAGGAAGACGGAAGCTTGATTCGGTTGCCATTTTCTTCTTTTCGAGGTATCCATTCAGATAATTGGTTCTCCATTCGCAGAACACGGTAGCCTGTGTCCACTTAACACCAACTACCGGGTAGTTGCCGAAAGCTGGATGAGAATAGTACCGCTTGGTCATGGGCTCATTATAAGAGTAGCTGAAATCCCTGATCCAGACCAGTGTGTCGGGATAAACAGGGACATCTTTCTTGCGGATGTACTGGGAGCGGGGTTTACCTTCGTTCTGCTTGGCAGCAGCTTCTTTCAGGTCGAAAGTCTCAGAATGATAGATCAGCTTGCTGGGATCGATCTCCTTGCGGCCAAAAATACGGTTGTCAGGAGTCACCACCATCTGGTCTATCTTTTCGATCGTAGCCTTATCACCCCACTTGATCGTAGAAGCTTTCTTCCAGTCGATCTGGAAACGACCATCCACATCCTTACCATACTGCATCAGAACAGCAGCAGTAGAATCCCTTACCCAGTTGGTGAACTGGCGGTACTCATTGTTGGTAATTTCTGTGGCATCCATCCAGAATCCGCTGATGGAAGTCTGTCTGTTCCGGGAAGTGTAAGCATAGTTAACATCCTCATCACTGGGTCCCATGTGGAACGTGCCTGGCGGAATGTATACCATGCCCGGAGGCTTGGAAAGATTATAGGAAGTTGCGGGAGCGACGCCATGTAGCTGCCCGTCATCAGGTAATCCTTTGCCGGATTTTCCACCTAGTTTACAGCCTGCCATTAAAAAAAGGGCGAAAAAGGCCGTCAAAACGGATAGGTTTTTCATTTTCATAATATTAAAGGGTATTGGGCAAAAAAAATCTTTTGACAACATCTCGCTACAAGTTTAAAATTAATTTTTCGAAAGTCAAAGCTTTCCTCCGATGAAAAATGTCATTTCAATCGACCTCCTGAAACCGGAAAGTCATTAGCCAATTCGGCCTAAACCGTTCGATTTCAAGATGCTAGTTTAATAAACGAGAACGATGCCCGTTTATTGTATATTCAACGGCGAAACTTATACACATTTTCAAGGTTTCGGATCGCCGTAGCTATTTCATTTACAGGGAGTTGACATGAGTAGTTTTCGCATAGGAAGATCTGGGAAAGCTCATCGATAAGTTTACCCCGCAATAAAGGGAATTGGGTATTCTCCTGATCCGCAGATTGGAAAACCCGGTAGGGGATCAGGTGACCCAAAAACTCCTCCCGGGTTTTTTCCGGCTTCCTGCCGGTTATGACTACCTCCGGAATAGTATACGTAAACGCCTGAAACAGGGTTGCCCAAACACCAAAAGACCCTGGATAAGTGCTGACAGGTTTACTAACAGCAGAAGCCATGCGGAAAGCACGGTCTGCCCATTCCGGTTCGTCAAAAACGACGGAGAGATATAACAAATTGGATGCCATCATGGAGTTTCCCGAAGGAGTCGCTCCGTCATAGACCTCCTTCTTCCGGAGGACCAGGTCCTGCTGTTGGTCATGGGTATAGAAGAAGAAACCGGTTTCGGCTTCGCTGAAATGGTCCACCACCGTCTTTGCTATCTCCCGCGCCTCCAGCAAATAGCTCCCATCACCCGTTGCCTCCTGCAATCCGATGAGGGCCGCAATGAGGTTGGCATAGTCGTCAAGAAAAGCAGGATACCGGGCTTCGCCTTTATATGTATGATAATAAAAATATATTCCCTCTCCCTTCAGCCGCTGCCGCAGGAAAGCCATATTCGCAATGGCCATATCCCGGTACCGCTGGTCTCCCAGGGCCGCATAGGCCTTGGAACAGGCCAGGTTCATAAGAGCATTCCAACCCAACAGGACCTTGTCATCCAAAGCCGGCCGAATACGGCGGGCACGATAGTCCAGCAAAGCATCCCGGGCTTCGGACAGCGTTCGCTGCTCTCCCGGAGATAGCAGCCTTTCACTGCGCGTCAGGATGTTCTTTCCCTCCCAGTTGCCTCCGTCAGTGACACCATAGATCTCGTTGAACAGCCCGGCCTTGTCGCCCAGAACTTTTTCGATCTCGGCCTTATCCCACACATAATATTTTCCTTCAATCCCTTCACTATCTGCATCCAGGGCTGAATAAAATCCCCCCTGGCCATTGGATAATTCTCTGTTGATGAATGTTATAGTCTGCTCTATGGCTTCTTTATACCCTTCCCTTTTTGTCAGCTGCCAGGCCTCGCTAAGCGTAATGATCAGCAAGGCATTGTCATATAACATTTTTTCAAAATGAGGGGCCAGCCATTCGTTGTCGGTCGAATAACGGGCAAAGCCGCCGCCCAGCTGATCATAGATCCCGCCGCGGATCATCTTGTCCAGGCTGAGACAGGCCTGGTCCAGCGCCGCCTTGTCCTTCGTGAAGTAGTAATAGTGCAGCAGAAAGTGGATCGAAAAGGTCTGAGGGAACTTTGGCGCCCCGCCAAACCCGCCTTCCTTCGTATCTGCCGCGGCCAGCAGCTGGTCGCGGATCTGCCGCAGCGTCTCCGGCGTAAAAGGACTCCCGCTCTTACCCCTGGCAGCATCACCGGGGTCCGCACTGCCGGCGCCGCCGCCGATACCAAAAGAACCGGCCTTCGCGACATGATTGATAAGGTTATCCGCCTGCTGCTCGATCTCCGCCCTCCTCTCTTTAAAAGAACCCGCAATCCCACCCAGCACATCTTTCCATGATGGCCGGTTATACACCGGCCGGGGAGGGAAATAAGTGCCCCCATAAAAAGGCTTTCCCTCAGGAGTAAGAAATACATTGAGAGGCCATCCGCCGCTGCCCGTGATGGCCTGCACGGCGTCCATATAGATGTGATCGAGGTCCGGTCTTTCCTCCCGGTCGATCTTGATGTTGACAAAATGCTCGTTCATAAAGCCAGCCGTGTCCGGGTCCTCAAAGCTTTCCCTTTCCATCACATGACACCAGTGACAGGCGGCATATCCAATGCTCACCAAGATCGGCTTGTCTTCCGAGCGTGCTTTCTCCAGGGCTTCTTTTCCCCAGGGAAACCAATCTACGGGATTGTGCGCGTGCTGCAATAAATAAGGGCTGGTCTCTTTCGCGAGCCGGTTGGTATACTCCATTTCTACTGTGAAACTACAAGCTTCGGGCCAATGCCCGTGAGGTGGATGTATTATTTTTTCTTTCCGACAATAGCCAGGTATTTTTCCAGGGCAGAAACCATGGAAGGCGCCTGGGGCAGGGGAGCCTTGATGTCGAGTGTAAGCCCGGCCTCTTCCACCGCACGGGAAGTATTGCTGCCGAATGCTCCGATCTTTGTCCCGTTCTGCTTGAACTTGGGATAGTTATCAAAAAGGCTTTTGACACCGCTGGGAGTAAAGAAACAGATTATATCATACTCGCTTTGATCGAGTATCACTTTGACGTCATTGCTGATAGTGCGATACATAAAGGGCGTGGCAAAACCACAATTATTGTGCTTTAGCCAGTTGATGATCTCATTATCCTGCTGGTTCTCCGAACAGGGATAAAGAAACTTTTCATTCTCCTTATGTTTGTTGATCACGTCGAACATGCTTTTGTTCAGCCCGTCCGCACCATAGAATACTTTCCTTTTGCGATACAGGATAAACTTCTGCAGATAGAGAGCCACCGCTTCGGTTATACAGAAATACTTTGTGTCCTGGGAGACGCTGACCTTCATTTC
Organism: Puia sp.; assembly: GCA_036499285.1. Lineage (GTDB taxonomy): Bacteria > Bacteroidota > Bacteroidia > Chitinophagales > Chitinophagaceae > Puia. Next base: position 7,143 of record DASYEB010000013.1, on the reverse strand, counting down.
TTCACAGATCCGGAAAAAATGATCGATAGCATTGCGGCTGGTGAAGATGACAGCAGAGTATTGCGCGATATCTATCTTTTGCTTTCGGAAATCTTTTGCAGGAATAGGTTCCAGTCGGATAAAAGGATGAAAAGCAAGCTCCACCTCATATTTCTTTGCTAGTTCGAAATAAGGCGACTTGTCTGTTTCAGGTCTGGGTTGAGTGATTAAAATCCTTTTTTTATCCTCGTGTTTAACCATGTGTGTTCCCCTCTGGATTGCAAATTTAATACACTTTTTCCAAATACGTCAATAACACCTTGTAAATCAATAGAAGCGGTGCTATTTCGAAGGCGCAAAGGTACAGAAAAAAATAAAACGGCGTTAGTTTTATTTCATTACTGATAGGCCGGTAGGCCGCCAGCACTCTATAAGACCACAAGACAAAAACCATTGCCAATGAAATTGTTATGAATATTTCCCGGATCCCGGGGCCCGAAAAAGTGATTATGATCAAGAACGGAAGCAGGAAAATCCCTAACATTTTATTCACTAAAAAGACGATAAAGATATAGATGTCGGTTGCCCGGGAGATGGAAAACACCCAGCCGATGAATTTTAAGACCAGAAATTTGACCAGGTAAATGGCGCCCAGCAACAGCATACAGTATCCATAAAGCACCCAAAACCGGATATTTGCTCCTATCCGGGAGTAGTGGAGGAGAAAACAGGCATACAGTCCGCCGGAGATGATAAAAAGGATGTTCAGCAGTAAAGAGGGCAGGGGTGTTTGCAGCACCTGTTCCCTTATCTGCTGCTGACGGAGAGAGACCCGGAAGAACAACGTGAGCAGGTTATTGAAGTATTTTTCAAAAAAGACCCGGGTCAGGGCAAAATAGAACAGGATCCCGACAAGGAGATAAAAGAGGCTATCCTTTGAATTGGACCGGTGGATCTGGAAGATCTGCACCACCGGGGCGCCGGTAAAATTGAAAAAATGATTGGCCTTCAACACCTTCATCCAGAAACTCAGCGCAGGCGGACTTTCCCGGATTGGTCCTGCTGCGGCACCACCGTTCCGCGCTCCTCCGACACCACCTGTGGCACCACCATTCCGCGCTCCTCCGGCGCCACCCGTCTCACCGCCATTCCGCGCCCCACTAACACCCGCTCCCGCCCTGGCAGCCGAATCCGCATGGGCGGCCTGCCGCACCCGCGCAATCGAGTCGCGGATAGCACGATGAGCCCGGTTGATGGAATCCCGGCGAACAGAATCCCGGTGGGACATATGACGGACCGTTGAATCATGCCGCGCAGGCAGCGCATGCACAGCCGTATCCTGTAGGGGGGCGCCTTCAGCGGGTCGGGTCGAATCAGTTTGTGCATCCAGCTTGCTCACAACTAACAGGCATGAAAACAGAAGAAAGAAGATTTTGGTCACGTATAGCGTATAAATAGTTACTGTTACAAAAATAGGGCTACTGGCTAAAAAAAGCTGACATATCCCAGGTGAATTTTCGCATCATGAAAATTGAAGCTCGTATTATCTCTTTTCCCCAAAGCATATGATATATTAAAGATCCCGGCCTTTGTCTCGAATGCCATGCCCAATCCGGTACCCAGGAAGCTGCTGTTCAAATTATACCCGGGTACGTTGTTCTTTGCCCAGCCCGCATCCAGAAAGGTAAAAAGATAGGAATTGAGACCGACCAGGTACCGGTATTCCAGCGTCCCCACGGCATACTGGGACGCGAGAATGCTTTGCTCATCGAATCCCCGCAGCAACCGGTAGCCGCCGATCAGGAACAGCTCGTTGCGATAAGTATTGGGACTGCTGAACACCCCCCCATTGAAACCCAGCTTCAGCGTAGAAGCACGGCTGAGCGGGAAATAGTGCGCCCCCGACAGCTTTACCAGGAATTCGTAAGAATGTAATTTCACCGTGTCATAGAGTGAGGCATAGTTAAAGCTGGTATCATTCGGGTCTTTCAGCCTGGCTATCTGCGGATTCACTTTAACCGTTTTTGTACCGGCAGAACCAAGGAATTGCAGTTCATTACCCCGCCGTGGATTGAACCGGTAGTCCGTATTGTTGAAGTCATAGGTCAGCCCCAGGCTCACGGCGCTGACATCCGCCGTTTGCGGCAGCGCACGGGACGCGATGATCTCCAAAGTGTCTACATTCAGCAAATTGGATATGGATTGCTGGATAAATACCGACCCGTTCTTATTCGGCGTAAGGGTATATTGAGCGCCGGCCATCAAATTGATATTGATATACGAAGAGTCCTGCTTATAAAGATCAAAGGAGGTGGTGAGCCCAAATGGAGAATGAAACAGGTAAGGCTGTTGAAAAAGAAGGTTCAGTCTTGGCGAGCCCGACTGCAGCTGCTGCCAGTTCAGACCAATGCTTTCCCCGTTGCCAAGGGCATTCTTTAAATTGACCGTCGCTTCCCCCGTGACGAGGATCTTGTTCCCCAGCACCGGATCACTGCTGGGCAGAAAGCCGACCAGCGCATTGATCTGGCTGCTCTTTTTGGGTCGGAGATAAAGATTGACGACCGAGCCCTCGCCAAGCATCGTTATGTTCCAGGGCTCCTGCTCCTGTATATAAGGCAGCTCCAGGATCTTTTTAGTAATGGCTTCCAGCCTTTCTTTCCGGTAAATGCTGCCATTGGGAATATTGAGATATCGCTGCAGAAAGTCATTGGAGATCCTGGCCGTCCCAAACACCCGGATGCTGTCAATCTTGTAAAGCGGACCTTTGTCTATCTTAAGAATGGCCGACACTTCGGCGCTGTCTTTCAGGACAACGCTGTCGAGGCTGATCTTTGCAAAAGGATAACCGTTGTTCTCCAGGTAATCCAGCAACTGCTGCTGCCGGACCTGGAATTGACGAAAGTCCAGCGGCCGGTGCGTAAAGGTTCTTTCGTTCCAGGCGACAGCCGCCAGCAGCGCAGGGTCGATATGACGGGTGTCGATAGCCGCCCAGCGATAGATATTGCCCGTAAAGAGACGGATAGAAGCCCCCTTGCTCTCAATGCTGATGCTGTCGACCGAAGCCGTCATATATCCTTTCCCCTGTAACTGTGGGAGCAGACCAAAGATATATTCCGTACAGGCCTCCCTCGACTTGAAGACAGTGGTAAGCCCCAGCTTATTTTTAATAAAAGAGCTATCCTTATCCACAGGAAGGATACGCAGCGGGTATTGTGTCCATCCGCTAAACGGGCTCAGCAACAAGATCAATAACAGCGTACTGCCGTATCCCCTTACCTTTATCATTCGCTCATGATTGCAGGACTCACCCGGCACCATTGGGCGCCTCGCCCTCCCGGGTCCTGGAAATGTTTAATTTTGGCTAAAATTACATAAACAGAATGGCAGGCATCTATCTTCATATTCCTTTTTGCAGGCAAGCCTGTCACTACTGTAATTTTCATTTTTCAACCTCTTTGAACCGTAAGAACGATTTTATCATCGCTTTATTGAGGGAGATGGAGCTAAGACAGGGTTATACCGCCGGGGAACCGGTTGAGACTATTTACTTCGGCGGCGGTACGCCTTCCTTGCTGGATGTAGGCGAACTGGAAGCTGTAATGGAACACGTACAAACGCTTTTCCCGGTGGCCGCGGGGGCAGAGATCACACTCGAAGCGAATCCCGATGATATCAACCCTGCGCGTCTTCAGACCTGGCGGAAGGCGGGTATCAACCGGCTGAGCATCGGCATCCAGTCCTTTTTTGAAGAGGACCTTCAATGGATGAACAGGGCCCACAACGCCGCACAGGCTGCCAATTGTATCCGGATGGCCCAGGCAGAAGAGTTTGACAATATCAGTATCGACCTGATCTATGGCGGTCCTACCCTCCCCGATTCCCACTGGCAGACCAACGTAGACAAGGCCATCCAGCTGCAGATCCCCCATTTGTCCTGCTATGCCCTTACCGTCGAGCCCCGGACCGCGCTGGACAAGATGATCCATCAGCACAAAAAACAGGATGTCAACCCGGATGACCAGGCGCGGCAATTCCTGTTACTGATGGACTGGACATCCCGGGCCGGTTACGAACACTATGAGATCTCCAACTTTGCACAGCCGGGCAGACGTAGCCGGCATAATTCCTCCTACTGGCAGGGAAAAACATACCTTGGACTGGGGCCCTCGGCACATTCCTTTAACGGAACGTCGAGGGAGTGGAACGTGGCTAACAATGCAAAATATATCGACGCGCTGACCGGAGCGATGGGCGCGGCGGCTGCGGGCGTTGACGCGGCAGCCGTGGTTGCCGAAAAAGAGATCCTCACACCAGTACAGCAGTTAAATGAATATATCATGATCTCACTGCGGACCCTGGAAGGCAGCGACCTTCGGCATATGTCGGCTCGATTTGGCCCCGAACGCGCGCTGGAAATGGAAAAGCGAGCCGCAGCTTATATACGTGACGGCAAGATCAAAGTCGTGGAAAGCCGGTTACAGCTGACACAAGCGGGCAAACTACTGGCGGATGGGATAGCGGCTGATCTGTTCTTTGAATCATAACCGCTTCTTAATCTTAAACTTTACACTATCACTATTTTTAAAACAGCTAATTATGGCGTCAAACTCATCCTTAACAAGAACATCAAGAATCCGGTAATCCACATTCTCAATATAATTTGTGTTGAAATAAAGGAGGGAACAGAATTGGTTCTGGTGGGTAATGACGCAATTATGATCTTATTATCAACATTAACCAATACAATAAAATATTTAGCCTTGGGAGCATTCCCATTCTTAAATTGAAATGAAGTAAAATATACTATTTGCCCCGGGAGAAACAATTTATCCTTTTAACTGCTTTATAAACTCAAAATTCTCTTTTGCGTCTTCAAATCTTTCTGACAAATATGATGGCTGTGGAAATAATAAAGAAAAGTCAACTTCAAATTCTGTACTGTTAACTAATTCATTTTCAAGTATCTCTAAAACTCCGTACTGTAATGCAGATTTCCTCCACAAAGATTTAGGACCATGTGTGTGTTTTACCAGATACGCTGCGGGTTTATCCTTAACGAACTCGATAATGATATCCAATAATTTTATATCATTTACGCTAAATTCATCCTTATTAAAGGATGCTTTAGCTTTAAAAACCTTATTGTCACCAGGAACTTTTTCAATATATTCTTTCAATAAGTCGGGAGACTCATCAGATGACAAATCGATAAATAAATCTTTGGCTACCGGGCCTAATTTCCAAAGTTGAAAGTCGATTCCAATAAATGGTTGACCGGTCTTTTTGATGGAAGCTTCCTCTAACAAAAATAAAGTCTTCAGGATCTTGGTTTTGGTCAAATCGTCTATATGCTGGGCTAAATAGATAATTGTGTTACCAATTTTATCTATTTGTTCTTTGGTATATCCAACGCTTTTGAGTTGTCGCTTTATTGGCATATTACAAGTTACAATTTTAAACAAAGCTACTAATTAAATTAGCAACATTCTTTCTAAAATCTCATCCCAAAAATAGAAATTTATTTTAAGAGGTATCGGTCAATCTAAATTTGAAGAAATATCGCTAATTAACCTTAGTGATGCCGGTGAGACTTTACATAAGACTTCAAATAGTTAACCCCGTGCACCACCGACAGGATAACCACCATCGCAATGATGGCCATGGGTCCGAAGCCTTGGAAGGAGAGAGGCATAATCGTTTATTTTATCGGAGATCATATGACCTCCTTAACCTTAGACAAGATACGGCTCAATTTGTTTAAATCCCATACCGGCTTTAACATTTTCCCACAAAATCCGGTACACCATATCCGCAATGGGCATCTCCGCCTTTACCTCTTTGTTAATCAAATACATACACTTACTGGCATTATACCCTTCCGCCACCATATTCATTTCCAGCTGTGCAGCCTTCACAGAATAGCCTTTCCCGATCATATTCCCGAAGGTTCTGTTCCGGCTATACAGCGAATAACAGGTTACCAGCAGGTCGCCCAAATAAACGGAGGCAGAATAGTTTGCGCTCTTAAGCCCCGCCTTCAGTAAAAACCCAGCCATTTCATCCGCACAGTTGGCAATAAGCACACTAAGAAAATTATCTCCATATTCCAGGCCATGCGCAATACCTGCCCCCAGCGCATAGATGTTTTTCAGAATAGCCGCGAATTGCACCCCATACACATCCTGGTTGATGACCGTATTCAGATATTCCGTCGAAAAATAAGACGCTATCTCCCCGGTCCGGGTTTCATCCTGACCGGAAAATGTCAGGTAGGATAATTTCTCCGCCGCCACTTCTTCTGCATGACAGGGCCCCATGACCGTAAAGTAGTCCGCTTTATTAAAAGCAAATTTCTGGAACAGATAGTCATTAAGCAGGAGGTTCTCTTCCGGAAGTATTCCCTTTATAGCCGACAGAACCAGTTTCCCATCCAGGACTTTTCTGTCAAGGACCTCCAGCGTTGCCGCCGCATAGGCCGACGGGACAGCCATTACAAGACAATCCGATGCTTCCACCACTTCCCGGACATCGGGGCTGAGGGATAACAGGCCTGTATCAAAATATACAGAAGGCAGATATTGCGGATTATGATGCCTGGCCTGCATATGCCTGATAGCAGGTTCACTTCTTATCCACCAGCTGATAGAATTTTTGTTATCCGTCAGCACCTTTGCCAACGCCGTGGCCCAACTGCCGCTACCAATCACTCCAAAACGCATGTATGTTCTATTTGGGTTCCTAGTTTTTCTTGCCTTCGAATAACTTATCCTTTGGAACGATCTTAACACGCTGACCACCCCTCATGGTCTTGCTGACCACGCTGTATGGCCCCGTAACGACCTCATCCCCTTCCTTTACTCCATCTACCACTTCGATGTAATTGATATCCTGGATGTCTGTGCGAACTTTTACTTTCCTTACGGTGTCACCCGGCTGTACCAGGAAAACCACCTCATCCAGGTCATCTGAGCCCGCTATCGCCGGGCGGGTATCCGTTTTGTTGTCACCACCGGATTCATCACCGCTGCCCAGGACAGCATTGTCCGTATTCTTTTCGCGAACAGCGACAGCATTGATAGGCACCGAAAGGACATTGGCATGGGTACGCGTCTGGATATCCGCACTGGCACTCATCCCCGGGCGGAAAGGAAAGCTCTTGGGGTG
>DASYEB010000012.1:0-16895 GCA_036499285.1 Puia sp. | reverse complement strand
CAAAGCCAGTCGTATTACGAATGACCTGGCTGTTAAAATTATAACCGTTCTTTCCATAGTAAAAATCCCCGACCGTTGAAGCCGATGTATAGGTCAGCGTACCGTCCGGGTTCTTCAGCATCGAGGTGGGGTGCCCTTCATCCGCAATGTTACGCCAGATACCACCGCCCTCTTCGACGTTCACCGGGTTATGATAAAACCGGCTTGTAAACTGCGTCGTATTGTTCAGGACCAGCCAGGGAAATAATTCGATGCTTCCCTTTGCCATGAAATTATACATATGATAGTTGTCGGAATTATAGCGGAAGATCCCATCCTGCCCATAATAACGTCCCGTCACATAGTAGCTGGTCTTTCCGCTGCCGCCCGACACGGACAGGTTATGATCCATCGCGCCGCTATGGTCTTTATACAACAGCTTATACCAGTCCGTATTGCCGTAATAGACATAGCTGCCATTCACTATCTGGGTCTTCGGAAGGGAAGGATCCGCGTCATGCGCCTGCAGCGCCGCCAGGTAGGCCGCAGAGAAAGGCTGGGTCTTATTAAAGCCTGTAGGAATAGTACCCTTATTTCCGACATAGGCGCTGTCAAAATGCACAGCATACTGGTAGCCATTCGTCACCTCTTTTGGATAGGTCGTAGGAGACTTCAATGAATAGTTGGAAGAATACGTCACCGTCGTCTTTCCCTTCATCGGCTCCTTGGTAGTGATCAGGACCACACCAAAAGCGGCACGCGCTCCATAAATGGCCGAAGAGCTGGCATCCTTCAATACCGTAATGGAAGCCACATCATTGGGATTCAGCAAAGCCGGGTCCGCCTGTATCCCATCGATCAGTACCAGTGCATTACCGCCCTGGCCGATAGACGTAGCCCCGCGGATATTGAAGGCCGCCGAAGTCACCGGCTTTCCGTCTCCCGGCAGCAGGTTCAGGTTGGGGATCTGACCCTGTAGCCCTTGCGCCAGGTTGGGTATGCTGCGACGATCGAGCACATCCCCGCTGACCTGCGTAACCGCACCGGTCAGGTTGGCCTTCTTCTGTGTGCCATAACCAACGACAACCACCTCGTTCAGCGCGCCGCTTTGCATCTTCATCTTAACAAGGATGGAGATGGCCGCCGCTTCTTTTATCTCATATCCTGACATGACCTGCGTTTCAAACCCAACGCTGCTGAAAGAAAAGCTGTAACGCCCCTTTGAAGGCAGCCTGGAAAACCGAAAGACACCGGCTGTATCAGTCTGCGATCCCGAAGTTAACCCCGTCGTCGTATTTTTCGCCACAACAGTGACATTGCCCAACGGTTCGCCGTTCTCATTCCGGACGATACCGCTGACACTGCCTGATGAGCTCTCCTGCGCATACAGCGGCTGAACACCCAGGCACACGCCAAGGGCCAGCAAGAAGCTAAAAACTAACTTTTGCATTTTTTTTAAACTTAAATTCCGTTAATGTTACTGGTTTCGCTTTCTGACAATGTACCGCCCATCGAGGACAGTCACGGATAGATGGTTTAGTAGAGCGATGTCTCTCATGATCTTACTGAGAGAGTCTTTCTTCTCAAGTTTTCCGATAAAGAATTTGTGACGAAGGTCCGCACTGGAATATTGGATGTCTATATTATACAGGATAGAGATCTGATCGAATACATCTGCCAAAGGCTGATCGTTGAACATATACCAGTTGGAAAGACTATCGGGATGACCAGGCAGACGGTTGATCCGGCTGAAAGCATATCCCCCGCCGCCGGTAGGTGTTATCTTTTGAACAACAACACTCTTATTCCATTTGCCGTATATCAGCTCCTGCCCGGGTGAGAGAAAATATTTCCTCTTATTGTCCTTCACCAGCGAATCCAGTCCCACGATAAGATTCCCTTCCAGCAGGCGCACCTTGATATGGTCGCTGGTCTTCTCAGCCGTGATCTCAAAGATGGTACCCATTACCGTCGTTTGAAGTCCTTCGCTATATACAATAAAGGGAATGTCCTTGTCCTTGATCACCGTGAATGTCGCCTGCCCCTCTACGCGGACTTCCCGGCGGTCATACTGCCCGAAATCCTTGCGATAACGCACCGTAGCTCCGGGAGACAACACCATTTCCGAGCTATCCGGCAGTTGTACGCGCACTTTTTTGTTGTCTGCATTGTGCTTCCCGACCCATACCACCGCCAGCTGCGGCTTATCAACCTTCTTATCTTTCTTTTCCTGTAACATCAGGAGCAGCCAGGCCGCCACCAGCAACAGCATACAGGCCGCCGCGACTAAGGCCCGTATATATCTTATTTTAGTACCTGCTTTCTCCGCCGTCTGCGAAATAATAACCTCCAGCATTTCCTCCTTATATCCTTCGGGTAAAGGGATCAGCGCATCCGATTCTTCATAGTCTTCCAACAGGGACGCTTCAACCATCCCGGCCTCTTCCTCTGTACAAAGTCCCTTGAAATACTTCTCTAACAATTCTTCGCTGATCTCACGCATGGATTGATTAATAAAATCTGATCTGAATATATATACAGTTGAGTGCTGCCCCTACCCCTGCCGGAGGAAAAATATTTTATGCCGGAGCTGGCGAAAGGATTTCGTAACATGGTCTTCCACCGTCTTGACGGAGATTTCAAGCTGCTGCGCTATCTCTTTATTGGAACACCCATGAAAGGTTTTGAGGATCATTATCCGCTTACGGACAGGAGGTAATGTATCAATGGCAGCACTGACGGCATCCGTCCGCTCAAATTGTACATCCCCGGCCGGCAGCACTTCCGTAACAACAGTACGGCCATGCGCGGCATAGGCTTTCTTTTGCGTCGCCTCTTTTTTAAGATGATTGATCAGCAGGCTTTTGGCAATAATGAAGATCTGTTTCTCCAGCGGATGGTCCTGTGAAAGGCTTTCCCGGTACTGCCAGAGACGGATAAAACATTGCTGTGTAAGGTCTTTTGCAGTGTCGTGAAGAGATGTCTTTTTCAAAAAGAACCGGAATAGCTTCGCGTGCAGCTGATGGTACACCCCGATAAAAGCCTCGTGATCGCCTTCTTTTATCGCTACAAGTTTTGGTGAGAAAGAAATGGATTGCTGATTTTCCATATAGCTCGCAAATTGCAACAAATCAATTTTAGCGGTCACTGGCAGAGGGAGACTTAACCCAAAGATAACTCTGCCTCCTCCAGCAACGAACAAACAGGTATCCCGCCGCTTCTATTCATATTTTTTCACCCACTCCCCCAATATATTTTCAACCGTATATTGTTTCGCCTCCTTCGCGTTCAGCTGATGCGACCAGGACGCTCTCTTATCCACAACCCCGCCAGCTCCCCGGCTCTCATACTCAGCATAAAAAGCAGTTTTCTCATTCTCCGGGTTCCGCCAGTTATCCCAGCCAGCCTCAGCAATCTGTTTGCCCATGTCTGTTCGAAGATACACCGTTTTTGCATAAGGCCGCCAGGGCCGCCCCAAAAAGACCCGCCTGGCAGCCGTATCCGCTTCCAGCCGGCAATCAAGAAATACAAAGCCATACCCCTGCCGGGGCGTGGTGGCAGCCGCCGTCAGATAAGAGTTGATCAGGCTCCGGAGCACGCAGCGGTTAAATACTACGATCGCCTCTCCAAAAATAAAATCCGTCGTTCCCTCGATAAAACAATCTTTATAATATTGACGGCTTCCTTCCGTACCGGCATACAAGGTATCCTGGTTGCCAAGCAGCTTGCAATTGCTGACAACACAACGATCCCCCTCTACATGCAGCGCCACCGCCTGCCCCACACGGCCCGACGCATTTACGATCGTCAGGTTCTCCGCCGAAAAATCATTTCCGGTCACCAGCACGGTGTAAGAGGTATAGGTGGTGAACTTGTCTTTCCCAAAAGCATCCTTTCCGCCGGGATTAGCCTTACCGGAGTAGTCCTCCCAGGTGATAATGGTACTATCCCGGCTTTCCCCCTCCAGCTTTATCATCGTCTTCCAGGAGGGGATCACCAGCTTCTCGTGATAAACTCCTTTTTTGATATGGATCGTCACCTGCTGCTGCGACAGATCACGCACCGCATTCACCGCCTCCTGTATCGTCCGGTAATTACCGCTGCCATCAGCTGCCACCGTAAAAGACGTCGGATAGGTCACCGGTTGCGAAAGCGCCGCCACTCTACCCAAAACCATTACCACGAAAGTAGTATACTTCAAAATATTGGTCATTTCCTGTTTATTTATCAAAAGAAAAATTTAAATTGTATTATCCTACCGTTTTAGACTTTACCAATCCACAAAGAGCAACACATCACTTCTTGAGCCACAGTCCGCAATTCACTCATTCATTGCAGGCCCCAACCTGTTTAACCCATAACTCAAATGCTAAAGTCTATGCTACAAAAGTATCTAAAATCGATCAGTCTTATAGGCTGCCTGATTCTTTCCTCCTACCTTCTTCTTGCGCAGACCGATGAAAAGGTTCAGATGGAACAAGTCAAACAACAATGCAACGCCCTGCCATTGGAGAAAAGAGCCCGGCTCAGCGTCACCCGTTTTACCGTGACCACAGTCCAACCCGGCAGAGAAACCCAACAGAACGCCGCCGCCAACAATAGACTCAAAGCCCTGGGCACCGTCTTCAACGGCGGCAATGCCCCGCAAGCCGATAAGATCCCTCCCATCCTCGGCGACAACATGACCACCATGCTCACCAATGCACTGCAGGGGGTCAATTGTTACAGGGTGCTCGAAACGCTCAGCAATAATAAAGACCTCACCGGGGAGATCGACGCCGGTGCCAATGGATATAGCAGCAAAAAGACCCCCAAAGCCGGCAAACAGCTGGGCGCACAGATCGTAGTCACCGGTGAGGTGATTGAATACAGCGAGAAACAAAAAGGAGTGGCCGTCGTAGGTGTAGGCACAAAGAAGAAATATATTAAGATAGGATTCAACCTCAAGATGATCAACCCCGAGACCAGGGACATCATCGCCTCACACGTTTTCCGCGTAGAATCAAGGGCAAGCAAGAGCGTTTCTGTACTGGGTCTCGTCAGTACAGGCGATACCGACCCCGCCGTCGCAGCCGTCCTCGAAGATGGCATAGTAGAGGCCGTACAATACATGGCCAAAGTAAGAGACTCCTTAAACATTACGGCAGATGGCGCCTTCGCCGGCAATGGCAATTCCAGCGGCGGGAAATCCACCGAGATCACGCTGACCAATGCCAACTTCGCTTCCTATACGGCACTCGCTAATATCATCTCCGCCGCCGCCAGCTTCAAGTCAATGGACAAATCCTTCACCGGCGGTATAGGCACTTACTCAGTAACCCACAGCGGCTCAACAGACGACCTCCTGACACAGATCAGCAAGAAACTGCCGGGCAACTATGAAGTCACAGGAGAAGACGCCGGAAAGATCGACCTCAAAGTAAAATAAACAACAACCAAACCCCTCCTAACAAAACAGCCCCTCCGCAAAAAGAGGGGCTGTTACTATTTTATCGGTTATACTATCTGTGGTGATGCTCACCGCCGCCACCATGTTCACCACCCCCGCCATGTTCACCTCCGCCGCCATGCGGTTGCCCCTGCGGATGTGGCTGGGGGTGTGCCTGAGGACGTGTCTGAGGACGCACCTGGGGCTGTGGCCGCGCTTGCTGATGCTGTTGCGGCTGCGGACGATTCATCTGAGGCTGCGGACGATTCATCTGGGGCTGCGGCCTGTTCACCCGCGGCTGCGGGCGATTCACATTCGGCGCAGGACGATTCACGTTCGTCGCTGGACGATTCACATTCGGCGCAGGCCTCCCCGCATTCGGCGCAGGACGACCCGCACTGTGCACCGCATTATTCGGATGATACACCGCCGGCCTCGTCACAGCCATATTCGCCGGCCGCCCATGATTCACAGAAGCAAACTGGTTTCGGTCATGCATAGCCGTTTGCTGATGCTGCCGCTGCTCGGTCGTACGCTCAATATGCCGGTCACGCATAGCCGCTTGCTCATGCGCATTCGCACGATAGCTGACCCCGCCCGGACCGCCATTATAGCTGACCCTGTTCACAGTTACATTCCTGACCACCGTTCTGTTGATATAGGTATTGTGTATCACCCTGGTATTGACACGCGTCACCGCCGTATTATACCGGAAATGACCGCCATACCATTCCCCGCCATAATATCCGCTGCCGCCATATCCATAGCCGTAATTGATCCCCCCATAATAACCTACATGAGGTCCCCAATAACCGGCATTCCATCGATAGATCCCACCTGTATACCCCCAATAACCAGGCGTCCATAAAAAACCTGCCTGTGGCGGAGCTTCCCAGTAACCGGGAACCCAAAAATAGCCGTCGGAATCATCATTGTATGACCAATAACCCGGTATCCAGATATACCCGTCCACCGGACAGGGCGGCTGCTCATACACCGGTATGGCAGGAGGCGCTATATGAACAGAAATTCCAACACTAAGCTGTGCGTTCACTCTCGTCGCAGTAAAACACACTGCTAACAATAAACTGAGTGATAAAATGGTGTATTTCATAACGTTAAATTTGATCCTTACTTATTAGATACAATATTGCAGCCAGAGATTAATACAAAAGCGTATATATTGCAAACAGTCTGTTAATCCTTTGGTCACAAACTAATTCATCCATATGACTATCAACAACTTATTCAGGACCCTTATTAGCAAAAAACTAGCCATTTTTCTGTCCCTGAACATATTTATCGTCTCCGTCTCCCTCGGGCAAAAAATTCTACGCGTGGGAGTAGCCGGCCTTACGCACGATCATGTGCATAATATCATGCACCAGTTTAAAAGAGGAGAGGTCATCATCGCTGGCATTGCCGAATCCGATCCGCAGCTGATCGCCCGTTATAAAAAAAGCTACCAGCTGCCGGACTCACTTTTTTACAATAGCCTGCCAGAGCTCATCCGTCATACGCACCCCGACGCAGTACTGGCTTACAACGCTATCTCCGAACATCTCGGCGTAGTCGAGATCTGTGCCCCCAAAGGCATTTCCGTCATGGTTGAAAAGCCCCTCGCAACCACCGTTAAAGATGCCGATCGCATCGCAGCCCTGGCTAAACAATATCATATCCACGTCCTCACCAATTACGAAACGACCTGGTATGATACCAACCAGCAGATCTACGAGATGGTCAACAGTAATGCCATCGGCGCCCCGCGTAAAATGATCGTCCACGACGGCCACCAGGGACCAAAAGAAATAGGCTGCAGCCCGGATTTTCTCAACTGGCTGACCGACCCGGTAAAAAACGGCGGCGGAGCATTGCGTGACTTCGGCTGTTATGGCGCCGATCTGATGACCTGGCTGATGCATGGCAAAGCCCCCATCTCCGTTTCAACCGTTGCCCATCATATCAAACCCTCCGTTTACCCCAAAGTGGAAGACGACGCCACCATCCTCCTCGAATACCCCGATGCCACCGGCATCATCGAAGCTTCATGGAACTGGCCTTTCAGCATCAAAGACTGGGAAGTGTTCGGGACTACCGGTTACCTGCATGCACTCAACGATAAATCCCTCGAAGAGAGGACCAAACGGACCTATGACAGCATTCCTGTTCATCCGGCCGTCTACCGGGATAATATCCCTTACCTGGCCGACGTCCTCAGCGGAAAGACCGATCCGGGTAACGACCTTTCCTCACTGCCTGTCAACCTCATTGTCGTCCGGATCCTCGAAGCAGCCACCCGGTCCGCCAAAGAAGGCCGCCGCATAGAGCTCTAGCCATCTGATACCATACAACCAACGGGATGCCGCTATTACCGCTGCATCCCGCCACAACAATGGTCCGTCCAGCTATTGGACGGGTCCGTCAGCTTTTTATTTCCGGGACGTAAAAATTAACGTAGCTTAGCGCGTCCTCACGTACATATTCCCTCTTATCTTATTATTCCGACACCTCCACAAAATCACCGGCTTTGAACCACATCGCCGGTATCACGATAACCTACCCCGACCCATACCGGCTGGGAGGCGCTGGAATTTCCGGTTGCCCTCCTGGTCGGTTCTTTTCGTAGCCCGCACCCCAAAAAGTTGGTAACTTTGAAATAAAAAATGCAGAACAGCGGTCTGCTTTTCATCCCCGATATAAGTGGATTTACAAAGTTTGTGAACGAAACAGAGATCGGGCACAGCCGGTTTATCATCCAGGAACTGCTGGAGACACTGATCAATGCCAACGATCTCGGGCTCGAGATCTCCGAGATCGAAGGAGATGCTATCCTATTTTACAAATTTGGAGAAATACCCGACCTCGCAACATTGTACAAACAGGTGGAAAAGATGTTCTGCGAGTTCCATCGGCGTCTCATCGCCTACGAGTACAGCCGTTTTTGTCAATGCACAGCCTGCAAATCCGCTATCAGCCTCACCCTGAAGGTGATCTCCCACTACGGCGAATTCACCGGTTATAATGTAAGGAACTTCAATAAGTTGATTGGAAAAGATATCATCGTCGCCCATCAGCTTCTGAAAAATGATATCGAACACCATGAATACTGGCTCGTGACCAAAGGCCTGACGCAGGATCAACCGCCCGCCGGCCTCGCGCAATGGATGGAATGGATCAGCAGCGCAAAACAAACGGACCAGGGTGACATTCCATTTCATTATACCCAGCTGAGCCAGCTGAAGAACCAATTGATGCCCGACTCCCCCCTTCCTCCCGGGCTTTCAAAAAAAGTGAAAGTGTTATCCCTGTCTGATACCTTTGAAACGGATATTATCACCCTGTTCCACGCAACCGGTGACTTCCATTACCGCAGCCGCTGGCAGGAAGGGGTACAACAGGTCGAAGTGCTCGATCATTTTCTGCCCCGTGTCGGCATGCAATCAAAATTTTCATTCGACAACGGACAGAGCATTGTATATGCCAGCAGCTATTCCTACAGTTCCGAAAAGATCGAGTTCAGCGAGACGGATGAGGCCAGAAAGAGATCCACATATTACATCCTTGAAAAGGTGGATGCCCGCAGGACAAGACTGACCATTGATCATTATATAAAAAAGAGTATCCTCGAACCAGCTCTGTTCAATTGGACAAAAAAGAAAAAATTAATGTCCGATACCCATCTGTCGCTTCGCAACCTGCATCAGCTGTTAAAAGAGATTCCGAGTTTTGCACTGGAAGATCATCAATAATGACAATCGTATTTGATCGTGGCGGCAATATAAACTTCGTCTTCCTCAGGCGGGTTCAGAAAAGACAGGTTGTCGCTGGTTACATTGATCGTGACAGGCAATCCCGTACTGTTATAAGTATACGACGCCTTTGTAACAGGATTATTGACGCTGTAATTCCTGTCAAGGAACATCCATATTTTATTGGTCTGGTGAAAATTCACTTTGCTGTCATAGCTGTCCCCGGTCCGGTTGCCGGACGCATCATACGCATAAGTTTCGACATAATAGGGATTGGCCCCCAGAACATATGAATACTTAGTGATACGGTCCTTCGCATCATATTCATATTTGACGGCCCAGGCGTTGCCATATTCACCAGTAGTAGGCTGCCCGTTCACCACTT
Source organism: Puia sp. (assembly GCA_036499285.1). Lineage (GTDB taxonomy): Bacteria > Bacteroidota > Bacteroidia > Chitinophagales > Chitinophagaceae > Puia. The sequence goes on along the minus strand of DASYEB010000012.1, from coordinate 7,354 downwards.
CACCAAAGAAATACACAGAGTCCAGCACGATCCGGCCGGACCCATCATAAAAATACTTGTTCCACACTTCCGGGGAAGTACCGGGAATGGTGCCGTAGCTGCCAATCAAATTGGTCAGTCGGTTTTTATTATCATACCGGAAGAAATAATTCAGTCTGCTGGTGCCAGTCTGTTTTCGCATGATCGTGACAGGATTTCCAACCGCATTATAACTGAATTTCAAGGTGTCCCAGGCATCAAAATAAGGTCCCTTGTACGCAAATTCCTGGAGAGCGCAGTAATTCGAGCCGCCCTGTCCGGGATGCTCGCCGATATAGTCCAGTAATTTTTTACATCCGCCGGAAACGAAGAGGGTTGATACCAAAAGAGCACAACCGAAAAAACGGGTTAGTTGCTTCATATGGAAAATGTTAGCCCCCTAAATTACTGTCCAGGCTGGAAAAAAGCAACCGTTAAAACACCCATGTCGTTAAGATAAGCGAAAAAGGGTGATTAAACGGTGCGAGCATAGGTGAAAAAAAGTACCTTAGTTAAAGGGGCTATCCCTGATAAAAAAAGTCGGCAGGGATCGTAGAATTCAATTAACGAAAAAACTAAATTATCATATCAATGAAGATGAAAAGTTTAAAGGCCGTCATAAGAACGGCCCGGAAGGGGCTTTCACAAGGAATCGGTTATTGCCGTTCAATTATTTGATAGTCAGTATACTTAAGATGGGAAAAAATGGTTTACAACGGGAGATGGACAGTTTCCTGCGGGAGACGGAAGACGCGGAGTTTAATATCCGTCAGGTAACGAAAAGCGCCTTCAGCCAGGCGCGAAAGAACGTGTCGCCTGCAGCCTTCCTGGAATTAAATGAGGTAGTGGTGCAAGACTTTTATCAGACAGAGGATTTTCTGGGTTATAAGAATCACCGGTTGCTGGCTGTAGATGGCAGCTTTCTGAATCTGCCGGATCATCCCAGCATCCGGGAGGAATTTGGCAGACGGGCATTTGGCAGAGGGACCAAAAAGGATGTACCCAAAAGCATGGCGTTACTGTCGCTGCTGTATGATCCAGCCAATTATATGACGCTGGATGTGCAAATGGATCAGGGAGATGGGAGTGAACTGCAACTATTGCTGGCCCATCTGCCTAATGTAGAGAAAGGTGATATCTTGCTACTGGATCGTGGCTATCCGAGCAGGTATTTGTTTTCGATCCTGGCGTCGTTAGGTATCCACTTTGTCGTTCGCATGAAAAACAACTGGGTACCGGTCAAAGAATTCATGAAAAGCCGAAAACAGGATATCGTCGTTACGATGGAGGTGCCCAATGGCGATTATGAGCGCTACGGGCAGCAGTACCCTGGAATGAAAAAAACGATCAAATGCAGGCTGGTAAAGGTCTTCGACGAGGAAGGAAATCTTCAGGTGTTGTGTACTTCTCTGCTTGATCCTGCCAAATACAAAATAGGAGAACTCGGCGATCTTTATAAGCTTCGATGGGGTATCGAAGAAGGCCATAAGATGTATAAGGCCAGGGTGCAAGTGGAAGCCTTCAGCGGGAAAACCGCTATCGCGGTCAAACAGGATATCTATGCGAAGATCATGATGATGAACCTGTGTGCCTCACTGGCGTTCCCGATAGAAGAAAAAGTCATTAAAGAATACCGCGAGGCCAAGAGAATTGGTGAGGTAAAACATCGGCAAAAGATCAATCGCACTTACGCTTACTGGATGACAAAAGTATCGTTGATCGCCCTGTTTATAAAGAACAAAATCAAAGCTGCATTAGCCGTATTCGATACACAGGTTGAACTGAACAAAGAAGTTGATCGCCCAGGCAGGAAAAGCCCCAGAAAGAAAAGACAGCCCCGATTATACCATATGACTTACAAAGACTTATGAAAACGGCGTCACTTAACTAAACGCTATGTATTTCCCCCCATAGGGCGCCGGTCGTCGTTGGCGTTCGAGTCGAGGCACCACCCCGAAGGATCGGATAACAAAAATCAACAGCCTACTTGATCGTTTGGTCACTCAGCGGCTCAGGGTATTAACGGAAGATCTACAACCCGCACCAAAATTTACGACCAACAAACCAAAAAGAACAAGCCCGCAATGATACATGCCGCATTAACCAAAGTATCAGACGGCAGTTCAGTTAGGGTAAACCGAGTGGCATCGGTCGCGTCGTAGATCACCCGAACCCGGTCACCTTCTTTGAACAGCATCCAGAACCCAACACCGCTGATGACTAGGTCCGATGTAATGAGCTCACCGCCTTTCGACGTGAACTGCACCGTAATCCGATCGACGGATTTACCGCCCTCATCGTTATAGACATAATAGACCCGATGGATTTTTCCCTCACACCTCTCTCCATGTTGCCGGAAAGCCCAAAGTCTGGGTTTCGGTAGGAAAGGGGATATGAAGCAAAGTATGGCGAAAATCAGGTAGACAGTCTGCACCACAGTTGTTTAACCGCCAATATAGACAAAGGGGATGGTTCCTGCAAATCCCGCAAAAGACAACTTTCCAGAGCAACGCGGATAAAAACCACGTCACCGAAGTCCTGGAGGTTTAACTAAGGACTTCTTTTTCAATTACGGCCGACCGTTAAATCACCCTTTTCACCTAAACTTAACGACATGGGTTAAAACACCCATATTTTATTCCTGCTTAAAACCCCACACAACGATCCGGCACTTTCTCTGTTCCCTCCGGCCGCCGCAGCTGATTCAATTTTGGCAGCATCAGCAATACCGACGGCACCAGCACCATCAGTATCCCATTCACCAGGATGACAGGCTGTAACCCGAAACGACTCGCCCCATTCCCTATCAGATAAGACGCCACCGGCTGCAGCCCAAATATGATCATTAGAAAAGTACTGACGATACGCGCACGCATGCCAGGCGGCGTAAGCTCCTGCGCAAGCCCTATAGACAAGGTCACCACATTCGCCGCTCCAAGACTGGTCATAAACTGGCACAACAACGCCAGATAAAGATTATCAAAGCGCGAAAAAAGAATATACCAGATACCCGACCACATCAGCGCCCCGCCTATCGCCATGCAGGGCTTCTTTATCCTCTCGACAAAGGGCAAGACAAAGACAATACCCACCAACGCCCCCGCACCGGCCGCTCCCAGCAATTTACCAAGCGTATTCGCATCTCCTTTCAGGATCACCGTCGCAACGGCAGGCAACAGCTGTATCGTAGACAGCCCAAAAAAAGCCTGCGCCGCCGCAAAGATCATGATCAGCCGCAACAAGCCATGCTTCCGGAAGAATCGCCAGCCTTCCCGGAACTGTTTCAGCCCGTTGCCCGCCTCCTTCTTCACGTCACGGCGTGTGTGCACCGATATGATACATATTATAGTGATCACGATGGTCAGCCCGTTCAACCAGAAAGAGGGAGCGATACCCACTCTTGATATCAGCCAGCCCGCAAGCGATGGCCCCGCCAGACGCGTCAGCTGCGTAAGCGAATTATTCACCGCCACCGCCTTGCGGATATTCCCCGCCCCGGCAATGTCCCCCATAAAAGCCTGCTCAGCCGTGACATCAAACGCCGTCACGATACCCAGCAAAAAAGCCAGCACATAGACATGCCACAGCTGCAGCAAATGCCACTGCACCAGCGCCGCCAGTGTAAAAGCAAACAACATGATCAGGGATTGCGTCACCAGCAATATCTTTCGCCGGTCATACCGGTCCGATATCACCCCCACCCACGGACCAAAAAGAAAAAAAGGGATTTGCGAGAAAAAGGCTACAATACCCAGCGCCGTCGTACTATGCGTCAGCTCCCAGACTACCCAGGCCTGCGCCGTCTGCTGCATCCAGTCCCCTATCAAACTCACCGCATTCCCGGAAAGATAGACGCGGATATCCCTGTTGCGAAGAATGGTGAAATTGTCGGCCAGGATCGATAAGACCCCGCTACCGTTTCTTCCGATACTCCCGTCGCCGGCTGCCCCCGCCGCAACTCCTTTGGTGTCTTCCATAGTATTACTTTCATAACTGCAATTCTATACCTCGCGATAGCCGTCGTCTTCCGGACCGCCAGGCTCTCTTACTTCTCCTTCATATTGAACGGTCGCTCCAGTCTTCCAGACCATCAGCGCTACTTTTGGGTGGGCGACCAGGTTGCGGTATTTGCGGGAGGACCGCACCGTATCAAAAACAATTTCAAGGTCAGGAGTGACAGCGATCCCGAGAACCGCTGTTTCAGGTTGATGATCAGCTGATATTGAAGCCGCAGCAGCCAGGCGGAATTTCCGCATCGTCTCGTAAATAAATGCCGCATCCATAGCCCAAATCTAAGCTATTTTTTACGCCTTCATAACCTCGGCCTTCTTCCCATTCCATTCCGGGAACAACGCCTTATCATCCGATATCTTTAAGTGAACGTCCGCCACCGCGCTGAAGACACTCCGGAAATCCGTCGTCACCGGCAGATCCCTTCCATCTTCCAAATTCTCCACCGTCAGCACACCCACATTCCCATGAACCTTACCCCCAGCCACATCATTGCCAAGAATAAAATTACAGCTACCCCGGCCGTGATCCGTCCCTCCCGTACCATTCTGATGCACCGTACGCCCAAACTCCGTCATCGTCATCACCGTCACATCATCCTGGTAAGTCGACAGATCCATCCAGAATGCAGCGATGCTATTGCTGAGATCGGCCACGTTCCGGGCAAAAACGCCATTGTCAGTTCCCTGGTTGAAATGGGTGTCCCAACCATTGGACTCGGTAAAGGCTACTTCCAAACCTACATCCATCTTGATCAGCTGCGCCACCTGCCGAAGGGAATTGCCCAGCGGGGTATTGGGATAGACAGCCCCGCCCGCAGGCCGGTAGTTACCGACATCCGCGCGCTGCAGCATCTTCATCGCTTCAAAACTCTCCTTGCCGGTCTCATGCAGCAAACCCGGCGAAGCCTGATCATAAAGGTCTTCAAAACTACGCGCCGCAGTATTTGCCGCAACTTCGTTTCCCCTGAGCTGGATAGTAAAATCGGACAGGTTGCTTATCGCCACTGAAGGATAATCCCCATAGAACGATCTTGGTAATGCCGAGGTCAGACTTACCGCAGTAAAAGGCGTCAACGCTTCATGACCCAGTAATCCCACCGCCCTGTTCAGCCAACCGCTGGCCGTTCCCTTATTAAAGGGCGTACCCGATTCCATATAGTCCTGCGCATCAAAGTGAGAGCGGGTATTGTTGGGTGACCCGATGCCATGTACGATCCCAAGCCGCCCTTCCCGGTACAACGGTTCAAAAGCCTTCATGCCGGGATGAAGCCCCCATCGACCATCCAGATCGATCAGCGGAGTCCCCTTTCCCCCGCTGACCGCGGATAAAGACAGACCAGGCCGCGCCGACTGCAGATAAGTATCGGTAAAAGGCGTCACCGCCATCAGCCCGTCCATCGCCCCGCGCTGGAAGATACAAACCATCACCTTCTTCCGTTTGTACGGCGAAATGATCTTGTCACTGGCAGCGGCCTCCGCCATAAAGGCCGGGATCCCTCCCATCAGCCCAACCCCGAACAAGGCCAGACCACCCCCCTTCAAAAAACCTCTCCTTGATACCATGATCGTATTTTTAAGATTATCGTCTCTGGTACTCCGGCGAACCAATAATGATGCCCACCACCTGCGCCAGCGTCGGATCATTCAGCATCGGCATCAGCCGCTTCATCGTCGCCTCCAGGTTCCGCTCCGGCAAAATGATCTTTCCATAAGCGATCAGCGCCGCCTGCGCGCTCTCAGGTTCATGCCCGTTATTCAACGCCACCAGGTCGATGCTCACACCCGGGATCCGCCCCGACGCCAGCGCCAGCCCGAAATTCATCCGGTTCAGCAACGAACCCGTATTGATCCAATAGGAACCTTTGTCGGGAAAACCCGTCGGCGCCTGGTAATAATATTTTTTCTCGCCCATCCGCGTCACCCAGGTATATAGCTGGTAAGGCTGTTCTATCGTTCCATGCAAGCTGCGGACTGCGCCAATAGCCAGCTCAAAAGGCGACTTTGTCTTCTCTCTTACGGCATCCGCACTCCAGAACTCCGGCGCGTCCACCATCGTAATCAGCACCTTTTTGATATCTCCATTCGAGTCCCGGAAAGTCTTCGCCATCTTATCCAGCAGCGACTGCGGCGGATTGTCACTGACAAATCTGACCGCTATCTTCCGTGTGATAAAGGCCGCCGTAGAAGGATGATGCGCCAGCATTTCCAGCAGCCGCACCCCCTCTTCATATCCGCCGCCAGCCACAAACGTTTGCCCCAGTACCTTTTTCTCACCCCTGTCATGCCTGTTCGCATTAAAGAAGAAGTCACCCTCATGCACAAACCCACGCCTCGCCAGCTGATCTTCACTAAACCGCCCGATCAGACCCTTTCCATTCTCATTCATCGGGTATACACCCCAGCCCGTCAGCACCCTCGCCGCCTGGGTCACATCCTGCTGAGTATATCCTCCATCCACCCCCAGCGTGTGCAGCTCCATCACCTCCCTGGCATAGTTCTCGTTGAGACCGCGATTTTTCTTCGCCCCCGCCATCATTGAATCTCCCGCCACACTACTACTAAAATTATCCAGGTAATACGACATTGCCGGCGACTTAGCCGTCCTCAGCAATAATTCACTAAAACTTCCCAATGCCGCAGGACGTATCACATCCCGCTCATACGCAGGAATAAATTCAGCACAGTCATTCTTTGTAATGGAAACATTAAAATGGTTGAACCAAAAATCGGTCAGTACCTCCCGCAATTGATTCTGCGAGTAGGCGGCCCTAAGGACCTTCTGATTTATAAACTGACGGAACAGCTCCTGCTCCCTTTTATACCCCTTCTGCTGCATATAAGCCTGCAAGGCATTCCTGTATTCCTTCCGGTCGACCTTTACAGAATCCTTACTGATCACACCATCCCGGACGGCCATCCGGACCACCTGCCCGATGCGCGGATAAGTTTTGGCTATTTCTTCGTTTGTTAATTTCAAGGCATCATAGCGGTCCAGCACCTGCACAAGCGAGTCATCCGGCAAACTGCCCTCCAGTTGCTGCGCAAACCATTTCTCCAGCCCCATCTTTACCACAGCATCCACCTCCCCCGGACCAGCCCCATACGTAAACCGGCTCAACAGATGCGCCGCCGCCTGCCGCTCCGTCAACCCCGCCTGCCGATAAGGAAATCGCATCCCCACCCCTCCGCTGGCCGCCGGCTCATGAGTCACATTTCCCGCAACCAGCGCGGCTATCAATACTATTATTATTTTCATATGTAAAAGGCCCCCTGCGCGGGTTGGACGGCCCTTACTCCTAAAGGTTTAATTTCAACCCCAATTT
>DASYEB010000011.1:0-243419 GCA_036499285.1 Puia sp. | reverse complement strand
ATTTAAAATCAGAAACTTATAAAACTTAATCCCCATGAGAAAGGCAGACCTTGTTAACCAAATATCGGAAAAAACAGGTATACCTAAGGTTGACGTCCTGGTGACGTTGGAAACCATGTTCAAAGAAGTGAAAGAAACTCTTTCCGCAGGTGAAAATATTTACATCCGGGGATTCGGGAGTTTTATCACTAAGAAACGGGCTGCAAAGATCGGCCGTAATATCAAGAAGAATGTGGCTGTTCATATTCCTGAGCATTATATCCCGGCCTTCAAACCTGCTAAGGAATTTGTAGCGGAAGTAAAAAAATTGCAGTCTGTGAAGGAAGATCAGCCAAACCCGGACGAAGAGATGTAGATTTGCGTCTCTAATTATCAGCATGAAGAGACAGCAATATCTGGTAGCCGGCACCGGGGTGCTATTACTACTCGCTCTGTATTTTTTTGGACACACTGTTCCTCCACAACACAAACCGGAGCCCTCCGAAGCGGGTGCTCCTGGGGCTTCCCTTGTTAAATCCATTGGTTTACAGGATATTCTACAAGCATCCCAAGCTCGTTTAACTCCTGCTCAACTATCTTATGTAAACAGACTGCAACAATCCGTCGTACGGGGTGATGTGAAGTTGCAGCAGATAAATGCCGACCGGCAACTGGCCACTTTCTGGAAGGATTCAGTTGCGGATGGCTTTTTATTATATGCGCATTATAGCGGAGAAGCGGCTAAATTGGAAAATTCTGAAAAAAGTCTCACCTTTGCTGCCCAATTATTTTTGCAAAGCTTGCGTGGTCAGGATAACCCAGCTTTAAAAAGCTGGATGGCTACAAGTGCTAAAGAGTTGTTTGAAAAGGCATTAGAACTGAATCCCGGGAATGATTCCACAAAGGTAGGGCTTGGAGCCAGCTACATTTTTGGTAGTAAGGCGGACAATCCGACAGAAGTCATGCAGGGGATCCAGCGGATCCTGGAAGTAGCCCACCGGGATTCCACCAATATGTATGCTCAGTTTATGCTGGGTGTTGGGGGAGTAGAATCGGGTCAATTTGATAAAGCAATCGAACGTCTGACAACAGTTGTCCGACATCAACCTGGCAATATCGAAGCGATGCTCCTTCTGGCCGATGTGTATGAGCAAAAAGGCGAGAAAGCGAATGCCGTACTATGGTATGGGGCTGTAAAGAAGATGATCAGTAATCCGGAGATGATCCAGGCGATAGATCAGCGAATCAAGACTTTGCAGTAGCGGGTGGCGGGAGACCGCCGATGTGATCATGGTCTATTATTTTTTAACTATAAAAATGAATTGAGTATGCCTTGTGGTAAAAAGCGTAAGCGTCATAAGATTGCGACGCACAAGCGGAAGAAAAGACTGAGAAAGAATCGCCATAAGAAGAAGAACAAATAGTTGCCTTTACGGGACGGTCCGCTTCTTTGGCGGACCGTCCCGTAGATGTCGATGGAAAACTCCCGATACGCTTGAATAAGGAACTGATCATAAATGCGACTCCGCAGGGTGTTGAGATAGCCCTATTAGAGGATAAAAAGCTGGTGGAACTTCACCATGAAAAGGCTGATGCGAGCTTTGCGGTCGGAGATTTATACCTTGGAAAGGTTAAAAAGCTCATTCCGGGATTGAATGCTGCATTTGTCGATGTGGGTTTTGAAAAAGACGCATTTCTTCACTATACAGATCTGAGTCCTTATGCCCGGTCGCTGTTGAAATTCACGCAACAGGCTATGAACGACACCAGTGCCGGGGGATTTGAGTTTGGCACCTTCCAGGTAGAGCCGGAGATCATTAAAACGGGAAAGATCAATGAGGTATTGAATGGCAAGCCTCATATTCTCGTACAGATCCTGAAGGAGCCGATCGCTGCAAAGGGTCCCCGTCTAAGTTGTGAGATCTCTCTTCCCGGCAGGTTCGTCGTCATCACTCCGTTTAATGATATAGTAGCGGTTTCACGGAAGATCCATTCTTCCGACGAGCGGAAACGGCTGCAGAAGATCGTCGAAGCGATAAAACCGAAGAATTTCGGGGTTATCGTGCGTACAGCTGCGGAAGGAAAGAATACGGCTGAGCTGCATGAGGATCTTACGGAGCTGGTGGCAACCTGGAAGACGATACAGCACAATCTGAAGGGATCGGTGGCGCCGGCGAAGATCCTGAGTGAGCAGACAAAGACGACGAGTATGCTCCGGGATCTGCTGAATGAGGATTTTAATAAGATCGTCATCAACGACCGGAATATCTTTAACGATACCAAGAGCTATATTCAGCGGATCGCTCCGGACAAGATAGACATTGTCTCCTATTATCATAATGGTTCGCCCATCTTCGACCAGTTCAGCGTGACGAAGCAGGTGAAAGCCGCTTTTGGAAAGACGGTGAACCTGCCGAGCGGTGCCTACCTGATCATCGAGCATACCGAGGCTTTACACGTTATCGACGTCAACAGCGGGTATAAGAGCGTGAGTAACAACCAGGAGCAGAATGCACTGGAGACCAACATGGAGGCGGCCGAAGAAATTGCCCGGCAATTGCGGCTGCGTGACCTGGGAGGGATTATCGTAGTAGACTTCATCGACATGAAGCTGCCCGACAACAAGCGGAAGCTGATAGAGGCGATGGAGAACTTTATGCGGACGGACAGGGCCAAACATGCTGTACTGCCCATTTCAAAGTTTGGGCTGATGCAGATAACCCGGCAGCGGATGAAGCCGGAGGTTACTATCAACACGCAGGAGGTTTGTCCTACCTGTAATGGTACGGGAAAGATCTCTTCCGCCCTGATCCTGGAGGATGAAATTGAAAAGAATTTAAGCTACCTGCTCAATCACCAGCATAAGGATCTGATATTGGCGGTGCATCCCATTATGCATGCTTATCTGACAAAAGCCGGTTTTCTGGGTTTTGGTTCGAGACAGTGGAAATGGAGGTGGAAGTATAAGCAGAAGATCCGGATCCGTGCCAATACGAATTATCATCTGACCGAGTTTCATTTCTTTGATAAGCAGGAAGATGAAATAAAATTATAAAAAGAAGCCTCGCATCAGCGGGGCTTCTTTTTGGTTAGCATTAATAAATTGGCCCCGGTAGACACCGGGGCCGTCTTTCACTGTCAACATTGAGTCACACATTCTTCTGATAAATTCGGAATTTTATCATGTGTAGTAGTAGATAAGCTGGTAAAAAGATATAGGAAAGGCCTTCTCCTGATACAGGAGAGCACATAAGAGAGCAAATAGGTATCGACATTGAAGATCGGTTCTCTGTTGGAGGTAGAGACCTTTGCGTTTTGAGCGGATAATCCTTTGCTCAAGGGCAGCGGAATGCCTTTTCAGCAAGCGGTCAGGTATTCTCATGTGCAGTATAGGAGTGTTAGTTCCGGTTATTTAAATTACAATTTTTTTAATTAGAATTTAATTCTAATTGTCATTTTTTCAGGAAACGCGTGACCAAATCGCAGTTCCAGATAAGAATAACACTATCAGCCGTTTGTGTTCAAATTGGCAATGGAGACCATACCTTGCCATTTATTGAAAATAGATCAGCAGTTCATCCAATGCAAAAAATTTCCTTTTGAGGATGTTTTTTCCTGGGATTAGGTTTAAAAACTTAAGGAGAAGGGTAAGTTTACCGAAGTTAATATATTTGGGAAATATAATGTTAACCGACATTAACATAATAAAACAATTTGCCGTATTGAGTCGAATACATTAAATATTTTAATAATTGATATGTGAAAAGATCCGATTTTTTTTGGCTTAAAATCGGAAAGAGAAGGCCGGGGCCGCTAAAAATAAATTCTGTTGATCCCTGCTATTTCAGGCGGGTTAATTTTCAATCTTTTACCAAAAACAGACTTGAAGGGGTAGTTCAAAATAATGTTATATCATATTTAATATCAATCAATTACATATATTTATAGTAAGTTCCCGGGAAGGCCTGAAGGGGTTTTAAAGTTATTCACACCCCGAAAAAATTATTTTGCAATGTGGCGCTAATTTGTAATTTAGTGCAAGAATTTAATGGGTTAGTAAGTAAGGGGCCGGCGATTTAGCTGGCCCTTTTACTTTTTATACACTTTTCCTGATCTCTCATTTTTTCATCCCCATCTTTTTTATAAAAAATCGTGTTTGAGATATTCTTTGCATCAATGCAGATGCTCAAATTCCAAAATAGGGAAGACTATAGACCGCGATAAGCTACTAACTTTACCGCATGAGCAAAATCAAGACGGCTTTTTTCTGTAGCAACTGTGGAAATGAAAGTACAAAGTGGTTAGGTAAGTGTCCATCCTGCGATCAATGGAACACTTTTGTCGAAGAGGTCATCATGAAGGATAACAAATTGGCTGAGACGGAATGGAAAAAATTTACCACGGATAAAAAAGAGGTTCGGACGATGTCCTTAAGTGAAGTGGTGAGTGCGGATGAAAAAAGGATTGTTAGTCCGGATGCCGAGCTCAACCGGGTATTGGGTGGCGGTATTGTAACCGGCAGCATTGTGCTTGTAGCAGGAGAGCCGGGCATTGGTAAAAGTACGTTGTTCCTTCAGAATGGGCTTCGTCTGCAAAATGTAAAGACGCTGTATATTAGTGGCGAGGAAAGCGAGCAGCAGATCAAGATGCGTGCGGACCGGCTGAATATAACGAATGAAGATTTTTACCTTTTAACAGAGACTTCGACGCAGATCATTTTCCAGGAGATAAAAAAGTTGCGTCCGCAGCTGGTGATCATAGACTCGATCCAGACCCTGCAATCTCCTTACATTGAGTCCTCTGCCGGCAGTGTTTCGCAAATACGGGAATGCACCTCCGAATTTCAGCGTTATGCCAAGGAAACGGGCACGCCGGTCTTCTTAATAGGGCATATCACCAAGGATGGGAGTATTGCAGGCCCCAAGATGCTGGAGCATATGGTAGATACGGTACTGCAATTTGAAGGTGACAGGCATTATGCCTACCGGATCCTGCGTACGCTGAAGAACAGGTTTGGCAGCACTGCCGAGCTGGGCATTTATGAAATGACGGACCAGGGGATGAGAGGAGTAAGTAATCCGAGCGAGCTGCTGATCACGCAAAAGGAAGAGCAGCTAAGCGGCATTTCCATTGCGGCGACGATCGAGGGAATGCGGCCCCTGCTGATAGAAGTGCAGGCCCTTGTAACACAATCGGTATATGGTACACCCCAGCGGACCGTCAGCGGATTTGACCTGCGCAGACTACAATTGTTGCTGGCCGTCCTGGAAAAAAGGGGAGGTTTTCATTTTGGGGTCAAGGATGTCTTTTTGAACATCGCGGGTGGGTTGAAAGTAGAGGATCCTTCTATTGACCTGGCTGTACTTTGCTCGTTGCTGAGCAGCTATGAGGACGTACCGGTCTCTTCGCGGATCTGTTTTGCGGGGGAGGTGGGGCTGAGCGGTGAGATAAGGGCTGTCAATCGTATCGAGCAACGCATAGCCGAAGCCGAGAAGCTGGGTTTTGAAAAGATATTTGTTTCCAAATACAATCAGAAAGGACTTAGCGGGGCCAAGTTCGATATCGAGGTTGTGCCGGTAGGACGTGTTGAAGAAGTGTACCAGATCTTATTTTAGCCGGGCGTTCCCGGGGGTCAATACTATAAACTATTTGTATCTTTAGTTCAATGAAGAAGCTGCTGCTCCTCTTATTATCATCCATTGTCCTTTTTCAATTCGCCTGCCGGAAGGATTCTTTTATTACCGGCGGGGATGCTCTCATCCGTCTTTCATCCGACACCCTTTTTTTCGATACGGTGTTCACCTCGACCGGATCAGTTACGGAAGCCGTCCGGATAATCAACACCAATGATCAGAAGCTGCGTCTGACGGATGTGAAGCTAATGGGTGGGGCTGCGTCTCCGTTCAGTATCAATGTCGATGGTTATGCCGGACCTGAGCGTGGCAATTTAGAGCTCGAGGCAGGTGACAGCGTTTATATCTTTGTGGCCGTCCGGGTCAATCCCACCAGTGCCGGTCTTCCTTTTATTCTGCAGGATAGTATTGCAGTTCAGTTCAATGGCAAGCAGGAATTCATCCAGCTGCAGGCATATGGTCAGAATGCTCATTTTCTCCGCAACCAGGTAATTACCGGTAATACGGTCTGGGACAGAACGTTGCCTTATGTCATTCTTGGCGGACTACAGATAGATACCGGCGCCGTGCTGGCCATTCCTGCGGGATGCCGTGTTTATTTTCATGCCGGCGCCCCGATGCTGGTGGATGGAAGTCTCCAGGTGACGGGAGATCATTTTGACAGCACGAGAGTTTATTTCCTGGGAGACCGGCTTGATGATCCATACCGGAATTTTCCAGGCAGCTGGCCGGGTATCTATTTCCGTGAGACGAGCAGCGATAGTCATCTTTCCTATGCGGTGATAAAGAATGCATACCAGGCCGTTGTTGCGGAGTCGCCTCCTATAGGCAACCAGGCAAAGCTGATCCTTGATCAGTGTATCATCGACAACAGTTCTGACGCGGGCATCATGGGCATACAGGGAAATTTACTGGCGAATAATTGTCTGATCAGCAATTGCGGTAAAAATATTGAACTGGGTGGCGGCGGCATTTATCAATTCACCAATTGTACGGCGGCGTCTTATTCCAATATTTATCTCCCCCATACGCAACCTGTCCTGTCTTTGTCCGATGTCTATACGCAGGGAGGAGGTTCGGCAGCGGGTGATGTCGAGGCCATTTTTACCAATTGCATTTTTTGGGGCAGTAACGGGACCGTGAACGATGAGGTAAGTGTAAGCCGGCAGAGTACCGGTATCTTTAGCGTCAGCTTTACCAATTGTCTTTGGAAGGTGGAGACCGCTCCGGCGAATGTCACGGCGACAGGGATGATCACGAATATGGATCCTTTGTTCGATAGTGTTAATAATTCGAAGGTTTTTTATGACTTTCATCTGAAGGCCGGTTCTCCTGCTATCGATAAAGGGGTGACGACGAGTCTTTTGGTCGATCTGGATGGGAATCCCAGAGTGGTGGTGTCACCTGATCTGGGAAGCTATGAGAGGCAATAATTAAATTGTTAGTTGGGCAGGGCCGGCCCTATGAGTTACCTTTGATGAGGCCCCTGCGGGGCCCCATTAATCAATAAAATTAAACATTATGTTACGCGCACTTCTTCTTTCACTTTTTTTGGTCGCCGGTACCACCAGCGTATACGATTTTAAGGTGCCTGGCCTGGATGGCAAACCGATTGACCTTTCCAAATACAAGGGCAAAAAAATATTGATCGTAAATACTGCCAGCAAGTGCGGCTACACTCCTCAATATGCCGACCTGGAGAAATTATATGTGCAGTATAAGGACAAGCTGGTGATCGTAGGATTCCCTGCAAACAACTTTGGTCAGCAGGAGCCCGGAACAAGCCAGGAGATCAGTGAGTTCTGTACAAAGAATTATGGTGTCACCTTCCCGATGGCCGAGAAAGTGGACGTGGTTGGAGACAATATTCATCCGCTTTTCAAGTATCTTACGGAAGAAGCGAATAAGCTGGGTGTTGCCAGTCCGGTGATCAAATGGAATTTTACCAAGTTCCTTTTGGATGAGAATGGAAAGCTGGTTGCGGTGTTCCCCAGCAAGGTGAAGCCGATGGATGCGGAGATAACGAAATATCTGAATTAGGGTCCTGCGGACCTGCTATATAAGGGAGGCCTGACGGCCTCCCTTTTTCGTTATATTTGTGGCTATGTCATTCTCAAAAGTCATCGGGCAGACGCAGGTGAAACAAACCCTTGTCGAGATGGTCCAGCTCAACCGGCTGAGTCATGCTCTTCTTTTTCTTGGTCAGGAGGGCAGCGGGTCTTTGCCGATGGCACTGGCTTTTGCCCAGTATGTGGTGTGTGAGAAGAAAGCCGGTCCCATGATGGCCGATGCCTGTGGGGTTTGTGCGGCTTGTGTCAAGGCCAGTCAGCTGATTCATCCCGACATTCATTATTCCTATCCGGTGATACCAAAAAAATCGGGTGACAAACCGGTAAGTACGGATTATGGTTCGGAGTGGCGGGAGTTCATGGGGAAATACCCCTATGGAAATGCCTATGACTGGCTACAGTACATCGGCGCGGAGAACAAACAGGGGAATATCACTGCCCAGGAATGTAATGACATCATCCACAAGCTAAGTCTGAAGAGTTTTGAGAGCGGATATAAGATCCTCATCCTCTGGATGCCTGAGTACCTGGGGAATGAGGGCAACAAGCTGCTGAAGCTGATCGAGGAGCCGCCGCCGGATACCTTGTTCCTGCTGGTCGCAGAAAATGAGTCGCTGGTGCTTCAAACCATCCTTTCCCGGACGCAGCTGGTAAAGATCCCGTTGCCGGAGACGAAGGATATAGAACAGGCTTTACTGGAGCGGGCCAAACTGCCCGCGGAACAGGCCCGGCAGATAGCCGTGTTGTGTGAAGGCAACTATCACGAGGCCTTACAGCTGATACGACATGCGGATGACGACTGGCAGGGGGTGTTGCGCGAATGGCTGAATGCTATACTGAAGAACGGTCCCATCGCCCAGGTAAAGTGGATCGACGAGATCAGCAAGTCGGGGCGCGAAAGGCAGAAGCAATTCCTGCGGTATTTCAATCATTTGCTGGAGCAGGCGATCCGTTTGCGCTACATTGACGCTTCCCTGCTGAATATACCGGATGGGGAAAAGGATATTGCGCTGCGTCTGAATAAGATAGCCGATGTAGGTCAGCAGAAGGCTATTATCGAGGAGCTGGACCGGGCGGCGTATTATATCGAACGAAATGCGCATGCGAAGATGCTGTTCCATGCGCTGACGATAAAGCTGCTGCATATCCTGGCCGAACATAAGACGGTACATATTAACTAATTATGCGTTTCCATTGTCTGCAACATGTTCCTTTTGAACCTCCGGGGCTACTGATCCGATGGATCGGGCGGCAGGGCTATACCGTGCAAACGACTTTTCTATTTGAAGATATGGGGCTACCCTCTTTGGACGATTTTGATGCCCTGATCATTATGGGAGGCCCAATGAGTGTGCATGATGAAGCGGAATTCCCCTGGCTGCGGCTGGAAAAGGATTTGATAGCGGCAGCCATCGGGGCCGGGAAAAAAGTATTGGGTATCTGTATGGGGGCTCAGCTGATCGCTGAAGTAAAAGGGGGGCGGGTATATCCCAACCCGGAGAAAGAGATCGGTTTTTTTCCGGTGTTTTGGACGGATGAAGCCCGAAGGATGTTTCCGGGGGAAGCGGGATTGGATCCCGCGGCTGAGGGATTGAGTCCTGTGGCTGAGGGATTGGGTTCAGGGGGTGGAGGGTTGGGCTCCGGAGGTGGATTTTTTCATTGGCATGGAGAGACCTTTGACCTGCCTCCAGGGGCTGTTCGTCTGGCATACAGCGCCGGTTGCTTGAATCAGGCTTTCCGGTTGGGGGAGAACGTGCTGGGACTACAATTCCATCCTGAAGCGACATCTGACATTATTGGGGAAATGGTTCGGCAGGAAGGATATGAACTGATAGAAGGACCTTATATTCAGGATGCAGCGGAGATCATCAGGAGAGCCAAAGAAATTACGGTTGGGGCCGGGAAAGGGCCGACCGAGGCAGAAAGGCAGCTGGACCTGCTATTAAATACATTTTTTAACTAATTGAAAATGAGCTATTCAAGTATAGTCGGTGCTATCGGGGTCACCTTGTTGCTGGCGGCCTTCTTTTTAAGCCTCTTCCGGTTTATCACACAGGAAAGCCGGCTCTATATTTTTCTCAATATTATTGGGGCAGGGCTTTCCTGTTATGCGTCCGTATTGATCCGCTACTGGCCTTTTGTTGTCCTTGAGGGATGCTGGGGTCTGGTAGCGCTGTCGGCACTGCCAGGAAAAAAGCAGCAACCGGTAAAATAAATCCCTGTTTGTGTGTATATTTGAGCATGGCCCTTGCAGGCCATTGAAAAGAAGTGTATTCGGGACAGGCTGGTCGGGTGAGTGAGTTGACGAGGATCAGGGTCATGGCCGTTGAAAGAGCGTATTTTGCATTCAACATATTTCGCATAACGGCTCATATGAGCAGTAGCTTCTTCCTGCCTGTGCGGTATTCCCTTCTTTTTACATATAAACAGATCGTAGGTCGAAGGACCGAAGGTCAATTCATTCTAAATAGACTGGAAGTCTATCGACCGAAGGTCAATTTTTTAATTCTTATTAATATAATTGGGATATGGGATGTAGCAACTGTGGAACTTCCAAAGATGGAAAGCCGTCCGGATGTAAGAGCAATGGAGGATGCAGTACCGGCGGATGTAACAGACTCAACGTACATGACTGGCTGGCCAACCTGCCCTTTAGTGATCCGGAAAGCGGATGCAGGATCGTCGAAGTAAGTTTTAACCAGGGAAGCCGCAAAGATTTTTATCGCAATGCCACTACCCTGCTGTTTGAAAAGGGAGATATGGTCAGTGTGGAAGGGGTCAGCGGATTTGATGTCGGGGAAGTGACCCTGACGGGAGAGCTGGTGCGTCTGCAGCTGAAGAAAAAAGGCGTGGAAGAAAAGAATCCGGAGATAAAAAAGGTTTTGCGCAAGGCAAATGATAAAGACCTGGAAATCATGACGCAGAACAAAGGCCGGGAGAGGGATGCGCTGATCAGGTCGAGGGCGATAGCCCGGCAGCTGAAGCTGGACATGAAGATGAGCGAAGTTGAGATACAGGCTGATGGAAGAAAGGCTACGTTTTTCTATATAGCCGACGACCGGGTGGATTTCCGCGAGCTGATAAAGCTGTATGCGGGTGAGTTTCGTCTGAAAGTGGAAATGCGCCAGATAGGCGCCCGGCAGGAAGCCGCTAAGGTTGGTGGGATCGGTAGCTGTGGCCGCGAATTATGCTGCAGCACCTGGCTCAGCGACTTCAAGTCCGTCAATACGACAGCTGCCCGTTACCAGAACCTATCGATCAACCAGAGCAAGCTGAGCGGCCAGTGCGGCCGGTTAAAGTGTTGTCTTAACTACGAATTGGATACTTACCTGGACGCCCTGCAGAATTTCCCGGACAATGCCGAGACCTTGCAGGTAGCAAAGGGTACGGCAATCCTGATCAAAAAGGATATTTTTAAGAACCTGATGTGGTATGTGCTGCCGGACAGTAATAAACAATACCCTCTTACGATAGAAAGGGTCAGAAAGATCAGGCAGCAGAATATGCAGAACGTCGTTCCGGACGCGCTGGAGCCGGTGGAAGTAACCACAGGGAAGCCGAAGGAAACGGAAGAAAGCGGATTTGTCGATCTTGTAGGGCAGATCAGCCTTCGGACACTCGAAAAGGCGGACAGGAAGAAGAAACATGGTCATCACAAGCATCAGCCCCAGCATGGTGGTGGCGGACGCGATGGCGGCGGCCGGGATGGCGGTGGTCGGGATGGCGCGGGTCGGGATGGCGCGGGGCGGGAAGGTCGGGATGGCGGTGGCAATCCAGGGAAGCCCCCAGCTGGTGGTACTCCCCCACCCCCACAGCGCGGTGGTGGCGGCAGGCGGAGATAGGCAGCGTGGCGCCGGAAAGCGGAGATGAGCAGCGTCGCTCAAAATTTGTTAAATTCAGCATATCCGCCCAACCAGAAAGAGGGAGATATGTTATTCTATGTATAACTTTGTTTTTCTTAAACTCTAACAACTATGGCACTTTTTCAATCCAGTAATCCAACCCTCTCTGAAA
Organism: Puia sp.; assembly: GCA_036499285.1. Lineage (GTDB taxonomy): Bacteria > Bacteroidota > Bacteroidia > Chitinophagales > Chitinophagaceae > Puia. The sequence goes on along the minus strand of DASYEB010000011.1, from coordinate 231,724 downwards.
AGATCTTCAGCCGGTCTTTGTCCGAAACGGACAATGGCGTAATGACTGTAAGAGGCTCCATGCAAAAATTCGGTTTTCTTTTATTTCTGGTGCTGGCGGGAGCTGCTTTTACCTGGAAATTATATTTCTCGGGTAAAGGTCCTACGGTGATGACCCTGCTTGCAGTGGGAGCGATCGGCGGTCTTATCTGCGCCTTTGCTACCAGCTTTAAGCCCAGTCTTGCAAGATATCTCTCACCGGCTTACGCTGTGCTGGAAGGTTTTGTTTTGGGTGGTCTGTCAGCGATAATCAATGACATGTTCAAAAAGACCTATCCGAATATCGTTTTTACTGCGGTGTTGCTCACATTAGGGGTAGCTTTTGCGGTATTCCTACTATATAATTTCCGGATCATCCGTGCGACGGAGAAATTCAGGGCAGTTATTCTGTCTGCGGTAGTCGGCATAGCGATATTTTATTTCATAGACATCATACTGGGTTTCTTCGGGATCAACATTTCCTTTTTGAACTGGGGGGATAACAGCATGATCGGTATCGTCTTCAATCTTTTTGTCGTCGTCATTGCGGCTTTGATGCTGGTGCTCAACTTTGACCAGATAGAGACCGGCGAGAAAATGGGTGCGCCAAAATATATGGAATGGTATGGTGCATTTGGTCTGCTGGTGACGTTGGTCTGGTTGTATCTCGAGATACTTCAGCTGCTGAGCCGTTTTGCAGGTAACAATCGCAATTAAGAAAATAGTATAAATAGAAAAGGGGCATATCAGTTATGCCCCTTTTTTTATGTAGTGTCGTGTGACCAGGCTCTTAAAATCCGTCGCCGTCGAGCAGGTTTCCCAATCCGCCGAGGATGCTGCCTTCTTCGCGGCGTCCGCCGCGCTGGGGAGCGTATTGAAAGATGCGGCTGGCCAGCCGGCTGATCGGCAGGGATTGGAGCCACACTTTGCCGGGGCCTCTCATCAGGGCAAAGAAGAGTCCTTCTCCGCCGAACATCCAGTTTCGGATGCCGCGAATAAACTCGATGTCAAAGTCTACCGAAGGCTGGAAAGCTACCACACAGCCGGTATCCACTTTTAGGATCTCCCCGGCCCGCAGTTCCTTTTCGATGATATATCCGCCGGCATGGACAAAAGCCATACCATCGCCTTCCAGTTTCTCCATGATAAAACCTTCCCCGCCAAAAATGCCTGTGCCCAGACGGCGCTGAAAGGCGATGCCTATGCTGACGCCTTTTGCTGCGCAAAGGAAGGCGTCCTTTTGCGCGATGATGGTGCCACCCAGCTGTTGCAGGTCAAGCGGGATGATCTTGCCGGTATAGGGTGAGGCAAAGCTGACGCGCTTTTTGCCCTGGCCGATATTTGTGAACGCGGTCATGAAAAGGTTCTCTCCCACCAGCACACGTTTGCCGGCGTTCATCAGTTTGCTGAGCAGGCCACCCTGCTGAGCCGCTGCCGAACCATCTCCGAAAAGCGTGGCCATTTCGATGCCTTCATCCATCATCATAAAGCCACCCGGTTCACCGATGACGGTTTCGCCCGGGTCGAGCTCCACCTCGACGAACTGAAGTTCTTCGCCGTATATTTTGTAGTCGATCTCGTGGTTGTTGCGCATAAATTAAATTTTATACAAGTTAAAAATTGCGCCGCTTTTGGGGCGGCGAAATTTTATGAGCGGTCGCGGCGCCGGTGCCGGGTGCGGTGTCGGCGGTGCCGGGTGCGGCGGTCGGGTGCGGTGTCGGCGGTGCCGGCTGCGGCAGGTCGGGTGCGGTGCCGGCGGTGCGGCAGGTCGTTGTGCCGGCTGCCCGATGATTGGGCAGCGGCTGCTAGAACCAGCTGCTGATCCAGGTCTCGTCGGCGCCGCGGCGGCCGGCCAGTTTGCGTCTTCTGCGTGCCACTTCAAAGCGATGCAAGGTAATGGTCACGAACATCAGCAGCAGGAAGATGATCGTGAAGGGAGGGATGCCGAGGAACGAGATCCACTTCCCACCGAAATGGCGGCGCATTGGTCTTCTGAGTCTCTCATAGATAAGGTACATGCTTGGTACCATGAAGAGGGTCATAAAGAAGGCAAAGGCCAGACCAAAGATGATGGTCCAGGACAGCGGTTTCCAGAAGACCGCATTGTCTCCGCCGAAATAGATGTGTGGATTCAGTTCGGAGAAGAGGGTGATAAAGTTGATGTTGAAGCCAACGGCCAGTGGTATCAGGGCGAGGATCGCTGCCATGGCGGTGAGCAATACCGGGATGATACGGGTCTTGCCTGCTTCAATAACGGCGTCGCGTGTTTTCATGCCTCTGCTTCTCAATTCGTCAGCGAACTCGATCACAAGAATCCCGTTCTTCACCACTATGCCTGCAAGACCGACGATGCCCAGACCAGTCATGATGACCGAGACTTCCATCTTTGTAATTGCGAATCCAAGGATAACCCCGATGACGCTGAAGAGGATCTCTGTCAGGATGATCACTGATTTGCCGATGGAATTGAACTGTAAGACCAGAACAAGGAGGATGACAGCAAGCGCTATGACGAGGGCTTTACCGAGGAAGGCGCCGGTCTCAGCCTGTTGTTCGCCCTCACCGGTCTGTTTGATAGTCACGCCATCCGGTTTCTTTTTAAAGTTGGCGATGGACTGAGCCAGCTGCTGGTTGACGGCTGTTGGCGTGTAGCCATTAAGCACGTTGGACTTCAGCGTGATCACTCTTTTCTGGTTCTTTCTTTTTACGCTGCCCAGTGTGCTGGTATAGTCCACTTTGACCAGAGAGCTGATGGGAACATTTTTGATAGCTCCTCCGCTTGCCATGTCGCGGAAGGTGACGTTCATGTTCAAAAGATCGCTAAGGTTTTTGCGCTGACCGACCAGGTTGCGGATCTGGATCTTGTATTCATCTTTTCCTTCCTTGATCTTCGATGATTCTTTGCCAAACAGTGCCGTCCGCAACTGCTGGCCGATCTGCGCTGAGCTGACGCCTTCGGTCATTGCCCGCTGGCGGTCAACCGTCAATGTTATTTCGGGGTTGGTGAGGTCGATGTCCATTTTCAGCTCTTCCACGCCGGGAGTCTGGATAGAGTCCAGATAATTCTTAAGACTCACGGCGCCTTTGATCAGGTCGTCAAAGTCTTCGCTGGCGATCTCGATGTTAACGGGCGGGTCGGTTGGAGGGCCGCCTTGTTCCTGATCGACGGTGATCTCGGCGCCGGGAATGCCTTTCATCACATGCCGGATCGAATCGAGATAGCTGGCGGTAACGACACCATGCCGCTGCGCATATTCCACGAAAGAGACCTGGATACGGCCCAGCTCGGGGTGCGTACTCTGGTCGCCGCTGGCCGGGTCGTTGGCGCCGATGGCTATGTTGGTGATGACAGATTCCACTACGGGATTCTTTTTACCATTTTCCATGCCCAGGACCTTATATACCTTGTCTTCGAGAACCTTTGTGACGGAGTCAGTATAATCGACGTTGGTCCCGACGGGGAGTTTCAGATATACGTAGATCTGGTTGGGATCACCCTTCGGGAAGAAGACGACCTGAACTTTGCGGGCGCTGAAAAACACTAAGGAAAAGATCAGCAGGACGAAGGTGCCCACCAGGAGCCATGCTGGCCGCCAGCCTTTCAATGCCCAACGAAGCAGACTTTCGTAATGGCCCATGATCCAGGGTAACACTCTGTTCTGAAAACCATGGATCATTCTATCGAACACAAATTTGTTCAGGATGGTGAGGATAACAAAGAAAATGAGCAGGTTTCCAAGGAAAGTGACGCCTGACAGATCAAGCAGAATTCCCAATATCAGCGCTATCCAGAAGCCGGGTCTTTTGAAGATGCCGGTCGGAGACGATTTTCCTTCGTCTTCCGGATGGTTCATAAAGTCTACCGCGAATACGGGGTTCATAATGAATGCAACGATCAGCGAGGCTGTCAGGGTAAAGATCAGCATCGCGGGCAGATAAACCATGAATTTACCGATGATGCCTGGCCAGAAGAGCAACGGGAAGAAGGGTGCCAGTGTCGTGACGGTTCCGGCGAACACCGGGACAAAGACCTCACCTGCCGCCATCATGGCAGATTGCTGTACATTGATCTTTCCCTTACCCTGTGTGAAGATACGGTGGGTGTTCTCGATGACCACGATAGCGTCATCCACGATGATGCCCAATCCGAAAAGCAGGGCAAACAGTACGATAAAGTTCAGGGTTACATGGGTTCCGATGATAAGGTCCGCAGCCGGCAGGAACACAAAGGCGACGAACATGCTCAACGGGACGGACAACGCGACGAAAAACGCATTTACCACACCCATAAAGAACATGAGAATGATCAGCACCAGCACGAAACCGATGACGATGGAATTGACCAGGTCATTGAAGGAGGTTCTTGTTTTTGTGCTAAGGTCACCGGTGATGGCAACGTTGAGATCTTTTGGCAGGCTGGCCTTCATCTCGTTTACCGCGGCGTTGACATCTTCGGAGGTCTTGATGAGGTTCTCACCTGATCTTTTGATGATGTTCAGCGTCACGACGTTCTTCGAATCCAGACGGGCATAACTTTCCCTGTCCTTGATGGTATCCTTTATCGTTGCAATGTCTTTAAGATAAACTGCGCCGCCGCCGTTGGGGCTGCGGACGATGATCTGGGAGATATCGGGAGCGGTATGGAACTGGCCTTTCAGCTGCAGGTTACGTTTCATATTGCCGACGTCGAGCAGACCGCCGGAGATGTCGAGGTTCTCGCCTTTTACCGCATTATCGATGTCGTCGAAAGTGATGTTGTGAGCGCGCATCTTATAATTGTCGACGTTGATCTGGAACTCACGTTCTGGTGCGCCGACCAGATCTACGCGGTTGAGTTCGGGCAGGTCTTCGAGTCTGTCCTTCATGTCATCGGCAAACTTCTTTAGTCTTTGCTGATCGTAGTCGCCGCTGATGTTGACATACATGATCGGCTGATCCGAGAAGCTGACCTCGAGGGCAGTGGGCTGCTGTGTCAGATCCGTTGGCAGGTCCTGTTTGGATTTGTCGACGGCATCCTTTACTTTTTGCAGGGCGACGTCGGTCTTGACATCCGTCTCAAATTCCACTACGATGGCGGAATAGTCCTGCTGAGAGGTGCTGGTAAATTTTTTGATCTTGGCGCCGGTGATCGCTTTGATCTGTTTTTCGATAGGCCGGGTGACAAGATTCTCTATATCCTTGGGAGAGTTTCCGGTATAGATGGTCGACACATAAATGGTCGGGATCACAATATCGGGGAACTGTTCCTTTGGAAGGGTCATGAACTGGAATATCCCCCAGGCGCTCACGATGAGCATGATCAGGTAGATGGCCGTTTTATTCTTTATACTCCATGTAGTAAGGAAGAAGTGTTTGAATTTGCCGGTAAAATTTTCTAAAGCACTCATATAGTGTTTTTTCAATTGATTAAGGAAACCCTTGTCTACTCTGTAGTGATCAGCTGGCCTTCATAGAGGCCCTGGAAACCGTCGGTGATCAACTGGTCACCGGCTGTCAGACCGTCGGTGACTTCGATCTTGTCGGAATAGGACTGACCGATCGTAACTGTCTTTTTATGTGCAACGGTCTTCCCGTTATCCTTTGCCACTACCATGACATATTTTCCCTTCTCATCGGTCTGCAGGGTATTGACCGGAATGGTGAGCACGTTGCTGGCGGTGTAGTCCTGAAGCTTAACCACGGCGACCTGATTGGCGCGGATGTCTTTATCGTTGGGGATGTGGATCTCTACCTGGAAAGCGCGGTTGCCGGCATCGATGGATCTTCCGGCGATACGGACGACACCGGTAACTTCCTTGTTGCCCAGTCCGGGGAAGGTGATCTTTACGGGAGTGCCGACCTTTACTCGCTGCTGGTAGACTTCCGGTACCTGGACGACTGTTTTCAGGTTATCGGTATTGATGATCTGGACCGTTTGACTACCGGGAGCGAAACTTTCCCCCAGTTTTATGGAGAAGATATTTAAGGTCCCGTTGATATCTGCATAGACATTTGTGAAATCAAGCTGTTCTTCGGCGATCTTCAGCTGTGTCGCGGCCTGATCGACCTGGTTTTTTGCGTTGATCAGCTCGACCTCTGTCCCGATCTTCTGGTCCCAGAGATTTTTACGACGCTGGTAGATGTCCTTTGCGTAAGCTAACTGGGTCTGGGCATTGGCCACCTGCTGACGCTGTATAGCGTCGTCCAGCTTGAGGAGAAGCTGGCCTTTAGTGACATGGTCGCCCTGTTTGACATTGACCTGTCTTACTACACCTCCGGTTCCGCGTGGTGAGATATAGGAAGAGTTCTCGGCTTGCACCTCACCCTGCAGGTCTATGTAATGTATGAATGAAGTAGGCGTGAGGGCGGTCAGTGCAACCAGCTTGGCTTTTTCCTTTTTTCCGCCGCTGGAGTCGGACTTGTCGATGTCTTCTTCGAGGGAGGAAATTTGTTTTGTCAATTTTTCCTGCTGGTCCTTAAGGGCGGTGAGCTGGGCCTTTTTTCCTTCCAGGGAATCCTTGTTCTGTCCGCCGCCACAGGCAGCAAAAAACAGGGAAGATCCGATAATCGCGATCAATATCTTTTGCATAAAAGAGTTTTTGGTGTTTTTGATTTATAGTTTTCCTATAGCGGTGAGGTAATCGACCCGGGCGATGACGGCATTATAAAGCGCGTTGAAATAATTTGCCTGGGCTGTCTTTTGATCGGAGAGGGCGGTGGTGATCTCTATATTCGAGCCAAGACCCTGTTCGTATTTTTTTCGTGTTTGCTGATAAACCCTTTCGGAGAGGTCCATGTTCTTCTTCTGATAATCGAGTGTAGACAATGAGGCGGCGAAGCGGAGCTGGGCCGTTTTGACGTCGTTGTCGATCCTGTTCTTCAGCGAATCGACATTGTTCATGGTCTGACGCAATCTCAGTTTTGCCTGTTTGACGTTTGCGTCTTTATAGAAGCCGTCGAAGATGGGGATGTTTACGCTTAATCCAACATAGGTAGCGGGGAACCAGCTGTTCTTCTGACCGAAGTTGAGGTCGTTGGTATATTGATTTTGTGCGTAGTTGGCTGTCAGCGAAGCGATCGGGATATATTCCTTCTTATAACGTTTGATATCGTATTCGTTGAGCTTCTGATTGGTCATCAACAGCTGGAATTCATGCCGGTCCGCATATTTATAATCGTCGCCGAGGACGGCATCGCGGATCATCTCGTAGGTGAGGGTATCCGTTAGCCGAAGGGAGTCCTTTACGGGCATGCCCATGAGGACCTTCAGACCGAGGTACCCATTGGCGATGTTGAAATTCACCTGAATCATTTCCGACTCGAGGTTGGCCAGCTGTACGGTGGCCTTGTCGACGTCGAGCTGTTCTGCAAAGCCATTTTTGAACATCTCTGTTGAATTATGCAGCAGCTCTTTCTGACTGGTTATATTGGCTTCGATCTGTTCCACCTGGGTTTTGCTGATCAGCAGCTGGTAATAGATCTTATGAAGATTTGATCTGACCATCTGCGCGGTGATCTCCTGTTTCTGGTGATAGAACTCAAGAGAGGCCCGGCGGGCCTGCAGCCCTACGAAGACCTGGCCGTCGAAAAGGACCTGTTTGAGGGTGACTCCGCCGGTAGCATTGTACTGGGTGCCGAACTTCAAAGGAATGAATGTCCCCGGCTGATTGACGAACTCTCCCGGGATAAGGGTAGTCGGGATCTGGATATAATCTGTGAACCCGAGGTTGGCATTGACCTGGGGAAGGGCCTGTGAGGTAGTGGCCCGGTTGCTTTGTTCCTGGATCTGGTAGTCCAAAAGGGCGTTTTTGACCGAGACATTGTTCTTTGTTGCGTATTCGACTGCCTGGACGATGGATAGTTCGTGGATCTGGGGTGCGGCAGATGCGGAGCTAGTTCCGGGGGCGGGTTGCTGCGCAGCCGGCTGCCTGGTCTGCTGTGCCTGGGAGGTGTGCACATACAGTAGGAATAAGGCCGCAAGGGCGTTTTGAAAAAGTCTTCGTCCTTTTTTAAGCGTTCTGTTCATGCGATGATTTTTTGTTACGTTCAATGGTGTATTTCCCGATCAGCTCTTTGCCTTTGACGGTGGTGATCCCGTGAAGGAAAAGGATAGCCATCTCGAAGTTGACTTCTGAGATCTTATATCGGGTATGGGGGAAAAGATCGGGGTTAAACACCAGGAAGGCCGATTCTATCCGGTTCTTTGCCACTATGTCCAGTTGCATGTCGGTTCGGTATATCCCTTCACCGATGCCTCGCCGGAGGTTGTCGAGAATAGCCTGGTAGAGAAACTGGTATTTATATTCTTTTAGCTTTAAAAAGGCCCGGGGGTGATGTTTTTCCAGGTCATAAAGCATCAGGGGGTTCATATATTTCAGCATCTCGTCGAGGTCTTCTACTGCGATGAAGATCTCCTGAACGGCGTCGCCTGCCTTGTCGCGGTATTGCAGGCATTCTACTTCGTTGGTTTTTATTTCCCTTTCGATAACTGCTGAAACCAGGTCGTCCTTATCTGTAAAGAATTGATAGATAGTCTTTTTTGAAATACCCAATTGGGAGGCTATCTCGTCCATCGTGATGGAGCGGATGCCATAACGCATGAATAAATCTGCTGCTTTTGATAAAATTCTCTCTTTAACTTCCACTTTTGCTTCCATTTCTACCGTAAAACTATAGAAACTTTCTACGTTGTCAAAGTTTCCGTGGTTTATTTCCATATATGTTCCCGGTGAACGGCGGATTTTGTCGGTGAGTGGTACTTAGAGTACTTTTACATTTAAACCAGCTACACATGCCCGCCCGCCAAATACCCCGCACATTATTTAAGCTTTTTTTGCAGGGGCTGCTGATCCTGGCGCCCATATCCATCACCATTTTCTTTGTCGTCTCGACCTTTCAGTGGGTGGATGGCATCCTGCCAAATCTTGTCCACAATCTCTTTCCGAACCTGATCGGTCTGGACGCCTTTGGTTCGCCCAAACGGATACCCGGGCTTGGTTTTGTCGTTTTTATCGGCATAGCCTTAATTGTAGGATATATTTCTCCTTCTTTTATTGTCAGCCGGCTTGTGGAGTTTGCGGAGAAGCTGTTGGAGCGGACGCCCGGCATCAAATTTATATACTCTACTGTAAAGGACTTTTTTGAAGCCTTTGCCGGCAATAAAAGGAAATTTGACAAGGCGGTGCTGGTGAGTATTGTGGCGCCGGATGTATGGCAGGTAGGGTTTATCACCCAGGAGGAGCTGCGTCAATTCGACCTGAAGGAATATGTCGCGGTCTATTTACCGCAATCCTATGCTTTTGCAGGGCATTTGTATTTTGTAAAACGGGACAGGGTAAGGGTTTTGACGGATATCAGCTCGGCTGATGCGATGAAGTTCGCTATTTCGGGGGGTGTTGCCGATGTGGAAGAGCAGGCTTAAGTGATGCTACGGCGCGGGGTTGGGTGAATTACTTATCTTTGATCCTCATTTTAAATTCTATAGTAGTGGTCCATAATTTCAATTCCGGTCCCAGTGTTCTGCCAAAGGAAGTATTTGAAGAAGCCAGCCGTGCCATTCTCGACTTTAATGGTACGGGCTTGTCTATCCTGGAGATCGGGCATCGTACACCTTTGTTTCAGGCGGTGCTGGATGAAGCTATCAACACGGCCCGGGAGCTGATGCAGCTGGGTGCTGAGCATGAAATACTTTTTCTGCATGGGGGAGCTTCCACACAGTTCTTCCAGGTTCCTATGAATCTGCTGGCGGACAATGCCATGGCAGCCTATCTGGACTGCGGCACCTGGGGTAAAAAAGCGATCAAGGAAGCAAAGCTCTATGGGCAGGTGGAAGTAGTAGCCAGCTCAAAGGACAGGAATTACAGCTATATCCCCAAGGGATATACAATCCCTTCGGAGGCGGCCTATTTTCATTATACTACCAATAATACAATAGAAGGCACGCAGATGCATGTCATCCCGGAAACATCTGTTCCGCTGGTGGCGGACATGAGCAGTGATATCCTCAGCCGGGTGATGGATTTCTCCAAATTCGCCCTGATCTATGCGGGAGCCCAGAAGAATATGGGCGCGGCGGGTGTCAACCTGGTCGTTGTCCGCAAGGATATCTTAGGCAAGGCCAACCGTCCGTTACCGACGATGATGGATTACCGGGAGCATATTGCAAACGGCTCTTTGCTCAACACTCCTCCGGTGTTTGCCGTCTATGTCTGTATGCTCACCTTACGCTGGCTAAAGCAGCAGGGGGGGGTAGCCGCGATAGAAAAGTTAAACGACCGGAAAGCGGCGCTGTTGTATGACACGCTGGACAGTCTGCCTATATTTCGTCCTACGGTGGCGAAAGAAGACCGGAGTAAGATGAATGTCGTCTGGGTAATGGACGATCCTGAAATGGAGAAGGAATTTCTCGCCATCTGTAAGGAGAATGGGATGGTTGGCATAAAAGGACACCGTAGTGTTGGCGGGTTCCGGGCTTCCTTATACAATGCCCTGCCCTTTGAGAGCGTAGAGCTGTTGACAAGCCTCATGAAACAATTCGCACTTAAAAAAGCATAACCTATATGTCCACGATTGTTCCTTTCCAGGCTTTACGGCCTGCGCCCGAATTAGCCAGCCAGGTAGCCTCGAAACCTTATGACGTGCTGAACAGTCATGAGGCCAGGGAAGAGACCGCTGACAACCAATATTCGTTTCTGCATATCACCAAATCGGAAGTGGATCTTCCCTTAAATGTCGACACTCATTCCCAGGAAGTATATGACAAGGCAAAGGAAAACCTGCAATCCTTTATCGGCCAGGGAATCCTGACAGAAGAGAATAAACCATGTTATTATATCTATCAGCTGGTGATGGATGGCAGGAGTCAGACGGGGCTGGTCTGTTGCAGCAGTGTAGACGATTATGAAAAAGGCATTATAAAGAAACACGAGCTTACGCGGCCCGACAAGGAGAACGACCGCATCAATCATATGAAGACGATACGGGCTCAGACAGGGAATGTCTTCTTAGCCTATAAGAGTGTCACTGCCATTGACGATCTGATCGAAAGCTGGAAGCGGGATCATAGTCCGCTGTATAATTTTACTGCTACGGATGGCATCGGGCATACGGTCTGGGTAGTGGATGATGAAGGGACTATCCAGGCCATCGGCGGGCTTTTTGCCAGCGAAGTACCATTCACTTATATTGCAGACGGGCATCACCGCGCCGCCTCTGCCGCAAAAGTGCGAAAGGCCCTGGGGGCGGCGGCTACCGAAGCCTCTAATTATTTTCTCACTACTCTTTTTCCATCCGATCAGCTGCATATCCTCGATTATAACCGGCTGGTGCATGACATGAATAACCACACTGTCGAGGAATTCGTCGACAGTCTGCAAAAGGAATTCTTTGTCGGCAAGGTAGGGCATGCTTTCTCACCCGGACAGCTACACGAATTCGGGATGTATGTGGATGGCAGCTGGTACAAGCTTGTCGCTAAGGAAGGAAGCTTTAGCACTGATCCGATAGGCATACTGGATGTGACCATCCTGCAAAAGAATATCCTGGAAAAGCACCTGGGTATAAAGGATCCGAGGACCGACAAGCGGATCGATTTTGTAGGGGGGATCCGGGGGCTGGCCGAACTGGAAAAACGGGTAAACAGCGGGGAGATGAAGGCTGCTTTTAGTCTTTACCCGGTGAGTATCGGGCAGCTTTTTGATATAGCGGACAGCGGGGAGATCATGCCGCCCAAAAGCACGTGGTTTGAGCCCAAGCTGAGGGATGGGCTGCTGACGCATCTTATTTAACAATTGCTAATACATAATCTAATTATGAACAGGAGCCTTCTTTTATCCTTTGCATTGACCCTTACTACCCTGTCGACCTTTGCGCAGTCATCTGATAGTAAAACACCCCAGGAAACGGCCAAGGCCTTTACCCGCCAGGGGGATTATACCAATGCGATCGTGGTTTTGAACGGAGCCCTGCAAAAGGATCCTCAAAACTTCGAATTACAAAAGGACCTGTCCTTTAATTATTATCTCGGCCGTGAATTCCCCAAGGGGCTTTCCATTGCGCAGAAGATGGTGGAAAGGCCGGACGCGGACGTTCAGTCCTACCAGATCCTGGCTTTGCTTTACAAGGCGATAGACAATACAAAGGAATGTGAGAAGATGTATAAGGCGGCTCTTAAACGCTACCCCCGCAGCGGCGTCCTGTACAGCGAATATGGCGAGATGCTCTGGGCCCGTCAGGACTATGGAGCTATCAAGCTATGGGAGAAGGGCATCGAAGCAGACCCCAATAATTCCTCCAACTATTACAATGCGGCGAGGTATTATTATCTCACATATGATAAGGTTTGGGCGTTGTTGTATGGGGAGATCTTTCTCAACCTGGAAAGTTACAGCACGCGGACCGCGGAGATAAAAGATATGCTGACGGAAGGATACAAGAAGCTGTTTACTGACGCCGACATGCAGAAAGGGCAGGATGTGAAAACGCCTTTTGTGGCTGCCTATCTGAATGTGATGAGCAAGCTGGCTTTTACCGTCAAGGACGGGATCTCGGCGGAATCCCTTACCGTCTTACGTACGAAGTTCATTATCAACTGGTTCAATACCTACCCCAGTAATTTCCCCTTTCGTCTTTTTGACTACCAGCGTCAGCTGCTGAAGGACGGAATGTATGATGCCTATAATCAATGGATCTTTGGCGCCGCCCAGAACCTACCGGCTTTCCAGGCCTGGAGTAATGCCCATGGCGACGAGTACAACCGGTTTGTCAATTTTCAAAAGGGGCGGATATTTAAATTACCGCAGGGACAATATTATCAGACTATTGCGAAGTAGGTCATTCGTAGTTTTTTCGCTAATTTGATGGCGGAATAAATTACAACTATGACCGAGCCCAAACGACTGTTCGACTGCCTCCAGATCAACCTGGAGAAAGGATCGTACCCCGATAATCTAGCTGCGAAGGAAAATGGAGAATGGAAGAAATACAGTACGACGGAGATCGCGGATACCGTCGATAAGTTAAGTCTTGGCTTACTCGGGCTGGGGATCTCCGGAGGAGACCGGACCCCGGAGGGGATGGACAAAGTGGGCATCGTGGCAAAGAACCGGCCCGAATGGATAATGGTCGACCTTGCCGTACAGAAGACCGGCGCCGTACTTGCGCCTATCTATCCTACTATCTCTGTCAACGAGCTGGAATTTATTCTGAATGATGCGCAGGTAAAGATCGTTTTTGTCGATAATGAAGAGCTTTTCCATAAAGTATTAAGCGTAAAGGACAGGGTGCCCAGTCTCCGCGAGGTGTTTACCTTCGAGCATGTAGCCCGCGCCCGGCACTGGAAAGAGCTGCTGATCAACCCAACACCGGAAAATCTGGGGCGGCTCAGATCCATCAGCGATAAGATAGACAATACGGATCTGGCCACGATCATCTATACTTCGGGGACTACCGGCACGCCCAAGGGGGTCATGCTCTCCCACGAAAATATCCTCAGTAATGTCGTCGCCTGTCTGCCCTGCATGCCGCCGGGGCCGTTGAAAGTGCTTAGCTTTTTACCGCTGAATCATATCTACGAGCGAATGCTGACCTATCTCTACCTGTTCAGCAGCAGCAGTATCTATTACGCAGAAAGCATGGACACGATCGGAGAAAACCTGAAGGAGGTGAAGCCGCAGATGTTTGTTACCGTGCCGCGTCTGCTGGAGAAGGTATACGATCGTATCATGCAGAAGGGCTCGGAGCTGACGGGTGTAAAGAAGAAGCTATTCTTCTGGGCCTGTGGGCTTGGGGCGCGGTATGAGATCAACAAAAAAATGGGATCCTGGTACGATATGCAGTTGTCCCTGGCCAATAAATTGATCTTCAGCAAATGGCGGGAGGCGCTTGGGGGTAATGTCATCTGTATCGTCAGTGGCGGGGCGGCCTGCCAGGTACGGCTGATACGTATTTTTACCGCGGCGGGGGTCGCCATTATGGAAGGATATGGTCTTACGGAGACCTCCCCGGTGATCAGCGCCAATAGGGTGGAAGTCCAAGATCGTATGTTTGGCACCGTTGGTCCCGTGTTATCGAATGTCGAAGTAAAAATAGCCGAAGACGGAGAGATCCTTTGCAAGGGGCCCAGTGTCATGATGGGATATTACAAACGGCCGGACCTTACGGCTGAAGTGATGACCGGGGGCTGGTTCCATACGGGGGATATCGGAGAGGTCGTGGCGGGACGTTTCCTGAAGATAACCGACCGGAAGAAGGAGCTGTTCAAGACGAGCGGCGGGAAATATGTAGCGCCGCTGGCTATCGAGAGTAAGCTGAAGGAATCTACTTATATTGAGCAGATCATGATCGTTGGGCCGGAGCGAAAGTTTGTGGGGGCATTGATCGTGCCTGCGTTTGCCTATTTGCAGGAGTGGTGTAAGCAGCACAATGTCAAGGCTGGTACAAATGAAGAAATGATCCGGCAGCCGGAAGTACTTGCTTTTTATAAAGAAGTTGTAGAAAGCTACAATCAGAATTTCAACCATGTAGAGCAGATCAAAAAATTCGAGCTGCTACCTATGGAATGGACGATTGACGGCGGTGAGATGACGCCAAAGCTGAGTCTGAAGCGCAAGGTCGTTACCGAAAAGTACAATAACCTGATAGAAAAAATTTATAGTTAAGCGCCGCGGGTCTCTTTGAACGAAAGAAAAGCGAGGCGTCCGTTGCCTACGACAAGAAATAAGATAAGCATCAGGAGCACGACGATGGGCAGCAGCACGGCAGAAAATGGCCGGTACATTTCCGTATTTATAAAAAAAAGAGCCCCCAGCAGAATAGGTATATTGATCAGGCAGGCAAACCGGGTGAGGACGCCCAGGATAAGCAGGATGCCGCCCAGGATATGAGCAAAGGCAATGTAGTTGCTCATCAGCATGGATGAAAAAGCTCCGAAAGACATTTTGTTTGTGATAAGAGAAAGCATGGATCCCATGTTCATCAGAAAATCTACTCCCTTGTAACACAGGAATACCCCCAGCAGGATGCGGACGATATCGAGCCATTGCGGATGATGGGTGTCACCCCAGTGCTCTACGCGTTGTACGAGGTTCATATAGCATCGATTTTATGTGAAGGAAAGAGCTTCTACTGTAATATACGGATTTTCTTTTATATGCCCAAAAGAAAGGCCGCCCTTGCGGACGGCCTTTGTGGTGTATTTATATCGGAGAACGGACGTGTTAGTAGCCGGGATTTTGTACGAGGTTGGGATACCCGCTCAACAAGCTCTGGGGAAGCGGCAGCAGATTATTTTTCCCTGGCACGAATCCGTTGGCGCCAAGGACCTGCGGAGCTGTACCCCATCGCAGAAGGTTGACAAACCGGTCGCCCTGGCGATAGGTCTCTGTCTGCCAGGCAGCCTGTAAGGCCGTCATTCCATCAGATGAATTTGTGATAGAAACGGTGGACAGGAACCGCCTGGTCAGAAGGACATTGAGATCCTGCTGTGCAACGGAATACTGGCCAAGGGCGATCTGAGCCTCGGCGTCTATCAGCAGGATCTGTCCATAACGAAGCACGGGACAGACCTTGACGGTAGTCGAAGGGAAGACGCCGGTATAGTACCAGGGGAGCAGAGGGCCGATGCTCGAGAACGTCGGGCACCAGACATTCTCTGCATTTGTTGCCGAGGTGAACCAGGTGTTGACCGAGGAAAGGCTGTAACCGGAGAGGGCCTGGGCTGTGTACCCTGCAACAGCGGTATAGTCCTTTTTCCAGAGGGCTGCCTTTGCGAGCAGACCATAGGCGGCCGGTTTTGTCAGCAGGACCGGACCAGTCGCGCGAGAACCGGGCAGGTCTGCAGCGGCAGCCGTGAGATCGGTGATGATCGTATTGTATACATCCGAAACGGTGCTTCTACTTATACCCGGGAACAAGGTGGAAGAAATATCATTGTGAATGGGCAGGTCTCCAAAATATTGACCCATTATGAGGTAAATATATGCGCGCAAGCCTTTGGCCTGTGCGACGAGGTCGGCCTTCTGATCTGCGGCGGCATCCATTCCCGGCACATCCCCGATCACGCGGTTGAGACCACCGATCAGGTTGTAAGTACCACTCCATAATGTGGATATGTTAGGGTCAGCCGACGTCATCGCAAAATTATCGTAAGTGCAATAATTGGGTTGGGTTGTGCAGGCAGCATCATCGCTAAGCATGCCGTCCAGCACGACCATGCTGGAATAAGCGAGGAGAAGACCGGAATAGGTGCTGTTCAGGATATTCTGGGCGTCGGTGACGGTCTGCAGCGGTTTCGTAACATACCCGATCAGGATAATACCGGTCGTCGAACTGTCCTTATTTGCCTGTACGGTCAATGCCGGCACGGCAACCATATCATGTATATCTACTTTGCCATCCGCATTGAGATCTTTCCATATGAGATTGCCGCTGTTGTCGATATCGTTGTCGCCTGCGTAACCAAAATAAGCGCCGTTGAGCGTTTCGTTATAAACATTGAATACGTTGCTGACCGCGCCTTTTGAAGCGACGACATAATAGGATCCTGGTCGCACTCCGTTGAAGGTTGCGACGCCATCATTGCCTGTTATGACCGAATAAACGGCTTTGGCTCCGGAAGCGTAGTCTGCCTGGCTGGAGTAGAGGGCAATGGCGGCGCCTGTCGCGAGGTCTCCTTTTGGTTTGGAAGCGGACCATTGGGTGGCGTCCCATACGGTATAAGAGAACACCGCTGCGGCATTCCACAGGCGGGAAGCGCTGTAGATAATAAATCCATCTCCCGTATAGGCAGATGCAAGGTTGATCAATACGCCATTGACGCGGACCTCGCTTCCCTTAACGGAAACGGTCAATGTCTTTCCGCTTAGCGTGGTAAGGGTTTTGTTGTCTGTCAGGTCGGTGCTCTTTAACAGTCCTTTTACTATGTAATCCTTTAGCTGTGAAGAATCCGGCAGGCCGCCATTTGTCGGGGCCTGGCCGCTGCCAAATGCGCTGTTGGCAGGAGCAAAAATGGTAATGCCGGTCGCGACGTCCGGATCGCTGAGAGTGGCTGTTTTATAATAGCCGTTAAAGCTGCTCAGACTATCGGTAGCGGACAGCTGTTTTCCGACCGCTGTACCTACTCCTGTGCCCGTGGGTGCAGGGGGTGGAGGTACGGGTTTGTCCTTTTTGCTACATGCTGTAAATAAAAATACAGAGAAGGTTAACAGATAGAGGTTCTTTTTCATAAGTACGTGTTGGATTTGAGAGTATCTATATTAACGCCGGGAGGCTTTTATCATTGCCCTTCTAAGTGGAAATTCAGCCATCTGTTACCCTCAAAAATCACAGATCTGCATCTGTATTTTTACTACATACTTATAGAACTTTGTACTAAAACAAACGTTATGGAAAAGACTACGGGCAGACTATCTTTGACGTGGCGGGGATCCTTATGGTTGGGATTTTTATATATAAATAACACCGGTGATATTCGTCCCACTGATTAAATGGCTAACTTGATGAGAGAAAACGGACCTGGCCCTGGAAGTAATATGGAAAAAGACAGATTAAAGATACCGGACTGGAAATTATGGGGTCCCTATTTATCAGACCGGCAATGGGGTACGGTCAGGGAAGACTACAGCGCCGACGGACAGGCCTGGACCTATACTACGCATGATATGGCTGCCAGTAAGGCCTGGCGATGGGGGGAAGAGGGCATTGGCGGGATATCAGACAAGCGTCAGCGGATATGTTTTTCCATCGGTCTCTGGAACAAAAAAGACCCGATCATAAAAGACAAGCTGTTTGGCCTGACCAGCTATGAGGGCAATCATGGAGAGGATGTGAAGGAGCTGTATTATTATCTCGACTCCTCGCCTACCCATTCCTATATGAAGATGCTTTATAAGTATCCGCAGGAAGCCTTCCCTTATGACTGGCTGGTACAGGAGAACAAAAAGCGAACCCGGGAGCAGCCTGAATTTGAGCTGATGGATACGGGTATTTTTAATGAGAACAACTATTTCGACGTTTTTATCGAATATGCCAAGGCGGACATGGAAGATATCCTGGTCCGGATAACGGTGCACAACCGGGGGAAGAATGCCGCTCCGCTGCATATTCTGCCTACTGTCTGGTTCCGCAACACCTGGTCCTGGGGGTATGATGAGTATAAGCCGATCATGGTATCCTCGAATGAAGGCAATATCATTGTCGAGCACAGAGAGCTGGGAGAGTTTGCGCTTTATGGGGACGAGACGGACAAGCAGCTGTTCTGTGACAATGAGACGAATACCAGGAAGCTTTATGGGGCTGACAAAACAGGATACTTCAAAGATGGCGTCCAGGAATTTCTCATACATGGAAATGAGGATGCTGTAAACTACCAGCAAGGCACAAAGGCGGTGCTGAACTATGAAAAGGTCATTCCCGGCGGCGGCTCGGAGACCATCCGGCTGCGGCTGTCAAACGGCCGTTACAACAACAGTCCTTTCCACGACTTCGACGACGTCTTTTCCGCACGGATAAAGGAGACCGATGACTTTTACGCGGAGGTGCAGGCGGATATGAAGGATGAAGATGAAAAGAGGGTACAGCGTCAGGCGTTTGCCGGCATGTTATGGAACAAACAGCTGTATTACTTTAACGTGGATGAATGGCTGAAGGGTGACCCACTGCAGCCACTTCCGCCGCCTGAACGGCTGACGGGCCGTAATCACGAATGGGGTCATCTCAAGAACAGCAATATCATTTCCATGCCCGACAAGTGGGAGTATCCCTGGTATGCGGCCTGGGACCTGGGCTTCCATTGTATCATCTTTGCGCTGATAGATGCCGACTTTGCCAAGCACCAGCTGACGCTGCTGACGCATGACTGGTATATGCATCCGAATGGTCAGCTGCCGGCCTATGAGTGGGCATTTGGAGACACCAATCCGCCGGTGCATGCCTGGGCTGCCTATCGGGTCTATGAAATAGACAAACATCAGAATGGGGGGAAGGGGGATATCATATTCCTGGAAACCGTGTTTCATAAGCTGTTGTTGAATTTTACGTGGTGGGTCAACCGAAAGGATGCGGAGGGCAATAACATCTTTGAAGGGGGATTCCTGGGTATGGACAATATCGGCGTGTTCGACCGGAACATGCGTCTGCCGGATGGCGGGCGACTTGAGCAGGCGGACGGGACGAGCTGGATGGCCACGTATTCGCTGAACCTGATGCGAATGGCGCTGGAGTTGTCCCTGATGAATCCTGTCTACCAGGATATGGCCAATAAATTTTTCGAGCACTTTCTGCATATTGCTGCGGCTATGGCCAGTCTGGGTAAGGGCACCGATGGTCTCTGGGACAATGACGATGAATTCTTTTATGACACGCTGCGGTTGCCGGGAGAGCTGAGCATGCGTATGAAGATAAGATCGATGGTGGGTCTGATCCCATTATTTGCCGTCGAGGTCATCGACGACGAGCTGCTGCAATCCCTGCCGGAGTTTGCCAAGCGTCTGAAATGGTTGCTGGAGCATCGCCCGGATCTTGCAGCGCTGGTATCGCGCTGGCATGAAAAGGGTTCGGAGGAGAAACACCTGTTGTCCCTGCTGCGGGGGCACCGGGTCAAGCGTATGCTCTATCGTATGCTGGACGAAACGGAATTCCTCAGTGATTATGGCATCCGGTCGGTATCCAAGTATCATGAACAGCATCCCTATGAATTCAAGGTGGACGGCGCATTGATGTCGATAAAATATACGCCGGCGGAGTCCAATGTCCCTTTATTCGGGGGCAATTCCAATTGGCGGGGTCCGATATGGATACCGGTCAACTACCTGCTGATCGAGTCTTTACAGCGATTTCATCATTACTATGGGGATGACTTCAAGATAGAATATCCGACCAACTCGGGGAAATACTTTACTCTGAATGAGATCAGCGAGCAATTGTCGATGAGGCTGGCAAAGATCTTTTTACGGGATCCGAAGGGGTTGCGGCCGGTGTTTGGGGCCAATGACAAGATGCAGCATGATCCGCATTTTAAGGACTATATATTATTCTACGAATATTTTGACGGGGATACTGGGAAGGGGCTGGGGGCTTCGCATCAAACGGGTTGGACGGGATTGGTCGCCAAGCTGCTGCAGCCGCGGAAGGTAGCGCCTACGTCGCCGGCGGAGAGGGCTAATGAGAATAAATAAGTGGGGCCTTTCGGCTTAAGTTGGGGCAACTGTTGCCTATGGTTTGGGATGGCTATGAATCAGATGGCCGATGGCTTCGGCGGTGCGCGAGAGATTGGCGGCGGTATTCTTTAGTGCGCCGGCGAGATCTGAGGGCTCATTACCGATAGCCAGCAGCGTATCAAAATATTTCTTTAGTCCGGCGCCGGGTTCCAGCGGGACGCGCCCCGCGAGGCCTATTACCGGGATGTTTCTTTTCTTCGCACGTGATGCAACTCCAAAAGGTCCTTTACCTTGCAAGGTCTGTTCGTCGATGCTGCCTTCGCCTGTAATGACGCAGGTAGCTGAGGACAGGGCTTTATCGAAGTCGGTGATCTCCATAAAATAATCGATGCCATTTACAAGGGTAGCATTCAGCAGGCCATAGAGGCCGGCAGCGGCGCCGCCGGCTGTGCCGCCGTAGGCTACTGTCGCCATATCTCTTCCTGTCTTTTTCAGGATTATCTCTGACAAACGGCGGAGTGCGACGTCCAGCTGTTCGACGGCCTGTGGCGTTGCGCCTTTCTGGGGACCAAAAACAGCGGCTGAGCCGTCCGGGCCGAGAAGGTGGTTGTCTACATCACAAAGTACGATCAGTTCGGTGTCGGTTAAGCGGGGGTCGAGTCCAGAGGTATCGATCGAAGCCAGGTCGACCAGGCTTTCGGGTAAGTTGTGCAGAGGCGCGCCTTGCTCATCGAGGAATCGGGCGCCGAGTGCTTCGAGTATTCCTGTGCCGCCGTCTACTGTTGCGGAGCCGCCCATGCCGATGATGATGCGGCGTGCATTTTTGTCCAATGCGGCGCGGATGAGGTCGCCGGTACCGTGAGATAGGGTGCGCAGGGGGTTGAGTTCACTGTCGGTCAGCAGCCGAAGGCCGGATGCGTTGGCCATTTCGATTAGGGCGGTGGTGGGGCGCGTTGCGGCGGCGGGCGGCGCGGTTGCGGCGGCGCTCTCCCGGATCAGTCCAAAATAGGTTGGGATCTTTCTTCCGAGCGGATCGCGCGCTTCTGCTTTGGGCCTGGTCCCGCCGAGCCTTTCGATTATAAGATCGACGGTGCCGTCGCCCCCATCACCGACGGGGAAACATTCGCAGCTGCAATCGAGTCCGCTTTGCACTAATCCGTCGCGGATGGCGAGGGCGGCCTCTCCGGCGGAAAGACTGTTCTTAAAGGCGTTGGGGGCTATGAGGAAGCTAGGTTTCATCGGATTGCTGAAAAAGATAAAGGAGTGAGGAATACGGATTGTGTCGTTTCTACGATGGGACCGTCTTTTTCTGAATCGGCTTTTGCGCTGACCCATGCCTGGTCACTGCGGAAGGCGGCCCAGTCGGCGACAGCGGCATCTCTTGACGGATGGGCGAGCATATAGACGAGGTGAGGTTGTAAACCTGCGCTGTCTGCAGTGGTCCAATAGGCGATGCTTTCGAGGCCATGCCGGTTGAAAAGTTTTATGGTATGGTCTCTGAAGCGGGCGAGCAGGTTAGGAAGTTTGCCGGGCGGACAATAGTAGGTGCGCAGTTCGAAGGTGCGGTTGGTGGCTTTGGAGGACGCGCTGTGGTCGCCGGTGGCGCGGTTGGTGGCCGCGCTGTTGGCGGGTTTGCCTTTGGAAGGTTTTATTGCCGGCGAAATATCGGCGAGGTTCATAAATACGGAGGTAACTTTCTCTACGAGCTTTCCGTTCTCTTCCGACTTACGGGCTACTTCTATCCATTCGGGGTCGGCATGAAAAGCGTTCCACGCACTGTCCCTGGCTACACGGCTTGGGTAAGCCAGGATGTAATATAATTTATACTCTGAGCTGTCTGCGGGCAGCCAGTATCCGATGCTTTCCATTTTATGTTTTGCAAATACGCGACGCGTATCGTCTTTGAAGCGTTGGATCAAAGCGTCCCTGCGTCCGGGGAAACAGGAATAGATGCGAAGCTCATAACATTTTGTGTCGGTCTTTGGGGGATCGGCATGTGCGGCCTGTCCGGGGATGACAGGTAAGGTGAGGGCGGCGATTGGGGCGGCACTGACACTGTGGCCCAAAATTATTATAAGGAAGGCATAAATATATGTTCGCATGCTGGCTGTCTCGTTTATCATATAAAGATATTTCAATTGACCAATATCCCCTTGTTTTTTAGGAACCGGATGCTTTTGGCATGGTTCTCATAACAGGCCTGTTTGTCGGTTACAGGCAGGAGCTCGATAGTTGCATATTTAACATTTTGCTGGCCCATGAGGCGCACGACCTCTTCCACCGGCATCGGATTGTCGGTAAGAAAGGGTTGTGAAGCGCCATGTTGCAAGGTTTTCAGATGCGAGGTCACCCAGCGGGGACCGAGGGCGGTTAGCCATTGGCCGACCTGTGTGGGATCGGCCTTTTTTCGTGATGAGTTGCGAAAGGCGTTGCCGATGTCAAATTGAAGGCCGACGATAGTGGTGGCGGTGAAAAGGTCGCTTAACCCATAGATAGGAGAATCTCCAAAAAATGGCTCATTCATATTCTCTACGATCAGCTGTACGTTTTTTGCTTTGGCGACGGCGGCGCAGCTGTCAAGCAGGTGGGCCAGCCGGTTCAGCTCGTCCTTTGACCAGCCCTTTTTTGTTGAGTCCGTATTGAACTCGGACTGTGAGATCAATGAGCGCAGGATACCGGGGCCGGGAAAGAGAAGGGTATTGGCGAGCCCCCTATCAAACGCTTTAAGAAATGCAGTGTCCAGCGGATTTACCTGGATCTCATATATGACATCTATTTTTTTGCTCCTTGCATGATTAGCCAGCTGTATGCATTCTTCCGGTCTCAGCGTCGCGAAGTTGTCGCGAAGCTCGATGAACTGGTATCCTTCGGTTGAGGCATAGTCAATAAGATCGGATAGGTTGGCGACATTGAACGGCAGCGCTTTTTGAAAGTTTTGGGTCGAGAAGCCGATCCGGAGATCCGGGTATTTTGCGAAGGCCAGGCGATGTGCCTGCTGCCGGCACGAGGCCAGCAGCAGGATGAACAACGCGCAAAAAGGGAAAACGGACAGTCCCCGACCCCGCAACGTGTGATGTGGGGGGGATTGATTATTTCTTACCATTACCGGAAGTATTTTGCGGTACAAATTCAATGAAATCGACACGAGCGCCTTCATTGCCATCAGCTGCGCCGGTAAGCTTTATCTCGTCGCCCTTGTTGATCTTTATTTTTGCCAGGGTTTTGCGGCGCCAGCAGTTGACGTCTTCGTTTGCCTTCCAACTGCCCTTTGTCTTACCACCGACCAGCAGGGTAAACGTCGACTGGCCATCTTTTTCGTCGGCATAGGAGATCACCACATTATACACTCCGGAAGGATAGGCGAAGGATGTCGTTGCCGTGCCTGTTCCGGAGGCTTTTACGTCTTTCTCCTGCAAGTAGGTGTCTGCGGTATAACCGCTGAGTGTCATATTTTCCGCCTCTACGCCCAGGGTCGGAGTGAAACCGGCGACACCGTTCTCAGCCAGGCCATCCCTGATAGCCCGCAACATGGAATAGGGTGAGCCGTCATAATGTTTGATGCCAAGGCCTTTTGCTCCGCCCTCTACGTTGATCTTAACACTGGATCTTACCAATGCGGGTGTCGAGAGCAGCCGGGTTGCGATACCGGGAAGCACCGGGATATTGGGTCCTGCAAAATAATGTGTGGTGGCGATGCGGGAAGCGCGTTCTGTGGTCTGGATGCCTTTCTGCTCGAGGTGTGTAGACAGGTGTATGGAATTGATATTGTTCTTTAGGTCTTCCACATGCAGTCCCGAGCTGCGATTGTTGAGATCATTGAGCCGGAAGTCGATGTGTGCGTCGATCTGATGGATCCGGTCGGTCACCATCTTATAAGCCTTTACGGTCGACTGTCTTCTGAACTCGCGCCATTGGCTGAGCTGTGGTTCGGCATAAGGATTGTCTTTCAGGATGGGCATTGCAGCGGCGAGGTCAAAACCGGCGGCCTTTGCGGCTTTCTGGCAGGATGGGCAGAAGCAGGTGCCTCCCTTTGTCGGATCGTCGCTGTTGCTGAACAGCAGCATACAGGTCTGGATATAGTCGACATCATAATTTGCGGAGATATCCCCATAAAGGGCCAGCAGGTAGGCCATGACGTCAGGGTTGTTGGTGCAGGGTCTCCCTGTGGTCTTCCCGTTGATATCCTGTTGCTGCAGATCGGGGTTGGCTTTCAGGTATTCCAGCGGTATATAGGTGTGTGACACTTCGCAGCCGGCCCGGAGGCCGCGCGCATGAGCCTTATCGAGCATGATCTTCAGCCAGTCCGTCTCCCGCAGCCAGGCGGTGTCAGAGAACATGGGTTTGATCCGGCCGTACCCTTCCATATGCGGATGGAAGTATACCCGCGAATCTTCGGCATCCCATTCCGAGCGGACGGGGTTGTGGATAAAGGTATAGGTGCCGGGCAGGTTCTCGGAATTGAACGGGCGATGCTCCTTGTGCATGACGGCCAGGATGTATACGGAGTTGACCTGTGCTATACCGGTCATATTGTCGAGAATGAGATCGATGCCCTCGTCGTGCATTTCCCAGGGGTAGATACTACCGGTGACCTCGAAGGCGGGAGCGGGTACATCGGAATGATGTACGCCCTGCGCATTAAGGCGACCGGAGATTGTAATGGCAACCAAACAGGTAAGGGCAAAGAAGATCCTGTGCCTTTTCAGGCTCGTTTTGAAAGCTATCATTTCGGTTTATTTTATGAGGTGATAAAAGATTTACATAAGCAGGGCCTATTTATTGACGATATTGACGGGTTTATCAGCCAGGAAAGCTTCCAGGTTTTTGACGGCGATGTTCATCAGTCTTGACCTGGCTTCTTTTGTAGCCCATGAGATATGGGGTGTGATAATACAGTTCCTGGCAGTGAACAAGGGATTGCCGGTTGGTGGAGGCTCGGTAGAAAGCACGTCGATGCCTGCTCCGGCGATGACGTCCCTGTTAAGGGCGTCCGCAAGGTCCTCATCGACGACGATGGGGCCCCGTGAAGTATTCAACAGGAAGGCCGTCTTTTTCATTAACGCCAGGTTCCTCTTATTAATCAACCCGCGGGTTTCCGGGAAGAGGGGGCAATGGATGCTTACTACATCCGATGTCGCCAGCAGGTCGGGGATCTCTGCCCATCGAAAACTCTTTCGGTGTGACTGGTCCGTACGGGTGCGGCTGTTCCCAATGACCTTCATATCAAAGGCGGTTGCGATATCTGCAACCTTGCCGCCGATATGCCCCATGCCGATGATCCCGATGGTCTTGCCGGCAAGCTCTACCAGCGGGAAATCCCAGAAACAAAAGTCGGCGGAGCGGGACCATTTACCATCACGCACAGAATCGCTATGCCGTTGGACGTGCAAGGTCAGCTCGAGCAGCAGGGCAAAAGTCATCTGAACAACGGAAGAGGTGCCATAGCCCGGAACATTGGCGACGATGATGCCCAGCTTTTTTGCCGCGTCGATGTCCACGATATTATAACCGGTGGCCAGTACACCAATGTATCTCAGCTTTGTCAGCTGTTCCAGGGCGGCGGCATCGACCGGGGTCTTATTGGTGAATACGATCTCCGCGTCTTTGGCCCGGGATACGACATCTGCCGGTGCTGTGCGGTCATGGATCGTGAGGTCGCCGAGTTTTTCTAATCCTTCCCAGGAGAGGTCGCCTGGATTCAATGTGTAGCCGTCTAAGATTACGATCTTCATAATTTATTTTATAAATGGGAAGGCGATCAAACTTTGGCCCAGGCTTCGTTTAGCGTGCGTTTTGCATTGGCAATAACGATGTCCGGGTCTTCGTCGCCAAAAGGTTTTATCTCAAAGCTAACGATTGGGGGCTTATCTGTGTTAAGATATCCGATATCCAAAAGAACGCGCAGGTAGTGGACGACCTGTTCCACGTCATTCTCTCCATCGGGGAATCCAAAACGGGGGTGGACGTCTCCGTATGCCGGCAGGCCTGCCTGTTTTACTACGCAATTTCCGATATGTGCGTGGATGATATAATCCTTAACGGGCAGTATCGACTCTTCGATAGTCTCATGGATCAGCGGGATATGGCTCAGATCGACCATCAGTCCAAAATGATCGTGTTTTTTTCGAACCTCAGCTGCATAACGCAATGCAAAGGGCGCCGGCCCGATCAGGCTTTTTTTGTCCACGTCATAATCAAATACTTCCAATGCCACGCGCATATTACCCTTGCTTTTTGTATAGGTACATAATTCGTCGGTGGACTTTACCAGCGCCCCGAAGGCCTCTTCCTTGCGGGCTTCTTCATATTTGCCGCTGAGGAAGGCAAAAGCGGAAGCGCCGATCTCATAGGCTTCGTCGATGCCTGCTTTCAGATTTGCCAGGGCTTCCTGTCTACGGGTCTCATCAAGATCGTTGATATTCATTCCCGTCGTCAGCAGTCGGGGCTGCCCACCATAGGTATAGGTCATCTTCGACGTTTCGAGCATGGCCTTTACCAGCCGGCGGTCTTCGGGATTGTGGATGGTGGTGATCTCGATAGCCTGGAAATATTCGTCGATGGCCACCTTTCGGATCGTCTCTACTACAGGTCCCTCTCCTTTTATGGTGCTGGGGTAAGCCATAAAATGGACCAATCCGACTTTCATGTATTTACATAAGGGCTCGTTCATAATTAAAATTTATAGTTTGGAAAGTCTTTGATCTTTTACCATTTTTCTGACCATTACAAAAAATAAAACAAGCACAAGGGCCAGGACGAGCAGCCAGGTATATCCTTTTGTCGGGTCGGCGACTGTGGCGGCCGTAGTCAACCCGGAATTGAGCGGCTGGTAAGTTGCTATCATCCCTTTAAAAAGGTAAGCTTGTCCCAGGACAATGCAAGAGATAAAGAAGAGCATGATGAAGCTATGCCGGAAGGTGAAACGGAATAGTTCAGACTCCCTTCCTATCAGCTGACCTGCTGCTGCCGCCACGGCGATGGATTGCGGGGAGATCATTTTGCCTACGACGCCGCCGGAGACATTTGCAGCCACTGTAACTACGGGGTCTACTCCGAGGGAAGTGGCTGTAGTGGACTGCAGCTTGCCGAACAGGGCGTTGGCAGAAGTGTCAGAGCCCGTTATGAATACACCCAGCCAGCCCAGCACGGGAGCGAAGAAGGGGAAGAGCACACCGGTATTCGCCAGGCCCCTGGCAATGGTTAATGTTATTCCGGAATCATTGACCAGGTAGGCAAAGGCCAGTACGGCTGCGATTGTTAGAATAGGGAAGCGCAGCTGAAACAGGGTCTCTCCGAATACGCGGATGGATGTTTTGAACGTCAGGCCGACCAGCTGTGAGGAAATGAGGGCGGCTATCAGGATGGCTGTGCCCGCGGCAGACAGATAGTTCAGCTTAAAGATATGCGCTATACCCTTTCCGTTCTGGTCTTTTATGACATTGTGTAATCCGGGCATCTCGAACTGAAGTGTGCCTTTGGCGGTGAGCACATCTTTTATCGGCGGCATACCCCATGCGATGACAATCAGTGTGAGGATGATAAAGGGGGATAACGCGCGCAGCAGCTGGCCGGGGGTATATTGGGCGGTGGTTGCGGCGGGGCCGGTGGCCGAGGTTGCGGGGGCGGCGGAGCCGGCGGGTGTTGCGGGGCCGGGGGGGGCTACCTGCATACCGGGTTCCCCGGGGAATCGCCAGATCTGCCCGGGTTGCCAGAACCGCAGGAATATGACGAGGCAGATAATGGAGCCAAGACCGGCGAGTACGTCGGGCAGGGCGGGCCCCAGGTAATTGGAAGAAAGGAACTGTATGAGCGCGAAGGAGCAGCCTGAGACCAATGCAGCGGGTGCTATTTCCCTTGCTTTTTTAAAGCCAGCCATCAGCGTCACGAGATAGAAAGGCAGCAGCATCGACAGGAAGGGCAGGGTCCGTCCTACCATCTGCGAGATTGCCAGTTCCGGAAGGCCTGTGACCTGTGAGGCAACGGTGATGGGTATGCCTATAGAGCCAAACGCCACAGGGGCCGTATTGGCGATAAGGCAAAGACCTGCCGCATACAAGGGGTTGAAGCCAAGGCCAACGAGCATTGCGGCTGTGATGGCCACCGGCGCGCCGAAACCTGCTGTGCCTTCCAGGAAGGAGCCGAAGGAGAATGCGATCAGCAATGCCTGGATCCGTCTATCGGATGTAATAGAGGCCATAAAGTGGCGAATGATCTCGAATTGTCCGCTGCGCACGGTGATGTTGAAAAGAAATACGGCGGAAATTACGATCCAGCAGATAGGGAACAGGCCATAGAGGGCGCCGTTGGCGGCCGACAGGGCGGCCAGCTTTAGCGGCATACCATAAACCAGCACGGCAATGAGCAGGGCCGCGATGGTAGCCAGCAGGCTGGCCTGGTACCCTTTCATCCGGCGGATGATCAGCGCCCAGAAAATAAGAGCGATCGGAACAATAGCTACCAACGCGGACTGCAGCATGTTGTGGCAGGGATCGATGACTTGTGTCCAGTTCATATTCTAATTAATTATACCCGGGATTCTGGGGGAATAAGGAGGGGTCATTGACCAGCTGGACCTCGCTAAGTGGCACGGGGAAAACGGTCATATACGGTTTCATACCCGAAGCCTGAAGGCTGTCATAGGCGCGTCCTGTCCTCAGCAGGTCGAACCAGCGATGGCCTTCCATACCCAACTCGACGCGTCTTTCCCTATAGATCTGCTCCCTTATATCGTTCTGGGTCACCCCGGTATAGTCCGGCAGTCCCGCGCGGTTGCGGACCTTGTCCAGGTAATCCAGTGCATCACCGGTCTTGCCATTCTCGTTCAACGCTTCGGCATACATCAGCAGCACGTCGGCATAACGAAGCACTTTCCAGTTGACCTTGCTGTCACTGGCGACGGCTTCGGAAGTAATATACTTCCTGGTGATGGTATGACATTGCAGGAACTTAACGAAATTACCCGAACCGTCTATAAATCCGCCGCTGCCGTCCACCGTAACCGCCTTTCTTTTGTCATTGGGCTCGAAGGCTGCCAGCAGGGCCTGTGTAGGATTGTTCTCTTCCCCACCCTGTCCGGCGATGCCATAGAAGGTAAGAAGGGGTGCGGAAAGGGGCAGGAAGGAATTTGTATACCCGCTGCCAAGTCCGCCCAGGTTGTCCTGGTATTCGATGTCGAAGATGTATTCGCTATGATGTTCGTCCTTTGTATAATCGAAAAGGTCACTATAGTTGGGAAGGAGGGAATAGCCGAGGGTTGTCACTTCCTGGAGTTTGGCTTCAGCATCCGGGAAATCCTTACGGGTGAGATATACCTTTCCCAGCAAGGCTTTGGCAGCGCCCCGGGTAGCCCGGCCGACGTCGGCGCCGGTATACTTTACCGGTAGCCTGTTCTGTGCGTCGAGGAGATCGGGGATGATGACTTCGTTATAGATCTTCTCTACGGCGGTGCGTCCTGCTTTATATCCTTCGGCGATGGAGATCGGGGAGGTCACTTCCGGCACATTGCCAAAGATCCTTACAAGGTCGAAATAGGCCAGGGCCCTGAGGAATTTAGCCTCTCCGATATGCCGGCTCTTATTGATAACGATCGTTGAGTCTGCGTCGGCTATTTTAGCGAGTACGGTATTGGCGCCGGCTATGAGATTGTAATAATTGATCCAGGTCGATTTCAGAAGAGCGTCATTGGCATCGATGATAAATACGTCGACATAATAGGAGGAAATATTCTTGCTTACCTCTTTCCAGCTGTCATCGCTACGAAGGTCTCCGAACATCCAGAAATTCTGGTATTGGTTACGAAGCACGCTGTATGAGCCGATGACTGCATCCTGGAAATCTTTGTCCGTCTTGAATACCGCGTCGACACTGACGGTCGACACGGGCTTTATATCGATGAAATGCTTGCTGCAGGATAGCGTAAAGAGCGGAAGCATCGCAATCATTATTATCTTTTTCATCCCTGATTGATTTTAATTTTTTAGAATCCAACATTCAGACCCAGCACAAGGCTTTTTGGCAGGGGGTAAGCGTTTTGTTCGTTGCCTGGTGACAAGGGGTCCGTCACGAGGTTGACATCGGGGTTAAAGGAGGTATATTTCGTGAATAAGAAAGGATTGGTCACGTTGACATAGAACCTAAGCGAGCTAAGCCCCCAGCGTTGCACCATTGGTGCAGGCAGGATATAACTGGCGATGATGCTGTTGATCCTGAGAAAAGACCCGTTATCGAGGAATTGCTGACCGATGGAGCGGGTGCCGCCGGTGGGGGCGTTGTTGGGTCTTGGCGTATTGCCGTCGCCGGGTTCTGCTTCGGATCTCCAGTAATTGTTGTTAAATGTATAACCCCGAAGACGGCCTCTTCCGCTATTGCCGTCATTGCGGGATAGGTTGTAGATCTTATTTCCCTGTGTGCCCTGCAGGTTGACGGTAAGGTCAAAGCTGGAATAGGAGAAATGATTGCTCATACCATAATAGAAGTCGGGATAGGGTGAGCCGATGACGGTGTAGTCAGCGCTGCTGATGATGCCATCCGGTTTTCCATTGGGGCCGCTGACATCCACAAATCTTCTGTCACCGACCCTGGACCGGTCTGCGCCGCCGGGGTTCCAGACAGGTCCTTTGGCCAGGTCTGCCGCCGTCTTAAAGATGCCATTGGTCTTCAGGCCATAGAACATGCCGATCGGCTGACCGATCATCGTTACGTTGTTGGCCGTATAGATCGGGTCGCCCTGTGGTCCCAGCCGGACTACTTTATTACGATACGTGGAGATATTGAAGTCGGTGGTCCACTTGAATTTATTGCTTTTTACGTTCACCGTTCCAAGGACGAATTCCCAGCCGTTGTTTTGGACCTCTCCGATGTTCTGTAATGACGTGCTGAAGCCGGTGGCGCTAGGGACGTTGACGTTGAGCAAAAGATTGGTGTTGGAGGACCGGAAATAGTCAACAGTAAGGGATACCCGATTGTTGAAGAATGAGGCGTCCAGACCGAGGTTGACCTGCTGTTGTTTTTCCCAGGTCAGGAAGGGGTTTTCCAGGTTAGCCTGATTGGAACCACCGATCGCCGCGTTTCCCAATACGTATTTTATGTAGTTGAGCGTGGCAAAGCTCTGGTAGTTACCGATGTTGTTATTACCGGACCTTCCGTAGCTGGCCCTTAGCTTGCCATCGGAGAGGAAGCCGATATCCTTCATGAAGTTCTCGTCTTTGAAGCGCCAGGCGACTGCGAAGGAGGGGAACATTGCGTATTTATTATTTCCGCCAAAACGGGATGAGCCATCCGAGCGGAGCGAAGCGGTCAGATAATATCTTCCATCATAATTGTAGTTGATCCTTCCAAGGTAGGAAATGAGTGACCATTCGTAGATGGACGAGCTTCCGCCGGTGATGAGGCCGCTAACGGCGCTGAGGGTAGGTACAAGGTTATTGGGATACCGGTTGCTGGTAAGAGAGTTGACCTCTCCTCTTTCTCTTTGGGCTGTGTACCCGGCGAGTCCGGTGACCTGGTGTTTGCCAAATCGTTTGTTATAGTTCAGGGTATATTCGGCTACCCAGTTGGTGATGAGCCCTGCGCTATCCGTCCCGACTGCAGGGATGCTTGTAAACACGGGCAGCTGGGGCTTGAAATAACCGGATTTTACACTAAGGACGTTGCCGCCTACCATGACATTGAATTTCAGCTCATCCCAGATGCGGTATTCAGCGCTGACATTACCGAGGAAACGCATAGTCTTCTGCCGGCTTTGTACCTCTCTTGCTACGGCCAGCGGGTTGTCTATCTCCGAGAGGTCTATCCGGCCATGTTCGTTGGTATAATTACCCTTGCTGTCCAGTAGGGGAACCCAGTTGAACGTGTTGAGCGCTCCGCCGATGATGCCGCCGGCGTAACTGCCGGTATAGGTAGGCAGAGCACGGAGGTCGTTAAAGGAGGGGCTTAGGTTCAGTCTCACGGTAAGCCTGCTCGAAAGTTTTGCATCGATGTTGGCCCGGACCGAATAGCGTTTGAGGTTGCTGTTGAGGACGATACCGTCCTGATTCAGATATTCGCCGCTGAGCATGTAGCGGATGTTCTCGGTACCACCGGAGGCGGAAAGGGAATATTCGTTTGTAGGGGCGGTGTGCAGGATACCTTTCAGCGCATTTTGGTCGATCTTATTTGTTCCGTCGAGCACATCCACCACCTGTTGGGCAACGGGTATCTTCCAGGCGGTACCGGGTCCGGAAACATCATTACCGACGTCGAGGTTATTATTCTTGTATCCGTCATAGGTATACTGAGCCTGCTCGCGGGAATTCATCATCTTCGGCAGTCTCAGGACCTTTTGCCATCCATAGTAAGTATCGAAGGACAGCTGGGATCTTCCTGCCCTTCCGTGTTTGGTATTCAGGATGATGACGCCGTTGGAGCCACGCGATCCATAGATGGCAGTTGCGGAGGCGTCTTTCAGGACGTCCATGCTTTCGATATCATTCGGATTGAGGGTTTGAATATTATCCGTTGGAAATCCGTCAACCACATATAATGGGTCGACGCCTGCGGAGATGCTGCCTACTCCCCGGATGCGGATGTCGGGTGCGGCGCCTGGCTGGCCGGATACTGTCTTTACCTGCACGCCTGCTACGCGTCCGGACAGGGCCTGGTCTACCCGTGTGACAGCAAGGTCTTTTATATCCCGTGATCCGACGGAGGCGACGGAGCCGGTGAGGTCTTTTCTTTTCTGAGTACCGTAACCAACTACTACGACATCATTGAGATTGACATTTGCGCGTTCGAGCGTGATGTTGATGACATCGCCGCCGGCCCGCATTTCCCTGGATATATAACCCACATAGGAAACGACGAGCAGGGCATTGGGTCTGGAAATGGTGATGGAAAAGCTGCCGTTCTCATTTGTCAGCGTGGTATTGCTTGTTCCTTTTTCCGTGATGCTGGCGCCGGCGAGAGGTTCATTGCCAGGGCCGGTGATCTTACCGGTGACTGTAACGGGAGGAGGCAGGGGTGGCTGAACCAGCGCCGCCATCTTCTCCTTTTCCTTTACGATGATCATTTTATTGAGGATCGTATAGGTAAGAGGCTGGTCACG
This sequence comes from Puia sp., assembly GCA_036499285.1. Lineage (GTDB taxonomy): Bacteria > Bacteroidota > Bacteroidia > Chitinophagales > Chitinophagaceae > Puia. The sequence goes on along the minus strand of DASYEB010000011.1, from coordinate 198,494 downwards.
GAAACACAGGTCGAGGGCCTGCTGAAGGGATGCATTGTTGATGTCTATACTTACTTTGTTGGACTTCCGGAGCATGGCTTCGGTATAAATGAAGGTATACCCGGTCTGTTTTTTTACCTCTTTGAAGATCTTGTCCAGTGACGCATCTTTGGCCGAAATGGTAACATTCTGAGCATAGCTGCCGGCGAAGGTATTCAACGAAACCGAGATCCATAAAAGGGCGGTCAGCTTCAGGTAAAGGAATGAGGGAATGGCATCCCGTTGCAATCGCAGGGGATTGCGGCAAGCAATTGATCGCATCGTTGGCGTAATTGTTTTGGTGAAAAATTTAAGACCTTAAGATACCAGAGGATACGGGGGTTGTTACTCTTTTACAATGATCTTCTTTTCTTGTATTTCGAAATGGACTTTACCGGTAAGTGAAAGTGCTTTTAGCGCATCGGAAAGGTTGGTAGTTCTTGGTATATCGGCGTAAAAACGATTAATATCTTTTTTATTCCCGTAGACTATGTCGACATCGTACCAGCGGGACATCTGCCTCATCACGTCTTCGATCCCTGCATTTTCAAAGTGGAACAACCCGTTCTTCCAGGCGAGAACTTCCGTCGCGTCGACGTTGCCTGCTATGCTGATGCCGCCATCTTTGTTGAGCCTGGATTGTTGACCCGGCGCCAGTATGCTCGCATTTCCTCCGTTGACAAAACGAACAGAACCTTCGATCAAAGTCGTCTTCAGCGTGGATTCTTCGGTGTAGGCCATGATGTCAAAATGTGTTCCCAGCACCTGCACTTCCGAACTGCCAATCTTTACGAAAAAGGGTCTGGTTGCATCTTTTGCTATCTCGAAATAGGCTTCCCCGGTTATTTCAACCCTTCTATCTTTCCCGGTAAAAGCAGTCGGGAACCGAAGGGATGAGGCTGCATTCAGCCATACTTCACTGCCATCGGGTAGTACGACCTGGTACTGTCCACCACGTGGAGTGACGATGGTATTAAAGAGCATGGCGCCACTGGCCTTTTGCGCCGTCTCATACGAAAGCTTACCATCAGCCTTTACTATCGTAGTGTTGCCCTGCCTTGCCAGCGCGCCATTTTTTACATCACCCAGCACGATGTTGGAACCATTGGCCAATGTCAGGATCGCCTTATTTCCACCGGGCGGGATCTCTCGGCCTGGCGTCCCTTCATTTTTTGAGAAGGTCACTGCGGGTGCGCTATCAGCCTTCCTGTTATTCCAGAACAATGCACCTATAATAAGCAGACCGGTAAGGGAGGCTGCGGCGAGCCCTATTCTGCGCATCCGCACCACACGTGATGTTGACCTGATCTTATCGTGCAGGTTATTCAACAGCTGTTGGGAGATGACCGGGTCCAGCGTCTGATCGGGTAAAACATTGATACGGTAATCATGTTCCAATAGTTCCTTCAACTCATCCCTACCGGTGTTTGCAAGGTATGACAGCAACCATTCCTTATCCTCCCTGGACCATTCCTTCTGATCAAGTATCTGCTGTAATTTTAATTTCAGATCTTCCATTAGTATGTGTTGACTGTTCCGGTAACAGGACGCTTACAACATAAATACTGAGAGGGGGACAATTCGGGGGGGGTATAGGCAGCTATTTATTTTTAGAAGAACCAGAGCATGGCCCCATGCTGGCGGATATAACCCTTGATATGGCTGATGGCGGTAGCGAGATATTCCTTAACGGTATGGCGGGAGATATGTAATTCCCGGGCAGTCTCTTCATAGGTCTTGCCCTGCAGCTTGCAGAGTTCAAGCACTTTTCTTTTTTGTGGGGATAGTTGGTTGATTGCTTCGGTGAGCAGCCGTGTTTTCTCCTCGATGGTGAGGTGTGTCTCTTCCGGCGGGACGACCATTATCTTTTCCTGGCTTTCGTCGAGGCTGATCGAATGGCGGAGATAATGTTTAAGATAGTCAACGGCTTTATTGTAGGAAACGACGAATAACCATGCTGACACGGACTGATCCGGGTCAAGGGAGAAGCGGCGTTCCCAAAGTTTTAAGAAGACTTCCTGGAGGATATCCTGTGTGGCAGCGGCTTGGCGGGTAAGCTTCAATATATTGAAATAGAGTCCCTGATGGTACTTTTGATAAAGAGTATCAAAGGCTTCCACGTCTCCCTGGTGGAGGCGGACGGCAAGTTCGTAATCGTTAGGATAGCTCACTGATCAAAGCCATTTATAGACATTTATGGAATAAATGTAGTATAAAAAATAATCAGTTGAATATTTTTATTGCCGGCAGCTCGACGGTAAAGCGGGTGCCGTTGACCGGATCGGAAACGACGAAGATCGTGCCTTTATGAAGGGCGATGATACGTTGGGCCAATGCAAGGCCGAGGCCAAAGCCGCGGGTAGTGTTTGTCCCTGCGCCGCGATAGAAAGGTTGAAAGATCTGCGGGATATCTTCGGCGGAGATGACGCTGCCGCGATTGACGACCTGGATGAAGATCTTATGATGATCGAAGGTCAGGTCGACTGCCGACTTTTTATCCGAAGAATACTTGCAGCCGTTCTCCATCAAGTTCTTGACGGCTATATACAGGAGCTCGCTGTTGCCGAACACGACAAAATCCTTTTCATCTTCGGGGAACTCTCCAAACTCCAGCTCAACATTATATTCCGTATTCAATTTCTTTACGTCCGCCATCGCCTTCATAAGGACTTCGTCGACCCGGACCTCGTTCAGCTCTATGCCACCCTGAGAGCCTGTCTTGGCGATCTCGAGCAGGCTTTTTGTCAACTGGCGCATTTGGGTGACGTCTTCGCGAACGGAGAACAGTACCTGTTTGTATTCATCGGCGGACCTGTCTTTTTGCAAAATGACCTCTACCTGGCTGGAGACCGAAGTAAGGGGGGTAGACAGCTCATGAGAGGCGTTGGAGATAAAACGGCGCTGGATAGCAAAAGCCTCTTGCAGGCGGGCCAGCAGGTCATTGAATGTATTGGCCAGCTGGCTCATCTCGTCCTGGCCTGTGCCGGCGCGGATGCGGTGGGACAGGTCATAGGAGGAGATCTCCTTTACCTCGCGGATGATGAGTGCGATGGGGCGCAGCAGCTGCCGGGCGAAGAGGAAACTGACCGTGGCCGTCAGCAATATCGCCACGACGAGGCTGATCAGAAGTATCTTGTTCAGGGTTTGTACTCTTTCGAGTCCTTCGTCGTCATGGCCGGCGACGATGACGACAAAATCTTTTTTCCCGGTAATGCGGTGGATAGCTACGGCTTCGAGGTTGCCCAGGACAAAATGGACTTCTCCTTTTGCCCTTACCTCCTGGAGGAGCTGCTGATCAGCGGTAAGATGTTTGGTACCCGGCATGTCGAAGACATAAAGCTCTGTCCCATCGTCGGTGAAGATGCCGACGCTGCGCGAGACAATAGAGCCCACTACAGAAGCCGTATCGATGCGGTGCATGAAGCCAAACGCGCTGTCACCCATCAGTGAATAAAGCTGGGTGTTATAGACGGCCCTTGACCTTAGTCTTCTTTCGAACACCTCTTTTCTTTCCAGTTTTGCAAAATAATAAACGGAGCCTGTCAGCAGCGAAATGATAGCTGTCACCAATAGGGTAAACAGCAGCATTATTTTGTAGCGGATCTTCAAGTTGGAGGTTTAGGCGTTTTCTTTCAACACATAACCCATCCCCACCTGGGTGTAGATGAGTTTGGAAGAAAAGTCTTTTTCTATTTTTTTCCGAAGGAAATTGACGTAGACGTCGATGACATTCGTTTTGGTATCGAAGTCGATGTCCCAGACATTCATGGCGATGTCGATGCGGGAGACGACCTTATTTTTATTGCGGATGAAATATTCCAGCAGCTGGAATTCTTTTGCAGTGAGGGGGATGTTTTTCCCTTCGCGTGAGACCTCTTTGCTGTCGAGGTTCATGACGAGGTCGTTCACCTTGAGTACATTTGATCCGCCGGTGGGCTGATGATGAAGTCTTTTGAGAAGGGCGCGGATCCGGACCAGCAGTTCCTGGAAGTCGAATGGTTTTACGATATAGTCATCCGCACCTGCTTCGAAGCCTTCGATCTTGTCTTCCGTCGTATTCATGGCGGTGAGCATGATGACGAGGATGTCTTCATTAAAGTTACGGATGTGGCGGGCCAGTTCATATCCATTCATCAGCGGAAGATTGATGTCGAGGATGGCGAGGTCATAGGTATTGGCGTCGAACAGTTTCCGGCCGATAGCCCCATCATAGGCGACGTCAACGTCATAATGTTGTTCGCTCAGTCCTTTACGCAGTGATTCTGCGATTTTCTTTTCATCTTCAACGAGTAATATCTTTGTATCTGCCATAATGGGTCTTCTGGTGAATGCCATAAATTTACCAATACTCCTGCTGAAAGTCCTCAATTACCGATTAAAAAGTGGTGAAAACGTGCTATTACCAAATTTAGCCGGTTTTCGCCTCACGGCTAATGTCTTTTAACCACTTCCGGCGTCTCCCGGGAATTAAACCGATTTAGCAAAAAAATACTTCCACTCTTGCTGGAAAATGTTGAAAAAAAGTGTAAATTTTGTCTCCTCTTCTTAAACCCACTAACGTAGAAATACGAACTGCAACGATTATTGCTATTTGAGCTAACCCTATTGAAGGCAATTTTAAAATCTAAAAAAAGGGGGTTGCTATGAAATTTCGGGAATCGCCTTTCATCAACAGGCGTAAAAAGACGATCGAGTTTTACGTTCATCACGTTAATCCTACATCCGCAGCCCACATTTCTCTGGCAGGCACCTTCAATCATTGGTCGCCGGATGAGTTGCAGATGCATCCGGCCAAGGATGGTTGCTGGAAGATCTCTATCCCAATGCTGCCAAAGGGTAAGTATTATTACAAGTTCTACATCGACGCCAGAATGTGGATGGAGGACATTGAAAATCCACTTAGGGAGCCGGATGGTGTTACGGGATGGAACAGTGTGTTAACTGTGTAGTTGTAAGTACAGAAAATGATGCAATAAAGCGACTCCGACGAGTCGCTTTATTGTTTTTTATGCATTATTGTAGATCTTATAGACCGGCTCGCGAAGGGCGTCGCCCTTGTCGCTGCAGATAAATTCGAGCAGGGCGGCGACCTGTTCGGGTTTGACCCAGGCAGTGGGGTCGGCGTCCGGCATGCTCTGGCGGTTGATGGCGGTGTCGATGGTGGAGGGCGCGACGACGGAGGCCACCACATTTTTCCCTTTGGCTGTGGCATTGAGCAGTTCAGCCAGGTGGAAGAGCAGGCCTTTGCTGAGGGCGTAGCCCACGGCGCCTTTTCCCTGTTCGGGTTTCAGTGCGGGCCGGGCGCCCATAAAGACCAGCCGGCCGTAACCGTTCTGGAGCATGTGAGGGAAGAGGCTACGGGCGGAAAAGTACGTCGTCTCGAAGTTGAGGGAATACATTTTCTTCAGGGCTTCGCCGTCTGAGGCATCGATGTCGCCCATGGCAAAACCACCTGCCAGCAGGAGTGCGCCGTCGATCCGGCCGTAGAGTTCGACAATTTCTTCCATGAATGATACGACGGCTTTCTCGTCGGTAAGGTTAACCGATCGCAATTCGAAATTGTCGTGGGATGCGGCGAAGCCGAGATGTGTCCCGGAGTGGTCGACGGCGATCACTTTGTAGCCTTCGTCGAGGAATTTTTTTACGGTTGCGGCGCCAAGGTTGCCATTTGCGCCGGTGATAAGGATGGTTTTGTCCATATGCTAAAGATTTATTTTGCGAAGTGGGTTCGGCTTATTTGCATCAGCCTCCTGGCTTATTTGCAGTAGGGTTCCGGACTTATTTTGCGGTGAGCGCTTCCAGCATCTTGTCTGCGACGAGCTGATTGCCCGCTTCGGTGAGATGAACCCTATCCACGGTCAGGATGCCGGATTCTTTATTGCCGGGGTTGTTCTTAAGTTCGTAGTTGTGGAAGATCTCGCGCAGATCGACCAGGCCGCAATGCCATTTCTGGGCGAGGTTGCGGATGATCTGGGAATAGGCGTTGAGGTCTCCGTCCTGCTGATTCGTAAAATCCGTTTTTTCCCCGATGACGGCGGGTGTGCAGAGAATGACGCGGATGTGCTGGTCCAGCAGTTTGTTGATGATCGCGGTATAGAATTTCTCAAATTTATCGGGATCTGTGCCGGTGCCGAAGGATGCCTTGTGCCAGACGTCATTTACGCCGACCCAGATAAATACGACGTCGGGTTTTTGGGAGAGGACGTCCTCTTCCAGACGCAGATAGAGGTCGTAAATCTTGTTGCCGCCGATGCCAGCGCCTACCAGGTCATAATTGGAAATCCCTTTTTGTTCCAGCGCTTCCCTCATTTTTACGATGAACCCGCCGGGTTTGGCGCCAGCCTGGGTGATGGAGTCGCCAAAGAAGATCACTTTTTGCGTTTTGAAGCGTAGGGATGTCAGGAAGGTCATGACTATAAAAAGGGACGGGATAACAGCTAAGCGGGCAAAAGATCGCATTGTTTTTTCTTTTTTTCAAACCTACGGATAAATGATGAACAGACAAGCGGGTGAAAATGGTGGACCATGAACAGACGAGCGGGTCATCCGGCGGCGGGGTCGTGCAGCCGGCGTATAATTTCGATGCAGGCTCTGCTGTTATGATAGGGGCATTTCCAGAATCCGGTCTTATCCTGTCCGGCCATGGGGCTGTTGTCTGCTTCCACTCCCCAATACCATTCCTTACCATCCGGGCTGCGGATATATTCTTTTACAAAGTTCCAGCTATCGAGAGATCTTTGCCACCAGATGGCATCTCCGCTGAGCTGCCAGGCTTGCAGGAAACCCACCATTGCTTCGGCCTGCGGCCACCAGTGTTTCTGGCGGATCAGGCGGCCGTCTTCCTGTTCATACCAGAGTCCTCCGTCGGTGTCGAGGCCTTCTGCGGCTGCGGTGGCGATATGCAGCGCGAGACGGCTGGTTTTTGTTATCCATTCGTTATTATGGATGACCAGTGCGGCTTCGTGGAGAAGCCAGGCGGCTTCGATGTCGTGGCCATAGGAAATGAGATTGGACCGGCAATTCCATTTAGCGTCGAAGAAAAGACCCAGGTGAAAGGTATCGCGGGGCCTGGGGGTTGCGGCGGAGTCAGGGTGACGGCGGGTGGAAGCGCCGATGATAAAGCGGTCGAAAATGTCAAGAAGGCCGATGATCCTGTTCAGCAGCAGCGGATCGGGCCAGACATGATAAAGATTGGTAAAAGCCTCCAGAATATGGAGGTGGGTATTCATCGTCTTTGGATCATTGGCGTCCCTGGTGCTTAGCCGGACATCTTCCAGTAAGGACCAGTCGTGGGCAAATGCCTCGAAGTAACCATTCTGTTTTGGGTCGAAGCCGTGCTGTTCGATAAGCCGGAACAATGAAATGGCTTCATCCAGGGCTGTTTTATCGCCCGAGGCCCTGTAGTATTCGTTGAGGCCATAGAGTGCAAAAGCCTGTCCATAGATCTGTTTGCGGGAGTCGAGTGGCTGACCCGCGGCGTCGAGGCTCCAGTAGGCGCCGCCATAATCCCTGTCAAGAAAGTTACGGAGCAGGTAGTGGTAGGCCCTTTCTGCTATCGGTTTGTAGATCGATTGACCGGTAGTGCGGCTTGCGGCGACGTTGCCGGGAGCGCTGTCGTCTTGGGTGCTGTTGTCTGAGGCGTTGTCGTCTTGGGTGCCGTTGCCAGGGACGCTATGGCTTGCGGTAGTGTTGCCGGGAGTGCTGGTGGTTGCGGCAGTGCGCCATGCTGCGCTGAAGGTCCAGAGGATCCGGCTATTAAGGACGAGCCCCTTTGGCGCATCGGGGTGTGGCCGGTCCTGCCCGTCAATCCTCCCGATAAATCCGCCCCGGACGAGGTCGGGTGTGTTTTCCATCCAATACAAGAGTATGGCATGTAATTCACGATCTGCTTCTGCTCTGTACCCGGCTGTATTCATTTTGCAAAACTTTATTCCTGTCGATCAGCTGTTGCAGTGTTGCTACCGAAGCTGCGGAGTGGAGTCCGTCTTCCGGTGTGTTGACGACATAATCAAGCAATTGGTTTATAGTAGTGGTAACGACGTGCATACGGGTATCGGAAGAAGCATAATAGATATACACGTTGCCGTTGTCGTCGGAAATCCAGCCGTTGGAGAAAACCACGTTGGACACATCCCCTACCCTTTCTTCTCCTTTTGGCGCGATGAAATAGCCACCTGGTCTGTAGATAACGCGGGAAAGATCCTGAAGGTCCGTCATAAAAAGATAGAGGGTATAACGAAGGCCTGCGGCAGTGTTGCGAACGCCATGCGCAAGGTGCAGCCAGCCCAGGTGTGTTTTTATCGGTGCAGGGCCCAGTCCGTTCTTCCCTTCATTCACCGTATGATAGATCCGCGGATCGATGATGGTCTCATGGTCTATCGCGGCATGGGTGATGGAATCCGAGAGACCGAAGCCCACGCCTCCGCCTGTACCGGCAGTGATAAAGTTGTCTTGCGGGCGGGTATAGAATGCATATTTGCCGTCTACAAATTCCGGATGAAGGACGACGTTGCGCTGTTGCGGGCTGTTGGTCTGCAGATCGGCCAGTCTTTCCCACTGAACGAGGTCTTTAGTCCGGGCGATGGCGCATTGTGCGATGGCTGCCGACTGGTCTGCGGCCGGGGCAGCGGGGTCCCTGCTTTCCGTACAGAACAGCCCGTATACCCAGCCGTCTTCGTGATGGGTAAGGCGGATATCATAGATGTTGGTTTCGGGATGGCCGGAACCGGGCATATGGACGGGTGAGTCCCAGAACTTAAAATTATCGATGCCGTTGGGGCTATCTGCGATCGCAAAGAACGATTTGCGGTCTTTCCCTTCTACTCTTGCCATCAGGACGTAACGGTTATTCCATTTTATGGCGCCTGCGTTGAAGACGCCGTTGATGCCAAACCTTTCCATCAGGAAGGGGTTGGTTCTGGAGTCGAGGTCATAACGCCAGAACAAAGGGGCATGTGCAGCGGTGAGCACCGGATACAGATACCGCAGGAAGATGCCGTTGCCCGGGGTCATCGGCTCATTAGGCCGGCGGATAAGCGCGTTGTATTTTTCATTCAGTCGTATTAGCCTTTCAGTAAAATGATGATCCATCATAGTCTGTTTTAGTTTTGAACAATCAGTATTCGTTGAGCCTGTCCCACCAGGTCCTTTTGAGGATCAGGATAATGATCAGCAGAAGAGCTACAGTCAGCAATAGAGGCGCCTTCAACCATAATACGATATACATTGGAAGCAGGGTAAGGCATAGTTGTCCGATGATACCGAGCGCGATGTTGAACATGTTGCGGCGGAAGTTGGTATTGCCGGCAAATCCGGGATCTTCTTTTACAACCAGCTCGTGAACGGGACGCCAGAAACCCCACGGCCTCACGTTGCGGTAAAAGGCTACCAGGGTAGCGCTATCCGTGGGGGGAGCAGCATAGGAGCCGATGACCGACCCGGCCATGGACAGCAGGAAGAGGACAGGCCAGTAATAAAGGTCGAGGCCGTGCAGGACATCGATGGACTTGAGTACGGCCAGCGCGATAGCCGGAAGAATGCCGGCCAGCATCCCCCAATAGAAGCCACTGGCATTAAAACGCCACCAATGCCATTTCAGCATATTGGAAGCGACGTACCCGCCATAGAGTCCCGAGACTATCCATTGCAGGACGGTGTTGACGTCCTTTACAAACAGGCCAAGGACGATGCCGGTAGCCACGACAGCCAGGCCGGCGAAATAATTCATCCCGATAATCTTTCGGTTTGAGGCTTCGGGGTTGACGTATTTCAGGTAAATGTCGTTGACGAGATAGGCCTGGGCTGCGTTGAGCGTTCCGGAGAACGTACCCATAAAGGCTCCCAGGAGGCCTGTCAGTACGAGTCCCATCAGGCCCACGGGCAGGAAAGCATTGATCGTTGCCGGCAGGATCTTTTCAAAGTCGGTGCCCGCGGGCGTCTGCAGGTCGGTGCTGATGTTATTATAATACAACAGGGCGAGCACGGTAAGACCGATGATCATGGCGTAGCGGATAGGCAGCAGGATGATGGACACGAAACCGCTCATCTTGCTGGCTTCTTCCGGTGAGCGGGTGCTCAGCACCTTCTGCATGTCGTAGTTAGGTGCGGGTCCGGCGAGACTGGCAAAGATCCCTTTGAAAAGCATCATCATGAAGAAAATTCCAAATAAGGAAAACCCGTCGTCCTTTATCTTCTTGTTTGCATCATCGACGAGCCCTGACCAATCCAGGTTGAGATGCCAGCCAAAGAATGGATTAAGCCAGCCATGCGGCAGATGCAGGACCTGTCCATGCTGATGAAGCCTGTACATTGCAATACCACCGATGCTGATACAAGCGATGGTCATGATGATATACTTTATCACGTCGCCGAGCACGATGCTGTGCATTCCACCGAGGATGGAATAAAAAGTGGCAAAGAGGGTAAAGACGATGCCGTAAAAGTGAGGGACATACCCAGGGGAAATATCAAACGGGATATAATGCCGAACCGAATCCCAGGGGATAAAGATCTGCATGAACTTACCCAGCCCTACGAAGCCATAGGCCATAAATCCCAGGCAGCTTAAAAGAGCGAAGGCTACGACGATGTTGTGCGAGGACCTGACGCCAGGTCCTGAGCTGCCAAAACGGGTAGCCAGCCATTCCGCACCAGTAGTGGCATTGGACCGGCGCAACCAGCGGGAAAGATAAACCATCATAAAGACCTGGTTGAAGACCGGCCATAACCAGGGAATCCAGATACTTTTCATTCCATAGACAAAACAAAGGCTTACCATCCACATGGTGCCGGATATGTCGAACATATCGGATGCATCGCTAAGTCCCAGCATGTACCAGGGAAGGGATTTCCCGCCCATCAGGTAGTTGAGCTTATTCTGTCTTGCTTTTTTGCGCAGTACCCAGCCAATGACGACCATGGTGACGAGGTAGGCGACGATAAGAATAAGATCCGGTAATTGTAATTTCATATGTTGGTAAACCGGCTAATCGTTTTTACGTCAGTTTATAAATTAACGTAAAATAGCAAATTGAACAGGACAACTGTGTATGATGGAAAGTTTTTCGTCATTTCTCATTACAGAGACGATGTAAAGGATACTTCTTTTAATAACCGGGATGACAGCAATAAGAGTTTTTATCGGTGTAAAAGCAGCGGAAAGGAAGAAAAAAGAGCCTAATAGAAACAGGAGGCTCTGCGAGAAAGCTTGTTTTCTCATATGTCAGGTGCGTTTTTTATTATCGCTAAAATAACATAGAACAAAGCTAAAAAACTAATGCTTTTTTATCCCAACATTGCCTCAATTCGACCCGGCCAATTTATAAAAAAGTTCAATCAATTGATCCTGAAAGATTTAAACAACCAAAACACTATCACTTTATTCTGATACTTTTTTATCCCATTTTTATAGAAATGGGGTGAGACTTTTGGAATATCGTATATTTATTAAACCTTAAAGCGTTGCTGCCATATGAGTACGAACATTATCCGGGAGATAACACCGCTTACCCAAAACGACTGTTTTACCATTTTTTCCCGTCTCAAAAAGGAGTTCGGTTTTCCGCTTCACTATCATGAAGAGCTGGAACTGAACCTGATCATCAATGCAAAGGGTGCCCGTCGGATCGTGGGTGATCACATTGACAATATCGACGATCTGGAGCTGGTGCTGGTAGGTCCAAATTTGTACCATGCCTGGTTTACGCATCAGTGTAAAAGTGAGGAGATCCGGGAGGTAACGGTGCAGTGGCATAAGGATCTTTTTGAGGACAAGTTGCTGCGGCGCAATCAGCTGAGTTTTATCCGGAGTATGATGGAGCGGTCGCAGAAGGGTATTTTGTTTTCGCGGGAGACGGCGACGGCGGTGGCGCCGCGGATCCTGGCGTTGAATCAAAAGAATGGATTTGATTCTGTGCTGGAATTGCTTTCGATCCTGCATGACCTGTCAACTTCGCGGAATATGCGCACCTTGTCGGATGCGTCATTTACGAACCAGCATTTTACCTACAACAGCCGGAGGATAGAGAAGGCCTTTGAGTATATGAATACCAATTATGACAAGCCGATAACCCTGGGGGAGGTGGCTAAGCTGGTAAGCATGACGGAAGTTTCGTTTAGCCGTTTCGTCAAAAAAAGGACGGGCAATACGTTTATAGACAGTCTGAATGAGATCAGGCTGGGGCATGCGTCGAGGATGCTTATCGATACGACGCATTCTATCTCCGAGATCTCTTATCACTGCGGGTTCAACAATATCTCCAATTTCAATCGGATCTTTAAGAAAAAGAAGACCTGTACGCCGAAGGAGTTCCGGGAGAATTTTAACTCGGGGACTAGGGTATTTATCTAATTAGAAAGCCCGCAGTTGCGGGCTTTTATATTCTAGACGGGTATCCCTTTTAGAGGGATGTCCCTTTTTAGACGGATATACTGGCGGATTTTTTCTGGGCGGCGGCGTGTCCGTTTACCATGTCGAGGTCAGGCTTTGACTCGTCAGTCAGGGCCACTTTACCCCTTTCTTTACGTACTATGCGTGAAAAGAGAGATATCTCTTTATCAAAAAGGAAGCGGAAGAAGAGTTTGGTCCAGGATTTATGGCTCATGAGGCTATCGTAATAACCGGGGGCCGTCTTCTTGATCTGTGGCAGCTTATTCCAGGGAATGGAAGGGAAGTCATGGTGTTCGTTGTGATAGCCCACATTGAAGGCTACGGTATTCAGGACGCCATAGTAGCTGAATGTTTCCTGGATCTCGTCATGGGTCAGATAATGCTCCTGGACCCAGCGGGCGCCGAGCGGATGGAGGCCGACGGAGAAGAAAAAGCTAAGCAGCAGGTAAATGATCGCTTTGGGTCCGAAGAAATACCACATGGCGGCGATGAAAACGATCTCTGCGACCCAGTTGAGCGCAACCCATTTATCGAAGGGTTTGATCTCGCGGAGTCGGGAGATGCGGAAGACCTGCCAGACGGGATAAAACAGCAGCCAGATAACTTTGCCGATAAAGTAGTTGTTGATGAGCTTTGCTTCCCAGCGATTGGGCAGGTCGGCGTCCAGCTCGTGTACTCCCTGGAAGGAGTGGTGTTTGATATGATAGCGCTCGAAAGAGACCGAGCTTGGGAAAAGCTGGGGAAGATTGGCGAGGATACCTGAGAGGCGATTGGCCCCGCGGCTTTTGAACAGCAGGTGGTGGGCGCACTCATGGATCATAACGAAAAGGGAATGGTCGGCGAAGGCTCCAAGGAGGTAGGCGACTACTATGACGACCCACCAGGCCTGGTCTTTGACTACCACGGCGAGAGCGCACTGGGCTAACACGATCCCTAATATAGCAAAAAACGTGTATTTGTTCTTTCCGATAAGTTTTCTCACTTCGGGATGCTGCTGCAATATCTGCTTGGTTCGGAGCCTGTGGGGCTCCTGATTTACGGAATAAACAAAGTCTGTTCTCTGTGACATAGCGTGAATATAGGTAGTGTTGTTAAGATGGCAGTCAAGGTACTAAAAAAAACGACTTTACCGTTGTTTCTGTTGCCTTTAGGCCAGAATTTTATGAATTTAAAAACAATTAATAACCAGGGGATTGGAGGGGGTCTTGCAAGGCCATAATTTTTGTATTATCTTGGAACACAAATCGATACCCAATGAAAATCCTTACCCTTCTTCTGACAGGATCTGCAATTCTTTTTACCGGCGCGACCGGATATGCACAGCCTGATACGGCAAAGATCACCCAAAAAGCGTTACTATTTGCGGATAGTCTTATCAAGACCGATGCTTTCGAAACCTGGTCGACCTATGCCGACCTTTGTCCGGCTTCGGTGATCAAGTTCTATGGCGGAAAGGACGGTTTTATCGAGCATGTCAAAACCCTGCGTAAGCGCACCTTCAGCGATCTTGCGGAGGACGCGCCGGAGCTGAAGATGCTCAACCTGATGACACAGAACGACCAGTGGCAGTGTGTGATCCGGATGTCCCGTTATTTTCACAAGGAAGACAAAAAGTTTCACCTGACGACCTATTTTGTAGGCCAGTCCAAAGATGAGGGTGAAACGTGGAGGCTTTTTGATGTGAACTATAACAAGGTGGCGAATATCATCTATATGTTCCCGGATATATTCGGGGACATGCCGATACAGGAATCTACTATCATGACCTCTGAGCAGGAGCTTGCTGCGCAACAGAAGGCTGCGGCGGCCAGTGCGGGTGTCGGAAAAAAGGCTGTTGCCAGGAAAAAATAGTGCGGTTTGGCGCTTGCCGGCAAATTTTTAAGTGGTTATCCAAGTATTTTTTTAAAGTTAGTTACTAAACTATTTATAACCATAGGGTCAAAGCCGGCAATTCCGGTTTGGCCGTTGTATTTTTGACTTTTCATAGGATAAGGTTTAATGGTTAAAAACACTTTGATTAGTACATCCCCGGTAGTCTTACCGGGGATTTTTTTTGGGTTGGGCGGCTTGTGGTGTGCTGAGGCGCTGTGGTGTGCTGAGGCGGCTTGCGGGCGGCGGAGCTATTTTTTTGGTTCGAGGATCTTCATGTCGTAGAGCCAGTTGGACATGAGCATGGGCATAGCGCGGACGGCCTTGAGGTTGGACCGATAGCCCATATTAAAACCATGATTACCCTGGGAGAGGATATGTGCTTCTACGGAGACTTTTGCGGCCCTGTATTTTTCAAGAAGGCTGACGACGGGTGGAGAGCAGCATTCGTCGTCATTGGCGGCGACGAGAAACGTGGGGGGAGCGTCGTGCGGGACTTCGGCCGGGACGCCAAGGGGGCCGGGATAAACCAGCATCTGGAAATTGGGATGGCCATTGAGCCGGTCGATGGGATCCTTCGCTTGAGCGTCTCCGTCACCTGATGTATAGGAGAGAAGAGCGGCCACTTCGCCGCCTGCGGAAAATCCCAGTATGCCTACCCTGTTCGGATCTATGTTCCATTCCGTAGCCCGGCTCCGGACGAGGCGCATGGCGCGGTAAGCGTCCTGACGAACTTCTTTCTCAAGACTATAGAGGTTGGAATCCTCCCGGAACAAACGATATTTTACTATAAAGGCGGCCACGCCGATACTGTTTAAGAAGCGGGCGGGGTCACGGCCCTCTGCGTTGAACACCAGCAGCCGGTGACCGCCGCCGGGGAAGATAACAACGGCCGCGCCCGTCGCCTTTTCTTTTGGCGGCAGATAAATGGTGATAGAAGGATTGTGTATATTTTTTACCCAATAATCTTTTGCCTGTTCGGGTTCATTGCGTTTGCTTTCGAAGCCGGGTGCGCCGTTGGCCCAGAGGGGGATCTGGCGGGCAGTGTCCTGGGCATTAGAGAGGATGGGAGTTAGAAAGATGGCTACGGCAATCGAAAAAAGATTGTTCATAAGTTGAATCGTTTGGGAGCTATAAGTTACGGGCAATTGGGCGAAACTGAACGGGTATAGTAGATTGGCGGGCTGAAATGCAGGCCAGTGTTGAAATTGCAACGTCGTAACAAGTCCTGAGCCGCTAAGGCCATATTTTTACCACTCTTACGGATTGGGGACCACTCATAAAGAGTGAAACACCGATTATACCACTTATTTCGCACTCAACCACCTATGTTACCGTTTATCACAGGAGGAGGACCGTCATTAAACAAAAAGGACCGCTCCTACCGGATGTGTTATCAGGCAAGGGCAAAACGCCTGTATCTTTACTCTATCAAACAAAAGGGAGCCAGTCTCCATTGTAAAATGAAATCATCTATAGAGTTTTTGTCTTCCCCCGCCTACTACTACAACAGGGCAAGACTACCGGAAATCTCCCTTTCCTAAAACTCAAAAAATACCAAAGAATCAACCGGGCCGGAGTCTGCGCTGGTAGGCGCATATAGGTTCCTGTTAGTCACTGACTTTTCCTAACTGTAACAACATGAAAAAATTTATCGGGGTGATCGTTATCCTGCTCACTCTTTTGTTAACTGTCATCTATCGGCATCTGGCGGGATCCAGGTGCAAAGACAAACCGGGTCAAGGCTATACGCTCAGGCCGGGTAAGATCCGTGCCCCGGGGCAGGGGGAAGCTGCTGCGCTTAAACCGGGGCTCGCTTATGCGCCTGCGACAGGGCATAGATGTACGCTGCGTGCGTTGCGTGAAGAGCTTCCGCTTTTTCAATTGCTGATCCAATAGAGATATGCCCGGGCGCGGCGGGTGGAAGCCAATCCAATAGACATGTGTTTGGGCGTTGTGGGTGGTCCTGAGTAAAGGAGCCATCTGCGGTGCTGAGGAGCGGATGCTGTACAGAGATTGTGTACAGGCACGCTGATATGACCGGGGACGGTCGTAAAGGGCCGTGCCATGCTTGAAAATAGCCATCAAATTCTTAACCATTAAAACAACAACTATGACCAGATTAGGCAAGAGACTTTTGTCGGCCTTTATTGAGACGACGGAAGAAAAAAAAGAGGGGAGTCCTGGTAAGGGTGCGGCTGCAGCGGGTGCTGAGAGTGGAAGCGCTCAGGATGCGGCAGGTGTGGGGGCTGATGCTCTGTGTGCGGGTGCAGGCGGCATGAATGCTGGCGCGGGCACAGCGGGTGGCATCGCGGGCGGCGGCTTTGCGGGCGGCGGCGTTGCGGGCGGCGGCTCAGCGGGTGGCGGAGTAGCGGGTGGCGGAGTAGCGGACCAGCGATTCGCGGACTATTTCGACAAGCTGTTCAGCGATGCGAATATCCCCGGACCGGACTACTATGAATTCTCGAAAATGATCAGGGCTATGCAGCTGATCTCTGATGAGCAGTCCCGGTATTATGCCGCCTATGCCGGCTTGCAGGTGCAGGGGCTGGACAAGCAAAAGCTGTTGTCTACCGCTGCCGAATACCTGCGGGTGCTGACGGCGGATGCCGATGAGTTCCAAACGACGGTGGAAGCTGCTTTACAGGAAAAGGTGCATAGCCGGATGACGGAAGCCGAGGAAAAAGGCCGCCGGATCCAGGCCCTGTCGCAGGAGATCCTGAAGCTGCAGGAAGAGATAGGCGCGATGCAACGCGAGATCGGGGAGAACAAAGACAAGCTGACGGCCAGCCGTACTGCTTATGCAGCGGAAAGCAGCCGCCGGAAGCAGGAGATAGAAGCCGATATACAAAAGATAAACCACTATATACACTAACAATAAAAACCAAACGACCATGAATCGTCTAATCGAAAAAACAAAAAGGCCCGGCTGGTGGAGCGAACCGAAGAATATCGCGACAGCCATTGTAGTCCTCGCCTTAACGGCAGGTCTGGCCTATGGGTTTCTGACCTATGTATTACCCTGGGTGGTTAAAGTAACCTGGAATATGGTGAACCTCGTGATCGGAGGTGTTGTATGCGGGTTCCTTCTGATGACGGTGACGAACCGGAAGTTTTGGCGGGCTCTGAAATATTTTTCGGAGTTCATCGCCAACTACTCCATCGGACTGGCGATCGAGCTGAACCCCTTTGCTATCCTGCAAGCCAAGATCGATCAGGGTTATAAGGACAGAGAAACCTTATACAAACAATCGGGCCGGCTTAAAGGCAAACAAAGCGAGCTGATGGACAAGCTCGGTGGAAAAGAAAAGGAGTTGCAGCTCAACATCCAGAAGGTGAAGATCCTTCAATCCGAACAAGGTAATGGCCGCCAGGTAAACCTCTACACCAACAATGTCATGCGTTGCCGTGAGTATATCGACAATGTGACACCAATTGTGGGGGACCTGAACAAGCTGATCCAATTTGCGGATGCAGCCTACGAAGAGAGCGGGGTCATGCTGGAAGACGCCAGGCTTGACCTGGAGGCTAAAAAGGACCTTTACTACTCTGTCACTACCGGGCTGTCTGCTGTCACCAGCGCCATGAAGGCCTTTAAGGGTGATGACGAGCTGAACAAAGATGCCGAAAGGGCGCTTGCCATCCTGAAGGTCAACATCGGGGAAAAGATCGGGCATATCAAGTCCGCGATAAATGTTACTTCCCGCTTCATGGATGACCAGGACCTGGAAAATAAAGCTAAGTCTGCCCAGGCAGTCGAGCTGATCAACCAGTTCGATCTTGGGAAAGACTTTCATTATACCGGCTCTGCCCTGAAAGGCGCCAAAGACAAGGGGAGGCTGGGTGATGTGACCGTCACGGACAGGTATAAGGGATTGTTATAATTAATAAATTTTAAAAAAATAAAAACTCATTTATATGTCAGTCAAATTAAAACCCGCTGGTAAGATCTTATTAATCGCGGTTGTCGTAACAGCCGGAATATTCGGTGTAAAATGGTATCAGGCCCGGCCTAAAGAAGCGGGTAAAGCCGTAGAGCTTGGTAAGGTAGTCTTACCCGATGCTCCTGAAGCATCTCTTAACGCCAATGCCGTCCTGCTGACCCTGCCTTCGTCGTCGTCGACAGCCGTCAATGGCGGCAGCCAGATCACCTGGGACCGTATGGCCTGGAACAGTCAGTTCTCGGGTATGTATGCCAACGGCGGGGTACGTACGACCAAAGGTTCGCTCTTTGACAAGGCCCGGCTGGACATCACTTATCTGCGCCAGGACGACTGTAACAAACAGATGGCCGACCTGGTAAAGTTCGCTGGTGAATACAAGACCAATCCCAATACGCAGGGGGTGCTGATCACCTTCATGGGTGACGGTATGCCAGCCTTTATGACCTCCTTGTCAAAAGAGCTGGAGCCATTGGGTCCCGAGTACCAACCCATTATCCTGCCGATAGCGCACGGCAAGTCGTTTGGTGAGGATCAGATCATGGCGCCTGCTTCCTGGAAACAAGACCCTCACAATGCCATTGGCAAATGCGTTGCCGGTGTGTTGCGCGACGGTGACGTGAACATCCTGCTCAAATGGGCCGGCGACAACGGGATAAAAGTGAACCCCGATGAAACGACCTATGACCGGGATGCCATCAACCTCATCGCAGCCAACGACTTCCTGGATGCCCCTAATAAATACATTACGGGTTATTCTGAGAAGAGGAAGATCATCGAAGACGGTAAGACAACCGGTCGGGATACAACGGTAGGCGTGGATGGCGTAGCCACCTGGACACCCGGTGACGTGAATGTCGCAACGAAAAAGGGAGGGCTGGTAACCCTCGCCAACACGCGTCAGTATGCATCGCAGATGCCTAACCAGACGATCGCCATCAAGAAATGGGCTTACGATCACCGTACTGACATCGAGAACATGATCATTGCGCTTGCCGAGGCGGGCGACCAGGTGCGTTCGTTCACCGAAGCCCGGAAGTTTGCGGCCCAGGTCAGCGCCAGTGTCTACCAGGAGCAGAACGCCGACTACTGGTTGAAATACTACAACGGTGTCGAAGAAAAAGATATTCAGGGCCAGAAGGTAAATCTTGGCGGCTCTGCTGTCTTCAACCTGCCCGATATGGCCAATACCTATGGACTTGGTAATGACAAGGTAGACCGTTATAAAGCCGTGTACAACACCTTTGGTAACCTGATGGTGAAGATGTATCCTTCGATCATGCCGAGTTTTATGCCCTATGAAAAAGCGGTGGACAAATCTTTTCTCCTGAGTGTGATCTCCAATCACCCTGAGCTGCTGGAAGGAAAGGCGATCGAGACAAAATACGCCGAAAAGATAACGGAAGCCGTTTCCAGCCGGTCGTATCACATCGAATTTGAAACCGGGTCCGCCACCATCCGTCCTGCTTCCTATAAGATGCTGGATGAGATCTTCGAGTCTGCTGTCGTCGCCGAAGGTCTGAAGCTGGGTGTATACGGTCATACCGACAACAATGGTTCGGATGGCGTGAATATCCCCTTGTCGGAGAAGAGGGCGGCAGCCGTGAAGGAATACCTGGTGAGCAAAGGTTTGAAAGACGGCCGGATCGAGACGCAGGGATTGGGCTCATCCAAGCCTGTAGCCGACAACAGCACGGAAGGCGGAAGAAGCCGTAACCGCAGGGTAGAGATCGTACTTGGTGATTAATTAACGAATGAGGTAAGGGCTTGCGCCCTTACCTCTTAAATATATTTTATGTTTAGACCATTTGAAAAGATCAGCAGGCAGACCCTCCTTATCATGGTAACCGCGCAGGTACTGTTTACGCTGGTCATCTGGCAACTTAGTCCGGGCGGGCTGATACCCCGGCCAACGCATGTGCTGGCGGCGCTGGGTCAGCTGCTGACGACCCGCTTACTGATAGACAACCTGCTCGTAAGCCTTGTGCTGACCTTGCAGGCCATGTTTTATTCCATCATGATCACGCTGATATTTTCATATCTGTCCGTTATCCCCTTCTTTCATTCTATTGCGCAGTTCATCGTGAAATGCCGGTATCTAACCCTGACAGGTCTGATCTTTGTCTTCACGCTGCTGACAAAGGACGGGAGCCAGCTAAAGCTGTCGCTGCTGGTGTTTGGTATCGTGCCGTTCTTTACGACATCCTTTCTTGCCGTGATACTTCGTATACCCGCGCAGGAATACGAGTTGTGTCAGACCCTGGGTTACAATCGCCGGGAGAGCCTTTATGAGGTCATCATCGTAGGCAAGGCCGATCAGGTCTTTGAGATCGTACGACAGAACTTCGCCATCGCCTGGATGATGATCACGATGGTAGAGGGGTTGAGCATGAGTGAAGGCGGGATTGGTGCGCTGCTGATCAAGTACAACAAATACAACGACCTGACACGTGTACTTGCACTGCAGGGGCTGATCTTTATGATAGGGCTTTGTTTCGACTATTTACTGGGACTGATGAGGCATTGGCTGTTCCCTTATACGAAAGTTCATCAAAAATAATTCTTATGACACCTTATAGTAAAAAAGACGTTTTGTTACAGGCCAGGGATCTTTCTCTTCGCTATGGTGAGAAGTGTATCCTCCATGATATCAACTTCAGCATCCGGGATATCATCCGGCCGGGAATGTTGCAGGGGCAGGTTGTTTCGCTGGTCGGACGCAGCGGTATTGGCAAGACCCAGCTATTCCGGATCTTATCGGGTCTGCAGCGGCCAAGCTCGGGTAGTATCACCATAAGGGAGCGGAAGCCGGCAGAGACCGGCACCGGCTCTATCCAAGTCTACCAGGAGCGGGCTGTCCGCCCCGGTGATATGGGTGTCATTTTCCAGAACTATTATCAGTTTGGATGGCGGACGGTGAAGCAGTCGCTTCTGCTCGCTGCCAACAGGAATAAGGTCCTGGCCGGGAAGGAGGAGGACACTCTTTTACAATATGCGGATCAGTTCGATATAACGGATGTGCTGCATCGGTGGCCGGCACAGCTGTCCGGTGGTCAGCAGCAAAGGGTAAGCATCATCCAGCAGTTGCTGAAGGGGGCGGATTTCCTGCTGCTTGACGAGCCTTTTTCGGGGCTGGATGTCTGTGTCCTTGACAAGGTAGTCGAGCTTTTATTACAGGTATCCCTGTCCGATGAGCTGAAGACCCTGATCATCGTGTCGCATGACATCGCCACGGCAATAGCTATTTCCGATACGGTGTATATATTGGGGCGCCAGGCGGGTCGGGAAGGATCGACGCTGGTGAGGGAGATCGATCTGATCGAGCGCGGACTGGCCTGGCAGAAGGGAGTGCGGCAGGAGAAGGTGTTTGCCGAGACGCTGGAAGAGATCAAGGGGTGTTTGTAGGGCCGGTATCGGCCGGGTCGTTGATAGTTGCCGGGGCTTTGACAGCGGTTGGGTCCTGGATAGTAGCCGGGTAGTTGCAGCGACGGAGGCTTTCTGGCGGCGGGTTATGTCTTTATCAGGGTGTGGACACCGGCGAAGGCTATCTGCATGCCGATGCAAAAGACCAGGAAGGCGCTGAGCCGGTTGACTATCTGCTCTCCCCTCGGGCCCAGCCGGCGGATGAGTCGGGCAGTATTGGCATAACAGATATAGATCAGCAGGCAAATAAGGAGAATGGCTATAAGGAGGGCGCCCAGGTTCGTGATGTGCACAAGGAGGTCGCTTTCATCTTCATGTGCGCTGAGAGTAAGGATGACCGAGATAGTGCCGGCGCCGGTGGTCATGGGGAAGGAAAGGGGATAAAAGAGTATATTATCCCGGCTCGTGGGCTGGGCTGTTTCCTTTTTGCCTTTGATCTCATCGTCGGTGGTGAGCAGCTGCCAGCCCATGCGGCAGATCATGATACCCCCGGCCAGCTGGACAATGGGAATGGAGATGCCAAACAGCTTCAGGATCCAGCTGCCAATCAATGCGGAAACGGCGCAAATGACAAAACAATAGAAGGCTATTTTTTTTGCGGCCCTTTTTCTTTCCGCGAAGTCGAGGCCGCCGAGTAAAGGGTCTACGATAAATGCTGATCCGACCGGGTTGACTGCGGGGAAAAGGGAAAGAAATCCAATAAAAATAAGATGCACGAACGGTAAGTCAAATTGCATAAACAATATTACATTTAAATTACGGTTCTTAAAATTTGGCTATGAAACCTTTTGGAATTTTGGTGGCATTGGGGTTGCGGCGGTTGGTCGTTGCATCGTTTAGTTTGCGACGATTGGCAGTCGCGCCGTTTGGGTTGCGACGGTTGGCGGTTGTATCGAACGGTTTAACCCTGGCTATCCTGCTGGGATGCGTATTAACGGGTTGTCATTCTTCCAACCCTGACGCCCCTCATATTGTTATTCAAACCCAGGCGGGGGACATTGAGGTTGAGCTTTATCCCAAACAGGCGCCCAAAACGGCCGGCGCCTTTTTATCTTATATAGACTCGGGGTTTTATAAGAACGGTTCGTTCTACCGGGTGCTGAACGAAGACAACCAGGTCACAGGGGCCGCCATTTCAAAGCTGATACAAGGCGGGATCTGGAAAACAAATCATGCAAAAGCTGCAAGTCTTCCCGGTGTACCACACGAAACGACCCAACAAACTCATATCCTGCATAAGAATGGAACTATCTCTCTCGCCCGGGGTGAGCCAGGCAGCGGTACAACGGAATTTTTTATCTGCGTAGGCGACCAGCCGGGATTTGATTTTGGGGGCGAAAACAACCCCGATGGTCAGGGTTATGCCGCTTTTGGAAAAGTCGTAAAAGGCATGGATGTGGTCAGAGCCCTTTATGAGCGCCCGGAAAGCAATCAGTCCTTTACTCCGTCCATTCCTATTTTTAATATTGCCAGGGAATAGAGAAAAGATCAGTGATTACGAACTGTGTCTTCTTTATGAGGGCGGGTCTCCCCTACCGGCAGTGTCCCGTTGGTTGCCTTTACTGAACCAAGAGTGCCGCTGGTAGACGTCTGGGGATCGGGCCGGGAAGAGAATTTGGCGGGCTCCTTACAGGAGGCTGCCAGGGCGATGCAAATGATCGCAATAGATAAGCATTTTATATTCGGTTTCATATAACAGCTATTTAATACCATATCTATGAAAAAATCGGGCCATGGCCATTGGTGGGGAAGCAATAGGATGAAGCGCGGGGGATCTGCCGGAAGGCCGGGCGGAAAGGGAGATTATACCGCGATTTTGCTTAATTTTAATAATGGATTGGCATTAACCGTTATTTCTATTGTATGATCGCACGAATAGGTAAGATCACTCTCCGGATATTTTTAGGCATATTGATCGCCCTTATTGTTTTTCTTCTCATTTTTGACCGGCTGGTGCAGTTCAGAATGGACGACAAGGAAATTTTTGCCTGGTTTCGCAATCAGGATCAAAAGATCCAACCCCAAATCGGTTATTTTAAAGCCGAAGGCCGGACGATCCGTTATATGCAGGTAGGCAACAATCCTGATGCAACCGTTCTGTTCATTCACGGCGCCCCCAGCTCAATGAGTTACTGGAAGAGCTATATGTCGGATAGCATCCTGTTGTCCAGAGCTACTTTGTATGCAATAGACAGGCCGGGATATGGCTATTCGGGGCTGGCCGATCCTTTACCGGATATTGCGAAACAAGCTCATGCTGCAGAGCTGATCATCGATAGCCTGCACAAAGCTCACCACCCTGTTATTGTCGTAGGAGTTTCTTATGGAGCGCCCATTGCCTCGCGTCTCGTGATGGATAACCCGGATCTTGCAGATGGGTTGGTGCTGATGGCACCTCCACTGGGCCCGGGACGCGAAAAAATATTCTGGTTTACCTATCCCGTAGAGAATCCGGTGGTGCATTGGGTCGTCCCCCGCATGCTGCAGACTGCCAATACGGAAAAGATCCATCACAAGGACGAGCTGACTAAGATGTTACCGTTATGGGATCGTATTCATATCCCTGTCATTTACCTGCAAGGCCGGGAGGATGAGCTGGTCGATACGTCCAATGCAACGTTTGCCAGGGAGCATTTAACAAAGGTCCCCTTCCTCGATATCCGGATGATACCTGGAAGAGGACATTTGATCGCTTTTGCGGAAAAGGACAGGATCGAGAAGGCTATTCTCGAGCTGCTGGATAAGTGTGAGGGGAAGACGCCTATGACGGCGGCTCCATAGTCGCGGCGGCGAGGGCCATGAACAGACTATGCTGCGGCAGGTGCAATCCGCTGTGATTCGGCCCTGGCGCTGTTAACCATCCATTCGCACGATCTTTGGAGTAAAGAGGCCGATAGTGTCCACAAGCTTTCCCTGTGATCGCAGCACTCCGCCGATGGGAAGACCATATCCGGAGTGGGCGTCGGGCATCAGGGCTCCGGCAATGGCAACCGGCAGTCTGGCCGCCTGGTACATCTGTTGATCGCCTCCGGTCCGATCTGTTCATTACCAAAAATATTAAAGCCAATACCCGTTTTATTGAGAGAGACCTCCATTCCTTCCGGGGTCGTCTTTGGCAACAGCTGTTGCGCAATAAGACCCAAAACCGCGTCATTTTCGTACTCTATGGGGGACGCCAATATCGATCGCAGCAAGTTCATCACCTTATCCTCCTTTTCAAATTTGAATTTTTTTTCCATGACATTCATGGCTATGCTGATTACCGGTACTTCCGGATAACCTATAGCGCGGATGTCTTTACTTCTCAATTTAAGTTTTGCCATTTTTTTTACTGTACCATTTTATTTGCACAGCTGGAGCTGGCGAATGCATGGGGTTTGGCTTTAAATTCAAACCCCATACCCCTGATATACCCCATTGCTTCCTTCAGGGCATCATTGCTTTTAAAGTTCGGGTTGGTGTTGATATCCGCATGCACTTCCATGTCTACTCCATAGAGTGTGAAAATCCTGCACAACTGATAAGACACCTCCACACTTTTGGCTACTTCCTGTAACATCCTTTCTTTGATGCTCATCCGTTTGATCGTCTTTTCCGGCAGGATATACATAAAACCACCCTTACCCTTCCGGATAAAAACAATTACTGTTGCAAATTCTGTTGTGAAGCCCTTTACCTGGCTATCCGTACCAATGCATACCTTGATGGCATGGCCCATTTGCTTTTCTTTTACCAGGACAGACCTGATCTCATCCCTTATATCCTGCCGGATAGGGGAGCCGTCGAGCCGTCTCCAGTTTTGTGTCTGTTTCATTTCTGACATTTGTTTTAGTTCCTGAAACCGATGGCCCTCATTTCGGGGGGCATCGTATTGTTTCTCATGCTGGTTGGCAATTTCCGCAACCGTCATGGGTTTGGTTATCGTTGTATTGAATCCAAGGTGATCATTTTATTTTACACGTTTAATGCGGACGAAGCTGGAGTCGAACCAGCACCATCGGTTCTTCAAACCGCTGCTCTACCATTGGAGCTATTCGTCCATTTGTTGACCCGCCGGGATTTGAACCCGGACCCGCCATATTATAAGTATGGTACTCTAACCATTGAGCTACGGATCATTTTCTGTCTCTCCCTGTGTGAGTGATTGGATTCGAACCAACTCGGTTTTTTGAACAACGGTTTTACAGACCATCGCGACTCTCCATCTTCGCCGCACTCACTTTTATCCGGTTGTCACCGGAGTTTATTATAACGAGCAAAAAAAAGCCCGGCTTTTTAGAACCGGGCCCGACATATTGTATGCTGCTGCATGCAGATCATTATGTATCCACGGTTCCCGGGTATAGGCATATCTCTCCCATCCAGAAATGTCCATTCAAAAAATTGATTGGTGGAAATCCCTGCCGATATTGTCCGGCGCCCTTTGGAAAAGGCTGGCCGGAGCTAAACAAAAAACCCCGCAATCTCTTGCGGGGTCTGTGTTTTATCGATGTAGTCATCAAATTCAATGAATAGCAAAACACGCCCCGCGAGTGGTATAATCCCCTATAGGACTAAACCTTTTCTCTGTTTTAATATGTGAAGGCATGTAACGCATTTGTATTTGTTTTAACAGTGCAAAGGTCTGACTATTTTTTTGATTGTGCCAGGTTTTCTGAAATTATTTTGTAAATTAGTAGAGAGCAGACATGAGAGAGCTGTTTTCTTAACCGCCTAAAACATGTTTGTATGAGAAGATTATTCATCCTGCCATTGATGGTGTCGATTGGATTTGTCCCCGGCAAAACACCTTCCTTTCTCAATCCAACCGGAACCTATATCCTAAAAGGTATTGTAAAGAACAATAGGGTCACAGGACATTCCGGAGAGTTAAGAGTCCGCTTGTTGGATGACCACACCGTCGCCCTGTGCTTTTATATCAATTCGGGATATCCTGGTTACAGATCGGGTTCCCTGGTAGACACGCTCAGCTATGACAATAACACGGTGATCTATCAGCCGGCGCAGGATACTGCCTGTGCGGTTTATTTTTACTTCGGGCTGCGGACGGTGAGGATCTCGAAGGTGATGAGCGACCCACGTTCCGAATGCGGGTTTGAGCCGCAGGTGCTGGTCCCGGTAACTATCCCAATGGTTTCCTCGGAGGTTCCTGTTATCCAGAATCTGGGGGGACGCGGTGGCGGCAAATGAGAAAATAAAGTAACTTGCTGAGATGAAAGAGGTAGAGGAAGGACGTCCCATCTGGTTATTTTATTCCTGTTATGCGGAGAAGAGTCGTGTGACGGAAAACTTTGTGTACGAACATTCCTTTACACATGTGCTCGAAGGCAGTCTCGCCTTTTATGTTGAGGGCACCAGGCGTGAATACCATGCAGGAGACAGTTTGCTGGTGAAAAGGAATCAACTGGTAAAGGCTACAAAACTGCCGCGGGAAGGCGGTGTCTTCCAATCCATCAGCATTCGTCTTGACCAGGAGTCATTGCGGTCGTTCAGCGCTGAGCAGGGGATTTATGCTACGGGGCCTTACCGCGGAGATAGCATCATCCTTTTGAAACAGGATATTTTTAGTAACAGCTTCTTCAACTCGTTGTCACCCTATTTTACTGTTCCCGAGGAGAATATTGATGAGTCGCTGAGAAAGCTAAAGGTAAAGGAAGCTATCCTATTATTATCGCGTTTGAATAAAGGGATAAAAGATCTGTTATTTGACTTTAGCGAACCGGGGAAAATAGATCTCGAAGAATTTATGAGCAAACACTTTGCCTTCAATGTGGAGATGAAACAGTTTGCGTATCTCACCGGCAGAAGCCTGGCTACTTTCAAACGGGATTTTGAAAAAATATTTCATAGTACTCCGGGGCGATGGCTGCAGCAGAAAAGATTGGAGCAGGCTTATTACCTGATAAAGGACCAGGGCAAAAAGCCGTCGGATGTCTACCTGGAGGTAGGTTTTGAAGACCTGTCGCATTTCTCTTTTGCTTTCAAAAAGGAGTTTGGGAAAGCCCCTACCCTTCTGAATTAATATTCAACTGTTCATATTTGCGGGCGGCCTTTTCGAGCCGCTGTCTGATCTTTGTTGCCAGCTGACGGGTGCGAGCACCTGCATATATTCCCCAAAACCTAATATTTCTCTTTCCAGTTCAAAGTTCAATACGACATCGATCCTGATGACAATGCCATTAGCTCGTTCCTCTATAAGCTGCTGCGAATGGTGAAGTGGTTTTGTAAGGACATAGGGTGCATTTCCCCTGGCAAATCCTGCAGTGAGACCATTAGTAAAGCAAATGCCGCCCAGGAATATCCAGGCGGCATTTTATTTAGCGGTACCGATTATAATTTTGGCTTTATATCGTGTCCGAAGATCATATAAGCCAGGGTAAAATTCCAGAAAGTATTACCGGCATTGACATAGCTGGTGTGATAGAGTCTTGAGAACCCGCGGCTATAATTTATCATCCCCTGAAATTTCTTATACTGGGCTCCTATCGTGAAATCCATGCCGATGTCGATGGGGAGGATCTTTGTGACACCAAGCAAGGACTGAGAGGCTCCGCTTTCGAATTTCACTTTATTGTTAACAGGAACTTTTAGGGTGTAATAATTGCTGTTGGAAGTGGAATCAGCAAGATAATACCCCTTTTCAGTGCCTGAAACATGTTTGGCAATATACGGTCCGAGACCCACCAAGATCCTCAATTTATCATTGACCTGCCATTTGTAGAGCAGGTTGATCGGAACGCGTATGGCATACAATTTAATGGTAGTATTGGAAAAATCGATATTGACGTTGTTGCCAATACCGGGAAAACCAAGGCGATTGCCAAGATGAGCGCCATTTTCAGCGTATAATACGGCAGGCTGAAGGATGAGGTTGGTATGTCCCAGGTCGTATTCTGCCACGATCCCGGCCTGGAAGCCATTGATCGCCCAGGTATTGACGCCGGAGGGTAATCCACCGTAACCCTGTCCCTGCCAGAAGTTGAGGGAGCTAAAGGAGCCCTGGACCCCTACACGAACCTGAGCATAAGTCTGAATAACCGCAAAACATAAGATACAGACCAACAATTTTTTCATACGTATTCTGAGTTTACATTAAAAAGACATTAATTGTCCCGGCGACAAGTCTGCGACAAATCTAAGGACCGGCAAACTAGACCATTTGCTGCAAAGGACCGTACCTTTAACATTCTGATAACCACCTTATGAAAGCTAATTGCGGGGGCTAGTTTCGGGCAAAACTATCTTTTTTTCCTTTAAAATCCGCACAAGCCAGGGTAAACTTAATCCCTGCCCGATTAAAGTGAACAGAATGACAGCCATGGAAGAGGATCTGGTTCCTTTCGATGCCTTTGACGACATGGGGAAATTGAAGTCCAATAATGATAAAAACTAATCCGTTGAGGAGGAAAAGGATGATCAGCAGGATCGGGTAAGGGCAGGCGGATATGCCTGGCTCAGACGGTCGCCGGTCTGGGGAGTTGAGACAGATCAGCAGGAAGTACATTTATTTGTTGTAAAAAGCCCAGCCGGTCTGTCTGCATAGTGATACGTATTATTTTCCCTGCTTCAAATTCAAAAATAGCCATCCCATCGCTGGAGACCCTGTTTCCGGTTGGAGGGAACCCAGTGAATACGCTGGTATGAGTCCCATATATCTTCCATCGCACAGCGAGCTTGTCGCCTTCGCCAAAAAGTTCCTGAATTTCCCACTGAACATCGGGCAGGCCTTTGATCAGGGCGATGAGTGGGGCTTCGAATGAGGCAGAGCCTTTTTTTCCATCGGCCCCAACATATTCGGGGGAGATAAGATCCTGTAATAGTTGCAGATTTCTTTTATTAAAACCGTCGTTGTAGATAGCGCTGATCGTCTCTTTGTTCTTTTGAATTGTTGACATGGTATATTCCTTTTTTTAACAAAAGTATCTACGCGTAAAAACAAGGAATTGTAAAAAATCATTTATCTACCAGTACTGGGAAGATCTAAAAAAGTCTTTGGGAGTCTGGCCCGTAAAAAGCCGGAAGTCTTTTATAAAATGGGATTGATCAAAATAACCGGCTTCATATGCCGCCTCTGTCAGCGAAGAATAGGTAGGGAACTTATCGATCAGCTTTCTCAGGCGGATGATGGATGCATATTGTTTTGGAGTAGAACCGACCTGCGCACGGAATCGTTTTTCAAAAGGGTCCTGGCTTATATGCAAAGACACAGCAAGGTCTTTGATCTTTACCAAACCATTATTTTGCCGTATCACCCGGATCGCTTTATCAATGAGCAGGTCCTGTTTACCGCCAGTCAAATGGCGCAGAAAAAAGGCTTCCATGAAATCGATGCGGGTCTTATCGGTTGCTGCCATAGCCAGATGCTGCAGGATCTCATCGAGGGTATCCTTTGAGAAGAGATTGTCGGCAGAGACAGTCAGATCAAACAGTTCGTGAGCGGGAGTGGTAGAAAAGGCCGCGAGCCCTCCTTCTTTGAATGCAACTATGAGATTGGAGGTTTTCCCGGAATAGCGGACGAGGCGACGGGATCGTCTAAGCCCTGATATTACGGCGGGAGGTATGGATTTCCTTTCCCCGTCTTCCATTCCCTGCACATTGCCCTTATAGCGGAATGCCATCACCATCGATGTATCCGGCAATATATTGCTGTCTGTTCCCAGGTCACTTTCAATGACAATATATTCCCTTATAAAAGGCGCCAGGATAGCAGAGGGATGGAATCTTTGGACGTTCATTTTGAAGCTGGCCTAAAGTTACCAAATTCTATCATAAGCCACGCAAGGGCAAATAATTGAAAAAGCGCTGCGGGCAATACGGTTCTTTTCAGCTCATCCGCGCCGGCCAGGGTGAGCAGGAGGCTGAAAATAATACCGGCCAGTATGATGATGCCGGCGAAAACAGAAAATTGTCTATTGTCCCTGAGAAACTGACGGATCGGCTTCAGGCCGACTTTCCCCTTTCCGGATGGATCAAGCCGGGTAGATCTATAAATGACCAGCAGAAGCAGGAAGCTGACGATGATAATGACAGCGGATGTGCGTAAGCCGGGCAGCTCAGGTCCGTAGGCTATCTCGAAACAGGACGTGTCAAAACGAAGTTCGGAGACATGACGTACGAAGGACAGGAAGACCACTCATTTTCCTGGCTTTTACTCCTGTTATATCCCAGGCTCACGATGAATGACACAACGCTGACGGCAAGCAGGATGATGGAAGAAAGCATTTTTGGGCGGAATGGACGTATGCCAAGGCTTGCCAAAAATAAAAAGGTGCTGCTCAAAGCTGTTATACTCATCTTGAGATGAAGGCCATTTAATATCAGCAGGAAGAAGGGGAAAAGAACGGGTCGCATTGTCTGGTAGGACGGGTCGAAGAGATTTTTTGAATCTGCGATGTAGCCATAGGAGTCCGGCGCCATCCTGACGGGGTTGATAATGAATAAGACCAGCCAGCTTGTGAATAATAGAAAAAGGATGCCCTGCAGGATCCGGGTTAGGGTTGTGTTATTGGACATTGGGCAATATATAAACTTATCTGATAAGAATTACTGTTCCGCGAAAAACCCGGGTACTTTTATCGGCAAGCAAGAGCGTAACTGTATAAATATATGTTTCCGGGATAACCGCCGCACCCCTGTAAAAGCCGTTCCAACCAAATGCAGGGTTGTCTGTAGGAATATTGGTCCGCTGAAATATTTTCTGTCCCCAGCGATTGAAGATAGAAAAATCTTTGATCCTGCTGCCCTGGGGGCCGCCCCGGATATAGAACACCTCGTTGTTTCCATCTCCGTTGGGGGTGAAGGCGTTGGGGATGCTTATCGGGGGAACAGGCGGCGGCGTCACGATCGGGCAGGAGGTGTTGACGAGCGCTGTGATGCTGTTCGAAGTACCTGCGTCGCAGGTATTGTTGTCGAGGACCATACAGGTAATGATGTCACCGTTGGACAGGCTGCTGCTGGTAAATTGTGGACCATCGATGAAGATAGCATCTGTTCCATTGGCGCCGGCATTTACTCCGTTGACCAGCCATTGATAAACAGAAGGGGGATCAGTAGAGGAAGCTGTTGCGGTAAAGGTTATGGGTTTTCCCGAGCAAACAGGCATTATTGAAGGCGAGATGTTAACCGGTATCACGTTGTTGCCGCCTTTTAATACTACCGGGCCGACAGTAACCGAACATCCATTGTCATCGCTGATTGCGGCCCTATAAGTACCGGCCTGCAGTGGTCTATAAACGGTGTCGGCAGTATAGATCACCTTGTCCACTACACTGCCTACGAGCCAGACGATCTGAGAGATGGCAACGTCGGTCCTGATCGAAAGCGTATCGCCTATACAATTACCGGTACTGTTGAGTGCGGCGGCAAACGGGCATTGAGAATAGATGCCCTGTGCGAGACACTGCAAGGTGAGGGTTAATATACAGGCAAGGCGATTCATTCCGCCCAAAGATACGGAGTAGCTGCTGCGGCGGGCTACTCGGATCTAAGGTTTTTCACGGGGTTGACCGCGGCGGCCCTGAATGCCTGGAAGCTTACCGTAGCCAGGGCGATGAGCAGCGCCAGCAGGCCTCCTGCGACAAAGATCCATCCGCTGATGGAGATACGATAGACATACTGCATCAGCCATTGGTGTACAAAATACCAGGCAATGGGAGTAGAGATCACAAAGGCAATGCCTATCAGCAGAACAAATTCTTTGGAGAAAAGATAGATAATGTTGGTGGCGGTGGCGCCCAGAATTTTACGGATGCCGACCTCCTTCAGGCGTTGGGCAGCCATGAATGAAGCCAGTCCATATAATCCCAGGCAGCTAAGGAAGATGGCAATGGATGCAAATATTTTATAGATCCGGGACAGACGGTCTTCCTCTTTATAAAAGCCTGCGATCTTTTCGTCGAGGAACTGGTATTCGAAAACATAGTCCGGGTAAGTCGTGTTCCAGATCTTTTCGATCGACTTTATGGTAGCGGACAGGTCGGCGCCGTTGATCTTTAACCCGGCTGAAGCAAATCCCTTTTTATAGTTAACCATGAAGACGGGTGCAAGGGAGTCCCTTAGGGAGGCGGAATGAAAATCCTTTACGACGCCAACTACCGGCCCTGCGGCAAAGCCATCCCAGAGATTGATCTCTTTGTTCAGCGCATCGTGCGGATCGGAGAAACCAAGTCTTTTTGCCAGCGTCTCGTTTATGAGGAACTCCTTGATAGAATCTGTGGTAGTAATATTCCGGCCTGCCGCCAGGTTGAGGGAATAGGTCGAAAGATATCCGGGGTCAACCCACTTGATGAGCGCAACAAATGGGGTCGCCTTTTTGGCATGGTCAAAATTAAATCCGGTCCACCAGTTGGACTCGTCAGCCGGCGAGGCATTGTTGAAACTGATCGCCTGTATGCCTTTGACGGCCGAAAGACGGTCGTGCAGATAGTTTAGTTTGACAATGCCCACGCTGTCACCAGGGAAAGGTACTGTAACAATCGCTTCTTTACTAAACCCCATGGAGGTCTGACTGAAATAATTCATTTGCCGCAGGATCAGGAGTGTGCCGATGATGAGGCCCTGGGCAATGACGAATTGCAGGACGACAAGACCTCTTCTCAGGGTGATGCCACTGCTGCTTCTGGCGGCCAGCCTGGTCTTTAAGGCAGTGATGGGATTGAAGGAAGAAAGTACAAGGGCCGGATAAAAACCTGCCAATATGGTTACGGCTATTGTTGTCGCAGCAAGGAACAGGAGGATGGGGATCTCTCTGAAGATGTGCATAGACAAGGGGACATCCAGCATCTTATTCACCGGTGGCAGAAGCAGGATTGTGAGCAGAACTGCAAGGAAAACCGCTGTCGTCACCAGCAACAAAGCCTCCAGGAGGAATTGTAATGTCAGCTGCCGCCTGCTGCTGCCCAGCACTTTGCGGACGCCTACTTCCCGGGCCCGGTTGACGGCCTGCGCCGTAGAGATATTGATGAAGTTGACACAGGCGATGAGAAGGATAAAGCCTGCTATCAGCCACAAGGTCCGGATGCGGTCCGGGGTAATGCTCTTCCAGCTAAAATTACCGGACTTGCTGTCAAAATGTACGGCGGCGAGGGATTGAAGGACCTGGGTATTTTTGTTGTCAGGCTCCCGGTATTTCTTTGACAAGGCTTTCAGCTGCCGACCGGCCTTCGACAGACTCTCATTCTGTGGTAACAGGACGTAACAACCGTGTGAGCTGGTGACGGTCCACCAATCCTTGTTGCTGGAATTTCTGATTATATCATATGGGAAAACGAGTTTCAGCTGGAAGTCCGAGTTGGCAGGGGCGTCAGCTATTATGCCGGTAACGGTAAACAGCCCCCGATCTTCGAATCGTATGATCCGGCCCATGGCTGACTGCCAGTCACCGAAATATTTCTGTGCAGTGGATTTGCTCAATGCAACGGAATGCGGGTCATCGAGTGTTTTTGCCGGATCGCCAGCCAGCCAGGGAAAATCGAAGATGGTAAAAAAGGAAGGCTCCAGTAAAAAGACCCCGCTTTTCTCCTTGAACTTTTTATCCGGCTTTCCGGTCTTGTCCATAGCCAGGATTTGAACATTATAGGTAGAAAAAATGCCTGTCGTTTGCCAATCCTTAAGATCGTTCTCCACCGCGGTGGGTAATGGGTAGGGGACGCCGGATGACAGCTGGTTTGTTTCCTGGGGCTTGTCGCCTTGTGTGAGTATGCGAAATATCCGGGCCTTGTTGTGGTGAAAATCATCGAAGCTTTGCTGGTACCGGATGAAGATGAAAATGATCAGGCACACGGCAATGCCTACTCCGAGGCCCGCTACCGTGATAATAGAATAGACTTTATTTGCCGATAGGTTTCTAAAAGCAGTCTTAAAGTAATTTCTAAACATGGCGATGATTTTAGATTTTCAGGGAGTTCTATAACCATAAAAATGCCGGAGTTTTATCCTGCTGGTTATCAGTTTTTTAGACGATTTTTCACTGGGGGAACTGTCCGGTTATGATACGCCGGATGTACGGCTTAAACCATTTTTACCTGATCGTGGTATGCGTCTGGCGTTTGCCTCAGCCGGTCAATGGCGACTAAGAGAACATAAAACTTATCTAAAATGGAACCGAAAAACATCACCTCTCAACAAAGAGGCTTGCTAACAACCCTTGAAACCAGTAAAGAAAACTTCACGTATGAATGGGATGAAGTGCGGGGGGTATTATCCTTTGTCCGGGCGGACAGCCTGGTAAATGGCCGAAATGCCGTAGCCAGGCAGGAGAATAACCAGCAAACCTTCAATGACTTTATGAAGACCTATGCTCCGTTGTTTGGCTCACCGGATCTTACGGTGGACAGTTTAAGCCGCATCATCGCCAAAGAGGACAATATCGGCTGGCATCACTATCAGTTTCAAAGTTATTATATCGCAGGGGAGGGAGAAGGGAAAGGCAGGATCGAATTCTATGGCTCGAAGGTGGCCGCGCATTTTAAGCCCGACGGAACGCTTGTCGAACTGCAGTCGTCTTGTTACAGGGACATAGAAATTGCGAACACGGTAAAAGTGAAGGCTCAGCAATTACAGGAAGGTCTGCTCAAAGAGCTCAGCGGTATGGAGGGCTTCGGGAAGCTGGAGGAAGAAATGAAAAGGAGAAAGGAAAAGTTGTTCCCTCTTATGCAGGTGCCAAGACAGGTCATCTATCCATGGAAGGGAAAGATGTTAAACACCTGGGCGACATACGGGTATGCGCCATATACTTTTACCAATGAAAGGACGCAAAAAGACAACAAGCCTGTTATTGCTTTCGGGCAGCTATTCTTTAATGCGGAGGACGGCGAGCTCTTCCTGTTTGCTCCCACACGGAAAGGGGCGGAGACGCCGGCGACG
This sequence comes from Puia sp., assembly GCA_036499285.1. Taxonomy (GTDB): domain Bacteria; phylum Bacteroidota; class Bacteroidia; order Chitinophagales; family Chitinophagaceae; genus Puia. Next base: position 162,992 of record DASYEB010000011.1, on the reverse strand, counting down.
GGGAGTGGTCTGGGCTGTACGCCCCTGGGAGGGCCTTATGTCAACCGCAGTCTTGACATCGTACGGGTAGACAGCTCATCTACCTATTTGCTGAAGAACAAAACAAAAGGAAGAGATATTATTACTTACGATGCAAATGCCGATAGCAGCGTAGTATATCCCAATATACCGCAAAAAATATCGGATGGGTCTATCCCCGTATCAACGGATAATGACGGAGACCATAACTGGAACCGGGTGGCTACCAGTACGACCGACGCACAACGTACTGCATCGCAACAGCCCGAAGTGGATGAACATTTCAGGGTTGCCGCGTTGTATGACTGGTACAGCGCCCTTGCCGGGCGTGTGGGCTGGGATAATAACGACTTCTCTGCCCCGCTGGTACCTCATCAGACGCTGAATGTCGTTGCTCACTGTTATGATGACTCCGCCGGAACATCGAGGTCCGTCAACGCCTTTTTTGATCAGGAGCTGGTCAGCGGAGCCTGGATCAGTCATCTGGCGTTCTTTGACGGCGACCCCACAGGAGTTACCTTTCCAGGTATTGAGGATGACTATCTGGCCGGCTCTGATGCCATCGTCGGGCATGAATATCAGCATGCGGTCACTGATTTTTCTTTTAAAGATGGTGCCGGCAACCCCGGGCTAACCTATGATGATTGGTTCGCCGCCGTTCATGAAGGTACATCCGATGTGTTCGGTGGTCTTTTTTCCGCAGACTGGTGGATGGCAAACAGTATCTCTCCTACCGGTCAGATATTCAGGAACCTTGCTTTCCCCCGGGATACTGCTGCACTGGACCCGAGCAAATTTGATCATTGGGATGACCGGAACAATCTCACCGGTTTTGGTGCAAGATATTATCGCGGGGATATTCTGGCCCATTGTGCGTATCTCATGGCGCAGGGCGGTGTACATCAACGCAGCGTACGCACGCCGGTGCTGATCCCGGTAAAGGGTTTGGGCCGCGAGACGGTGAACGGGAAGGACGTCTATACGGCTGCCCGGATCTGGTACCGGGGGCTATCGCTGTATCTCTCCAATATTGGCGCCATGACAGGCATTCCCACCAATGATGAAAATATTTACAGAAGTTTCCGTAATGCCACTATCAGTGCGGCTATCGATCTCTATGGTGTGAATTCCGTACAGCATAAGACCACCTTGCTTGCCTGGTATGCGGTAGGGCTTCAGCCTACGGGGACCAACTATGGCCCCGACGTCACTTTTCTTACCTGGGGTGCGGACTGGTGGATGTCCAGACCTTATATCGGGGTATCCAGTCCTGACTGGTCGTCTGTCGATCTCTTCATTAATAACGGGGGCGCTTCCGAATGGAATGCGCAGGTAAACGTAATGGACATGGGATCGCCCACCCAGTTTGAGAATAAAGTATACTGCCGCGTCCGTAATGCCGGCGACCAGGCGGCAAACAACGTGCAGCTGCAGTTTCAATATGCCAAGCTCTCAACGAGTGGCACCACCTGGTATCCGATCACGGATAAAGATGGCAATATACAGGTCCTGAACCTGGGTAATATGTCAGCCGGGGCCTCCAATTTTCCCGATAGCGACCAGAATACGCCACCGGCATCTGCCATGATAAAATGGTGGATCCCCCCTATCGAAGCGGGAGAAACAGTGGATCACTACTGTATAAAAGCAACGGTGTTCTCGATAAGTGACGGCAACCCGGTCAATAATGAAGTACAGTCCAATATTGCTTATGTCCCTTATACACCCGGAGAAGGTCTTAGAATGGGATTTTTTGCAACCAATCCATTCAGGGAAGCGGTGCCTGTAAATGTAAAGATCACCAATACGCTGCCGAAGGGCTGGAATGTGCGGGTGATCGAACAAATAAACGGCCTTGTTCTGCAACCCGGCGAAACGAAACGTGCCCATATCGTTATTGATATGCCGGCAAAAAGCAACAGTAACCTGGAAGCCCCTTTTGACGGGCAGATAAAAGGGACTGTCAACGGATCATCCTATACGGGGAATCTTTTTACTGCAAAACTGACGGGATCGGGGCTTAAGGCGCAGATATCGCTCAACACGCCGGACGGCAGACATATGGCAGGCAGTTTTGACGGCAGCCTGGATCTTGCTACCGGAAAGTTTAAAGGAACTCTTACGGGAAACAACGGGCAGCAGGCAATCGAAGGATGTCTCAGGCCATCGAGGATAGTAAATATCGGCCAGTATTATAAGAGTGAGGCGTTCGGAGGTTTTTCCATGCAGGTACAAGTGCCTCTTCCACAGGGCAGCTGTTTTGAAGCACTGCCGCCGACGGATGTGTATGTGAGCGGCACTAATACCGGCAGCGGGGGTAAGAACTGTATCGAGGGCGCCGAAGAGATTATAAAATGCCTGGATATGAGTAAACGCGATGTTTGTTCGGTAAAATTAAAAAGCATGCTGGTAGAAATAAAGTTTAAGGATCAGGATTGTTGACGAGGATTATAAAAACGGGAAAGGCAACGAGGTTTCGTTGCCTTTTTTTGTACGAAATCGCTTATCTTAGGATAACATGAAGAAAATACTATTCCTGGTTTCTCTTTGTTACCTGGCGGCAGGCTGCGGCAGCGCCGTTGGAAAAATAGAGCTGTATGACAGCAGTGCTTCGCGTTTTATAGACAGCAATGCGAAGATCGAGATCATCGGAAGGAATTATAAATGGTCTGAAGGGCCCGTCTGGGTGCCGGGGAAAAAAATGCTTTTGTTCTCCGCCGTCCTGGAGAACAGGATATATAAATGGAATGGCGTGGATAGTCCTGCCGTATACCTTAGCCCTTCGGGTTATACCGATACGGCCTATCGTGGTGGGGAGAACGGTTCCAATGGTCTCGCACTGGATAAGGACGGGAATCTTTTGCTTTGCCAATCGGGGAACAGGCAGGTGGTACGACTGAACACGGGTCTTAAAGCACCCAGGCCCGATTTTGCTGTGCTTGCATCAAATTATGAGGGGAAAAGATTTAATAGTCCCAACGATCTTGTTGCAGACAGCAGGAACAATATATATTTTACCGACCCGGTTTACGGGCTGCCTAAGAGAGCGGAGGATCCAACAAGAGAATTAAATTTTGAAGGCGTGTATAAGATAAGCAGCGACGGTACGCTCAGCCTGCTGATCGATAGCATTCCGCGGCCCAATGGCATCGCCTTATCTGCGGATGAAAAGATCTTATATGTCGGCAGCAGCGATGACAGGCACACGGGCTGGTATGCTTATCATCTTGATGCCAATGGAAACATCCAAAGCGGTGGGCTGCTGTTTGATGGGACTGCACTGAAAGAGAAGGCGACGGTAAAACAGGGTGCGGATGGCTTTAAGGTCGATAAGTATGGGAATATCTTTGGCTCGGGTCCGGATGGCGTCAATATTATCTCTCCTGCCGGCAAACTATTGGGGCTGATAAAGGTCTTTCACCGGCCGACATCTAACTGTGCATTCAATGAAACAAAAGACGTCTTGTATATTACCGCAGATGATGTGGTGTTGAGGGTACGGCTGAGGAATTAGAAGTGTTTTCCACAGCATCAATAAAACAAATAATATGAATCCCAAGGTTGATTTCTTTTTTGATGAGGCTAAAAAATGGCAGGAAGAATTTGAGAAATTGAGAATGATCGTTCTTGACTGCGGGCTCACCGAAGAATTGAAATGGGGCCAGCCTTGTTACTCGTTTGAGAAAAGTAATATCGTTCTAATACATGGATTCAAAGAATATTGTGCGCTTCTTTTTTTTAAAGGTGCTCTGCTGAATGATCCAAGGGGTATCCTGATCCAGCAAACGAAGAATGTACAGGCGGCCCGCCAGATCCGGTTCACCAATGTTCGGGAAATAGGCAAACAGGAACGTATCCTGAAAGCCTATATCTATGAGGCCATTGAAGTGGAAAAAGCCGGCTTGAAGGTGAATCTTAAAAAGACCACGGAATTCGTCATGTCTGAGGAGTTTCAAAATAAACTGGCTAAATCCCCCGCTCTGAAAACTGCTTTTGCTAAATTGACACCGGGGCGGCAAAGAGCATATCTTCTTTATTTTTCTGCGCCAAAGCAATCGAAGACCCGGGAGTCGAGGGTTGAAAAATGTGTGAAGCAGATCCTCAACGGGAAGGGACTGAATGATATGTAAAAGAAACGTAACCTATCCATTTTGCTGGTCTCAACAATTTTCGTCAGATTTGTTTGAAAATACAATATATGATACCAGTGAAAGGTTATGCTGCACAAGATCCCCAGACTGATCTTGCGCCCTGGAATTTTGAACGCCGCGAAGTTGGCCCTCATGATGTGCAATTCGATATATTATTTTGTGGAGTTTGTCATTCCGATCTGCACCAGATTAAAAATGACTGGTTCCCCGGAATTTTTCCGATGGTCCCGGGACACGAGATTGTCGGCAGAGTGGTAAAGGTCGGGAGTAAGGTGACCGGGTTTAAAGTCGGTGATCTCGCCGGTACGGGTTGTTTGGTTGACTCCTGCCGCGAGTGCGAAAATTGCAAGCGCGATCTCGAGCAGTATTGTCTGAAGGGCAATTCTCAAACCTATAATGGACTCGAGCAGGATAAAAAGACTCCTACCTATGGCGGTTATTCAAAAACGATCGTTGTCAACGAAGACTTTGTACTGCATATATCCGAAAAATTAGATCCCGCTGCTGTAGCGCCTCTATTATGTGCGGGGATCACTACCTATTCCCCCCTAAGGCACTGGAAGGTGGGAAAGGGACATAAGCTGGCGGTACTTGGTCTGGGCGGATTGGGCCATATGGCAGTAAAGTTCGGAGTGGCGTTTGGGGCGGATGTTACCGTTCTGAGCACCTCGCCCAGCAAGGAAAAGGATGCCAAGAAATTAGGCGCCCATCATTTCCTGGTAACTTCTGATCCTGCGCAGGTGGCGAAGGCTAAAAACAGCTTTGATTTTATTCTGGATACCGTCTCGGCAGAACACGATCTCAACATGTATCTGTCGTTACTGAGAACGGACGGTACGCACATCTGCGTGGGGGCTCCTTCAAAGCCGTCGGAAGTAGCGGCATTCAGCTTACTTGGTGGCCGGAAAAGCCTTGCCGGGTCTGGAATAGGGGGACTCGCCGAAACGCAGGAAATGCTGGATTACTGTGCGCAGCACAACATTGTGTCAGATATTGAAATTATTGACATAAAGGATATTACGACGGCTTATACACGGATGCTCAAAGGAGATGTAAGATATCGTTTCGTCATCGACATTGCAACGCTGAAGTAACGTTCCTGTTGCCGAAGTAACCTTCCTGCTATTGAAGCAGCGTTCCTGTTACTATTGAAATGGAAGGGCTCATTTGCGTGAGCCCTTTTTTATTGTTAAAGCTGGTCGACTAGCTGTTCGGCCGCTTTTAGAAATGGATCGGGATAGGGTTTGCCCCTGGGTGTTTCGCCGGCGCAAACTATTATCTCAACCAGGTGATGGATCCCAAGTACTTTGAGTGTTCGCTCCACCGCTACGCGGCCACTGCCGGAGACGGCCCCGATCCTTACTTTTTGCGCGTGCGCTTTCAGGTGGTTGACCACATATTCAACGGGAAGGGTGTGATTGCCAACCTGCGAGCTCGTCGATGATCCCGGCTTTAAAACCCACGCTTAACCTGTTTAATTTTTCGAGCTTTATCCTGTTTTTGTCCGTTGAGTTCATGGAACGACAATACGATCCGGATCAATAGAAAAACGTTTCAGAAACGATCTTTCCGTTCTTTACTTCAATAACGGCGATCTCCTCCGAGTTTGCCCGGGGTCTGCCTTTGTAGGTAACATCTCTTTGTAATGCGGTGGTAAAGAAATTGCCTGCCACGAGGGGTTCGCTGGTATGGCGGCTATGTACCGTCTCGATCATGGCTCGATGAGTATCGGACTTTGCTTTTACGGCGGCCTTCCCCCGGGTTACGATATCGATGCCGGGCGGTACTCCATGTTCGGGCTCCCGTTGTACGATGTTCTCGTCATGGAGGGATTCGTGGATCTCGCTCCATTTGTTTTGGCTGGCCAGCTCATAATAGCGGGCGGCGACTTCCTGTGTTGTCATATGCGTTTTTTTTATGGTGATTATTACATTGTAAAGGTAAGAATGCTCCATGACAACCCTATGTCAGGAGCGTTTGCGCCGTTCTGCTACCGAGAAAAGGGAGCCATTGACCGGCAGGGCCGCGCAATTCCCCGATCGCCAGTTTTTAACGACCACCTGACCTCTTAGCTTCGTGGCGATAATTTTTTTATTATGAATTCACCCAAGCTTTCGGCAACGGCGGTACAAGCAAAGGACCTGGTTAAAATTTTTGGCGATAACTATGCTGTGAATGGCCTTGATCTGGTCATCCCATCCGGCGGGATCTACGGCGTACTGGGCCCTAATGGCGCCGGGAAAACTACGACGATCCAAATGCTGACAACTTTATTGAAACCTGACCGCGGCTCTGCGACAGTCTTTGGCTTTGATGTTATAAAAGACAGTCATATTGTCCGGCAGCTTATTGGGGTAACCGGCCAATATGCGTCGGTCGATGAGAAATTATCAGCGACCGAAAATCTTTTTATTTTCTCCAGGCTATTGGGTTTAAGCAGTCGTGATGCCAAACGAAAAACCAGTGAATTGCTGGAAGAGTTCGGGCTCACAGAAGCTGCAAAACGTCCGCTTGCCCAATACTCCGGCGGTATGCGCCGCAGGCTTGACCTGGCCGCCAGTCTTATCAACCAACCGCCATTAATCTTTTTAGACGAGCCTACGACGGGGCTTGATCCAAGAACGCGCAACCAGATGTGGAATACGATCAGGCGGCTTGTAAGGGAAGGTTCGACCGTCGTATTGACTACACAATACCTGGATGAGGCCGATCAACTTGCCGACAGGATCGCAGTAATTGATCGTGGTAAAGTCATTGCCGAAGGGACGCCTGCAGAACTTAAGGCCAAAGTAGGCAGGGCCTCGCTTGAACTGGTGGTCGCTGATCCGGAAAATCTTTCGCAGGCGAGAGAGGTCCTCGAGCAAATATTGCTGACCGAAGTCCATGTGACTGCCGCCAAAGTTATAACCGCCCCCCTGGCCGATGCAGAGGTCATCACAGACCTCCTGCTGGCTTTGCGCGGCGCCCGTATCGAACTAGCCGGAGTAAGCGTCAAATCGCCCAGCCTCGATGAGGTTTTTCTTACGCTCACGGGTCATCAAACCGAACAGCAAACAACAACGGTCGACAACTAAAATTATTCATATGCATTTCGCAACTAAACAGATCAGCAGATCAACAACTCTCGCCTTGACAGCCCGGCAGTCCCTGATCATGGCTCACCGTGGTTTACTCAAAGTGCGCCGTACGCCGGAGCAGCTAATTGATGTTACTATTCAGCCCATTCTATTTACGCTTATGTTTGCCTATCTTTTTGGGGGCGCCATAGCGGGTAACGTTCATGCCTATCTTCCGATCATCATACCGGGCATCCTGGCGCAGACCGTGCTTACCGGTTCAGTCGCCATCGGCGTAAACCTGCGCGAGGACATGGATAAAGGGGTGTTTGATCGCTTCCGGTCTCTGCCGATCGCGCGGATCGCACCATTGGCAGGCGCACTTATAGCCGACGCAATACGATATGTCATCGTTACCGTGCTCACGTTTTCCATGGGTTATATTATGGGCATGCGCCCTCATGCCGGGTTTACGGGCGTGCTGGAGGCAAGTCTGCTTGTCATCTTTTTTGCCTGGTGTGTGAGCTGGATGTTTGCGTTCTTTGGTGTGATCGCCAAAACGGCAGCCGGTGTTCAGGGTATATCCATGATGATACTTTTTCCGCTCACCTTTTTGTCGAACGCTTTTGTGCCGGTGAATACTTTGCCGGCGGCGCTTAAATGGTTTGCAAATGTCAATCCGGTATCGCATCTGGTGAATGCGGTTCGGATGCTTTTGGAGCAGGGTAAAACGGGCAATGATTTTTGGATGAGTCTTGTGGGTGCGATTGTTATAATGGGGGTTTTTTCGGTTGTTACTGTGAGGGCTTATACAAGGAAGGCGGGGTGAGGTGATGGCAGATTAAACGTTTCGGAGTCTGCAGCGAATGATTCTATAAAAGTTCACTGGTATGTTCACGCAGTAATTCTGTTGCCTGGCTTGTCATCGCACTATCGGGGATTCTTATGCCGGCTATGCTTTTACCCGTAATGGTCATTGTCTCAGTTTTTGCTTTCTTTGGTTACTGCTTTGGTTGAAACGCTCCAGCGGCTTAGAAAGTTCATGTGGCAGATATTTAGGGTAAAAGCCGGCGTGGTGGTTCTGGCAAACACATTATCAGGTTATTGCTGGCTAATTTTGCAATATTTATCGATCTATTTTGCGAAAAATGGTTTAAACTGCCGTTGCAAAAAAAATGCTCATGAAAATTGTAGTGTTTGTCTCTCGCCTGCTCCTTGGATTCCTTTACCTGGTGTTTGGCCTTGATTACTTTCTGCGTTTTATTCCTTATCAACCGCCTCTGCATCCCGGAGCGGCGGGATTATTTAAAGCAGGCTTGCAGGCGACAGGCTATTTTTATCCCATGCAAAAGGTAATTCAAATAGTAGGAGGAGTTTCTTTGCTGACGAATTGGTATGCCCCATTTTTTGCTGTGGTTCTTTTCCCCATAAGTTTAAATGTGTTTCTGTTTCACACCGTTCTGGTCCCTTCGGGCTGGTTGATGGGGGTTCTTTTGCTGTTACCCAATCTTCTGCTTGGTGTTGGCTATAAAGATTGTTACAGGGGTCTTTTTACGGCAAGGCCGCGGGTATAATATGGTCTCGCAGAATCACTACTCTTTCATTACCAACCAGTTGAATGATTTCGAGATAACAACGTCCAATGGGTTATTAAGATCATAATTAAAGAGCTTGTCAGAGAAGACACACAGGCTTCATATGATCGCAGTTTTTGCTCTGCAAAAAACTCCTTTAAACCTCCAATAATCAGGAGAATGCCGACTACTATTTTCCAATTCATATTTTAAAGCGGGGATATTTATGAATTCGAAAACGTTTCAAGTGGCCTGAAAAACCCCTGATAGTAGTTGCTTTATAATGATGATATTCCCGTTCCGTTATATCCCGTATTCAATGCCCATGATCTTGTAAACAATACTGTCCATTTCTAAGAGCAGGGGTGCCGGCCTGTCCAATCATAAAAACAAAAAAAATCACAAAGGCATAAGCCAATCCTGAGACGCCGATTACGACCATCCAGGAAGGAGCCTTTTTGGCAAGGGCTTTATAAAAGCCGAATGGACTGGGGCTTTTTGCGTTCGGGCGGTCTCAAAAGTCCTAAACTCTCCACTTTTTCCTAGAATAAGGACTGCCGGTAACTGCCGCCCAGAATAAGGTGATTTTCATTGGATTTTTTGCGTAAGGTACTTTAACCGGTTATGAAAGGGAATATGGAAGTTGGCTCTGAGAACCCATAAAGGACTTGGTTTTCAGCCTAATTCCGTAACTTAATAGGAAATAAACTTACCATGACTAGTTTTGACACGTCTCACGTCAAGAATATAGTCTTGCTAGGTCATGCCGGTTCTGGCAAGACCACCCTCTCGGAGTGTATGCTCTTCGAAGCAGGGCTCATCACCCGACGTGGCACCATCGAAGAAAAAAACACAGTCAGCGACTTTTATGAGTTGGAACAGCAACGGGGCAATTCCATTTTTTCCAAGCTCCTGCACACCCAGTGGCGGGGCTACAAGATCAATATCATGGACACACCCGGATATGACGACTTCGCGGGAGAGGTGCTGGCGGCACTACGCGTGGCTGATACCGGCGTCCTGCTGCTAAATGCCAATTTCGGTGTGGAAGTAGGCGCGGACATCATCTGGGAATATACCGAACGTTTCCGGACGCCTATGATGCTGGTCGTTAATAAACTCGATCAGGACAAGGCGGATTTCGACCGTACGGTGGCGCAGGCCCGGGATCATTTTGGAAATAACGTCGTAGTCGTGCAGTATCCGCTTAACCAGGGGCTCGGCTTCAACACGATCATCGATGTCCTGCAGATGACCCAGTATCGATTCTCTCCGGAAGGAGGCCGGCCGGAAAAATTAGCCATCCCGGACTCAGAAAGAGAGAAGGCAGATCGGCTCCATAAGGAACTGATCGAGGCTATCGCCGGCAATGACGAAACATTGATGGAAAAATATTTCGACAAAGGCGAACTGGACGAAGATGATATGAGACAAGGGCTAAAAAAGGCCATGATCAATCACGATCTATTCCCTCTTTTCTGCCTTTCCGCAAAAAAGAATATGGGCAGCGGGCGGATCATGGGCTTTATCGACAATGTCTGTCCCGGTCCAGCTGAAATGCCGGAACAACTCACCCTTTCCGGGGCACATCTTCCCTGCGATCCGGAAGGGCCACCCTGTATCTTCATCTATAAGATATTTTCGGAAAACCATATCGGCGAAATGTCCTTTTTCAAAGTTTATTCAGGGACGATCAAACCAGGCATGGAACTGGTAAATGAGACCAATGGGGAGACCGAAAAGATCAATCAGCTTTTCGTAGTGGAAGGCAGCAAGCGCATACCCGTCAACGAATTATCCGCAGGTGATATCGGAGCCACTATCAAGCTGAAGCATACGCATGTCAATAATACGCTCCACGCTCCGGGGACAAATCTTGAACTCCCCCCTATCGAATTCCCGTCACCCCTCATGAGCATCGCGATAGAGTCCGCACTGAAAGGAGATGAAGAAAAGCTGGCCGCGGCCATTCGCCAGGTTCGCGAGGAAGATCCCACCGTGCTTCTGGAAATGTCGCAGGAGCTGAAACAAACGATCATCTATTGTCAGGGTGAGCTGCACCTATCCGTGATCAAATGGAAACTGGAACATTTTTCCAAAAATCTGCGCGCAAGCTTCAGCCGGCCCCGCATCCCCTACCGGGAGACGATACGCAAACCGGTGCAATCCAGCTACCGTCATAAAAAACAATCGGGGGGAGCCGGGCAATTCGGGGAGGTATACATGCAGGTGGAACCCTGGTTCGAAGGCATGCCCGATCCCCAGGGCCTGTCCGTGCGAGGCCGCGAAGAATTCCAGCTCGATTGGGGTGGAAAGCTTGTCTTCCTGAATTGTATCGTAGGAGGGGCCATCGACCAACGCTTTCTGCCGTCTATCCTGAAAGGCGTTATGGACAAAATGCAGGAGGGCCCGCTCACAGGCTCTCACGTCCGGGACGTGCGGGTGATCGTGTATGATGGCAGAATGCATCCCGTCGATTCCAATGATATCTCATTTAGAATAGCCGGTATGATGGCTTTTAAACAGGCTTTTAAGCAGGCGGACCCGCAGATACTCGAACCCATTTATACCGTTACGGTGTTGTGCCCGGACGACCAGACCGGCGGTATCATCAGCGATCTGCAGACCCGTCGCGCTATCATGGAAGGCATGGACACGGAGGGGCATTTTATCAAGATCGTCGCGAAAGTACCCCTGGCGGAAATGTACGACTACTCTTCTTCCCTTCGGTCCTTTACCCAGGGTCGCGCCAAGTTCCGGATGAAGTTCCAGGAGTATGCCGCGGTTCCGTCGGATCTTCAGAGCAGGCTGATCGATGAGTACAATAAGGCCACCGCGCACCAGGAAGCATGAAGAATATTAATTTTTTAAAATGAATAAAATTCTTTCTCTTATTTTGTTTCTGCTGGTTGTGTCCACTGCTATTGGGCAGGTTATCGGTCTTGTAGATAAAAAGACGAAGGAATTTTCTTCCGGTCATATCAAATACCGGCAGACCAAATTCGCCAAAAGCTTTGGTCAGTCTTGAATAATTCTCCTTTGTTCTATTCACCCAAATATCCATATCTCCGGTAACTCTTCGGTATCCATGTAAAATTACAGCATAACCTCCTACAAGGATATATTCCACACTATTATTATTCAATGCCTGAATAAAATCTCTATAATCATCATTGAATATGTTAGCCATTAATTATTCAATTTCCTACTTGAAAAAATATGTCTGTCCAATTTGGGCTGATCCGACATCGAAAAACCATATGCCTGGGATATAAGATAAAAGGCCTGGCGCAAACGTTCCGGATAAGAAACACTTTTGTCAAATATGTTTGCCCTGTCAGCCTCTTTAAAGGTCTGCATCTTAAATGCGGTTTTGTCGAATCTGTAATCAGACATAGGTATAGTTTATCTGTAAATATAATTTATTTAACACCTGGCCGTAAAAAAAATCTTTATTGTAGAATTAGTGATGGCAAAGAAAGGGTAACATTTTCACTTGAGTATGCTGTGGACCCACAAAAATGGGATTCAAAAAAGGAAATATTGGATGATGAAGACGTTCATTATTATACTTTGCTTCAACTAAAAGATCGGCTAAATAAAAAATATCATGCATTAAAAACAGACGGAAAAGAAAGTGTTCTGAATTTATTAAAGAATGAAGTAGATAGTTTGATGGCTGGAAATGGGCTGGAAGGTTTAGCAAGGTCTTTGTTTGATTTTGAAAATAAAGGATCAGGGGTTCCTCCATATGATGACTTTATAAAAGCTTTTGAAAAACATAGTGGATTAACAAAGAGTGAATTTAAAGTACAGCCTTTAGATGAGTTGGCACCTGGTCATCGAGCGCAGTTGATACATTCGTTATGACATCCGATTCTTTGTGTTCGGAAGGAATATCAATAAAAGGAAATACTACTGTAGCCGGCTGGTCATCCTTTTTCGACGTATTCTCTTTTGTCAACTGGTCGCCAGCGAAGTAAATTGCTCGGCAGGCGTCCAGGTATTGGGCAAAGAAGGTAATTCGGAATACTAGACTTAAAGCCAATGATAACCCAACGGTCAACCACATATACATTGGGTTTGCCGATGTGAACCCCGCGTGAAATAGGAAGAGGACAGTAGCGGAGAATCCTACCCCTGGTAAATAAACCGAAACCCATTGAATTTCGCTTTTCCGTCTAAAAATAGCATAATCCAAAAGCTGAGAGCCGCTGATATGCTCCTTTTTTTCAATAGCTTTAATCAATTGAAGTCTGCTTCGTTCCTGAGTACAATAATCAGACAAGGCCAGTTGGCGAAACACGGTGCGCACTGTTCCATTACCCTCAATCCAAGTGTTTGCATTTTTATTCATATTGATACCATTTTACTGAACTTAAGATTTTTCTACAAGAGAACAAAATTGCGATTTTACTAATTTGCGCATTCTGATGGCAGGTAGGTATATTCCTTTAAAATTTTATCCTTTCGACTCCCGCAAAAGCTTAGCTATAGCAGTGTCTTATATTAACTTCTACAATAATATCAATATGTAGGCGTTATATATTTACCCCATAAATCCAAATCCTTCCATGAGAAGAAAGCCAGAACCTAAAGTGCCTCGGCAACGTAGCATTGTCGGTATACCTCAGAAAACCAATCAATTGAATCCGGGAAATAATCAATCCGGAACAAATCTCAATAGACTGTTTTACGGCGACAACTTGGACATTCTCCGAAAATATATAAAAGACGAGACAGTAGATCTCTGCTACATTGATCCTCCCTTTAATTCCAAGAGAAATTATAATCAGATATACAATAATATAGGAAAGGAAGATAAGGCACAGGCGCAAGCCTTTGTTGATACTTGGACGTGGGATGACGCGGCTATAGCTGGTTTATCTGACATCGCGTCGAATCACGGGCGAGTTTTTTCAAGACAAAGTATAGATCTTATTTTAGGTCTTGAAAAAGTCTTGTCACGAGGGTCACTTTTGTCGTATTTAGTTCATATGACGCTGAGAATTGCCGAAATTTATAGAGTATTAAAACCTACGGGAAGCTTCTATTTACACTGCGACCCATCGGCCAGTCACTATTTAAAACTTGTATTAGATAGTGTATTCTGCGCTGGAACGGGCCAATATCAAAATGAAATTGTATGGAAAAGGACTTCGGCGCATAGTGACTCAAGCACATGTGGCAGTAGCCATGATATAATCTTTCTCTATACGAAAAGCGGAAAATATATATGGAATAAATTATTTCAAAAATACGACGATAGCTATATCGACAGTCACTATAAAAAAGTCGACAAAGATGGACGACGGTGGATGGATGACAATTTAACAGCCAAAGGACTATCAGGTGGCGGTTATGAATACGAATACAAGGGCTGTAAGTCGTATTGGCGCTGCCCCATTGAAACGATGAAAAGACTTGATAGAGAAGGAAAATTACATTTCACTAAAAATGGGGGCATACGATTTAAAAGATTTTTGGATGAAATGCCAGGCATGCCTCTGCAAGATACTTGGAGTGACATTTCACCTATTAATTCTCAAGCTGCTGAACGGCTCGGCTATCCAACACAGAAGCCAGAAGCGTTATTGGAACGAATAATCAAAGTTAGTAGCAACGAAGGGGACACAATTCTAGACGCATATTGTGGTTGCGGCACAAGTGTAGCGGTTGCCGATAGATTAAACAGAAAGTGGGTTGGTATTGATATCACTTATCAAAGTATATCACTTATTCTAAAACGGTTAGAAGAGCATTTTGGAGTAGCAACTTTGAAAAATATTGTATTGAGCGGCGTACCGGAAGACTTCGCGTCAGCACAAGCGCTTGCCAATAAAGAAGATGACAGAACAAGAAAAGAGTTTGAGAAGTGGGCCGTTTTGACTTATTCAAATAATCGCGCCAGCATAAATGAGAAAAAGGGCGGAGATGGCGGCATTGATGGCATCGCATACTTTTTAGACTTTAACGAAAAGGGAGTCGAAGACTATAAGCAAATTCTTTTTAGTGTAAAATCCAATAAGGTATTATCGCCGTCTGTTGTTAGAGATTTAAATGGGACGATTGAAAGAGAAGGCGCCGCAATGGGAGTTTTATTAACTCTGTATCCTATGGATAACCTGGTCAAGGAAAGTAAAAAATACGGTGTATTCAATAACAATATGCTTGGGCAGACATATCCCAAGATTCAAATCATTAGTGTAGATGAAATACTCTCAGGAAAAACGATTAAAATTCCAACTTCGCTGAAAGCATTAAAAAAAGCAGAACAGAAAAGCAAAAGCCAACAACAAAAATTAGCGTTTGAGTAAGACATATTGGTTAACTTTCTATCAGTTGCTCCAAGCCACCGAACAGAGGTCATCAAAGGGCAGGGTCGGTACCGCCCACATCCGAACAAAAAATCATAACTCGATAACGTTACCCTCTATCGTTTGATATCAAAAAAAAGCCGCCGGAATTTCCGACGGCCAATATATTTTCAGAAAAAGTGATTTATCTGGTATGCAAATTACCCCTTACCTTATTTACGAACTCGACTGAGACATTAGCCAAAGTAGCAATTTTCTCCACTGAGAAATCAGACCCTTTTAATAAATTTTCGACGAAAAGCCCCCGTTCTTCCTCTCTGACTTCTTCCCTAGTTTCCATCTTTATATATTCAATAGTATCCATAACATGATTTTTATCGTACTGCTTAAATAACTTATCAAATTTACTATTCATTTCCGGCTTCTCAAAGAGGACGTAGTTCCTCAAAAAATTAAAGATTGCACGGATCTTCACCTTGTCAAACCCCTTTTCTTGCAACTTGCTGGCAGACAATAGTTTAATCTCCAATAGATTGTCTTCCGATATTTTGCCCTCCAATAACCTAATTTTCGCCGCAAGCATTACCTGAGCAAAGGGGTTGTTACTTTTTTCCAATTCTTCGTCCGAATAGTTAAGGAGGGCTAAAGTCAAATATTCATAGATCAGTCGAGTACCCCGGTATTCATAAATGTACTGGCCAGGCATATTTATTCCATCCTGACCCGTGAAAATAGCCACAGCGGATACCTTTTTTTGATATCGGTCACGTATCCTGTAAAAGTATGTATACATACGCTCTGCAAAAGCCTCCCTCTCATTGGTATCGCCTTGGATTTCGACATGTAGCAGTACCCACTCTTCCAGTCCATCCCGGTGATACACCTTTACCAATTTGTCTGCAAACCTGGAATCTTTATCCTCGTCGGGTTGCGGATGTAGCTCGGCCAACTCCTTATCGAGGAAGACAAAACCACGCTCCATATCATACACATCGTCTGCATCAGTGAAAATAAATCTTAACAGGTCAGGGAATACTTCTTCCATGATTACCTTCCAGAGAATATCGCTCTTTCTATGCTTCATCGTTCAATATTTTAAAGTCAGAAAATTTTAGTTCTGTCGAGCCAAATGCGTCAACAGAAAATGTTTAAAAATCCCTATCAAGCTTAATTATTGGAACATCGCGAAGGAGACAATAAAGATACGAGAATATTAAAATCGTTTTCCAAAATAATAAAGCAGCTTAGGATAGGCTTGTAGTTTATACTAGGCCATCTCCCCTCTTTTTGCCCATATTTCCTGAATCTTTCTACCTGCCTCTTCCGGTGTAATACGTATGTACTTATAGAAGTCTTTCAGACTTTTATGCCCGCTGATCTTCATAACTAGCTCGGGCGGAGTGCCGGCAAGAAACTCGTTGGTGCAGAATGACCGGCGGCAGGTATGAGTGGTTATCCAGGCATATTTGGGCTTGGTTACTTCTATGTCCTGGTTGCCCTTTTTATATGAGGTTTTGATGAGAGTGGAAATACCGGCCAGCCGGCCGACCTGTTTAATGTGGCGATTCAATTCCGGGTTGCTCACCCTGGGTACGATGCCCTTAAACCGCCTGACTAATATTTCGGAGGCTTCGGGACGCAGAGGAATGACCACCCAGTGATCGGACTTTCCCTGTTTCTTGTATAACATACCTTTGCGAATGTCCTCCGGCTTAATATTACTGAAATCGGAAAAGCGGAGGCCCGTGAAGCTGCCCAAAACGAACAGATCGCGAAACCGCTTTAAATGGGGGTGCTCGGACAAGTCCAGGTTATACATGGTACGAATTTCCTGTACAGAAAGATAGATAGCATCCGTCTCTTCGTCCAGTATCTTGAAATCACTCAGGTCTATTGGAGCGATGATCTTTCGGCGCATCCTGTCTCGGAGAAAAATTCGAAGTTGTTTGATGCAGCTTCCCATTGAACTTAGTTTAAGTCCCCGGATCACCGTCTTTTTTCTCATCTGCACATAGTCGAACGTCAGGAAGTTGACGAAGGCCTCATAGAAATTAAAGTCGAAACAGTCGAAGGTGATTTTCTTCTTGCGGAATTTTTGAAAGGCCAGGAGACGGTTTTTAAGGATTTTATATACTTTAAGCATCGCCGGACTGACTTTCCTTGACTTGGTATGGATATAGTCGTCCAGCTGGGCAAACAGGTCAAGGTTATCGGGCATCAATTTAGACGAGCCCGGAATGGTCATCTTCTTTGCTCTTTCCGGCAAGGTGGCCAAATCAAAGTCCGGGCGAAATAACTGCTTTAAAAAATCCACTGGATCTTCTACTTGCTGTTGAAGGGAAAAATTGACGATATCTTCAGCGATTCGCAGCATGTTCTGCAATTGCCGGTTCAACAGATGCGGGTTGCCGTATTCAATGGGCAGATCGGAGGATATGCGAAGGAGTTTTTTGTTCCAATATCGTGGCGGAATGGAGAGGCCAGTGAAGAGCAAAGTTCGTTTGTCGGAAGAGTAGCAATACTGAATGGAGATAACACAAGTACCATCTCGCCGGGGGCGGCGATCACAAATCGGTTTGATAGGTAAAAACATAATTTTGTCGATTTTTTTGTCGATCTAAATAATGTTTACCTGAATAAAGGTACGAGTAAGAAATCTTGACCCCTTGTTATAAACTTCTGAAAATCAGCTTCTCAAAGTAAGACCGGGTAAAAATGAAAAAGGATCACTATGAGTAATCCTTCATTTCGGTGGTCCCGACAGGACGATGATGTATCTTTGGAAATCCGCGCTGGATCAAGGTTTGAGAAGAAGGCGGTTAGCTGCTAACCGATATGCTCACTTGGAGTTCGAAAAAGTAAAGAACTATAATAAAGATAAGTAAATTCGATCAAATCATTTCACCTTTAAGGTAATTTATAAAAGTGCCTATAAACATTCTACCTATTTCACCCTAGTTTTTGATCGAGTCTTGCTCAACCTCGTACGTTTACCCTTAGCCGGTTCACTCTTCTTTGCCTTTCTGTTCTTAAGTTTGTCGGCCTTGATAAAATCACTGATAGCTTTTTTGTCCGTCTCCGTCAACGGTCGCGGGTCAAACTCAAAATCTACGTTTAAAGGTTCTCTAACCAATCCCATATTTCTAGTTTTTAAAATACAAATCAATTAGTCTTAAACTGGCTTCTTTAGTTAAGATCATTTTTTGTCCTCCAAAATGAACAGCACCAAGAGTTTTTATATAATGATCAATAAGCTTAGTCTTTGCGGTGAACGAAACGTATCCGTCTCCTCCCCTCTGAAATGACAGTTTACCGGCAAAAGCAACTAAATTACCAGGAACACCTGCGTAAATCTTAGTACGTCCTTTGTTAAAGGGAGCACTTTCAATCAAATGCATATAAACATGATCAATCTCAACCGATAAACTGATAAGTCCCTGAATCACTTTCGGGTTATCAACAATTGTAAGTTTATACACGTCCCGACCTAGCTGTCCAAACTCAAATTTCCAATTGAATGCCCATCCATTTTTCTTTGTAATTGCCTTGACATCTTCTTTTGTAACTAATGCAATTTCGGTCCGAAAACTATCACGTGAAATAACGTTTTCGATGGAATTCGTTAACTTATCAATCTCAAAGTCTAATGGTCGTGATTGCCTCATTTCGTATTATAAACTTACTAAATTTAAGCCTTTCTGCCAATTTTGGAAATCATAAATAACCCCAAGGGAAGGGGTTCTGCTGGCCGATTTTCTCACCTTTAAAGTGCTATTCCTTGATACATATTATTATACCCCAAAAGAAAAACCACTCATTCATGTCTTGGGATTGCCGGCGTTGCCGCAATTCTGGACGATCCTACATTTATATCCTCAAATATCTAGCTACTTTACAGAATCAAATATTTCTATCGCTATTCTTTCCATAAAAGGTACTACAACGTCGATATCAGATTTCTCGATATTATTTCTGGTTCCCGTTAAAATATTATGGTCCGCCTCGTGAACAATCTGATTCCTTCTTGCGATAATCGCCTTAAGTCTTGTCGTTAAATCTCCCATAGGTACTCCTAGAGTTGTGGCAATTTTTTGCCATTTGTGCGGCTCCTCCCAAATTAGGCTAAGCCCATCAGCTATTTTCTCCGGCTCTTGAAATGATAAAAGTTTATGCTTTTGAATAATTTCTTGTTCAAACCAATATTCTGGTGGAGGCAAATAAGTACCAGAGGTAGAAATTGCCGTAATGTTTGTATGCGTGTCCATCGTAATGCCAAATGATAAAAATTTTCTCGTCTTTGTTCGATTCCCTTGAAACGCATCAACCATACCAATACGAATTAAATCGTGGATTAGCTTGTCCAAAGCACTAACTGAGTATACCCATTCAGCCCTTAACAAGTCTGTTAGGTCATTTGGCAAATGCAAAGTGTCCGTCAGATATAAATATAAGGAATCAAGTTCTTTCACATACTTCATGCTGTCTATAAACTGATCATACGCCCTTTGCATAGTCGGATATTGAAATTATTTGTCTCGAAATATGCTGAAAGAGATCATGAAAAATCTGTCTCTTTTCCCTCATACCATTGAGTATGGGGCCGGTCTCATTAATTTCATCATCGTTGATCGCAAAAACGGGCACGCCTGCATCGTTTGCCTTTGGTAACAGTCCCTGGAAATCTGGAATTTCCGCAAGACAGAAATCATTTGAAATTCCAGCTTCTGTATAAACAGCAATGTCATATACCATATTTTTGGCTCTTAAGGCAGGAATCAACTTTTCAGCAACTGCGGTCTTAATTTCCCCAATATTTTCTCGATAAGGCCTTGCGGCTTTCCCCTTTCTAACATTAAATCTCTGTATTAATGTACCGATTATTTTAGGTGTACTATTAGGTAAAGGATATGTTGCATCTGCAAAAGCAGGTCTCATTCTCTCTACCCAGTCAACCCACCTTGGCAAGATGGACACCAAGGTGTTTATAGCCATAATGGAGAAAGGATCTGGGTTTGTAGGAATAATAAAAAAATCAGATAGAACAAATAAGTTTTGGTTGATTGCACTAAGCCCAGGGTTTAAATCAATAAAAACAAAATCAACCCCATATCTTTCTGCCGTTTTATTTATCAAGTAATTAAAAGCACCGGGTAAATTTTGAAGTGTTGAAATCGCATTATTAGATGTTTGCGCAAAACTTAATGCAGCATCATATTCTGAAAGATTTGCATGGCCCGGCAGCAAAAATAAATTTGGATTTCTTTCTGAAACAGGACAATCTACGGCTGAAATTTCTTGTGGCTTTCCTTCAAATGCAACTTTAACGCCATCTTTAATATTATTATTTTTCGTTGCATCATCTAAATAGTATTGCTCGAATCGATCGTTTAATATTAAAGCGCTGAGATTACACTGAGGATCCGCGTCAACAAGTAATACTTTCTTTCCTTGGTCAGCAAGCATCCATCCAAGATTATAGGCAGTCGTGGTTTTACTAACCCCTCCTTTATGATTGAAGTACACAATTTTTTGAGCCATCTGTCTTTATGATTTATTAATCTTTGTGAAAGTAAATTACCTGATGAAAGATAGCAATCTTATTAGTAAATTCAGGTTTTAATAATGCAGATTGATCTCAAATGAAGAAACCTGTAACCACCTCCCTTCACCTGAAACAAAGTCTCCCATAATTTAAGCCATGATGCTTGACCATTTCTTGCACATTTACAAAAAAGGGCTCTTCTTTCAACAAGTGCTAATTTCTGAAACCCTTTTGTGGGATTAACTTTTTCGACCCGACAGGACGATGATGTATCTTTGCAAATCCGCTCTGGATCAATGTTTGAGAAGAAGGCGGTTAGCTGCTAACCGATATGCTCACCTGAAGTTCGAAAAAGTAAAGAACTATAATAAAGGTAAGCAAATTCGATCAAATCATTTCAATTTCATCTGCACTATTTAAATACTTATTGGCAACCTTGATCCTCACTATATTCTAAAGAGGATAAGTGACTTTAATCTCGAACCATTGATTACATTTGTTTGGTTATAACTCGATTGATCGGGTTTGCTATTATATAATGTGAAAATGAAAATAGTGAGTATGAAAGAGTTAATGCAAAGAGATTCAAAAGATGGAGCAATTCAACAGCGCGAACACTCCTATCACCTGGTTACTGTACTGGACCTTGAAAATTTCCGTAAGACCTTAATGACAGACCTCGAAAGGCTGATTGAAGGTCATCAGAACGCTACACCCAAAAGGTGGCTACGATCATACGAGCTGCGGAAAATGCTAAATATTTCACCTGGGACATTGCAGCATTTGAAGGCAAGCGGTATCATTCCGTTTTCAAAGGTCGGCGGGTCCCATTATTATGACTATCAGAAAATTCAAGAACTCTTAGCGGCGAAGGATGTCAACGCGGCATCAATTAGTGATAAATAGTCAAATAATTGCTGGTTCACTTGCAGCAGGGAAAGTGTTGCTAAAATGCCAATTCTCCTGCCCATTGCTCATCACCGGCTTTTACATTGACTCAACAGCGCGAAACAATTATAGTTTCCAATATTGCTTAACCGTACCAGTAAAACCATTACATCTAATATAAAAATTTAGGGCGAGATTTGTGGGCGTTAGCCAAGCCAAAGGTTTTCCGTTGAAATTTAGGCTTTTAAAGCCGCCGGGATTTGTGGAATCTGGTTTGTCAATTAAACGTAGACTACTAAGATGATATAATATTATTTCTTGCTTATTAAAATCACTTATGTCTGTAATTTCTGCAATTGTGTCACCATAAATGCTAAGAGTTTGGCTTCTTACGATTCCAGTATCCGATAAATTTTTTTTACTTTGATTGCACATATAAGAAACCAGCTTAGCTTCCGGAAGTGTCAATTGCTTAAGAATTGAGACATACAATAAATTTTCCTCATCTTTCCCATCTAAGGAGTATGAGGTAGTAAACAACCCAGCCCACAGTTCTTGTAATTCGTCGCTTTCTTCGTTAGAGCCATTTTCAATAATGGCTAATGCGACCTTTGGATTAGCTTTAAGCTGAATTTCACCAGCCTGAATTTCAAATTTCTCTTTGGCCTTATTTACAATTTTCAGAGCATTATTTAATCTCCAGACGCGAACATGATCCCTCAACATTTGACCAAGTTCGTCTAGCGCAGGCTTACACGTAGCTTGTAAAAACGCTTCGATGCCTTCAAAGGTCTTTTTAACTATAGTATTAACGGCTTCGCCAAGAGGCTTAATCCCGAGCGGATCATCCATAGCTCAATTTTTAAGATCAAATATACTTTTTAAAGACAAAGTTGTCGGACCGGTAATTCATTAAAATCAACAAAATCGGACAGGAATTGGTTATATAAAGGTAAAGCGAGGCGCCGAATCAGACTTTTACATAAAAGATCGAAAAGAGCATTTGTATTACGGTTTAGATTGCGGCTTATCATCCGGCTTATCAACTGTTTGCTTACTTTCTTTTTTCGGCAAAAAATTTGAGACTGCAAGACTTAGCATTCCTATCGCCAAAGTAAACATTAAGCCAATGAACCATTTATTTTGATCATAAATAGTATTAATTTCATTTCTGATGGTCTGAGTGTCCTTTAATTCGTTTTCCTTGAGATTATCCAGATTAATTTTTAATAGCGGTATTGCCAGCGACTTGGAAGGGCTTTCTATAAGGGCATCCTCAAGAGCTTTTAGTCTGCCACCTAAGCTGTCGACTCTTTGAGATAAATATTTATTTGTTTTACCCAGCAACTGACGGTCAACATAACTTTTCAACGCCCAAACCTGCAAATTTTTATCAAGAGTGCTGTCAATAGTGTGTTTTGTACTATCGAAAACTCTGTTTATAAAATCAAACTCTCGGTGCGCATTATCAAGCTGAATTCGAATCGAGTCAAGTTTAGCAAATTGCAATCTATCATCTAATTTGTTTCTTTTATCTTCTTGAGTAAATGACACATACTTATAAATTGTTATAAAAAAAGTAATTAAGGCTAAGACGATCGAGATAATTGTTGTCCAATATTTAGAATTTAGCATATAGATTGTTAATAATGTTATACTGAACTGCTGTCGCTAAAATGAAATATCAACCGTGATGGTACTGTCGATAAAAGAAACTTGGATTGGCTTATTCGAAGCATTACTCAAAGGATAAGTCCCATCTGGAAACTCATTTTTGTATCCTAATGAGGCGAGGAACAGGCTGGCCTGCTTAACTGCTTTTAAACTTCTCGAACCTGATGCAGGGCTCACAGCATAGTAAAAAAATTTTCGATGAGCAATAGCCTCACCTTTTTCGATCTGTTTCTTGATAAATCTTTTGTCTTCCTCACTGAGATTTTTCTCCCTGTCGATATTTATCTGAGTTTTGTGATTGACTATATTTTGAGTGTTGTGAATCGAATTGTCGACGACATTTCCCAAGCCGCCGATATTTCCTTTATTGACTAGATTTAAGGAATCCGGCCTTGTATTGGGTATGGAATTAGGATCGGGCGGGGATGGAGGATTGAAAAAGTAAATAAGGACAAACAAAGAAGCAGTGCCAAATGCTTTAACGGACAACGACTTTAGGATAGTCCAATGTACTTCTAATTTCATTTCTATAAACGCTGCAACCAGTAAAACTATTCCGATACATAAAAGAAGCCGAAATAATAAATACTGGGATCCCCCCAAATTACCCTTATAAAAATCAATGAAATAAGCAGCACCAATAAGAATTGCACCGACGATAATTTGAGACCACGAAAGTTGTTTGCCACCAACCTGCCATCCACTATGAACTTTCTTCGATGCAAAGCCTTGTGTTGGCAGATTTCCAGTTTCAAATTTACTTATTAGACCCCCAATCACAGATGGTTCAAAATATAAAATCAGGCGTTGAATGCTTGCATATGCGTAGGGAGAAGGCTCTGGAGGATTTGTTTTGTATTTTGTCGCCAGTGCTCGAATTGTCATCCAGTGACTTATGATCGTATCGCAAAGGGCAATGGCATCCTCAATTTTCCGATTTTTGGTATCGAGATTTAAGTTGTATTCCGGCAACCCTATTTCATCTATAGATCTTTCAAACAAATTGAAAAATGCAATCCCCTTGAAATGGAGTGTTGTAAGAACTGATTGTCCATCTTGGTCCGAGATTTGGCCCCTTACTTTATTTAAAGCATCTTGTAATGCAAGAAAGTATTCATTGCGGAGTTGCGTTATTTTGTCTTCAAATTCGGTGATAGTCATGGATCATTAGCGATTTAACACATCCCTTATTTGTTGATGAATGTGATTTATATCGCTTAGGTCTAATGCCTTTGTTTCGAGGAAAGTTCTGACAGGCGTCTTCTGCTGAATAATGCTTTGCCAAAGAGGGATTGTGCGGGAAGAAATTGGGTGCTGTTCGATTTCTTGAAAAATCTGCCTGAGGTCGAAGTCAGACAAATGATAATCATAAATACCAAGCTTTTTTTCAAACTGACGTTTTAGGCCTTCGAGGTCTTGGCTTCCAAACATAAATAAAGGTTTAGTGGTTAATTTAGTCGCTAATATAGTACTTTTTACTGTTTCGATGCCACCATAATGAAATGTGATCAAGTCATTAAAAATAGCAGAAATGTGGAATGTTTTTCATTGTGATCCTTTTGATTCCGGATCAATAGCGGGGTGTTCTGTGAATGATCTCGTGATTCAACATTAGTCTGTCGCGGACACAAAGCACGTATGTTAAGGTACTTTAATCTTATTTCTTGTCCTTTCCTGTCCTTTTAGAGTTCGTTGCCATTTCGGCGAGGATTTTGAGGTTTTTCTTTTTCTCAGCTTCATCTATATCCTTAGTTGACACAAAAAAGTCCTTTAGGTCTCTGTTCGTAACCAGGGCAATTCTCATAAAGGTTGAGACGGGTGGTTGTATAGTATTGGTGGCCCATTTTGAAACGGTTGCTTCCTCGTAGCCTAAGGTTGCCGCCAAAGCTCTATTTGTAATCTTCTCCTCCTTTAAGACAATGCCTAACCTGTTTATGGTTATTGCCGTTTTCTTCTCTCTTGAATGCTTGGATTTGCTCATTGGCGTCTAATGTTTGGCCTTGTGGAACAAATCTAAAGGATTGGGAATTAATGAGTTTTTGATAAAATGTGTTACACAATGACTTTATTTTGTTATTGTGTAACAAACTTATTACCTTTAATAACTAACTTAATCGTTAACTAAAATTTTTAAATATGGTTTAAGTACTATTTTTGCGACCGCAAATAAATTATTGTTAAGCGTGTTTGCTTTATTCTCGTTCTCCGAATTCTGCGACTTTTCGAAAACGACGGGAAAATAAGGTAAATCGCTCACGTTACGGCGTGGGCGTTCTTATTCGTCGTTGGGTGTCGCAGCCCTCGGAGACGTAAGGACTAACCCACGTCTTTTTTTTGAATCCCCCAACAAAGGATCTACAAAATGAGCCATTTGCTAAATAAGGCTTATGGTCTACTACGGGCTTTCCTCTCTTCCATAAAGCATCACACTCTACGTCCTTAGAATTTTATTTCTTATTCTAAATGTCAATTCTATGTCTGCTATCCTCACCCAACAAGGTTTGTACACCCAAATACAATTCCTTTCGTCCGACGAAAAGGAGAACCCTTCAGCAGTCCTTCGCGAAATACCTGAAGACCACAAGATGAGCACTTTGAAAGAAGTCATTAATGACATGCTGGAAGTGTGTCTCACATGCGATTTTAGTCCATTTGATGAATCAGATTACAGATCAGACACACTATATACAGTTAAGACGTTGATAAAACTTATCGAAGCGGCATCCTTTGTGCCAGCAGAATTGAAACGGTGGCAGGAAACTGTCGTTGTGCTGCCAGAAGACCGCTACAAAGACATTGATAAGTTGACTCATGATCAAGCATTAGAAGCCTCCGGCTTTTACGCTAAATATTTAAGTCTGTTGGCAGAAAAATATAAGCAGTGCACCGAACGGGTCCTGGCAGCAATGAAACGCTTACCCTGACGATCGTCATGGGTTCCTGATGATCAGCAATATCTTTTGACTCTTAAACGAATACTATGGCAGTGTCCAAAAAAAAGAAAAAACCTGCGCCACAATTTTCTGAAGGAATAAAGTTGTCCGACTTTTTTGTTCGAAGCCCGATAGTAGCGCTTTGCAAAGTTTTAGAAATTAGTCCGGATATCTTAATAAATCGTTACCTGGAAGACCTCGCCGGAGACATTACAGACCGCCAGAGATGGGCAGTATATCATGCAGGGCAGCATCTTATGAACTCTCAAAATAGAGCATGCCCATTCAATGAAACTAATATTCAAGCTATGCTGCAAGAAATAAGTGCCATTACAGGAATGCATATTCCATTTAGAGAAATGTCATCGCAGCAAAGAACAGAATATTTCAAACGCCGTGACGCGTTCTTATTAAAATGGATTGAGAAATGGACGCACCTCAAAACACGATGAGCATCTAATTTAATCCGTATCCCTTTTTTTCATATTCCATAAAGACACCCGCCCTATTTCTATAGGGTGGGCATTTTTATGTCAGCTTTTTTAGAGAAAGGAAAGGGCCAAAAAAGAAACACGACTTCACAGGGGGCATATCATTGCCGGTGTCGAAGGCGATGGATATCCTATAATTGCCCCCGTAAATGAAGATGATCATGGAACAAAAGTGCGGCAATGATATGCCCGCTGTGAAGCGCCAAGGCCGCGACAAACGTCCGGCTTTGTGCCACAGTTGATCGGCCACGGCTGCATATTCTAGCGCTTGGCGACAGTCGCGATGAGCATTCATTTTGCTTCTTAGCAGACGATGTAAAAACGTTCTCATCGGGATTTGATTTTCTTTTCACAAAGACACTGTATGTCAGATAGTCATTGGCGTACTTGCTTTTCATTTGTTCTTGTCCCATTTCTTGAATGCGCAAGTTTGGCTGATCAATTGGTATTGGTAGTATCACAACCCGACTTCGGAGGGTTGTGTAATGGCTGTTTCCCCTCCGACTTTGGAGGAAAGGGGCAAGACCGATGTGGCCGTGCCACATTGGAACATCTTGCCGGGCGAGCGTGCAACAGTCGCCCTCATTCTGACCGCTTGCGGGCAGGATGTAAAAAGCGGGTTTGATTGCGGACACAGCGGCTGGCCTTGCGGTCTGGCCCTTTGAATGAACAAAGAGCTAGGAGCGGGTTTGCCTTTACTTCGAAGTACTGCCATAAAGACGGTTCTTCAAATCCCGCATGTTGTTGCTGACCTTACGCTGGGTGACCTTCGCATAGATTTGAGTCGTCTTAATGCTTTTATGTCCCAGCATTTGGCTGACGGTTTCGATAGGGACGTCATTCTCCAACGTCACCGAAGTAGCAAAAGTGTGCCTCGCCATATGGGTTGTCATATGCTTTTTGATACCGCATAAATCCGCAATCTCTTTCAAATAGCCGTTGTATCGCTGGTTGGTATTTACCGGCAATAGCTTCCCAGAATTTTCACAGTAGGGATGATCTTTATACCGCTCCACGATCTCCAATGCTATCGGAAGTAAAGGAATGCGCTCCGGGTTGTTCGTCTTCACCCTGTTTTTCACGATCCACTTTTCGCCATCGATACCGATTTCCAAGTTCGCGGGTGTCAGGTTCGCAACGTCCTGGTAGGCATAGCCGGTAAAGCAACAGAATAGAAATACATCCCGAACTTCATTCAGTCTGGCTATTTTAAACTCCCTTTTATAGAGCGCCATAACCTCCTCCATGGTCAATCGATCCCTGGTCGGTTCTTCATAGTGACAGGCGAATCCTGTCAGCGGATCGCTTTCCATCCACCCCTGATCGACGGCCAGCTTTAAAACACGTTTGAATATTTTAATATACTTCATGGACGTGTTGCTGCCTATGCGGTCTTTTGTTGTTAGATAGTGATCGAAGTCGGAAGCGAAGGATATTTTGATCTTAGACAGGGGAATGTCGGACACCTTGAACTGTTTTGTTACGAATGCAAGTATCTTGTCCCGGGTAGTGCGAAAGCTTTTGAGGGTACTCAGTGCTTTTGTTCCGCTGCTGACCTTTTCCATAAATCTTTCTTCGTAGGAGGTTAGTAATTCCCGCAGCGTCTTTTCCTTCTCCCCTATCCCCAAATAAGCATCCTTCAGGATTTCGGCGGAGACCTCTTTTTCCAGAACCTTAAGCCGGTTGTAATGCCGGAATAAGTCGGCTTTGATGATCGTCAGCTGGTTATTGATCTCGGTAACTTCCTCCGAGATTCCTTTTGCCTTTTGATGCTGCCGACTCCATAAATTGGCATCGACATACAGGCGAGTGGCCAATTCCACGCGTTTACTGTTCAACGTGAATCTTAAATAAATAGCGGGTTTCCCCTCATTATTGGCTCGTTGATTGTTGAGCCAGAAGAGAATAGATAATTGCAGCGGTGACTGTGACATAAAATACATTACGTTTTTTTGTTAACCGAAAATTGTTTCTTTCTTCACTTTTCCATACACTCCAACTTCGGCTAAACACAATACAGTACTGCATTACAGCCAAAAAGTGAGCAAAGCTAATTTAAAAATCTGCTAACCTTTTTGCTCGCCAGCGAATTGATATCTTTTGATGGATATTGACATACCCAAAAAGAAAAATCCGCTGCAAATCAATGATTTGAGCGGATTTGATTTCTTTTGATACACTGCTGGGTGGTCCCGACAGGAATCGAACCTGTATCTAAAGTTTAGGAAACTTCTATTCTATCCATTGAACTACGGGACCATCTTACCGTTGACGGGGCCGGAACCGGCCGGGCCAGGTAGTAAGGGCCGCAAAAATAAGGCATTTTTTTTTAGCTAAAGGGAATTCCTTACTTTGATTGCTTCAAATAAAAAATTAGCTATGAATCGATTAACTCTGCGGCGCTGGCGCCGCATTTTGGTTGTATTGGCGGCGCCTGTCCTGCTGGCGCTGAGCGGCCGCGCACAAGGCCCTCATTTCAGTCACCAGACTATTTTTGTAACGGATCTGAACCGGGCTGCGAATTTTTATGAAAAAGTGCTGCAACTCAAAAAGATAGCAGAGCCTTTTCACGACGGGAAACACGTTTGGTTCAGGATCTCGGAACACGGCCAGCTGCATGTGGTTTCAGGGGCGAAAGCGGATATACCCCATGACATCAATATACATCTTGCTTTTAGCGTGGCATCCATGGATGCTTTTACGAAACACCTGGATGCTGCCGGTGTCAAATATGGCAACTGGGCCCAGTCCAGCAAGGAACCGCAGCTTCGGCCCGACAAGGTGAAGCAGGTATATCTCCAGGACCCGGATGGCTACTGGATCGAGATAAACGACGATAAATTTTAGATCAGGGTTTTCAGCCCCGCCGGGGCTGAAAACCCTATCTTTGCCATCCTCAATTGAAGGATTATGAAGTTCTACAACGTCGTCGTCAAGTATCGCCCCCATATAGCCATCGCTTTCCTGATCATCGGCATCGTTACAAACATATATGCCGGTTTCTGGCCAGCCTTCCTACCCTATTTCATCGCACTGATCCTTCTCTTCGGGTATTTCTTCTTCGGGCCTCTGCGTCTGATCCAGGAACATATGGAAAGCGGCAATATGGAAGAGGCAGAGAAAGTGCTGAATTCCGTCAAGTTCCCCAACCTGCTTTACAAGCCGATACGGTCCGTGTATTTTACCCTTAAAGGTAACATCGCGATGATGAAACAGGACTTTGCTGGTGCAGAACTGAATATGAAAAAAGGCCTGGACCTGGGAATGCCCATGAAAGAAGCCGAAGGGGCCAGCTTGCTGCAAATGGGGATGCTGTCGATGCAAAAGAACGACATCCGCCAGGCCGAGAGCTATATCCGCCAGGCCCTCCGTAAAGGGTTGCCGGATAAGGAAAATCAGGCTGCCGCATTTTTGCAGCTCTGCTCTATCATGATGACAAGAAGGGAGTTTCGCCAGGCCAAGGATTTTTTCCGCAGGGCTAAGGCGCTGAAGCCTACGACGCCGGAAATTGTAGGCCAGATCAAACAGATCGAGAAATATATCTCCCGGATCCCCGGGTAAGGGGATGAGGCCAGGGTGAGGAGCGGAATTCGCGTAAGAGCGAGGGTGGCGGGGCGTTGGCGGCCAGGACGTGGCCGGCCGGGCGTGGTCATCGTTGCTGGCTCAGGTCTCCGGTATATAAGCCCCAAACATCTTCTCCACTACTTCAAACCGATATCGGAATATCCCCTCCAGCTGTCTACCGACAAAAAGGGCATTGGCCCATCTTCCAATAATCCCGAAGGGTACCTCATAATGCACAATATCAGTCATTTCGACACCACCCGGAATGGGCCTGAAATGATGCTGATGATGCCATAGACTATATGGGCCGCGGCGTTGTTCGTCTACAAAGTATAGTCCTTCCCGGACATGGGTGATCTCCGTCATCCAATAGACCCGAAAGCCGGGTAAAGGACGAAGTCTGTATTCGATGAGCTGACCGGGATAGATCTGTAAATCAGAGTGGGTAGGGCTGTTGCCCGAAGAGAGGACCCGAAACTGCATGTAAGGCGGGGTGATCAGCGGTAGATTGCCCGGGTCGACAAAAAACGACCAGACCTTGCTGAAGTCACCGGGGATGTTTTGAACTCTTCTCAAAGAAAAAACTGCCATAATCACAAAGATACTGTGACAGGCCGGAAGTTGTCACCCCTTCTAACGTTCCTGGGGCTGTTCGCCGCGGGAGGTCACACAATCTACCATATGCCGAAGCGTACGAAGTGAAAGGCTATTCTTTTCCAGGAAGTCAAAACTGCCGTATTGTAAAAATACTTCCTTTGTATTGAGGCCCTTCTGACTGGAAAACAGGATCACATATATACTCGGATCAAAATCCCTTACCCGTTGCAGGGTGTCCAAACCGTTCATCTGACCGTCCAAATTGTAGTCCAAAACGATAACAGTGGGATGTTTGTCCAACTCGGAAATACAGGATTCCCCAGTGGTATAAAAATGAAGATTGCTGCTGAGAGATTCCAGCTCCCTTGCGATAAGGCTTTGATAGATCACGTTATCTTCAACGACAAAAATAACGGGTTGTTGGCTTAGTTCCATGATTGTTTACTGTAGTGCAGTAAGTAAACTAGGAAAATGGTGCCAGAAAAGAACCTATTGATTATCAGGTAAAAGCTGAATAGCTGTCAAAAATACGCTCCCTCTTTGGGAATTTTAGCAAAATACTGGGAAAAGAGGGGGACCTCGGGGTCCCTTATATACGGGATATAGTCTTATTTAGTTCATCACCTCGGCCTTTAGCTGGGCGATGCACTCGTTGATGACGGTGTCGATAGTCCCGATCAGGGCAGGCACTTCCTGTAAGGCTTCCTTCTGTTTGGCGTTGGCCTCTACTGTCCGGATCTCCTGCCGGATGGATTTGATCCCCATCGAATCAATGGTAGATTTCAGCTTATGGGCTGTTTTGCCTACCTGGTCCCAATTCTCTTCATTCAGGGCCTTTTTCATGTCCTGTATATTCTGGGGTACTGTCTCAATAAACAGGGCAACCATTTTCTTTATAAACCCCTCATCGCCGCCAGAAACGGACTGAACCATTGTAAGGTCATATAATCTGGAATTCACGGGTGTCATACTGGTAGAATTATTGTTGTTTTTAAAGGGATTATCTATGGAAGGTGAATTTAAAAGGGGGACGGCAGTTTTATAATAGGCAAGATTTCTGTAGATCACCTGGAAGAGTCGTTCTTCATCAAAT
This sequence comes from Puia sp., assembly GCA_036499285.1. Taxonomy (GTDB): domain Bacteria; phylum Bacteroidota; class Bacteroidia; order Chitinophagales; family Chitinophagaceae; genus Puia. The sequence continues at coordinate 131,094 of DASYEB010000011.1, read as the reverse complement.
GGTTTGGCCAGATAATCATTCATCCCCGCCGCAAGGTATTTTTCACTATCCCCTTTCAGCGCATTGGCAGTAAGCGCAATAATAGGGATATTCGCCTTCACCGGGTCGGGTAAGCGACGGATATGCTGCGTAGCCTCTATCCCATCCATCTCCGGCATCTGGACATCCATCAGGATACAATCGAAAGAGGCCTGTTCCAATGCCTGGATAGCTTCCAGCCCGTTGTTGACAATCACCACCTCGAAATCCCAGGATTCAAGGATATGCCGCGCCAGGTATTGATTCAGTTCGACATCTTCTGCCACCAGTATTTTTCTATATCCAAGGCTTTTGTAGTCTGTTTCCTGTCTTATTTCTTTTTCCTGCATAGCTTCAACGCTTAAGTGATAGGGTATTCGTATTGTAAAGGCCGAGCCTTTGCCTTCTTCACTCTTCACCAACAACTCTCCGTTCTGCATCTCGATCATGTTCTTACAAATGGCCAGTCCAAGACCTGTGCCACCATATTTCCGGGAGATCGTCGCATCCGCCTGTTCAAACGGTTCGAAGATGGTCTTCAGCCTTTCGTTGCCAATGCCGATGCCCGTGTCGCTGACGGTGATCTCTATTACCACCCCTTCCGCATCGGACCCGACAATGCCTGTTACTATGGTAATATGCCCGTCGTTGGTAAACTTCAGGGCATTACTTAAAATATTGTTCAATACCTGGCTAAGCCGGTAAGGATCGCCTTTTACGACCAGGTCACCTGGAATCGAATTTTGAAAGATCAGGCCCAGCTCCTTTTCTTCCGCCCGATAGATAAATGACTGGATGGTCGTCGCAATCTTGTCTACAATTTTGAACGGAATACTCTCCAGCTGTAATTTTCCGGCGACTATCTTTTCCAGGTCGAGTATATCGTTGACAATGACAAGCAGGTTGTTGGCGGATTCCTGTATCAGCTGGAGATAATTCCTTTGCTGTACATCCAGGCGTGTTTTATTCAGGAGGCTGGCAATGCCCAGGATCCCATTCATCGGGGTCCTGATCTCATGGCTCATATGGGCAAGAAATGATTCTTTGGCACGAGCCACCTCATCCGTCAGCTGTTTCGTCAGTCTCAATTCTTTCTCCATCTTGATCCTGTCCGTGATGTCCTGGGAAAACCCGATCACATAAGGTTCCGTGTCCGGCTCATCCATCCGGAAATTCTTATAGAGCAAAAAGATCTCTGTTCCGTCTTTACTCAGCACACAAAACTCTCCACTGACGGCCTTGTCGCAGGTACGGATCGCTTCTATGTATTCTTTTTCAAACCTCAGCTGGTGTTTGACCGGAATAAATTCGCGGAGATTACGGCCCAGCATTTCCTCTTCCCGGTAGTCAAGAACCTTGCAGATGGCCGGGTTGACAGCCAGCAGCCTGCCCTCCAGATCATGGGTGCAGATGAGCGCCTGGCTATGATTGAACAGGTCACGGTATCTCTTTTCACCAAGCCGGATCTTTTCTTCATATTCCCTTTTTTCCGTGATCCGGATCACATAGATGATGACCATCCGGACGTCCCCTGTCTCACCCAATACCGGGCAGACCCTGTGCATGAAATGCTCAAGGGCACCCTCCTTATCGCGGATGGATTCAGTCCACTCCACCAGCTCGCGGGTGCGCAACACTTTTTCAAAGACCATTCGCCTGGCTCTGGCAATTACAGCCGAACGGCCGACAAACTGACAAAATTCTTCGTTGGTTCTGCCGATCATCCACTCCCGTAAAGACGCATCTGCCACTGCACTCGGATTCACGTACAGATAACGATAGTTCGTATCTGCCACGATAATCTCCGCAGGAACTTTGCGCAGTATCTCCTCAAAGAAACCACTATCTGAATTCATGCGACCTGTTTTATTATTTCATCTTCAACTCCCCGTTCTGGATCATGCGATAGAGCGTGGATTTTCCCACATCCAGCTTCCTGGCCACGAGCAGAACATCTTTTTCGTACTTGTCTAAATAATGCTGCAGGATTTGTATCTCGAATTCTTTAAGGGTCATTTCCTTGTTCAACAGATCGGCAATACTGGCCGTTGTATTCAGGGTGATATGCTCAGGCTGGATCAGCTCTTCGTCCGCCATGACGACGGCGAGCTCTACCACCGATTTCAGTTCCCTGACGTTACCCGGGAAAGGATATTGCAGCAGCTTCTGCTGTGCTTCGGCGGAAAGTGTCTTTTTTTCTATCTTATTTTCCCTGCAAAAGCCGTCAATAAAGTATTTCGAGAGAATGAGAATATCATTTCCTCTTTCCCTTAGCGGCGGCAGCAGGATCGGCAGACCAATCAGGCGATAGTATAAGTCTTCCCGAAAGTTTTTGTTCTTTACTTCTTCGAGGAGATTCTTGTGCGTGGCTACTACGATGCGTACGTCTATTTTTGTCACGGCATTACTTCCGATCCGGGTGATCTCCCGTTCCTGCAGGACCCGCAGAAGCTTTGCCTGGAGATTAATATCCAGCTCACCAATCTCATCGAGGAACAAAGTCCCCTTATCGGCCTCTTCAAACCTTCCGATACGACGGGTGACGGCACCGGTGAACGCCCCTTTCTCATGCCCGAACAGCTCGGCTTCAATAAGCTCGCGGGGAATGGCGGCTACGTTGACAGCGACGAAAGGCTGTTTGTGCCGTTCGGAATTATAGTGTATCGCCTTGGCGATCATTTCTTTACCGGAACCCGTTTCACCGGTAACGGAAACGGTGATATTTGTTTTTGCCGCCTTTTCTATCAGTGAAAAAACTTTATTGATCTGCTCACTTTTCCCCAGGATCATCTGAGAAAAGTCATATTTCTTGCCAACCTGGCTTTTGAGGGTCTCTACTTCCTGTTTCAGATTGCTGATCTCACGCAGATGCAGGATGCTGTTCCAGAGCCGGTCCTTTGTATCATCGTCCTTGACTATATAATCGAAAGCCCCGTTCTTCAACAGGTTAATAGCCGTAGCCACATCTTCCTGCCCGGAAATGACGATGACCCGGATATCCGGATTATGCTCCTTTATCTTCTTTAAAACTTCGGCACCATCGCAGTCTGGGAGTGAATAATCGAGCGTGACCACTTCAGGGTTCTCATGCAGAGCGGCAAAAAAATCGCGGGGAGATTCGAATCGTTTAACCTCGTACTCAGGGTTGAGAGAGAGATAATGCTGGAGCATAGAGCCATACCAGACATCATCTTCAACGATGAAAACTTTAAAGGACTGATGGTTTTTCATATCTGCGTTTATATAGGATACTGATCTAACGTCGGAATGGCGAAATTATTCCCATATTAAGACATTTTCCAATTTCTTTCCAATCTTTTCGACGAATAAAGACCATTATGGGGTGAAAATAAGAGTATACTCTTACAAAATGTTGAATTGAATAGTGGGAAATGGGTATAGAGACTGCGACATGGCAGCGAGGCAAAACGAAAGGCAAATTCCTATCTTTGGATCATGTCTATTAATCGGGAAAAACTCCGGTCACATTTTGAGGAAGAATATCAGAAGCTGAATGAACAGCAGAGACTGGCGGTGAATACTACGGAGGGCCCCGTGATGGTTATTGCCGGACCCGGTACGGGCAAAACACAGATACTGGCAGCCCGGATAGGGAAGATACTCCTTGAAACGGATGTTTTCCCTCAAAATATTCTCTGTCTGACCTATACGGACGCCGGCACCATCGCGATGCGCCGCCGGCTGCTGTCCTTTATCGGTCCGGATGCCTATAAGGTGCATGTGTATACTTTCCATGGTTTCTGCAATGACATCATCCAGGAGAATCTGCCACTTTTTGAAAAAACAGCCCTGGACCCCATTTCCGACCTGGAGAAGATCCAGTATTTCAAGACGCTGATCGATTCCTTTCCAAAGAATCACCCCCTGAAAAGATATCGCGGAGACGTCTATTATGAGATGCGTAACCTGCAAAGCCTGTTCTCCACGATGAAGAGGGAGGGTTGGACCCCGGGGTTTATCAATGAAAAAATTGACCAGTTCCTTGCTGATCTGCCTTTGAGGGATGAGTTCATTGCCAAAAGGGCCACAAAAGAATTTAAGAAGGGGGATGTCCGGACCGACAAGATCGCCGAAGAGGCCGAGCGGATGGAAAAGCTGAGGGCGGCGGTAAATGAGTTTGATCCTTTTCAGGCCCTGATGCGCCGCAACAACCGTTATGATTTCGACGACATGATCAACTGGGTGATCAAGGTTTTTGAAGAAAACAAAGGGCTGCTGTCCTCCTACCAGGAACGTTACCAGTACATCCTGGTAGACGAATACCAGGACACCAGCGGAACACAGAACCGGCTGGTCAGCCTCCTGATCAGCTACTGGGATCAACCGAATGTCTTTGTAGTAGGAGACGACGACCAGAGCATCTATCGTTTCCAGGGCGCCAATGTAGAGAACATGCTGGAATTTGCGAACCAATATAAAAACGATCTGCTCACTGTCGTCCTCACCAGCAACTACCGGTCTACCCAGCCCATCCTCGACATCTCGAGGACCCTCATCGACAGAAACCAGGAGCGGCTGGTGAAACAGATCCCGGGTCTTTCCAAGCATCTGCGGTCCAGTCATCCGGTGATAAGCCAGCGTGCTTATCCGCCGCGGCTCCAGGAATATCTTAGCCCAAGACAGGAAATGACGAATATCACCCTGCAGATCGAACAGCTGCTGACGGAAGGAGTGATGCCCGGCAGGATCGCCATCATTTATAAAGAGAACAAATATGGTGAGGAGCTAAGCCGTTTCCTCCAGCTGAAGAAGATACCGGTATACAGCAAGCGAAATACCGACCTGTTCGACATCCCGCTGGCGCAAAAGATTCTGCTGATGCTGAGATACCTGGCGGCGGAACATGATGCGCCTTATGGCGGTGATGAAATGCTTTTTGAGATCCTGCATTTTGATTTCTTTTCGATCGCGCCGATAGAAATAGCCAAGCTCTCTGTCGAAGTAGCCGATAAACAATTCAGCGAGCAGAAGACCTCTATCCGCCGGCTGCTGTTTGAAAAAGCAAGCCGGCCTGCCCGGGACCTTTTTGACACCGGGCTGCCGGAGGGATTGAAGAAGGCAAGCCGCGCTCTTGAAAAGCTGATCGGGGATGTTCCCAATACGACGCTGCAGGCTCTGTTCGAGAACTGTATCCGCGACACGGGGATCCTCAGCTTTATCATGCAAAGTCCGGAGAAGATCTGGCTGATGCAGGTGCTGACGGCACTCTTCAATTTTGTCAAGGAGGAGACCCGGCGCAATCCTGATCTGGACCTCGAGCAATTGATCCAGATGACGGACCTGATGAAAGACAATGGGATAACCCTTCCCCTGGTGGAGGTTTCCGGCAGCGACAAGGCCGTCAATCTGCTGACTGCACATGGCAGCAAAGGGCTGGAATTCGAGTATGTCTTTTTTGCCGGCTGTAATGCCGCTACCTGGGAAAAGAAGCGGAAGATGAATAGCGGGTACAAGTATCCCGACACCCTATATACGCGCGTGCAGGAGCCGGGGGGTGCAATTGCAGCGGCCAGCGGCGGCGACTCCGGATCGCGGGAGGAGGAAGAGCTTCGGCGCCTGTTCTATGTAGCGTTGACCCGGGTGGAGCAACATTTATTTATATCCTGGTCCCGGTTTCGCGACGACGGCAAGGAACTGGAGCCATCCGTTTTTATCGCAGAGATCCAGGAGGAGCATGTGCTGCCCGTCGAAAAGATCGAGATCCCGCCAGAGGAACAGGCGGACTTCGACGCGCTGCCCTTTAGCGATAATATTGCACCCGAGATCCAGGCGGCGGAAGAGGATTTTATCGGGAGGATGCTGGAGAAGTTTGTCATGAATGTGACGGCTTTGAATAACTATCTCAAATGTCCATTGGAATTCTATTACCGCAACTTGGTACGAATTCCAAGTCCCAAGAATGAGGCGACGGAATTCGGCAGCGCCGTGCATCATGCTCTGCAAAGGCTGTTCGAGAAGATGAAGTTGCATGCCGGGGAAGCATTCCCGTCAAAGGAAGAGATGCTGGATGATTTCCAATGGTACATGCGTCGTCACAGGGAGATCTTTACGCGGGAGGCGTTCAGCAGACGGATGGAATATGGGCAGGAGGTATTGTCGAATTACTATGATAAATATGTCCATCAATGGAATAAGATCGTTGCGGTGGAAAGGAATATCCGGAATGTCGTTGTCAGGGGGGTGCCTTTAAAGGGGAAACTGGACAAGCTGGAGTTCCAGGGGAAGGAAGTGAATGTCGTGGACTATAAGACCGGGGATGTAGACAAAGCGAGGGAAAAGCTGACGCCGCCCAATACAAAGGCCCCTAACGGGGGAGACTATTGGCGGCAGGCCGTTTTTTATAAGATCCTGGTCGACAGCTATGAGCAGAAGGACTGGAAGGTAACCAGCACAGAGTTTGACTTTGTGGAGCCTGACAAAAAGAAAGAATACCGGAAGGTGAAGATCGTGATCACACCGGAGGACATCACTACTGTCACGCAGCAGATCATAACTACCTGGCAGAAGATACAAAATCGGGAATTTTATACGGGTTGTGGTGAGTCAGACTGCCATTGGTGCAATTTTGTAAAAACCAATAATCTGGCTATTGCGCTGCATGAGGTTGAAGAGGGGGAGGGTGAAGAGATTTAAGGGATTATTAGGTAAGCCCGAGGCGGGCATGCCGCTTAAACCATTTATGTTTGCAAAATGAAGGTTCGAAACGGTCTATTGACTCTTTTACTTTTTACCCTACTGCTGATCGGCGCTATCGGTCATATCGGATGCGCCAATATCGTTCCACCCACGGGAGGTCCCCGGGATACTATCCCACCCAAGCTGATCTTTGTGACACCCAGTGATACGACCAAACACTTCACGGGGAATAAGATCGTCTTCAATTTCGACGAATACATTGACCCAAAGGATATCCGTACGGAGCTCATTGTCTCCCCGGTGCCTAAAACGGACCCTATTGTAGATTCCAAGCTAAAGGTCCTTACGGTCAAGATCAAGGACACTTTAGAACCCAATACGACCTATACGCTGGATTTTGGCAAAGCCATCCGGGATTATAACGAAGGGAATATCCTGAGGAATTTCAGGTATATTTTTTCGACCGGGGGTACTATCGACCAGGGATCATTTGGGGGTACGGTGATAGTAGCCCAGACCGGTAAGGTTGACAGTACGCTGACCGTGTTGCTGCACCGGAAGTTCGATAGTCCGGCCGGGCTTAAAAAGAACGATTCAGCCGTATTCAAGGATGGTGACTCGGCGATAGCGAAGGACAGGCCGCGGTATGTCACCCGGATAGACACCTTTGGCCGGTTCCTTTTCCGGAACGTGCAGCCGGGGAAATATACCGTCTATGCCATGAAGGATGAAGGCGGCCAGCATAAATATCTCTCCAAGTCGCAGCTGTTCGCATTTGCGGATTCACCGGTTGTGATCGGCGAGAATACCCCGTCAGTAGCCCTCTATGCCTATGCGGAGTCGGGCGACAGCAAGCCGGCGTCCAAGTCGTCCGGTAATACGACGGCGGCGCCTGTCTCCAGCAGAAAAACGGCCAGGGAAAGGGAGAAGGACAGGAGGCTGCAGTTCCAGACGAATGCGACCAACGGTGTATTCGATGTGCTGGATACCTTTAAGTTAAGCTTTGCCACGGGTCTGAGGTCGTTTGACTCGACGCAGTTGCGATTTACAGACGAGAATTTCAAGGATATCGATCCAAGGCGGTACCGCTATGTCCGCGACACCTCCAATAAGATCTTTGCTTTATACTATGTCTGGCCGACGGACACCAAGTATAATCTTATTCTGCCCAAAACTTTTGGGCAGGACTCGGTGGGCAGAAAGCTGAATAAGGACGATACGATCACTTTCAGGACGAAAAAGGATATTGACTATGGCGAGATCAGGATCAGGATCGTCAACCTCGATATAAACAGGCATCCCGTGCTGCAGATGCTGCAGGGTGACAATGTGAAATATGCCTTTCCTTTCACTAACCGGAGAGATGTCAGGAAGATCCTGTTCCCGCCTGGCGAATATGATCTTCGTGTCCTTTATGACACCAATGGGAATCTCCGTTGGGATCCGGGGCAGTTCTTTGGGAAACGGCACCAGCCGGAAAAAGTGGCCCCTATAAAAAAGAAGTTTACCGTCAAGGCGAACTGGGATAATGACGTGGATATTACCCTGTAGACAGCCTGTGATGCGATGGCTTGTCGTATCTTTGCAAAATGCAATTTTCCTCTGCTTTATTAGAGAGCGCTGTCAGTGAATTTGCCAAATTGCCGGGTATCGGGAAGAAGACGGCCCTCCGGCTTGTCCTGCACCTGCTGAAGGCGGATGCCGGAAATGTGCAGGGTTTTGGTGAGACGCTGATAAGGATGCGGCAGGAGATAAAGTTCTGCCAGCGCTGTCACAACGTGGCCGATGGGGATATCTGTTCTATCTGCGCCAATTCCCTCCGTAAACAGGAGCTCATTTGTGTCGTAGAGTCCCTGCGGGAAGTCATAGCTATCGAAAGCACCCAGCAATATAGCGGTACTTATCATGTCCTTGGCGGGATCATTTCTCCGCTGGACGGAGTGGGACCCGATCAGCTGAATGTGGAGACCCTTGTCAACCGGGTTCGGAAGGAGCATACGCAGGAGCTGATCTTTGCGCTGAATCCCACGATCCAGGGGGATACAACCATTTATTATATCCAGAAGAAGCTTCAGGACACTCCTGTCCGGATCACAACTATTGCCCGGGGCATCGCCTTTGGCGGGGAGCTGGAATATGCCGATGAGATGACTTTGGCGAGGAGCATTATGAACCGGCTGCCTGTGGAAAGTTACAGGACGGGGGGATAAAGGGGGGTGACGGCGTATAGGGTCGGCTGTATGACGTTGCGGGTAATGATTTTTTGTGTAAATTTGCAATCTGTACAGGGGGATTTGTTTATTGTTCAACCTGTACGGCCGAAAGCCGGCGCATCAAACTGAACTAATAAACGTCTGAAATATCACCACTTTCCTTCGGTTATTTCCCTCGTTATTAATCAGTTCAAAAATTTTTACGGCAAAATTGCGTTTGGTCTTCGGAATGGACTTTTTTAAAAAAAGGAGTTAAACCATGGACGTACGTACAAACATTCAGGAGCAACTAAAGAAACGGATACTTATTATAGATGGGGCGATGGGCACCATGATCCAGCGGCATAAGCTGGAGGAGAAGGATTATCGTGGTGAGCGCTTTAAAGACTGGCCCTCGGACGTGAAAGGCAATAATGACCTGCTGGTCCTCACACAGCCGCATATCATCGAGGGCATCCACCGGGAGTATTTGGATGCCGGGGCGGACATCATCGAGACCAATACCTTTAATTCACAGCGGGTCAGCCTGGCTGATTATCATATGGAAGACCTGTCCTATGAATTGAATGTGGCGGCGGCCCGCATCGCAAAAAAGGCGGCGGCCGACTATACGGCCAGTAATCCCGACAAACCCCGTTTTGTCGCAGGGGCTATCGGTCCGATGAGCAAAACGCTTTCACTTTCTCCCGACGTCAATAATCCCGGGTTCCGGTCTGTAACGTTTGACGAGGTATCCTCAGCCTATTATGAGCAGGTGAAGGGACTGGTAGACGGCGGCGCCGATCTGCTGCTGGTAGAAACGATCTTCGACACGCTCAATGCCAAGGCAGCCATCTTTGCGATCAAGAAATATTTCCGGGATAGCGGGAAGCCTGAACTGCCGATATTGATCAGCGGCACTATCACGGACGCCAGCGGCCGAACACTCAGCGGACAAACGCTGGAAGCCTTTTATGTCTCCGTCATGCATGCGCGTCCCCTGAGCATCGGCCTCAACTGCGCGCTTGGAGCTGCCGAAATGCGGCCGCATATCGAGGAACTGAGCCAGATAGCTGCCTGTTTTACTTCGGCTTATCCCAATGCCGGATTGCCTAATACCATGGGGGAATACGACGAGCAGCCCGAACAGACGGCTCACTTCATCGAGGATTGGGCAGAGAATGGATTCGTCAACATCGTAGGCGGATGTTGTGGTACTACGCCGGATCATATCCGGCATATCGCGGAGCATGTGGCTGCTATAAAGCCCAGGCTGCTGCCAGTAGTAGAGACAGAGCTGGTCTAGCTGCGGCCGAAAGATGCAGGAATTAGTATAAATAATTAATTGATAACCCAGACAAAATAAGATAACAAAACGATGTCCGCTGTTACTATAAAACCTTTTCTGCGTCTGTCCGGCCTCGAGCCGCTGGTAATGCGTCCTATGACTAATTTCGTGAATATCGGGGAACGTACCAACGTTACCGGTTCAAAGAAATTTGCGCGTCTTATCCGGGATGGCCAGTATGAAGAAGCGCTGAGTGTAGCCCGCCAGCAGGTGGAAAGCGGAGCCCAGATCCTCGACGTCAATATGGACGATGCTCTGCTGGACGGAGAAAAAGCCATGCAGACCTATCTGAACCTGCTGCAGGCTGAGCCGGATATCGCGAAGATCCCCATCATGATCGACTCATCGAAGTTCTCGATCATCGAGGCCGGATTGAAATGTGTACAGGGGAAATGTATCGTCAACTCTATTTCCATGAAGGAAGGAGAGGAAAAGTTCATCGAACAGGCGATAGTCTGCCGGAGCTATGGCGCTGCCGTGATCGTCATGGCCTTTGACGAGAACGGGCAGGCCGACACGTTGCGTAAAAAGGTGGACATCAGCGCGCGTGCCTATAAGATCCTGACCGAGCAGGTTGGCTTTGATCCGCAGGACATCATTTTTGACCCGAATATATTTGCCATTGCCACCGGTATCGAAGAGCATAACAACTATGCCGTCGACTTTATCGAGGCTGTAAAAGAGATCAAGGAAAAGATGCCGTTGACCCGTATCAGCGGAGGGGTCAGCAATATCTCCTTCTCTTTCCGGGGAAATGAACCGGTGCGGGAAGCTATGCACAGTGTATTCCTGTACTATGCCATCAAAGCCGGCATGGACATGGGCATCGTCAACGCAGGGCAGTTGGTTGTATACGATGAGATCGAGCCGAAACTTCGGGACCTTTGTGAGGACGTGATCCTGAACAGGAACGCGGAAGCAACCGACAAGCTCCTGGCTTTTGCCGAAACCGTCAAGGCCAAGGGCAAGGCGGAGGTTAAAGACGAGGCCTGGCGCCGCGGTACTGTGGAAGAGCGTTTGAAACATGCGCTGGTCAATGGTATTACTGATCATATCGACTCCGATACGGAAGAAGCCCGGTTAAAATATCCCAAGCCACTCGACGTGATCGAAGGTCCTTTGATGGCTGGAATGGATGTCGTAGGAAATCTGTTTGGCACCGGGAAGATGTTTCTGCCACAGGTGGTGAAGAGCGCCCGTGTGATGAAGAAGTCGGTAGCCGTGCTGACTCCTTTTATCGAGCAGGAAAAGGAAGAAAGAAGGCTGGCGCATGAAGCAGCCGGAACGGTGAATGTCGAAGGCGCCGGCGCAGCAAAGATCCTTCTGGCGACCGTGAAGGGGGACGTACATGATATCGGAAAAAACATTGTCGGGGTCGTACTGGGCTGTAACGGATATGAGATCATCGATCTCGGTGTGATGGTCCCTGCAGACAAGATCCTGGAGACCGCTGTGAGAGAAAACGTCGCTATGATCGGGCTCAGCGGTCTGATCACCCCTTCTCTTGACGAGATGGTGCATGTAGCCAGGGAAATGAAACGACGGGACTTCCAGGTGCCTCTGCTGATCGGGGGTGCTACGACGTCCAGGATGCATACGGCTGTCAAGATCGCGCCTGAATTCGAGAAGGGTGTCGTCCATGTGCTCGACGCCTCGCGAAGTGTGACGGTAGCGGGGTCGTTGCTGAGTGCCGAGCAAAAGCCGGAATTTCTTCAGGGTATCCGGAAAGAATATCAGAAACTGAAAGAAGATTTCGCCAATAAAAAGACGATAAAACAATATCTGCCCCTTGCCAAGGCGCAGGAGAACAAGGTGAAGATCGACTGGGAGAAATTCCAGCCATTCAAACCATCCTTTACCGGCACAAAGACCTTTGATGGATATGACCTTGGGGAGATAGCCCGGTATATCGACTGGGGTCCCTTCTTCATCACCTGGGAGCTGCATGGTAAATTCCCGCAAATCCTTACGGACGAAGTGGTGGGCAGTGAGGCCACGAAACTTTTCAACGATGCGAAGGCGCTGCTGGCGCAGATCGTAAAGGAAAAATGGCTGAAGCCCCGTGCGGTGATCGGCTTCTGGCCTGCCAATTCGAATGGACAGGATACCATCTTTGTGCAGAGTGGAAATGGAGAGGTTCGTCTTGAATCCCTTCGTCAGCAGATAAAAAAAGCAGCCAATCAGCCCAATATTTCGCTCACTGACTTTATTGCACCGGCATCTACGGGCAAGCAGGATCATATGGGCGCCTTTGTCGTCAGCATCGAAGGCATCGAACCACATCTAAAACGTTTTGAAGACAAGTACGACGACTACAACAAGATCATGCTGCAGTCGCTGGCCGATCGTCTGGCGGAAGCCTTTACCGAGCTGCTGCACAAAAAGGTACGTAAAGAATATTGGGGTTATGCCCCTGACGAGCAGCTGGACAATGACCGGCTGATCCGGGAAGAATACGAGGGCATCCGGCCTGCGCCGGGATATCCTGCCTGTCCGGACCATACGGAGAAAATAAAGCTGTTCAAGATGCTGGACGCCACCAATCAGACGGGGGTCATCCTGACGGAGTCTTTGGCTATGTATCCGGCATCTTCGGTCAGCGGCTGGTATTTTGCTCACCCGGAAAGCAAATATTTCGGAGTAGGTAAGATCGAAAAAGATCAGGTTGTGGATTATGCAAGCCGAAAGGGAATTTCGCTGGAAGAGGCGGAAAAATGGTTAAGGCCGGTGCTGGAATACGATGTGTAATAATTTTTAGGTACTTTTGCTGCCGCAAACAGGCATTATTTTTTAGCAATCGGACCTCTTGAAATTATGAGACAAAAATTGATCGGCCTGCTCCCGGCCTTAGTACTGACCTTTAGCCTTCCGCTCTTTTGTTTTGCGCAGCAGCAACAGCCGAATCAGCTGCAGAAGCAGGAACCGCAAAAGAAAAAGAAGAAATTCATAAAAGAAGTATATCTCTCCTGGGGTTATAATAAGGAATGGTATACCCACAGCAGTCTGCACGTATCCCAGCCTTCACTTGGGAATGATTATACGATGGAGCATGTCAAGGCGCATGATCATCCGGGCTGGAACGAAGGCTTATTCCAGGAAGCGCTGAGCATACCTCAATACAATTACCGGCTTGGATTTTTGCTTGACGAGGAAAAGGGCTGGGGTTTTGAGGTCAACTTCGATCACACCAAATACATCATCTCCGATCAGAACGTTCATATCAAGGGCCGGATGAATAATCAGCCGGTAGATGAACCGATTGCTTTTAATGAGGCGAACGGCTTTTATTATTACCTCAACAACGGCGCGAATTTCCTTCTCTTTAATGTTACCAAGCGATGGCATCTGTGGAAGACGCATGACGAAAAGATAAAAGTGGATGCTTATGGAAAATTCGGTGTAGGTCCGGTGATCCCGCACACGCAGAACGAGCTGTTTGGGAAAGCAAATCACTCCGGCTTCCAGATGGGTGGGTGGAATACGGGGACGGAGTGGGTTATCCGCAGTACTTTCTTCAGGGCCTTCTATTTTGAGTATTCCAATAAGCTCGACTATGCCCGTTATTCGGGTATAAATATCTATGAAGGGAAGGGCCACCAGGCGTTTGGGACGTATGAGATGATATTGAGTCTGGGGCTGACGATCCCGACGACGCATGCGTGGTGGAGATAGGTGGTTGCGGCGATGCTCGCTGGTGATGGCGGCTAAGCCGCCTTATATTGTTTATATTTTTCGAATAACCACCATTTCCTTTTACGCGGAGCGGTACGATAGTTGGTTTTAATAAAGGTATCGATATGAGCTGCAGCGTCGGCTATGTTATCTGTCAGTAAGACAAGGGCCATATCTTCTTTTGAGATGGTTCCTTCGCGGGCCATGTATTCCATATAGTCAAAGAGAGGCTGATAATATTCTTTCCCAAAAAGGACGATGGGGAACCGGACCAGGGTTTTTGTTTGTATAAGGGTCAGGGTCTCGAAAAATTCATCCATTGTGCCAAAACCTCCGGGCATAATAACAAAAGCATAGGAGTATTTTACGAGCATTACTTTCCGGACGAAGAAATGTTCGAAGGTGATAGAGGTCTGGACATAAGGGTTGGGTTTTTGTTCGAAAGGCAGCTTGATGTTGCAGCCGACGGAAGGCCCGCCCTGTTCGAAAGCGCCGCGATTGGCAGCTTCCATCGTCCCCGGTCCGCCGCCTGTCATCGTGGTAAGTCCCAGGATGGCAATCTGGCGTCCCATCTCGCGGGCGGATTGGTAATGGGGATGATCCTCCTTAAAACGGGCCGAGCCGAATACGGTGACACAGGGGCCTACGAAATGAAGCGTACGGAAGCCTTTGATAAACTCGCGAAAGATCTTCCAGGCGAAGCTGAGTTCGTAACCGCGGCTTTTGGGGCCTTCCAGAAACTGGGCGTCTTTGGCGTTTGCGGGGATGATCCTGTCTAATTTTTCCATATTTGCTTTCTTCTAATGTATAGTAGTAAATTGCAGGCCCTAATTTAAATCATTATGTCATCATTACGCATCGTCAGCTATAATGTTAATGGCCTCCGCGCTGCTATGAACAAGGGGCTGATCGAATGGTTGAAAACGGACCCGGCCGATATCGTTTGTTTCCAGGAAACGAAGGCTCATAAAGACAATGTGGCGCATGCCTTATTTACAGAGCTGGGGTTTCATGACTACTGGTTCTCTGCGAAGAAAAAGGGATATAGCGGAGTCGCCGTATTCAGCAAGATAAAACCGGATCATGTAGAATATGGTACGGGGCATGGCATGAGTGATGATGAGGGGAGAGTGATACAGCTGGATTTTGGAGATGTGCGGCTGATCAATGCCTATTTTCCTTCCGGCACTTCGGGGGATGAGCGCCAGACATATAAATATCAATGGCTGGATGAGTTTCATGCCTATCTGGAAGAGCTGAAAAAGACTCGTCCGCGGCTTGTCCTATGCGGAGACTATAATATTGCACATAAGGAGATCGATATCCATGATCCGAAGGGCAATAAAAACTCTTCGGGGTTTTTGCCGGACGAGCGGGCCTGGATGGACAAATTCATAGGCAGCGGCTGGGTGGACGGGTTTCGTCATTTTCACCCCGAGCCTCACCGTTATAGCTGGTGGAGTCAGCGTTTTCCTACTGTAAGACAGCAAAATAAAGGCTGGCGTATAGACTATATCAATGTCACGGAGCCGCTGCGGGAACGCCTGATGGAGGCGGATATATACCCGGATGTAAAACAAAGCGATCACTGTCCTCTCTATGTGAAATTAAAAATAAACTAATGATCGTCTATAATATTACAAGCAAGGTCCGGTGGGAGATCGTTGAACGCTGGCTGGAATGGCAATTGGAGGAACAGATCCCGGCCGTTCTGGCTACTAAACTTTTTGATGGGCATCAGCTCTATCGCCTGCTGGAGCAGGATGAGGAGGAGGGCCCGACTTTTGTGACCCAGTTCTTTACTACTTCGATCGAGCGTTACCAGGAGTTCATTGCAGAATTCGCTCCGGCATTACAACAAGCGGGATGGGACAAATGGGGGAATGGGTTTATTGCTTTCCGTACATTATTGGAATCAATTTAGAGTGACGATTTTACCTGTGCACTATTTGTGGAAAAGAATTAAAAAAAGATCCCCGAATTAAAAAATATTGTAATTTCTTTCAAATCCTTAACTGGCAAGGATTCCAGGCCTCCTCCTCTGAAAGTCGCTACAGCACTGCCTTTCAGCATATTAACGTAAGTTTGACATCGGATATTTACGAATGCCTGTTCACGCGAATCCTTGCCCACCGTGGCTTAGAGCGGGCTACAGTGGGTGCGCGGAAAAAGTAAAAAAATTTTGTTGGATAAAAAAAGCGGGTATATTTGTTGCTGCTAATTAAATAAAAAATTACACTATGAACAAAGCTGAATTAATCGCAAAGATTGCCGATGATGCAGGCATTACAAAAACTCAGGCAAACGCTTCCCTGGATTCTTTCGTTGAAGCAGTTACCAAAACACTGAAAGGAAACGGAAAAGTAACCCTGGTAGGTTTCGGTACTTTTTCTGTATCTAAGAGAGCAGCCCGTAACGGCCGCAATCCTCAGACTGGTGCTGTAATCAAGATCAAGGCGAAGAAAGTAGCTAAGTTCAAAGCAGGTAAAGAACTTTCTGCCAAGTTATAAGTATGTCCTATCGGACAAGCAGCCTCCGGCAGCTTTGGATAAGTTTGTCCTATCGGACGAGCCGCCGCTGATGGCTTTGGATAATGCTTCGTCGGCTGACTCTTATTAATTATTAAGGGTACATCAGTTAAAAGCTCCGCTACCGGGCACAAAAGCAGGTATCGGGGCTTTTTGTTAGGTTTCCATCCGTATCTTTGTACACTAAACATTGAAAAAAATCATATCATGGGAAGAGGAGATAAAAAAACTAAGAAGGGGAAAATTTTCAAGGGTTCTTTTGGTAAGAGCCGCCCTGCTAATCCGGCTAAAGCTAAGAAGACGGCTGCTGCTGCTGCCGCCTCAGCTGCTGAGAAGAAATAAACAGAGAATACGCCTCGCGTGATTCAGATGTGCGGACCCGGATGTTTCGGCTTTGAGTTTGTCGCGGCTTTGTCGCGGCTTCGCGTTTGTCGCGGCGTTGATGCGGCTTTGAGTTGTATCGTTTGGGGTTGCTGCGGATCAGGGCGCGAGGCGTTGGATCTTCCATTGTCCATTTCCCTGCAGGCTGAATTGTATCCGGTCGTGTAAGCGGCTGGGTCTGCCCTGCCAGAATTCCATCCGGATGGGTTTTACAAGATACCCTCCCCAGTGTGGTGGTCGCGTTACGGAACTGCCGTTCCATTCTTCCCGCAATTTCTTTTCGTTGTCTTCCAGCCATTCGCGGCTTTCTATAACCTGGCTTTGGGGTGAGGCCCAGGCTCCGAGGCGGCTGCCTTCGGGCCGGCTATTGAAATATTCTTCACTGATCTTTTCGCTGACGAGGGATACGAGGCCGCTGATGCGGACCTGGCGTTCCAGCTCTTTCCAGAAAAAGACGAGGGTTGCCCTTGGGTTTTCCAGCAACTGATGTCCTTTGGAGCTGTTGTAGTTGGTAAAAAAGGAGAAGCCTTTTGTATCGAATCCTTTTAGCAGGACGATGCGGGCATCCGGCATGCCATCTGCGGAAGCGGTAGCCAGGGTCATCGCGTTCACCTCATCGATGTCTGCGCGGACAGCTTCCTGCCACCACTTATCAAACTGAGCAATGGGATCTTTTAGTACGTCATGTTCTGCTAACGTCTGTAGCTTGTATTCCTTGCGGATATCTGCGATGTTGTTTGACACGGTACAAAGTTAGGTATTACCCGTGAAAAGAACATGATGGGGGCGGAGGAACCGATGAGCCCGAATTGATCCTTGTCAGTTGAGGCTTTATTGATCGTTGTCAGTTGAGACTTTGCCTTCAGTCGAGCCCACGATGTGTGACGTCGCTGCTGTCGGTAGAGCCGGTGATCTTTGCCAGGAGGCTTTCCATGTCGCTGACGCGGCGAAGCTGGCTTTCGATCTTTTTATTATGTTCGGAGATTTCCTGGAGATCGTGATTGAGCTCTTCGAGAAAGGCCGATCGCTTCTGGAATTGCTGACGCTGGAAGTTGGCTTCTTTGAGTTTCTCTTCGGTGTCTACGAGGATGCGATTCAACCGCTGGTTCTCTTCGCGCAGGGAGATGTGCCGCAATTTCATTTCGTCATGTTCTTTCCCCATTTTGAAGTAGGACTCTTTCAGTTCGTCATAATCGGCACCGCGGTTGTAGGGTTGTGTGAGATAGGCCTGCAGCTTCTGGAGCTTTTCCTGGAGAGTATTGTATTCGTCGTATACTCTATCGAGGCGCTGGCCCATTTCTTCGGAAAGCTTCTGGTGATGGCGGAGATGGCTGATCTCTGTTTCTTTTTCTATCAATGTCTGGCCGGAGGCTCTGAGCTGTTCGTTCAGCTCTTCGTTGTGGCGGGAGAGTTCCTGATTCTTCCTCTCGGAGTCTTCTACCTGGCGGGTTTGTTCGAGGAGGCGATGGATGTGGTTGTTGTGCTCCAGCATTTTTTCCTGGGCCAGCTTCAGCTGGAGGAGGTAATTGCCGGTATAGTCATCGGACGGTGTTTCGGCTGCCGTCTCTTCGGCCGGTATTTCTTCTTTAGGAGCCAGCAGCTCGGCGAGTTTCAGCTCGGTTTCTTCCAGTTGTGCGCGGTTAGCGTCGAGTTCGGTGTGGAGGTCTTCTACCTCTTTCCGGTTCTCTTCGAGCTCGATAGTAAGGATCTGCTCGGTTTCCTGCATCTGGGTCAATTTTTCCCGCAGCTGTTGCTGGGCACGCTCCTGCATGTCCATATCGTTGTAATACTTCAGCTTCCAGTTGTCATTCTCGCTGATGCCATTGCCCGGAGCGGGCTCAGTGATGCGGAGACTCTTTTTTGAGTTCCAAAAGAAATGAATGGTAAAACCGAGGATCAGTGCCCCCAGTTCGCAAATGATGATTTCAGGCAATCCCATTGTCAGTTGAAATCCCAGTATAATGCTCAGGTTGTTTAATAAGCTATTCATGGTGGTTCGGGTTCGGAAGAAAATTTACCAAACTAACTACTTTAAAATACAATATGACTTTCCGGGGATACATCGATAAACAACAAAACGTTTTTCAGGGGATATTGACCAGAGGAGAAAGCTAGAGATTGCGTCCCAGTAGATTAGCGGTGCGAAACAAGACTTGAAATTACTTTTCTTTACCCAGATATGCAAATGAAATAAATACAAGTCAACTATATTAAAATCAATCCTTTACTAAAGTACCTACTTTTTCACCCCGGACTACGCGCATCAGATTTCCGGTTCTGTTCATATCAAAAACGATGATCGGCAGCTGGTTTTCCATACAGAGGGTAAAGGCTGTCATATCCATAACCCGGAGGTTTTTGGAGATACATTCCTGGAAAGTGATGCTCTCGAATTTTGTGGCTTTGGGGTCTTTTTCGGGGTCTGCGGTGTAGATACCGTCTACCCGGGTGCCTTTGAGGATCACTTCGGCATTGATCTCGATGGCGCGTAAGGAGCCGGCGGTATCGGTTGTAAAATAGGGGTTTCCGGTTCCGGCGCCGAAGATGACGACGCGACCTTTTTCCACGTGGCGGATAGCCCGGCGGCGGATATAGGGTTCGGCGATCTGTTCCATTTTGATGGCGCTCTGAAGGCGGGTGTAGACCCCGATCTTTTCGAGGCCGGCTTGTAATGCCATGCCATTAATCACGGTGGCGAGCATGCCCATGTAATCTCCGTGTGCGCGTTCGATGCCGGTCTCGGCCTCGTTCATCCCGCGGTAGATGTTACCGCCGCCGATGACGATGGCGACCTGAACGCCCAGTTCCACGATGCTTTTGATATCTTTTGCGTATTGAGCGATAACAGCGTTGTCAAAACCAAAACTCTTATCTCCCATCAGGGCTTCTCCGGACAATTTGAGTAGAATACGCTTGTACTTGGGCACCATGGTCTGACGAATGATTCTTGATTAAAGTGCGAAGATAAAAAAAAGACCGTCTAAATTGATAGACGGTCTTTTAAAAAATTATCCTAATTGAACTCTTTTGAACTGGGTCACTTTAGCTGAGGCGTCGACTCCTTTCAGATAATCACCTACCGTCTTTGAGGCATCCTTTACGAAGGCCTGTGGGGTGAGGGTATTTTCCTTGAAGAAAGCGTTGAGTTTTCCAACGGCGATCTTGTCGATCATTTCGGCGGGTTTGCCAGCCATCTTGGGATCATTCTTGATCTGTTCGGTAACGATATCCTTTTCACGGGCTATCACTTCGGCAGGAACGGAATCCGGGTCTACTGCTACGGGGTTCATAGCAGCGATCTGCATGGCGATGTCTCTACCGGCTTCGAGTACGGCGGGTTTGTTATTGGACAGGCCAACCAGTACGCCCATGCGGTAAGCACCGTGGATGTAGGCGGCTACGCCTTCTGCGTCGATCCTTTCGAAACGGGCCAGCTGGATCTTTTCGCTGATGCGGGCTATCTGGTCATTGATCTTGTCGGAGACTGCGACACCGTCCAATGGAGCGGCGAGCAGTTCTTCGAGGGATTTGACATTTCCTTTAAGAGCAACATCGGCGATGCTTTGTGCAAAAGCAATGAAGTCGGCATTTTTTGCAACGAAGTCGGTCTCGCAGGCAACGGTAACGATAAAGCCGGTCTTGTTGTCGGCTGTTGTCGTAGCGATGATCACGCCTTCTTTTGCTTCACGGTCACTGCGAAGAGCAGCAACTTTCTGACCCTTTTTACGCAGGTAATCGATCGCTTTTTCGAAATCGCCATCACTCTCTACCAGTGCCTTGCGGCAATCCATCATTCCGGCGCCGGTGCTTTGGCGCAGCTTGTTGATATCGGCTGCTGTTATAGTTGCAGTTGACATATAGTTAAGTTTGAAATTGATAATAGATCAAGGGACCGTCCTTATCCTAACGGCCACCACCCGGGCGTCTTGGACCGGAATTCGGTACGCGGCGTTTGGGCTGACTTGTTCCTCTTACTTTTTCTCCACGACCACGGGCTGCTTCGCTTTCAGCTTCTGCCTGCAGACGGGCTGCTTTCTTTTCATTCTCATCAGAACCCGTATCTTCTACGTCTTCTTCTTTTGCAGCCTGTCTTTCGGCAAGGCCTTCGGCGATGGCGGCGGTTACGTAATTTACGATGATCGCGATGGATTTCGTAGCGTCGTCATTGGCGGGGATAGCAAAATCCACCTTATTGGGATCGCAGTTGGTGTCTACCATACCAAAGGTTGTGATACCCAGGCGTTTGGATTCAGCCAGCGCGATGTGTTCGTGACCGATGTCAACGATGAATAAAGCGGCGGGAACGCGACCCAGCTGAGCGATACCACCCAGTACTTTTTCCTTCTTATCTCTTTCGCGGGAGAGGGTGAGGCGTTCTTTTTTAGTAATGCTATCGAAGGTGCCGTCGTTCAGCATTTTTTCGATGCTCTGCATCTGCTTTACGCTTTTACGAACGGTATTGAAGTTGGTGAGCATACCACCCAGCCAGCGTTCGGTAACGAAAGGCATGTTTACTTTACGTGCGCATTCGGTAACGATCTCTTTGGCTTGTTTTTTTGTTCCAACGAACATTACCTTTTTACCGCTCTTGGCGATCTGCTTCAGAGCCGCGGCAGCTTCCTGCAGGCTTTCGGTGGTTTTGTTCAGGTCTATGATATGGATACCTTTCTTCTCAGCAAAGATGTAAGGCAGCATTTTTGGGTTCCACTTCTTACGCAGGTGTCCGAAATGTACACCGGCTTCAAGGAGTTGCTGTTGTAATGAAGTGTTATTTTCCATTGTATGTATTTATAATAATGTTTTAGATCAATGATTAGGGGGACTTCTACAAGTCCGGACCTGTTAACGTTTGCTGAACTGGTAGCTTCTTCTGGCTTTTTTACGACCTGGTTTCTTACGTTCTACAGATCTTGGGTCGCGGCGCAGAAGACCTGCGGCCTTCAGCGTGGGGCGGAACTCAGGATTTACTTCGAGCAGTGCGCGGGCGATGCCGAGCTTTGCTGCTTCTGCCTGTCCTTTCATACCACCGCCGGCAGCATTGATCTTGACATCATATTTATCACCACCTTCGATAGCCTTGAAGGGCATTTCGACCTGGTTCTGCAGATATACGAGAGAAAAATATTGTTTGTAGTCCTTATCATTGATCGTGATCTTGCCTTCGCCCCTGCTCAGGAACACGCGGGTTACTGCTTCTTTACGGCGACCAACTGCATTTTTTTGCTTTTCCATTATCTAAAAATTAGAAAGTTAATGTTTTGGGTTGCTGTGCGGTGTGCGGATGCTGGGCACCGGCATACACGAACAATTTCTTGTACATCTTGCGGCCCAGGCGATTCTTTGGCAGCATGCCTTTAACAGCTCTTTCAAGCAGGGCGTCGGGACGGCGTTTCAGCAGGTTCCTGGCCGTTTCTTCCTTCTTTCCGCCGGGGTAACCGGAGAAATTGATGTAGATCTTGTCTTCCAGCTTGTTACCGGTGAAGACGACCTTTTCTGCATTAATAATGATGATGAAGTCGCCGCAATCAACGTGCGGTGTGTAGTAGGCTTTGTTCTTGCCACGCAGGATGGCGGCAATCTTAGAACACATACGACCTACGGTTTGATTAGTACCGTCCACAACATACCAGTCGCGTTTAACGGTAGCCTCGTTCGCATGTTTGGTTGTGAAATGTAATTTGCTCATTTTCTTGTGTTTTTACATGAAGCTGTTGCTATCCCAACAGCATTAAATAATAGTCCATTCAGCCAGCGGACCTGTGGTCAGCTTTTAAATGGAGTGCAAAGGTAGATGGAATATGGGTGATGTTCCAAGAAAAATGAGGGGTATTTTGCGAGGGGCTTTTGTAAGGTGTTGATTTACAATAAAAAATTTGACCGGGAAAATTATTGCTGACTTTTACGGATAACTATTGATATCCATATAGCAGTTGAGCTCGGCCCAGGTGACCAGTGGGCTGGCCTTCAGATCTTCGAGCCAGCGTCTCTCCTGACCCACGGGGACCTTTACCATTATATTGCCGCCCAATTGATTGGAGCCGCCCAGGGTCGGGGTGAGGCCCAATGCCTTTTTTGTCTTTAGCCAGTCCTGCTGGCTGGCGGTATCCATATTCCAGTATGGATTGGAAACGGTCAGGACGTTGGTGACGACATTCAGCCAGACGCTGGCGGAAAAGGCGTTGCTTTTGATATATGGTTTTGTATTCAGGAGGGTATCCATAGACGGGATGCTGTCGGTGGGCCAGGGAGAAGTAAACAGGAAACCAAACATCTGTGTGATGGGAAGGTGAAGGTTATTGGAGTAATCAAAAACGTCCTCCATGGTGACGGTATTTTTGAACCCGACCAGGACCTCGCCCGGTACAAATTTGCTACAGCCAGCACCCTGGCCATCGCCTTCGGGTGTCTTTTTCTTACAGGAAAAGCAAAAGAGGGTCAAAAAGAGGAGGAGAAGGGGTGGCAAGTTGCGTTTCATGGCGGAGGTTTTGAGATTGACAGGAGCGGACGGGGCAACGTTGCGCGGCAAAAAGGAAAATCGAATATCTTCACGAAAAATATTTTCATGTCGACTCCCATCCTTGCGCTTGGCCGCAGCAGCTTTGGCAATCCAGAGAATAAAGACCGTCTTTTAACCAACGAAGAGGCCCTTGCCCTTTTACATGACTGGGTACCCAACGAAAGGCTGCGGTTACACATGAAGCAAGTGGGGGCTGTTATGAAGGCATGGGCTTTGGAGCGGGAGGGCGCCGATGAGCT
Source organism: Puia sp. (assembly GCA_036499285.1). Lineage (GTDB taxonomy): Bacteria > Bacteroidota > Bacteroidia > Chitinophagales > Chitinophagaceae > Puia. The sequence continues at coordinate 107,542 of DASYEB010000011.1, read as the reverse complement.
GACGGCGCGTAAATGGGAGCAGGCAGGTTTGCTGCATGATGCCGACTGGGAAAAATACCCGGACTCGCACTGCCGTGTCATCATCGAAAAGCTGGAGGAGCTGAATGTCGATGCTTCCGTCATTCATTGCATTGCTTCCCACGGGCCAAAATATTTTGGCGTGGAGCCGGAGAATAAGATGGACAAGATGATCTACGTATTCGACGAGCTGTCGGGGTTTATCCATGCCTCTGCGCTGATCCGCCCCACGCGTTATGAGGGTATGGATGTAAAAGGCATCCTAAAGAAATTAAAGACCCTTTCTTTTGCTGCGCAGGTGAGCAGGGACGATATCAACGACGCGATAAGCCGTATCGATACTCCGCTGGAAGAGATCATTCAATTTATCATCGATCACCAGAAAGATGTACAGTAGCCTCAATGAACTCTCAGGTAAACGCTGGTATAGCCATCACTGACATAGTCGGTAAGCACGAGTGAATCCATTCCCAGATGATAGAACATAGGCCATGAAGGGTTTTTGCTGAATACAATGGCAGGCCCGGGGATACTGTTCGAGGACGGATCACTTTTCACCTGGATGATGGTGAACGTTCCGGTATCGTTAAGGCTGTTGATATGACGCTGGCAGGAGCATCCCATAGATAGGAAGAGGAAGGTCAGGCATAGCAATAGGGGGCGCATAGGTCTTTTTTGGTATGACAAGGCGAGTCGCCCGGGCGTTGCATGGGCCGGCGGCGGGGTTAGCCGCCGATTAGCTGCGGGATTAGCTCCGGCGGCGGTCTAAAAGTCAATGCCAAACCATTTCTTCCGCTCTTTCTTCTGGTATTTATCGTAGTTGAACTTATACAGTTTCCCCGGCCGGTGCGGCACGTCTGTCTCCAGTTCGCCAGTATCTTCGAGCAGGTCCATGGAAAAGAATTTCTTGCGGAAGTTGCGCCGGTCGAGCTTTACGTCCAGGATGGCTTCATAAAGATTCTGTAATTCGCGCAGGGAGAATTTTTTTGGCAGGAGGCTAAATCCGAGCGGATGTTCCTGGATCCTTTTTTGCAGCCATTCATAGCAGACGTCAAGGATCTTCCGGTGGTCAAAGGCCATTTCGGAAAGAGTGGTCACCCGGTGCCAGTGCAGTTCGTTGTCGAGGATCTTCAGCTGGTGATGTTCGATATTGATAAGGGAGCAATAGGCAATGGTGACAACACGGGCTGCGGGGTGCCGGGATACTTCACCAAAGGCTTTCACCTGTTCCAGGTAAACATCGTCCATGCCTGTACGCTCACGGAGAATGCGGTAAGCAGCCTCGTCGAGATCTTCGTGATTATTGACGAGGTCACCGAGCAGGGACCATTTGTTCCGGAATTTTTCAAAGTCGGATTTGATAAGCAGCACTTTCAGTTCGTTGTCGTCAAAGCCAAAGATGACGCAGTCGACTGAAATGCCGATGATCCCATCGTTCTCCAGCTGGCGGAGGATCGTTGTAATGTTCTGACTGGCAGAGGCTGGATTATCCGTTGATGACGGATCTTCGTTAGGTATAATTTCAGGGTTCATTCAATTACGAATTTAGGCAATTAGAGGTCGATTCACTTAACTTTATGGCATAAATTCCAGTTTATGTATTCTGCCGATCAGACGCATCGCCTTCAAAAGCTGACCACTACCCTATTAGCCCAGGCCTCGAAATTCTCGCCGGACGAATGGCTGAAGAAGCTGGACGAATTGCGGGAAGTGCTGCGTTTCCATGAATACCGTTATGCCATTCTGAATGATCCCCTGATCTCCGACTTCGAATATGACACCTTATATAAGGCACTTGAAAAGACAGAGGCCGGGCATCCGGAACTGGTGACACCGGACTCCCCTACCCAGCGGGTAGCCAGCGGGCTGACAAAGGATTTCCCCACGGTACAGCACCTGGTGCCGATGCTGTCGCTGGAGAACTCCTATAATGAAGACGATCTCCTGGACTGGGACCGGAAAGCGCGGGAGCTTACCGGGCTTGGGGAGCTGGAATATTGTATTGAGCCCAAGTTTGACGGGGCCAGCATCTCCCTGACCTACGAGAATGATCAGCTGGCGAGGGGTGTCACCCGGGGTGACGGGGTCGCGGGAGACGAGATCACGACCAATATCCGGCAGATCCGGTCTGTACCTCTTTCGGCCGCCTTTTCCAGATACGGCATCCAGGTGATCGAGATCCGCGGCGAGGTATTGATGAATAAGAATAATTTTAAGAAGTACAACGATCAGCTGGCCGAGCAGAACATCCCGCCCCTGGCCAATCCCCGGAATGCCGCGGCTGGTTCCCTGCGTATAAAAGACCCAAAGGAAGTAAGCCGGCGTAACCTGGAAGCTTTCCTTTATCATGTCAGCTATCTCACCACGATAGAAGGCTGGCAGGTCACGGACGGGCATGTGGCGGCTCCGGGTGAAGAGCCGACCGGGGAGACAGGAGAAGGGGAGAAAGCCGCCAGCCGGCGGGGGAAAAAGGCCGATCTGCCGGTCGATCCGGCGCTGAAAACGCATAGCGGCGAGTTGAAGATGCTATGGGACCTGGGCTTTCGCAGTCCCCAGAAAGAAAAGCGAGTTGTAAAGGGGATCAATGCGGTCGTCGAATACTGTCATGAATTTGAGAAAGGGCGGGACGGCCTCCCCTATGAGATAGACGGCATGGTCATCAAGGTAAATGACCTTGCTTTACAGGATAAGATGGGTATGACCACTCATCATCCCCGTTGGGCTATTGCCTTTAAATTCAAGGCCAGGCAGGCTACCAGCACTTTGCGGAGCGTGGAATTCCAGGTGGGCCGTACCGGCAGCATTACCCCGGTGGCCAAGATCGACCCGGTGCCCCTGAGTGGTGTAACTGTGGGTTCGATATCGCTGTTCAATGAAGATGTGATCCGCGAAAAGGACCTTCGGCTCGGGGACCAGGTATTGGTCGAACGTGCGGGGGATGTCATTCCTTATATTGTAAAGCCGCTGGCCGAGGTGCGTACGGGAAAAGAGACACCCATTGTCTTCCCTACACACTGCCCTGTATGCGGGACGAAGCTGGAAAAACCGGAGGGGGAAGCCGTCTGGAGGTGTGTCAACATCAACTGTCCGGCTCAGGTAGTCGAACGGATCATCCATTTTGCGAGCAAGGATGCCATGGATATCCGCAGTTTTGGGGATGCCAATGTCCGGAAGTTCTATGAGCTTGGGTTCCTTACAGCCGTCCCGGGAATCTATCGTCTTCCCTACGACAGAATCCGGGAGCTGGAAGGCTTTGGCGAAAAAAGCGTCAGTAATCTGCAGGCGGCGATAGAGACGTCCCGGCACCAGCCGCTGCACCGGCTGATCTTCGGACTGGGGATCCGTTATGTCGGGGAGACCACGGCTAAGATACTGGCGGCTGCCATTGGTCACCTGAAGGATCTGTCCGATTATTCGCTGGAGGCCCTTCAAAGTCTTGAAGACGTAGGTCCGAAGGTGGCGACCAGTGTATACCAGTTCTTCCACAACCCTGACAACCTTCATATGCTGGAAGAGCTGGAGGGTCTGGGGCTTAACCTGAAGAGCCAGAAATCCAGTGGTGGCAGCGGGGGCAACCTGAATGGGCAAACGTTTCTATTCACCGGCACCCTTAGCCGGCTGAAACGTTCGGACGCGGAAGAGACTGTCGAAAAGAACGGCGGCAAGCTGCTGAGCGGTGTCAGCAGTAAGCTGAACTATCTGGTAGTAGGGGACGATGCAGGCAGCAAGCTGGAAAAAGCTAAAAAAATACCATCTATTCAAATACTCACGGAGGACGAGTTCATAAGGTTGATCGCCCGGGAATAACGGGAGGGCAGAACGGCGGGAGTAACTGCGGGAATAAGTGTTCCGGGCGCAAAATACATATGAGAATATTTTCTTACGTTACTGGTAATTCGAAATTCTTTTTCGTAACTTTAAGAAAATTGATAGGCATGATTAGAAAACTCACCGGCGAAGTATGGAAACCTTTGCAGTTTCCCGGCTGGAAACAACTCCGAAAAAAATACGCACTCTCTTCCCTGGGTCGTGTAGCCAGCTACTCGGAAGATGTGCTTGCCGACGGCAAATTGCTGAACGGTAGCTTGACCACTGGTTACAAAACCCTGAATTTACATCGGCCAGGTAACAATGGCACGCTTTACATTCATCGGGAGATTGCGCGTTTGTTCCTTTCAAAGGCATCGCCAAAGCACAAGTATGTGATCCATGTGAATCACAACAAGCTGGACAATGCCTCTAAGAATTTGAAATGGGCTACACTGGAAGAGATGATCGATCACCAGCAGAAGAGTCCTGCCAAGATTGCTTACAAGAAGGTTCAGGCGAACCGGACGGTAGGGTTAAAGCTGACTGCCACGCAGGTGAAGACCATCAAGAAGACGCTTTCCAGCAGAAACAGGCAGCTGACCATTAAGAAGCTGGCCGAAAAGTACAAGGTCAGTGAAATGACCATGTATCGTATCAAGAGCGGGGAGAATTGGGGGAGGATCAAGTAAGAATTATGCTGCAAGTCTCCACGATCAGGTTCCTGAAGAACCTGAAGAAGAACAACAACAAGCCCTGGTTTGAAAAAAACAAGTCCGTTTACCTGGATGCAAAAGAGGACATCGAACTTTTTGTAGAGCAGGTGATCGAGGGAATGGGAAAAATTGACGCAGACATTAAACCCCTCCACCCGAAGAATTCAACTTACCGCATCTACCGCGATGTCCGTTTCTCTAAGGACAAAACGCCTTACAAGACCAACATGGGCGCTTACCTCAACAAAGGGGGCAAAAAAATGCCAACGGCCGGTTACTATTTTCACTGCGAGCCAGGTCGCAATATGGCCGGCGGCGGTTTATGGATGCCTATGGCTCCGGAGTTAAACAAAGTCCGGCAGGAGATAGACTACAATTTTGCTGAATGGACAAAGATTATTGGGGACCGCAATTTCAAAAAAGTTTTCCGGGATGGCCTGGAAAAGGAAGATATGTTGTCAAGACCGCCCAAGGGTTATGACGATGCGAACCCTGCTATCGAATTCCTGAAGCTGAAAAGTTTTATCGTCTCGAGGACTTTTACGGATGCAGAGCTGCAAGCCAAATCCTTTTTGAAAGAATTATTAAAAACCTTCGAAGCCATGAGCGATTTTGTGCATTTTATCAATCGCTCACTGGAATAAAAACCTTATATATAAAAACAATAAAAAAGGGTGCCTCAAATTACTTTTGAGACACCCTCTTCTGTTTTAGAGGAGATTGTTTCCCACGAGGTATTCGGCTATCTGTACCGCATTGGTAGCCGCACCTTTCCGGAGGTTATCGCTTACTACCCACATATTAAGTGTCTTTGGCTGGGTCTCATCCCTTCTTAGTCTTCCCACGAATACTTCATCTCTTTCATGTGCGTCCTTTGGCATCGGGTACTGTTGGGTAGCCGGATCATCTACTACCACGACACCCGGAGCGTTGCTAAGCAGGGCTTTTACTTCAGCGAGGTCGAACTCATTCTCAAATTCGACATTGACGGCTTCGCTGTGACCGCCCATAACCGGGATCCTCACGGTTGTGGCCGTTACCCGGATGGTGTCATCCCGCATGATCTTTCTTGTCTCGTTGACCATCTTCATTTCCTCCTTCGTGTATCCGTTGTCGAGGAACACGTCGATCTGGGGAATGGCGTTGAGGTCGATAGGATATTTGTACGCCATTTCTCCCTGGACGCCTTTTCTTTCGTTCATCAGTTGTGTCACTGCCTTGACACCGGTGCCGGTGACGCTCTGATAGGTGGAGACGACAATTCTCTTTACTTTATATTTCTTATGGAGGGGGTTGAGGGCCACGACCATCTGGATCGTCGAGCAGTTGGGGTTGGCGATGATCTTATCTTCGCGGGTCAGCGCATCGGCGTTGAGCTCGGGTACGATCAGCTTTTTTGCAGGGTCCATACGCCAGGCGGAGGAATTGTCGACCACGGTAATACCGGCTGCCGCGAATTTGGGAGCCCATTCCAGCGAGGTGCTGCCGCCAGCGGAAAACAGGGCGAGGGCCGGCTTAGCTGCAATCGCATCATTGGCGCTGACTACCTTGAACTTCTTTCCTTTGAATTCCACTTCTTTCCCGACAGATCTTTCGGATGCGACCGGGAGGAGTTCTGTGACCGGGAAATTCCTTTCTGCCAATACCTGTAACATTTTTGTTCCCACCAGTCCGGTGGCGCCTACGACTGCAACTTTCATTGTTTGCTTTTTGTTTTTAATAAATTAATATACGGTTGGGTATGACCGGAAAAACGTTTGGGCATGGCTGGAAAACAAAGAAGCCTTCCCTGTGCGGGAAGGCTCTTATTATCTTGTCATACAAAACAATCAAAGCTTATCCCGCTGCGGGAGGTGCTTCTTAATCTGCTTTGTATGCTTCATGCTGATTGTCATAACGGGGCCAAAAATAGTCAGGAACGTAAAAAAATCCAAATTTTTTTATTTAAAGAAGTTTTTTGGGTCATAACTTGCTGATCTAACAGACAAAAACATACTACATGAAAAAGAGACTTATCCCTATCTCAGTGCTGGCTATCTGTACCCTCGTATACTCCTGCAAGAGCAAGCCGAAAGAAGCAACAACTGACAGCAGCGCCGCGCAGACGGCCCAGCCCGCGACGACTCCAGCTACCGCCCCGGCTAATGAGCCCAAGACATATGCAGTAAGTTTTACCCCGGACAGCGCTCTGCTGGGCAAGAATAAAGAGGCTTTGGTAAAGATAAAAAACGCCAAGGCTGTTGCTTTGGTTGACCCCGACGGGAAGGACGAAGGCATCGAATTCACCTTTGACCTGGAAGTTACCAACAAGAACAACGTCGGTGGCGCGGGAGTCTTTTTCCGGACTGATAATTTCAGGCTCACGCTTGACAACGGCAACAATATTACCGAGTATAAAGGCGGTTCGGAAAATATAGACGCAGAATCGACAAAGGACATTAAGGATATTACTTATAAGATCCCGGCAGGCGCGAAGCCAAAGACGCTGAATCTTTTTCACGAGCAGACGCGTGTCAGTATAGGTATAGAATTGAAATAGTCTCTCGTTATAAAGAAAAAGCCCTGATTTATCTAATGATCAGGGCTTTTTTATTTGCAGTTGTGCTTGTTATACGAGTTCAATATCGAACTGGACGAGATCGACGAATTGTTTGATCCGGGTATCGATGTCGGCTCGGGTGATCTCTTTGAGGCGATCGGGGCCGAATTTCTCTACGCAGAAGGAAGCCATTGCTGAGCCGACGATGATGGCTGTCTTCATGCTTTCGAAGGAAACGTCCTTTGTCTTTGCGATATGTCCCATGAAACCACCGGCAAAGGTATCCCCGGCCCCGGTGGGGTCGAATACTTCTTCCAAAGGCAATGCGGGCGCAACAAATACCTGGTCTTTATGGAAGAGTAAGGCACCGTGTTCACCTTTCTTGATGATCACATATTGTGGTCCCATCTTCATGATCTCGCGGGCTGCTTTTACGATGGAGAATTGTCCGCTGAGCTGCCGGGCTTCGCTGTCGTTGACCATGAGTACGTCTACCATGGTGAGCAGCTTCTTCAGGTCATCGAGGGCGTTGTCCATCCAGAAGTTCATAGTATCCATACTGATGAGCTTCGGACGTTGTTTCATCTGTTTGACCACGTTGATCTGGAGGCTGGGAAGGATATTTCCGAGCATCAGGAATTCGCTGCCCTGGTAGCTTTCGGGGACGATGGGGTTGAAGTCCAGGAAACAGTTGAGGTCTGTGACCAGGGTATCCCGGGTGTTCATGTCCATATGGTATTTGCCGCTCCAGAAAAAAGACTTTTTATCTTTTACGACCTCTACGCCTTCCAGATTTACGCCTCGTTGCTGCAGCTGGTCCAGTTCCTTTTTTTCAAAGTCATATCCTACAATGGAGATCTGGTTGATGGGTTTCACAAAATTGCTTGCTGCCCAGGCTACATAGGTGGCGGCGCCGCCTACGATCCAATCTGTCTTTCCAAAGGGTGTTTCGATGGCATCATAGGCCATGGATCCTACTACTGTTAATGACATTGCGCTTATTTTACCTTGAATTAATGATTTTTCAATGGTGAAGGTGAATCCAAAACCGGATTTGAGGCTGCAACCTACATAATTATTAGCTAACAGTCGTTAGTGTTTTTTATCTTTGCCGGCAACATGGCGAAAATCCAAAGCAAGAGGAACAGCACCAAGAAAGAGGTGATCATCGAAAAGGCCTCCCGGTTATTCCGGGAAAAGGGGTTCGGGGCTGCATCTATGCGCGACCTTGCGGAGCATGTGGGGGTGGAAGCCGCCAGCCTGTACAACCACATTCAGTCTAAGTCAGAGATCCTGCAGACGATATGTTTCAAGGTTGCCAATGAGTTTATGACCAACCTGGAGGCGGTGGAGGCCAGTCAGCAGCCTACGTTGAAAAAGATGGAGGCTATTATCCGGCTGCATATCCGGATGATGCTGGACCAATACGAGTTTGTTTATATTTCCGACCATGAGTGGCGGCATCTGCCGGAGCCCTACCTTTCCAACTTTCTTAATCAGCGGCGCAACTACCGTAAGCGGCTGGGTGATATTATCGAGGATGGCATCAGCAAGGGCGAGGTAAAACAGATCGACCCCTATACGGCGGTGCTGGTGATCCTGTCCGCCATCAGCGGAATAGACTCCTGGCAGCGGAGCAGGAAGAGTACGAGTGCCGAGGCCCTGGAATCGAATATGGTTAAATACCTGATCGAAGGGTTAAAAAAATAAGAGCAGCAAGGCCGACCACGCGTCGGCCGACCGTAACCGAGCAAAGCGAAGGTTACGAACGAGGCGGGGCAAGGGACGAAGCCCCGACGAAGTTCACAATAATTAGCCCTTTTGCGCCGAAGGGGTAAATTTATAAAAACCACTGAGGCGCAAATACAATATGATGGCCAGCCATTTCAGAACATTACAGATCGAAGATGTACGCCGGGAAACGGAAGATTGCGTATCCATTGCCTTTACTGTTCCGCCGGAGTTTCGGGAGGAGTTTCGCTTCCTGCAGGGGCAGAATGTCACTGTCCGTCTCCGGATAGCCGGAGAGGAAGTGCGGCGGTCTTATTCTATTTGCAGCAGTCCGTTGGATGACGAGCTTCGCATCGCCATCAAGAAGGTGCCGTCCGGCGTATTTTCTACCTATGCCAATGAACAGCTTCAAAAGGGGCATCAGCTGGAAGTGCTGCCGCCTACGGGTAAGTTCTATACGGAACTGAGGGCGGAAAACCGGAAGCGTTATCTGGCTTTTGTTGCGGGGAGCGGCATTACGCCTGTGCTATCGCTGATAAAGACGACGCTGGCCGTGGAACCCAATAGTCATTTTACGCTTGTATATGGCAATCGCAACCGGCAGACCATTCTTTTCCGGGAAGAGCTGGAGGCTCTGAAAAACCGGTATATGAACCGTCTCAGCCTGCACCATGTCCTTAGCCGGGAGCAAATGGATGTCCCATTGAACCAGGGGCGTATCGATGCGGAGAAATGCACATCGCTTTGTGGCCGGCTGATCGATCTGTCCTCCGTGGACGAGGTCTTTCTCTGTGGTCCGGGGGAGATGATCTTTGCCGTTAAGGACTGGCTGGAGCAGCAGGGGGTCGCCGGTAAGAAAATTCATTTTGAATTATTTCATACGCAGACGGGGGAACCGGTGGTGGGGGGAAGGGTTGTGGACGGCAAGGCTAATGAGGGCGGCGGGAGTGATGCTGCGGTCAGCCGGGTAACGGTGCGTCTTGATGGGGTCAGTCATGAATTTGACCTGCCTTATGACGGCGAATCGGTATTGGATGCGGCGTTGATGCAAGGGGCTGATCTGCCTTTTGCCTGTAAAGGAGGGGTTTGTTGTACCTGCCGGGCGAAATTAGTGGAAGGGGAGGTGGAGATGGAGGTTAATTATGCTTTGGAGGCGGATGAGCTGGCGGCGGGGTTTATTCTTACCTGTCAGTCGCATCCGAGGACGGAAAAGATCGTTGTAGATTTTGATACGAAATAAAAAAACCGGCCTTACGACCGGTCTTTTGTAATTAGTAAGTAACCCCGGGGCATCTCAAGTGGTCGAGTATCCATTCAGGGCACTCAATATCCTGGATTTTGGGTTAAAAGCGGGTTTAAGTCAAGCTGGGTTTGCGGGATTGGAAACAGTAACTGGTAAGGCTGCACATTGTAATTAAGGCTATTGCCATTCCCATCCTTTTGAGCATTCATCACCGCCAGGGCGCGGCCAGTGCGCAGCAGGTCGAACCAGCGATGTCCTTCGAAGGCCAGCTCAAGACGTCTTTCTTTTTCTATAGCGAGGGCCATATCATCTGTATTTGCCGCCGGAGTCGGTCCCAGCTTTGCACGGGCCCTTATCTGATTGACAATGGTGGCTGCATCCGTATAATCCCCTTTGCCATTGTACGCCTCGGCACGAAGCAGAAGGATATCTGCGAGGCGGATGAAGTAAAAGTCATTGATCCCGTTGGTCGGATCGTTGTACTTGGACAGAATAGGAAAACTATTTTTATTCTTCCAGTAACTATCATCCCATCCATAGCTGACAAAGCTAACGGAAGCATTTAACCGCAGGGTATCTCCTTCCGAGGTATAGGTATTGATCAGGTCATTTGTCGGAGTTTCGAACTTCTTCCAACCATCGCCGATAAACTGGGAAGGTATCCAGTTCCCGATCTCATCACCAGCGCCATAACCGAAATAGTTGATCTCCCAGATCGCTTCGCTGTTGTTCTTATGATTGTTATCCCAGAGATAATGGAAGTCAGGGACAAGGGAATAATTGGGAATGACCTGATCGCAGTAATAAGCTACGGAATCCCAATTGGCCGGTGACCGGGTAGCATAGACCTTTGCCAGGATGGCGTTGACCGCGCCTTTGGAAACGATGAATTTGGAGGAATTCGCACCAGGATCGGCCACTGTTGACCGGGCAAACCAAAGGTCGTTAAGGATAGTCTGGTAAACGGAGTCTACGGAAGACTGCGGTACCAGTACCGATTTGATCAGGTTTTCCGAATTGCTTTGATCCGGAGGTGTCAGCATGATCGGAACCTTTCCCCAGAGTCTTACGAGATCGAAGTAAGTAAATGCGCGCATAAACCGGGCTTCGCCAAGGATCTGGCCTTTGCGGCCGGCTGTCAGCGCGGGATCGGTACTGGCTGCGACCTGCGCGATGGCGCTGTTTGCTTTGCCGATCATAACAAAAGCATCGTTCCAGTCACGGCCGATATTACCGTTGAGAGCGTTGGCCTTAAAGATATCGATGGTAATATTATCCGGGTTATCACCACCGGAATAACAGTTATCCGATGTAACATCCGCATTGGTTATGCGGTCAAGGACGTTAAATTCAAGCCCGTTATCATACCCTTTATAGGCGGTGTAGACACCCAAGATGAGGTTTTCGGCGTCACTCGCGCTAATGGATGTCGAATCTGTTTTTGTCACCACTTGTGTCACAGGTGTTTTATCCAGCATTTTAGAGCAGCCTGGCAGGATCAGAAAAGCCGGGACCGCCCAGAGAATCGTATGTAAGATCAGATTGTGTTTCATGTAAAAAAATTTAACAGTTAAGGATCATTTACCCTTATTTAAGACTCAAGTTCAATCCAAACAGGATCATTTTTGATTGCGGATAAGCGCCGTTGTCCAATCCGAGAGAGATGTTCCTATCGTCGCTGGTATTGGTCGACGTACCATATGAATTCACTTCCGGATCAAATCCTTTATACTTCGTGATGGTGATGAGGTTGTTTCCGGACACATAAACGGTAATGGCGTTGAACCCGGCTTTTGAGAGGATCTTTGCATCGATCTTATAGGATAAGGTAATCGTCTTGAAGCGCAGGTAAGAACCACTCTCGAGGAAACGGGTCGAGATCAGCGAATTATTGGTCGTTCCGTCTGTGCTGACACCGGGAATATCCGTTTTATCTCCGGCTTTTTCCCAGCGGCGGGTGACGACCGAACTCTGGTTAGCGGAGTTGACCATAGCTTCGGACTCGAGGCGGCCTGCGTTGAAGATCCTGTTACCCTGTGAGCCCTGTATAAAAACCGTAAGATCGAAGTTCTTCCAGGACAGGTTATTGGTCATGCCGTAGACGAAGTTGGGCTGTGCGTTACCAAGCAGCCGGCGGTCGGAGGGAACGGGGTTATCTGTCAGAGTTTTACCATCACGTTGCAGATAAAGCTGGTGTCCTGTTGCGGGGTCCACTCCTTTTGCAACATAACCATAGAACTCGCCTAAGCCGTATCCCTGCGCCAGGGCGATGGCGTTCCCGCGGGCATAAACACTTCCGTATGCGTTCATGAAGCTGATGCCTTCTCCGATAGTGAGCAGCTTATTACGGTTAAAGGAGATATTAAAATCGGTTGTCCATCTCAATGGTCCCTTTACGATATTCTTGCTTGAGATGAGGAACTCTTCCCCGATGTTGCGCATGGATGCGGCATTCACAGGTGCGGTGGGGTATCCTGCCTGGGAAGGCAGCGGAATATTGATCAGTACATTTTTTGTTTTCTTTATATAAAAGTCACCAGAGAAGGTTAGCCGATTGTCCAATATGGTCGCGTCGAGACCGATGTCTGTCTGTGTGCTGGTTTCCCAGGTCAGGCTTTTGGGCGCGATAGTCGAAGCTGTTACGGCTCCGGTAACGGGATCGATGTTGGACAGTGGCAGATAGCTGTAGCTGCCTATTCCTTCCTGGTTACCGTTCTGGCCCCAGCCAGCGCGGATCTTCAGGTCGTTGATCACGTCGATGTGCTGCATGAAATCTTCCCTTGAGATGCGCCAGCCAGCGGAGAAAGAAGGAAAGGTTGCTGTCCTGTTGCCTGCTGCGAATTTGGAAGACTGATCCGAGCGAAGGTTGGCCTGTAAAAGATATTTGCCGTCAAAATCATAGGTCAGGCGTCCCAGGTACGATACCAGTCCCCATTCGTCGATGGAGGTTGTGCCGGGCGCCTTGATGGAATCTCTCAGGTAACTTTCGTCCCACGGCAGGAGTCTGTATTGCTGTTGGAGGAAAGAACCTGAAATATATGTCTGTTCCGTATGCGACTCCTGAGCTGTCCAGCCGGCGAGGGCCGAGAAATGGCTTCTGCCCCACGTAGCCGAATAATTCAGGGTTTGTTCGCTAAGCCAGGTCAGGTTATTAAGTTTTGTACGGTTTTGCTGTCCGTGTGTCTGTCTGCCATAGATGGTGAGGAAGGGATCGAGAAAATGGGTGTATGTATTATCCATGTAGTCGATGCCGAAGCGGGATCGGAAAACGAGGCCTTTCACCAGTTTGACGTCCGCACCCACGGTAGAGATGATCCGGTCAGTCTTGTTCTTGTCATAGGAGCCCAGGATGGCGCCATAGGGATTTTCCCAGCCGGTCAGCGCATTATATCCAATGGTGCCGTCGGCATTGAATTTAGGGACGGTGGAAGGTGTTTCGAGAGAGGCCAGAACAACACCGCCTTTTGCGACACTGGCATTGTCCGTTACGTCCCGGCTGTTGGAATGGGAAATAAATGTATTGGAAATTACGGTCAGCCAGTCATTGGCTTTTGTGGTCAGATTGACCCTTCCGCTCAGGCGGTCGTACTTCGCGGGTTTAACCATTCCCACCTGGTCGGTATAGTTGAATGAGATATAATGCTGGGTTTTCTCATTGCCACCGGAGATGGACAGCTGATAATTCTGCTGATTGCCTTTACGGAAGATCTCTTTGGGCCAGTTGATATCGTTGGCTGCCACCATAGAGTCCGTGATCACCGTCGAGCCTTTCTGTTCGTTTGCATAAGCCTGGTATTGTTTGGCATTCAGAACAGATAATACTTTGGTGGGAGAGGTGATACCATAGTAGGTGCTAAAGTCAATATGTGATTTACCGGTGGTGCCCTTCTTTGTTGTGATAACGACCACCCCGTTCGCAGCCCGGGTACCGTAAATGGAAGCAGAGGCAGCGTCTTTGAGAATTGAATAAGATTCGATATCGTTGGGGTTCACGGAAGAGATATCTGTGGTAGGGATACCATCCACTACGTAAAGCGGATCATTCCCGGCACTGATAGAAGAAGACCCTCTAACGCGGATGGTAAGGCCCGCCCCGGGTTTACCTGAATTAGAAACGACCTGTACCCCTGCGGCTTTACCCTGGAGGGCTTCGCCGGCGTCTACGATGGGGCGGTTCGCGATGTCGGCGGCTGTGACTGTGGACACGGCGCCGGTCACATCCTTTCTTTTCTGAGTGCCATAACCGACGACGACGACCTGGTCGAGCGCCCTTTCAGAAGGGGTCAGCTGTACATTCACCACATTGCGTCCGCCGACGGCAACTTCCTTGTCCTGGTAGCCGATATAGGAAAAGACCAGGGTGGCATTTTCGCCGACGGTCAGCGAATAGTCGCCTTTGTTACCCGTTGCGGTACCGGCTCCGCCGCCTTTTACCTGTACGGAAACTCCGACCAGCGGCTCGCCCGCAGCCCCGGTGACGGTGCCCGTGATACGGATATCCTGCTTTTGCAAGCTGGAGCTGACCACCACTACGAGGTTGTTGTTTAGTATTTTGTAGGCAAGGTCTGTGGTGCTGAACAATTTCGTCAGCGCGTCCTTGATGTCCAGATTCTGGAAATTGACATCAACTTTTCTTTTTAATGAGGGCAGATCATAGTTGTAAAGAAAGCGGAATTCTCCTTTTTTTTCGATCTTATTCAACACTTTAGCGATTTCCGTCTGTTGCATGTTCAAGGTAATGGATCCTTGTGCACGAACGTCCGCTTTTGCCTGCAGGAGACCCAGCAGGATAAACAGAATGGAAAGCTTCATAACTAGAAATAATTTAAATGGCAAGCGTGATCTACCCCACCATATGGGGGGTTGCAAATTTTTCATACTTTTATAATTAATGATTATCAAATGGGAAACCGGGACCGCCCTCCCAGTTGGTCGTAGGTTTCCGTTTCAATCTAGACGGGGGATGTTAGCGCATTCCCCGCTTTTTATTTTTCATATATTTCTATTTCATCTTTGTTTATTATTTTATATGTAAATGGGGTAGTCAATTGCAAGGCTTTAAAAGCTTCTTCAACGGTTTCGCTGGCGAAGGCGCCTCCGAAATGGCAGTTGTACAGGCTTGAGTCACGGATGATGATCCGGACATTATACCAGCGTTCCATTTTATCTGCCAGCTCCTTAAAGTTGTCCCCTTTAAAGACCAGCCGGTTATACATCCAGGCCGTCTCTATTTTGTCGCTGTCAGGAACATCTTTACCGATGCTGTTGATGGCGATGTCGGGCAGCGTGGAAGGGGTGCGGATGCTGATTTTGTCCGGGACCAGGTTTGTCCATTCGGAAGGGGCGAGCCGTTTGTTAAAGACGAGCTTTTCATTGGGTTTCAGGATAACGCGGGCTGCATTGGGATTATCCTTGCGGCTGACCTCGATGGCTCCTTTTAGCAGGGTGGCTTCCACGGTCTCATCCTGCGGATAGGACTTGATAGTGAAGGAAGTGCCCAGGACTCTGATATCGAGGGAGGAGGCGTGTACGATAAACGGCCGCTGTATATCCTTTGCCACATCGAAATAGGCTTCCCCTTCCAGGGCTACTTCGCGGGATTCTGTGTTAAATTCGTTGGAGTATCTCAATTTGCTATTGGAGTTGAGCCATACCTGGGTGCCATCGGGCAAAACCAGTTTGGTCCGGGTGCCGGCTTTTGCGAGGACTTCTTCGGCGGGCTTGGGCCGGACCGGTTTGGCGGCTGCCGATCGCTTGTGATAGAGTGTCCAGCTCAGGAAAAGTACTGTTATGATGGAGGCGGCGACAGATGTAATATAAAGTAGCTGTTTGCGTATAGGACGTGTATCGTCGGTTGTGATGTTCTGGCCGTGTGCAGGAAGTTGCGGCTCATCGGGCTGGGTCAGGATCCTGAAGAATCTTTCTTCGAAATCGGGATCTTCCATGGATTGGGCGGAAGCGCCGGAGGGAAGTTCGGTAAACCAGGAATGAAGAAGGCCGTACAAATATTGCTTTTGGGGGGATGACTCCAGCAATAGGGAGAGCTCTTCTACCTCAGCGGGGGTAGCTTCGCCGGAAAGGCGTCGGGACATTAATACCCATAAGCGATTGTCTTGAGTCATATAGCAGCTCTCCAGTTTAGAAAGACAAAAAAACGGGGAGTATCTACTAAAAGAAAGTTAAAAATTTTTTGCTACGAAGAGGGCAGGTTAGCTTATTTATTGATTATCAATTGCTTGCCGGTTTGATTTTTTTGACCGGGAAGTCGAAATCCGCTTCTATCGCCTGTGTAATACGTTTGACGGCGATGGCCATCTGGGCGTCGATGGTGTTGACGGAGATGTTCAATATTTCTGAGATCTCTTTATACTTAAGGCCATCTTCCCTTACAAGTCTGAAGATCATTTTGCAGCGGGGGGGTAATGCTTCCACGGCCTTTTGGATCTTCTGATGGATCTCGGCGGTGATGAGAATCTGTTCGGGCGTGATAGAAGAATCATTGAGTCCGACATGAATATGGTCAAAGGGTTCGGTAATGCTTTGGCGTGCCTTTTGGGATAAGAAATTGAGAGAGGAGTTTTTTGTAGCGGTATATAAATAAACGCGCAAGTTCTTAATGGCATGCAGATCTTCCCTTTGCTGCCAGATGCGGACAAATACGTCTTCCACAATTTCTTCTGCCGATTCGCGAATCTTTACCAGGGCCAGCGCGAAGTGAAAGAGGCGTTTATAAAAAAGGGCATAGAGTTTCCTGAATGCAGCCTGATCTCCGGCTGAAACGAGTTCCAGTAGTTCTGGTGGGCAAGAATCTGTGGCGTTAGGGTCGTGCTCCATAAATCAGGCGTTCGTTGGTCCGCTGTTCGCCGCGGACGGGTTTCTTCCTGTCAAAGTTATTTAAACATTTTTGAAAACGATTCTGTTTTTGAGAAAAACTAACACTTGTTAGCTCCCGGCAAAAAAAGTATCTTTGTTGACAAACGAAAGCTGTATGTCTTTTTCGGAAGTCGAAAAAATATTTCAGGACAAGGTCGATCAGGATATCCGTATTGAACCGAAGGACTGGATGCCGGATGCCTACCGGAAGACCCTGGTCCGGCAGATCTCGCAGCATGCGCATAGTGAGATCGTGGGAATGCTCCCGGAAGCCAACTGGATCACGAGGGCGCCTTCGTTGAAGCGCAAGGCAACTCTCATCGCGAAGGTGCAGGATGAAGCGGGGCATGGTCTCTATTTATATTCTGCTGCCGAGACGCTGGGTACGAGCCGGGATGAGATGGTGGCGCAACTACACAGCGGGAAGGCCAAGTATTCTTCTATTTTTAATTATCCAACGCTAACCTGGGCGGACATGGGTGCTATCGGCTGGCTGGTCGATGGTGCTGCTATTATGAACCAGGTGCCATTGTGCCGTGCCTCTTATGGTCCATATGCGCGGGCGATGGTGCGGATCTGCAAGGAAGAAAGTTTTCATCAGCGGCAGGGTTTTGAGATCCTGCTGGTACTGAGTCGTGGCAGCGAGGCGCAGCGGCGGATGTGCCAGGATGCTATAGATCGCTGGTGGTGGCCTTCGGTGATGATGTTTGGTCCCAGCGATGATGCTTCGCCGAACTCGGAGCAGAGTATGCGATGGAAGATCAAACGTTTCTCGAATGACGAACTGCGTCAGAAGTTTGTTGACGTGAGTGTTGAGCAGGTGAAATTGCTGGGAATGCGTCTGCCCGATGCGGATCTGAAATGGAATGAGGGAAGACAGCATTACGATTTCGGGGCGATCGACTGGGAGGAGTTCCGCAATGTCATCAATGGCAATGGTCCATGTAATAAAGAAAGGCTGGCGGCGCGGGTGCAGGCTCATGCCGAGGGGGCCTGGGTACGGGAAGCCGCGATGGTTCATGCGCAGAAAATGGCAGAGGTGCAAAAGGCGGGCCATGAGGCCGCATAAAAATTTAATAAATATGGAAGATCAGAATACTCAAAGCCGGAGTAGCTGGCCACTCTGGGAAATATTTATCCGAAGCAAGCAGGGCCTGGATCATAAGCATGTTGGCAGTCTGCATGCTGTCGATGCGGCGATGGCTATCGAGAATGCGAGAGACGTATATACCCGTCGGATGGAGGGAGTCAGCATATGGGTAGTGGAAAGCAAATATGTGCATGCTTCGAACCCGGACGAAGCAGCTTCCTTTTATGATCCGGCAAATGACAAGGTTTATCGTCATCCGACTTTTTATCAGCTGCCGGATGAATTAACGCATATGTAAGATGGAGCAACAAACGCTTATAGATTATACTTTACATCTCGCGGATAATGCGCTGGTGCTGGGGCATCGCAACAGTGAGTGGACGGGGGTTGGGCCTATTCTTGAGCAGGATATAGCGCTGTCGAATATTGCGCTGGACCTGATTGGGCAGGCGAGGAATTTTTATCAGTATGCGGCGCGGTTGAGCAATGGGGTGGGTACTGGTGGGGTTGAAGTGACGGAAGATACGCTGGCTTACCTGCGGGATGCATGGGATTACCGGAATTGTCTGCTGGTTGAACAGAACAATGGGGATTGGGCAAAAACGATTTTGCGCTTGTTCTTTTTCAGTACCTATCAATATTATTTCTACCAGCGTTTGCAGCAGAGCCGGGATAGGGAGCTGGCTGCTATTGCTGAAAAATCTTATAAGGAAGTGACCTATCATCTTCGATGGAGCAGTGAGTGGGTGATAAGGCTGGGTGACGGAACGGAGGAAAGCCGCAGACGTATAAAGGAGGCGCTGGATCAACTGTGGAAGTTTACGGGCGAGTTGTTTGTGCCGGCGGACTATGAAAAAGTGCTGGCTGAGAAAGGGATCGCCGTAGACCTGGCGCCACTGCGATCGCAGTGGGAAGAAAGGGTTGGCGCCGTCTTTCAGCAGGCGGGGTTGGCGAAACCTGCGACTATGTGGGAGCAAACCGGAGGCAAACAGGGCCGGCATACCGAGCACCTGGGGTATCTGCTTGCGGAGATGCAATTTTTGCAAAGAGCTTATCCGGGTTGTGAATGGTAGATAGATGTAATACAAATAAGGTCATGACAGATACAGCACACATATGGGCTCTTTTAGAGCAGGTAAATGATCCGGAGGTACCGGTGTTGTCTGTCGTGGATCTGGGGATCATCCGGGAGGTCCGGGAGATGGCGGGGGGAGTTGTGCCGTTGGTTGAGGGAGGAGTTGTGCCGGCGGCGGGGGTTTCGGCAGATGCTGAGGGAGGCGATGTGTCGGCGGCGGGGGGGCTTGAGATCATACTAACACCGACCTATAGCGGCTGTCCTGCGATGGATGTGATCCGGATGAATATCCGGATGATGCTGTTGCAAAATGGCTATAAGAATATAAAGCTGACGACTGTATTGTCACCGGCATGGACCACGGACTGGATGAGTGACCGGGGAAAGGAAAAACTAAAAAGTTATGGGATCGCTCCGCCTCTGCCTTCGCAGCAGGTATGTCATCCGGCTTTATTTCACCGGGAGGAGGCTGTGGCCTGTCCGCATTGCAACTCTTATCACACTACCCTGATCAGCGAGTTTGGGAGCACGGCATGTAAGTCTTTGTATCGCTGTGAGGATTGCAGGGAGCCCTTCGACTATTTCAAGTGTCACTGATCACGGATCGGGTCAGTGTAAATCAATTTCATATGCCATCTATCTTATTTGAGATCAAAGATCAAATTGCCTTCATTACGCTGAACAGGCCGGATAAGTTGAATGCCTTTACCCGTGAAATGGCCTTGTTGCTGCAGAACCGGCTCGATGAATGTGCAAGTCTGCATGAAGTCCGGGCCGTCTATCTTACGGGAGCGGGCAAGGCTTTTTCTGCCGGGCAGGACTTGTCGGAGGTCGTCGACCCGGAGGGGCCGGGCATGGCCAAAATACTCAGTGAGCAATATAATCCTATCATTACGCGGATCCGCAACCTGCCGAAACCGGTGGTGGCGGCGGTGAATGGCGTGGCTGCCGGAGCGGGAGCCAATATTGCATTGTGCTGCGATATTGTTGTCGCGGCGCGACCGGCCAGTTTTATCCAGGCCTTTTCAAAGATCGGGTTGATCCCTGACAGTGGTGGTACCTGGTTTCTTCCGCGGCTGATAGGTTTTCAGAAAGCGGCGGCAATAGCTATGCTGGGGGATCGGATCAGTGCGGAAGAGGCGGAGAGGATGGGTATGATCTATAAAGTGATGGAGGAGGAACGATTTGGAGAAAATTCCAGGGAACTTGTCATAACTTTGTCGGGGATGCCGACGAAGGCGCTGGCATTGACCAAGCATGCATTGAATTATTCTGTTGTCAACTCGCTGGAGGAGCAACTTTTACTGGAAGATGAGCTGCAGCAGAAGGCGGCTCAGACGAAAGACTATGCGGAAGGTGTGAAAGCCTTTTTAGATAAACGGGCTCCGGTGTTCAGGGGGGAATAATATTGTGAACTTAGTCTGAGCAGGAGGGGGTTGGTTGCTGCGAGAGGTTGGTAACTTCGAGGGGTTGCTTGCTTCGAGAGGTTGGTTACTTCGAAGAGTTGCTTGCTGCGAGAGGTTGCTTGCTGCGAGTGGTTGGTTACTTCGAGGGGTTGCCTGGAGGGTTGGTTGCTGCGGATCGGGGAGAATGAGTCTCTCTTTAAATCAAAATTTTATGTTTTACGAATTCAAGGGACATAGGCCTATGGTCGATGCTTCTGCCTTTGTGCATCCGCAGGCGGCCGTTACAGGTAATGTTGTTATCGGTAAGAATGTATATATAGGTCCGGGGGCTGCTATACGGGGAGATTGGGGGAAGATCGTCATTGAAGACGGTTGTAATGTACAGGAGAACTGTACTATTCATATGTTCCCGGGGGTTACGGTCCTGTTGAAGGAGGGGGCGCATATTGGTCATGGAGCGATCGTACATGGGGCGACGATAGGCCGCAATTGTCTTGTGGGGATGAACAGTGTCATTATGGATGGAGTGGAGGTCGGGGATGAATGTATTGTAGGGGCGCTGAGTTTTATAAAGGCCGGGGAGAAGATACCGGGTCGAAGTGTGGTGGTCGGGAATCCGGCTAAGATAGTAAAGGAGGTTAGTGAAGAGATGCTTCGGTGGAAGACGGAGGGTACGGCTATTTATCAGGCTTTGCCGGGGGATATGTATGGGGGTTGGAAGGTTTGTGAACCGCGGCGGTTGAGGGAAGAGAATATGAATGAGGGGGATGAGGTGGGGGGGAGAGAGGTGGGGATTGAAGGGGATGGGCGGGATCCGGCGAGTGGGAAGGAGGCGGGGATTGAGGAGGAGGAGGTGCGAGAGCCGGCGAGTGGGGAGATGGGTGGGGATGAGGGGATGGATCTGGGGAAGGAATATCGTCCGTGGAAAGAGACAGCTGAAAGTAAGGCGGAAGAGCCGGCGGCTGTTTATGGCATTGGTAAGCGCCGGTTTTCTGTAGAAGATTATTTAAGGATGGAGTCTGAATCTTTAGAAAAGCACGAATATTATAAGGGTGAGATCTTTTTGATGTCCGGCGCCAGGATGGATCATAATATAATCACGTCCAATCTGATGGGACATCTGCATCCCAAACTCGAAAATAGTCCCTGCCAGGTTTTTGGCAGCGATCTGCGGATCTATGTAGAGGCAAATGGCCTGTTCACCTATCCCGATCTTTCCATTGTTTGTGGCGAACCTGTTACCCGCGCAAACGACGATCTCCACCTGATGAATCCATCGGTCATCATCGAGGTATTGTCTCCGTCGACGAAGGATTATGACCGGGGTGATAAATTCAAATTATATCAGGGATTATCTACTCTTAGTGAATATGTATTGGTCGATTCAAAGTCTGTCCTGGTGGAGCATTTTATAAAAAATGCCGGGGGAGAATGGGGGCTTCAAAAATATGGCAAGACCGGGGACAATCTATCGATCCGGGCGGCTGGCGTCTCCATTTCGCTAAGGGAAATTTATGCCCGGACTCAATTTCCAAAGCTGACGCATTAATAAGTTATCTTTGCAGGCCAATGGAGAAGTCAAATTTTGTAGACCAGATCAGGATCTTTTGCAGAACAGGGCATGGTGGTGCCGGGAGCAAACATTTTGCGCACACAAAATTCAATGACATGGCCGGGCCCGATGGTGGCAATGGCGGTCGTGGCGCGCATATTATCCTGAAGGGCAGCAAACATTTGTGGACGCTGCTACACCTGCGATATTACAAGAACGTGCTGGCGGAGAACGGCGAGAATGGCAGTGGAAACAACTGTTCAGGCCGTACGGGTAAGGATATTATCATCGAAGTACCGTTGGGGACCATTGCAAGGGATGAGGAAACCGGAAAAGTCGAAGCTGAGATACTGGAAGACGGTCAGGAGTTGATTTGGCTGAAAGGCGGCAGAGGCGGTCAGGGTAATGCCATGTTTGCCACTCCAACCAACCAGGCGCCGGAGCATGCCCAGCCTGGACTTCCTGGCGTAGAGGGATGGAAGGTGTTGGAACTGAAGGTTTTGGCAGATGTGGGATTGGTCGGATTCCCGAATGCCGGCAAATCCACCTTACTTTCTGTCATTACTGCCGCCAGGCCAAAAATTGCCGATTATGCCTTTACCACACTGACGCCTCAGCTTGGAATGGTAGACTACCGCGATGGCCAGTCTTTTTGTATGGCCGATCTGCCGGGTATCATCGAAGGTGCGGCGGAGGGAAAAGGGCTTGGACATCGTTTCCTTCGACATATTGAAAGAAACCCCATCCTTTTATTCCTGATCCCTGCCGATAGTTATAATCATGGCGAAGAATTCCGGGTTTTGGTTAATGAGCTGGAAAAATATAATCCGGAGCTGCTTCACAAACGGTTTATCATTGCAATCAGCAAGAGCGACATGCTGGATAGTGAATTAAAGGAAGCTATCAGTAAAGAGCTGCCGGCTAATATCTCCCATCTCTTTATTTCTTCGGTGACCCAACAGGGGCTTGTCGAATTAAAGGATCTGTTATGGAAGGTTTTAAATGAAGACTCGCATAACAATAGTTAAAATACGACCCCTTAATGAATTTTATTCGTGCTTTCAGAGATACCCGAGTATGCCGGATACGGCAGAGTATGACAGCGTCTTTAACTGACCGGGAGTATATGTTTGTAAAGACCCCGACGA
This sequence comes from Puia sp., assembly GCA_036499285.1. Classification (GTDB taxonomy): domain Bacteria; phylum Bacteroidota; class Bacteroidia; order Chitinophagales; family Chitinophagaceae; genus Puia. The sequence goes on along the minus strand of DASYEB010000011.1, from coordinate 84,344 downwards.
GCTGGTTGTCGCAATAGTCCCCGGGATCACAACATATCGCCAGGTGAAGGAGGAAGGCACTGACCCATAAGTAGAGATGTAGATCTGGCCTACACCTAAAATCACAGAGAAACCTGCATTGACCGCATCGGTATAGTCTCCATTTCCGTCTGATATATAAACCAGCACAGTCCCTTTGTCGAGTACGCTCTGGGTTATTGCGGCGGCTGTGGTAGTCTGATCGTAAACAGAATCGCTGTTGTTGTCGAGGCCTTCATATTTCAAGCTGAACGATTGCCAGGCAGAGTACAACACGCTATCCTTTTTGCTGGCGCTGTTGTTGTTATTGCTCTTGGAACAGCCCACCGACAGGAAGAAGGTACCTGCGATGAGGGTCGCCAGAGATAAGACTTTCAATTTTCTCACAACTATAATTTTTAAGATTAACAATTATAGAGAGATACGCGGATGCGGGGAGAAGCGTCTATGGCTAATCGGCGAAAAAGGGGTTTTTGTAGGTTAAAAACTTGTTAACGGGAAGATTTACGGGGGGTGGCTTTTTTTGCGGAGGTTGAGGAGACTGGTTTCTTTGAGGCGGCACCGACGGCTTTGGCAGCGAGCTTGTTTGATGCGGTGCTGGGGGCTTTTGAGGTGCGCTTCTTCGCGGCGCCGCTGGCGGCTTTGGCAGCGAGCTTGTTTGATGCGGTGCTGGAAGCTTTTGAGGTGCGCTTCTTCGCGGCGCCGCTGGCGGCTTTGGCGGTTTTGGCGGCGAGCTTCTTTGCGGGAGCGGGTACCACAGGGCTATTGTCTTTCCAACGCCAGAGATGCATACAGGCGTAGGTACGATAAGGACTCCACTTCTCAGAAATTCGCAGGATGGCTTCGCGAAAGGCTCTTTTGTCCGTTCGGTCCAGCTTATAGATATGGATCATGGCGTTCTGAACACCCCAGTCATCGATGGCAAAGATGTCTTCCCGTCCGAGCCCAAACATCAGCAGCATTTCAACCGTCCACCGGCCAACTCCCTTGATCTGAGTAAGATATTCGATGATTGCTTCATTATCCATCTTATAAAGAACCTCATCGTCAAGGCCATGTTCAAGCGCAAAACGCGCCACATTCTGAACATAACTCACTTTTGCGTTGGACAGGCCGATCGACCGAAGAGTCTCCGGGGCGGTCGCCAGCACTTCATCGGGTGAGGGTATACGTCCGTCATAGAGCGCCAGAAAACGGTTCCTGATCGTGTCAGCCACCTTAGCGGAAAGCTGCTGGCTCATTATGGAGGCGATGAGGTAAAAAAGGATGTCTTTACTTCTTCGCACACTGAGAGGTTCGACGCCCGCGATAAGCTTTCTCAGCTTTTTGTCTTTTGCAAGATGTAGAAGATATTCCATATATGCTCAGTGGTCGGTTGGGTCGGTCGTGTCCATGGTCCCTATGCAAATGTATAACTCACTCCCCCATCCTTTTCGTCCTTGAGCACGATGCCCAGTTCCAGGAGCTGATTGCGGATCTTGTCGGAAGTAGCATAGTCCTTGCGGCTGCGGGCGTCGCGGCGGATATCGATGAGCAGGTCTACCACCCCGGTAAGCTTGTGATCATCACCCAACGACTCGCCTTTCAGACCCAGGATCTTCTCCAGGTAGTTGGTGAAATACTCCTTCATCATCTGAAGGGTAGCCGGGCTGATCGCATCCCGCTGGATCTGACCGCCTTTGAGTGAATTGATCACCGGTACCAGCTCGAAGATGTTGGCCAGCACTTTGGCGGTGTTGAAGTCATCGTTCATGTATTCGTCGAGGCCGTGGAGGAGCTTGCGTACCTGATCGTCGAGCGCAGGGTCGGCCGCCGTGGAAGGGCCGCCATAATCCGGCGCTTCGCCGGACCAGCCATTGCCGGATGCATGGCCGTGGCCATGCGAACCGTGACCGGACGCGTTGTTGCCGGACGCTCCGTTACCGGATGTATTGTTGCCGGAAAACTCGCCGGCGTCCATCTTCTTCAGCAGATCATAGGCTTCCCATAATCTTTTCAGTCCCTTTTCTGCGGCCTGAAGGGCTTCATTGCTGAAGTCCAGGGTACTGCGGTAGTGCGTCTGCAATATGAAGAACCGGATGGTCATCGGGGAATAAGCCTGCTGTAAGATAGGGTTATGGCCGGAGAACATTTCCGTCAGACGGATCTGATTGTTGTAACTCTTCCCCATCTTTTTCCCGTTGATGGTGATCATGTTGTTATGCAGCCAGTAACGGGCAGGGATATGCTTGTTGCAGATGGTGCTCTGCGCTATTTCGCTTTCGTGATGCGGGAACTGAAGATCCATTCCTCCGCCGTGAATATCAAACTGCTCGCCCAGGTATTTGGTGCTCATCGCAGAACATTCGATATGCCAGCCGGGAAACCCTTCGCCCCAGGGGCTCTGCCAGCGCATGATGTGTTCGGGCGGAGCAAGCTTCCACAGGGCAAAGTCCTGGCGATTGCGTTTCTCATCCTGTCCGTCCAGGTCACGGGTAGTCTCGAGCAGGTCGTCCAGGATCCTGCCGCTTAATTTACCATAGGGATACCTGGCGGCATATTTTTTTACATCAAAATAAACAGAGCCATTGACCTCGTATGCATATCCTTCTTTGATGATCGTCTCGATCATGCCGATCTGTTCCACGATGTGGCCGGTAGCTGTGGGCTCGATGCTGGGCTCCAGGTTATTGAACTGGCGCATTGCCCAATGGAAGAGGTTGGTATATTTCTGTACCAGCTCCATCGGTTCCAGTTTCTCCACCACTGCCTTTTTTGCAATTTTGTCTTCTGCCTCCCGGCCTTCTTCCTCGAAGTGACCGGCGTCGGTAATATTGCGCACATACCGGACCTTATATCCCAGGTGCAACAGGTAACGATATATAAAGTCGAAAGTTATAAATGGGCGGGCATGACCTAAATGACTCTCGCCGCTGACCGTGGGGCCGCAGACATACATTCCCACATGACCGGGAGTGAGGGGGGTAAATTCTTCTTTTTGTCTTGTATACGAATTGTGGACTTTTAGTACGCTCATACGGCCCCGAAGATACAATATTCTTGTTTATTGGGTCCGCAGCTTCGCTGCTGCCAGCTGTGTTTTTAGCGTACTTTCAGGTCCGCTACGACGGGATGATGGTCTGAATAAGCGTTTATAAAGCGGGTACATTGCAGTATGTCCAGATCCGAGTTGGCGAGAATATAATCGATACGCAGCGTGGGGGAGATATTGACATAGGTCCGGCCGATGCCGAATCCCTTTTTCAGGAAGGCGTCCTGCCAGTCGCCGCGGATATTATAATAGGTATAGGAATTGGGGACGTCATTGAAGTCACCGCAGATAACCCCGGGGTAAGGGCATTTGTCGAGCTGTTCCCGGACCTGCACGGCCTGGTCTGCTCTATGCCGAAAGGCATAACGGAGCTTCTTCGCAATAGATCTGGAGGCGGTAAGAATGCTGTCGTCCACGTTCTTGATGATCTGTATATCATGAAAGTCCTTACTCCGGAAGAGCACGGACTGGAGATGGGTGGTATAGACCCTGACCGTATCATCTCCGATGCGGATGTCGGCTGCGAGGAGGCTTTCGGTGGCCCTGATGCCATCAGGACGGGAATAATGCAGGATGGAAGAGTCCACTATCGGGTATTTCGAGAAAATGACAACACCCGCCTCGTACATGCCATCGCTGCGGACGTAGTCGCGGGAAAAGAAAAAATAAGGGAAATGAAGGTGCTGCCGGATATAGTCAATATTGGAGAGGGGGTTACTGGGAGGTCCGGACTGATAAAACTCCTGGAGACAAAGAACATCCGGCTGTAAGCTATCGATAAAAGACATCATTTTCAACCGATGTCCCGAAGCACCTCTCTTTTTGGTAATGCCCTCATCGAAGCTCCGTATATTCCAGGTCATGAGACGCAGGGAGTGGGGAGCTTTTCGTACGTCAAAGCTTTTGCCCGGGTGCATGGCCAGGAAACTATGGATATTGGACCAGCCGATCACGATGGTGACCAGGGAAATCAGGGACCAGAGCCGATGGGAGGAAAGGAAAATGCCGACGCCGAAAAAACAACCCACCGCAAACAGCAAAAAAGGGAAAGCAAGTCCCAGCAGGGAAATGAACCACCATTTTCCGGGATGGAGGAAAGGATTGGCGCAGGCCAGCAGGAAAAGGACGACGGCAATCACGTTTAGTATGATAAATAATCGCCGGGTGAAGTTTCGAAGGTTCGCCATGACTTGCCCTAAGTTACAAATCTTCTTCGTCTGCGGCCCTTTTCAGGATCTCTTTTTCCTCGTCTGTAAGAAAACGGTAGCCTTGCTGATTGATCTTGTCGAGGATCTCGTCGATCCTCTGCTGGGTCACATTGGGGATCTTCTTGAAGGGCTGGGTGCCGGATACCTTGTAGTAAAATTCGTCTTTGGGTGAGCGGCCTTTTTTCTTTTTGTCGGGATTAAAAAGGTCATTAAACCAGTCGAAGAGCCCGTTTATCCAGAGACTTCCGTCATAACCTCTGCGAAGGCAAAAGATGAAAAACCAGCCTGCCCCGGCACCGGCCAGGTTGGCAATGTAGAGGCTGCTGTCTCCCCGGGGGATGCTGGCGAAATTTACCAGCAGAAAGGCAAGGGTCAGGATCCATAGAGGGATGCCGCCATTGATCATCGGGAAGATGCGGTAGTCCGGCGCCACGGTCGTCGTCGAGATGGCTACAGCCATAATGGCGGCATTGGCCCCCGTCAGTTGGGCGATAGAAGCTCCGGCGCGCAGGCCGGGGAAAATAGCATAGGCCAGTACAAAGAAGGCCGCACCGGCTACGCCACCATAGAGGTAAATAGGGACCAGCTTGCGATTGCCGGTGAGATCCTGCAAAATATACCCAAAACCCCAAAGCCAGAACATATTGCCGACGAAACGCCAGACGGATGTGTCGGAAAACATATAACTCAGCAAGGTCCAGGGGCGGGATGTTAATCTATCGAAATTGGCCGGCAGGGCGAACCAACTGAGGACATTGGTGTTAAAGCGTTCCACCGGAATGGTATTCAACGAATAAATAACGTAAACGAACTGAAGGATCGCGAACAACACAGCATTGATCACCACCAGCTGAACCAGCGCGTTGCCGTCCTGTCCCAGCAGCATTCTTTTGCGATAGTTATCTTCCATTACACGCATACAATTATTTGTTGAAGTTACTTTTTACTTTCTTAACACTTCATCCCCTATAAGAGTTTAGTAAAAATTTCGCCTGTCTGTTTTGTTCCAGTAGAGGACCAGTATTAATCCTATAAGCCCCCCTCCGAGATGCGCCCAGTGCGCCACATTATCACCCGCGGTGGCCTGTACGCCTGAAAAAAGCTCGATCCCGGCATAAATGAGCACAAACCACTTTGCCTTGATAGGGACAAGGAAATTGTAATAGATGTATTCGTTGGGGAAAAGAAATCCCATGGCGGCCATACACCCAAAAACGGCGCCTGACGCCCCTACGGTAGGAATATTGACCTTGAATGAGGGATCATAGAGAAGATCCTGTTGTTCCTGAATGGAAAGCTGGTGGAACAAATCCATGACAGGCGCCATCTCCATGTACAATACGATCAGGTGAACGACTGCGGCGCCGATGGCGCTGACGACGTAAAAAATGAGAAATCTCTTAGCGCCCCAATGATTTTCAAGCATGGACCCAAACATCCATAGGGCTAACATATTATACCCGACGTGGGCCCATCCGCCATGCAGAAAAGCGTAAGTTATCAGCTGATGAGGACGGAACAAAACGGAATGTACATCATGAAGGCCAAAAAGATTGGTCAGCTGCGTGTCGACATTCCGGCCCAATGTGTATTGGGCGAAGTATATCAATATGTTGACGATGATCAGATTCTTTATAACCGGAGGCAAACGAAGTCGAAACATGAGTTATTCCTTTTATAAGTCTTTAAGTATGCAAATTAACTATTTCCTGAGTTTCAACTGTACTATGTTCTCAATATGATGGGTATGCGGGAACATATCTACCGGCTGCACCCTGGTCACGGCATATTTGGCATCGAGCAGGCGCAGGTCACGGGCCTGGGTCGCAGGATTACAGCTGACATAGACCACGGTCGGAGCTTCCATTTCGAGAATTTTATTCACCAGTCCTTCGTGCATGCCTGCGCGGGGGGGATCGGTGATGATCACGTCTGGTTGGCCATGAGCCGCAAAAAAACTTTCGCTACATATGTCCACCACATCCCCTGCAAAAAAGGACGCATGGTCAACGCCATTCAGGACCGCGTTTTCCCGTGCGTCTTCAACGGCTTCGGCAATGACTTCCACGCCAACGACTCTCCCGGCCTGGCGACTGACAAAGATGCCGATGCTGCCGGTGCCGCAATACAGATCATAAACAGTTTCCTTCCCCGTCAGTTCGGCAAATTCGCGGGTTACCTGATATAATTTTTCGCCCTGCCGGGTATTGGTCTGAAAAAAGGACTTCGGGCCTATCTTAAACCGGAAATCCTCCAGCTTCTCTATAACGTAGCCCTTTCCGTGGAGCACTTTGGGGGACAGGTCTGAAATGCTGTCGTTCCATTTGACATTCACGGTATATAAAAGAGTCGTCAGATCCGGAAATTGTTGCAGCAGGAGGTCGGCCAGCCGGCGGATAAGCTTTTCGTCTTCGTAACCGATGACCAGGTTGGCCATTACTTCTCCCGTGGTGCAAATACGCAGCTGCAGGTTGCGGAGCCAGCCTTCATGGGCCTTGATATCATAAAAGGACAGGTCGTTCTCCAGGCCGAAGTCCCGGACGGCTTTGCGCAGCCTGTTGGTCGGCTCTTCCTGTAAATAACAGGTATCGATGTCGACGACCTTGTCGAATAGTCCCCTCGCATGAAAGCCTGCTACATTCTGCTGAAAAGTGATGGCGGGGTCATGGAGCTCGGCGGGCAGCAGGAACCTCCGGCTGGAAAATGTATATTCCATCTTGTTGCGATAGAATTTTGAGTCTTCGGCCCCCAGGATAGGGCTGATCGGCGGCAGGGCTACCTTCCCTATCCTTTCAAGGACATCGGCTACCTGCTGCTGTTTGTATTTCAGCTGCAGGGGATAGGGCAGCATCTGCCAGCGGCAGCCGCCACAAACTCCGAAATGGGAACAAAAGGGCGTCACCCGGTCGGGGGAATAGCTGTGAAAAGCTGTGATAAATCCTTCCGCCCAGTCCTTTTTATTTTTGGAAAGTTTAACATCTACCACGTCTCCGGGGACGGCGTTTTCGATAAATATGACCTTTCCGTCTACACGGGCCAGGGATTTGCCTTCAGCGGCATAATCCTCTATGAGGATATTCGTTAATACTATGTTCTTGTTTTTTTTTCTCACGATGCAAATCTATGGCTAATTTTATGCGGTTATGAACAAAATCCTGTTGTCCCTGGCAGCCTGCCTATGTCTATTAAAAGCCCAATCGCAAAGCGGCCATGCCATCCGTCTCCACCTGAAGCCTTATACCGGAGGAAAAGTATACCTTGGCTATTACTATGGAAAGATCAGGGCCCTGGCCGATTCGACCGAGCTGAATGCCAACAGCGAGGGGGTCTTTAGCGGGAAGGACAAGCTTCCCGGCGGGGTGTATTTTGTGGTCTCGCCCAGCAGGGCCATCCTTTTCGAGCTCCTGATCGACAGCACGCAGCATTTTTCCATCGCGGCGGACACGACCAGTCTGCCGGGCAGCGTGGTCTTTACCGGGTCGGCGGACAACACGGTCTTCCAGTCCTATACCCGTTTCACCGCCGGGAAGGGAAAGGAGATAATGGCCGCCCAGAAAGAGCTGGGTACCGTACATACCAAGGCTGATTCGGCCAGATTGAGGGACCGGATGAAAGATCTGAATACCGAGATTCAGCATTACAGGGAAGGGCTTGCCGCGAAGTATCCCCATTCTCTTTTGACTACGCTGTTCCACGTACTAAAAGAGCCGGTAGTTCCACCTAACCCCAAACGACCTGGTGTGAAATATGACAGCAATTTTGCCTATCATTATTTCAAGTCCCACTATTGGGATGACATATCGTTTACGGATGAAAGGCTGGCGCGGACGCCGGTTTTTGAACCCCGTCTGGACAAATATTACCGGGACCTGGTAGCCCCCGAGGCTGATTCCATCGAACGGGAGTCGGATATGATGCTGCTGCAGGCCCGGGTAAGCAAGCCGTTGTTCCAATACCTGCTCGTCTATTTTGTGCAGAAGTATGTGAATCCGGAGTACATGGGCCAGGACGCCGTGTTTGTACATCTCTTTGAAAAATATATCAATACCGGAGAGGCGGAGTTCTTTACGGAGAAATACCGGCAATTCCTGAATAACAGGGCTTATAGCCTGATGGCCAACCTGATCGGTCAGCCCGCGGCCAACCTGGAAATGGTGGACAGCGCCGGAACGCCCCGTCCGCTTTACGATGTGCAGGCGCCTTTTGTCGTCATTTGTTTCTGGGATGCCACCTGTAGTCATTGCAAGGAAATCGTCCCGAAAGTGGACTCCATCTTCCAGGCAAAATGGAAACGGGAGGGGGTAAAGATCTATGGGGTAATGGTGGATGGCGGCAAGGAAGCCTGGTTGCAATTCATTAAGGATCACAATTTAATCGATTGGATACACGTTTATGAGACGAAGGAACATCAGGAAGCTACGGAAAAAGCCGGGCAAGCCAGCTACCGACAGCTGTACGATGTATACCAAACCCCCATTCTCTATTTACTGGACAAAGACAAACGTATCATAGCTAAAAAACTTTCTTATCAGCAGCTTGACGAGGTCATTAATCTGAAAATGCAGCATGCAAAATCCAATTGATATGAGTTCACCGGTCAGAAAGCTATTCTTCATTCCTGTTGTAACGCTGTTCTTCTTATCCTGTTTCTCCAAAGCGAGGGCCCAGTCCCTGTTCACGCTTGACGGCTCGGGCACCAGCAAAGAAGAGTTCCTGAAAGCCTACAACAAGAATAACAACGGGAATAAGGCTTCCGACAAATCTTACCGGGATTATCTGGAACTGTATGTCCGGTACAAGCTGAAGGTCAGGGCAGCCTATGACACACGGCTGGACACTCTTGCAGGGCAGCGCAACGAGCTGCAGAATTTCCGGTCGCAGGTGGCAGAGACCTATCTGAAAGACGAGATCAGTCTTGACAGGCTGGTGAAGGAAGCGTTTGGGCGTGGACAGAAGGATATCCGGATCTCTCATATTTTTATCGCTCTTCCCAAAAACCCTTCGGTCACCGATACGCTGAGGGCCTATGAAAAAGTGATGTCCGCCTATAATGACCTGAAAAGAGGGAAGAAATTCGGCGAGACAGCCCTGGCTTATTCCGAAGATCCTTCTGTAAAAACCAACAAGGGGAATATTGGCTATGTCACTGTATTTACCCTGCCCTATGCCCTGGAGACCCTGGCGTATACAACACCTGCGGGTAAGTTCTCCATGCCTTATCGCAGCAAAGGGGGGTATCATATTTTTAAGAACGAGGGAGAAAGAAAGCCGTTTGGCCGGATAAAAGTGGCCCAGATCCTGCTGGCCTTCCCTCCCGGAGCAACGGAAGCCGCCCGGTTCGCCGCCCATCAAAAGGCGGACTCCATCTATGCTCTCTTACAAAAAGGTGCTGATTTTGCCAGCCTGGCGAAGACGAACAGCGGGGACAATCTTAGCTATCAGATGGGCGGAGAGCTGCCTGAATTCGGCATCGGGACTTATGATTCGGTCTTTGAGGCAACGGCTTTTGGCCTGGACAGGGAAGGCGCCATCAGCAAGCCCATCGCCAGCAGCTACGGATATCACATCATCAAGCTGATCGCTAAAAAGCCTTTTCCGCACCAGCTGGATGAAGAAGCCGGCAATATCCTTAAGCAGCAGGTACTGAACGACCCCCGGATCGAAATTTCGAGGAAGGCTCTGTTCGCTAAAATATACCACCAGACGGGAATGCAGCGCGCGGACATCTCCGAGCCGGACCTTTGGGCCTTTACGGACAGCGCCATGCGGAATATCGGTGTGACCAGCTATAGAAGCCTGAACTTTTCTACGGCCCTGCTTTCTTTTGAGAGCCGGTCGTATACGGCAAAAGACTGGCTGGACTACGTCAGGGCGGTAAGGGGTCAGCGCGTCGGGGGGGTCCAGGCGAATAAGGACCTGTTCGAGCGTTGGGTCGAACGTGTATCACTTGAGTATTACCGCAATCATCTTGAGGAGTATAACAGAGACTTTGCTTTTCAGCTGACGGAGTTCAAGGAAGGCAATCTTCTGTTTGAGATCATGCAGCGCAAGATCTGGGACAAGGCCTCTACTGACAGTACGGGGCTGAGGAACTACTACGAAGGCCATAAAAATAAGTACTGGTGGGAAAGCAGTGCGGATGCCCTTTTGTTTACGTCAACCACTCAGCAATCGGCCGAGGGACTGAAAGAAAAGCTGCAGTCGCATGGTGTCTACAGCTGGCGGTCATGGACGGATAGTGCGGGCGCGGGGACACAGGCTGACTCGGGTCGTTACGAACTGGCGCAGATACCTGGAGCGACTGCAGGCGCCGGTTCTTCTGCGGCGATAACAGCCGGGTCGTTTACTCCTTTTGTCACCAACAAAGCGGACAATACAGTAAGCTTTGCCTATATCCTGAATGTCTACCGGGAACGGTCACTTCGAAACTACCGGGATGCAAGGGGGTTTGTGATCAATGATTACCAGACCTGGCTGGAAGATCAGTGGATCGCAATGCTGAAAAAGAAGTATCCTGTTAAGGTTGATGAAACGGTGCTGGCGAGTCTGCCGAAGTGATCCGGCGCACCGCGATGGTGCGGGTTCCGGGGTCAGGCGATGGCCGGGTCTAGAACACTGCTTTTACAGCTGTTTCGATCAATTTTGGCTTACCAAGCGTATAATAGTGTAACACGGGAACTCCGGCCTTCTTCAGCTCGCGGCTCTGGTGGATAAGCCACTCGGTGCCTACCTGTTCTACTTCCGCGTCATTCTTACACTTCAGGATCGCATTGGAAAGGTCGGTCGGAAGGTCGACATGGAATACTTTTGGCAGCATGCTGAGCTGCTTTTTATTGGTAATGGGCTTCAGGCCTGGAATGACGGGTACATTGATCCCCTGTTCGCGGCAGGTCTTTACAAAGTCGAAATACTTCTGGTTGTCGAAGAACATCTGTGTGGTGATGTATTCGGCTCCGGCTTCGACCTTTTGCTTGAGGTACATCAGGTCGGTATCGAGATTGGGGGCTTCAAAGTGTTTCTCGGGATAACCGGCCACGCCGATGCAGAAATTTGTCTTGCCGCCATTCTTTATATCTTCTTCGAGATAGACGCCCTGGTTGAGGCAGGCCACCTGTTTTAAGAGATCGATAGCGTAACGGTGGCCGTCGGGTTCCGGCTCGAAGGAGCTTTCATTTTTTGCAGCGTCTCCCCTGAGGACCAGGACATTGTCCACGCCGAGGAAATGCAGGTCGATGAGGGCGTCTTCTGTCTCGCGTTTAGCAAAGCCCCCGCAGATAAGGTGCGGGACTGCGTCGACGCGGTAATGGTTCATGATCGCCGCACAAATCCCTACTGTGCCGGGGCGTTTGCGAACCTCGATCTTTTCGAAGGTGCCGTCGGACTTTTTCTTGAACATTGTCTCGCTCCGATGGTAGGTAACGTTTATAAAGGCAGGTTTAAATTCCATCAGCGGATCCAGGTGGTCGTAGATAGAGCTAATAGTTTTTCCCTTCAGGGGTGGAAGTATCTCAAAGGAAACAAGGGTGTTTTTTGCCTGTTGTAAATGCTCAATAACCTTCATAGCGACTGTAAATGCTTAAATACTTGATTTATTTGTACTGTTCCTGCGCAAATTAGTCCATAAGTCTTAAAACACCTAAACTGGATGGAATCCAGTTCGTACATTCCCGAGCGAAGGGAACGAACAAAGAGGAGCGTGGCGAAGCAGCTCCGACGAAGTTCTGCCTGGAGGCCGAAGTGTATAGACATTAGATGGATGGCCGCAAAAAATTACTTTTCGATCATTTTTTGCGGCGATACCGTTAAATTTAGACCAGAAGCTTGCAGCTTGGTCTTCGGAGCTTATTTTTGCGGGGGAAATCTAAACTATACCGATTTGAGCCTGACCATTCATTCCCAGGATCTTGTAAAGACCTATCACAACCGTACCGTAGTAAACCATGTCTCCGTAAAGCTGGAGCAGGGGGAGATTGTGGGATTACTTGGCCCGAACGGGGCCGGAAAAACAACCACTTTTTATATGGTCGTGGGGCTGATAAAACCCGACGAAGGTGACGTGTTCCTGAATGATGTCAATATTACCCGTCAGCCCATGTATAAAAGGGCGCAGATGGGTATTGGCTATCTTCCGCAGGAGGCTTCGGTATTTCGCAAGCTGAGTGTGGAAGACAATATCAAGGCCGTGCTGGAGATGACCAGGTTAAGCCGGGCGGAGCAGAAGGAAAAACTGGAAGCCCTGCTGGATGAATTTCACCTTCATCATGTACGTAAGAACAATGGGGACTCTCTCAGCGGGGGTGAGCGGCGGCGTACAGAGATTGCGAGGGCGCTTGCCGTGGACCCTAAGTTTATCCTGCTGGACGAACCTTTTGCGGGTGTCGATCCTATCGCGGTGGAAGACATCCAGACCGTGGTAGCGCGGCTCAAATTCAGGAATATAGGCATTCTTATAACCGACCACAACGTAAATGAAACTCTCTCTATATGCGACCGTGCCTATCTGCTGATCGACGGTAAGATCTTCAAACACGGGACGGCTGAGGAGCTGGCTGAGGACGAGCAGGTCCGCCGGCTTTACCTGGGTCGCAATTTCGAGCTGAAAAGAAAGGATTATCTCCATGAGGAGGCGCGAAGGGAGCAGGAGAAGAAAAGTTCGACGGCGACGGGAGGTGCGGGGGCTGCTGGGGTGAAAACAGCCAGTGTGGAAAGCTCGCTGCAGAACCTGATACGGGATACCGATGCGCTGATACAATCTGCCGCCAGCGCGCACGCCGTCAGCGGTCTGGATGGAGACTTTAAGGATTATACCCGCTTCTTCCTGGAAATGAAAGAGTTCCTGGATAAGTTCGGAAAGGAAAATAAGTACCCCAGGCTTGTGGAGACGGTTGCTTCTTTAAAGACAATTCACCTGGGTGACTATATATCTACAAGCAGCTCACCTGATAGCTGGATATCTACAGGCAGCCCAACTGATAGCTGGATATCTACAGGCAGCTCAACTGATAGCTGGGATTATATGCAGGCGTTGCGGGATGATCTTACCGCCAACAAGGAAAAATTGGAAAAAATCCTTCTCTATGTAAAAAATCCTGCCTTCCAGGAGGTTATGTAAGCCCCAGTAATTGGGTCGGGTGATGTGAGAAGCTGGTCGCGATTTTCTTCGCCATGTCCCGGCGATTAGTTATTTTGCCAGTAATGAAGCTTTTGAGCCCGGCTATATCAAGACTTGCCAGATTGCGCCAGGAGCGCATCGAACGCTGGATGTACAACCCGGTCGCTGTGCAGAGGGAGGTATTGCAACATCTTGTCACATCTGCTCAATACACGGAGTTCGGCCGAAAATATAATTTCTCCAAGATCTTTTCAATCCGCGAATACAAGAATGCCGTTCCCATCCACGAATACGATGATCTGAAGCCTTATATTCAGCGCATCATGAACGGTGAACAGAATATACTCTGGAATACGCCGATCAACTGGTTTGCAAAAAGCAGCGGCACGACCAGCGATAAGAGCAAATTTATTCCCGTCAGCGAAGAAAGCCTCCAGGACTGTCACTACAAAGGCGCCAAGGATGTGCTGACCATGTATTACAATTTCAATCCCGAATCCGATCTGCTGACCGGGAAGGGGCTTGTCATCGGAGGCAGCCATACCATCAACCAGGTAAATGAAGACGTTCACTATGGCGACCTCAGCGCCGTGCTTTTGCAGAACTCACCCTTCTGGGGTCACTGGATCCGGACGCCCGAGCTGAGCATTGCCCTGCTGGATGAATGGGAAGACAAGATCGAACGCCTGGCCCTGAATACCATTGCGGAAAACGTCACATCCATTTCGGGTGTGCCTACCTGGACGCTGGTGCTGATCCGCCGGATCCTCGAGATCACGGGGAAGAGCAGCCTCTCGGAGGTATGGCCTTCACTGGAATTATATATCCACGGCGGCGTAGCCTTTACACCCTACCAGGAACAATTCCGGAAGCTGATCGGCAAAGACATCCACTACCTGGACATGTACAATGCCAGCGAAGGGTTTTTTGCTGCCCAGGGTAATCCCCATGACGACGGGATGCTGCTTTTTCTTGATCATGGCATTTTTATGGAGTTCATGCCCGCGGAGGAATATGGCAAGCCGCAGCCGGAGACGATAGGTCTGGCCGATGTGGAGCTGGGGAAGAACTATGCGCTGGTGATCAATACCAATGGAGGGCTTTGGCGATACCTGCTGGGGGACACCATCCAGTTCACCTCCCGCGCGCCGTTCCGGATCAAGGTCAGTGGCCGGCTGAAACATTTTATCAATGCGTTTGGCGAAGAGGTGATTGTCGATAATACGGATAAGGCTATTGCCATCGCCTGTCAGAAAACAGGGGCTATCGTCAATGATTATACTGCGGCGCCTGTTTACTTCAGTGATTCGGGTAATGGGGCGCATGAATGGATGGTGGAGTTTGAGAAAGAGCCGGCGGATCTTGGTCTTTTTGTGAGTGAACTGGATAAGGCGCTGCAAAGCATCAACAGCGATTATGAAGCCAAGCGGCATAAGGATATTGCGTTGGGTCTGCCTGTGCTGCATGCTTTAAAGAAAGGGGTTTTTACGGCCTGGCTGAAGAGCAAGGGGAAACTGGGGGGGCAGCACAAGGTGCCGCGCCTGTCTAATAACCGGCAGCATATCGAGGAGATACAGGCGATATTGCATACGATGGAGTAGAGAGGGGTGATACCCGGTTTGGTTGCGAGCCGGCATTGTTGGAGGCGCGGATTGGCGGATGGCTCAGGCATTTGGCGAGGCGTTGTCCCGCTCCCGCAACAGGAGAGTTACCGCGATGAGGCTCACGAAGGAAGAGGTGTAAAACAGATACAGATAGGGCACATCTATAAAACAATAGAAAACGACGAGGGTGAGCTTGAGGGTCGCCAGCGGCAGATTTGCCGGTGTGCTGGCGGAGGCTGGTCGGGTGGCCGAAGTTGGTCCATTCGCCGGAGCTGACCGGCGTGATCCCCGAAATTTCCAGTAATAAAAAATGACGAACAGCAGCGGCGCGCTGAAACTAAACGTAATGAGCAGCCGGTGTAGCATCCCTATTTTGTGAGGGCCAAAGAACCAGGCAAAACCGGGGGCCGTGGAAAACACGTCGGGGCTATCTTTCCATACACGGGCGGCGAAGGCTACATAATCACCGGGCAGGCGGGCGAGGCGGAGGAAAGTATCCCAACCCACGGGAAGGAGGAAGAAAAGGACAAAACAGACGATGCTGGTCAATCCAAACCAGAGAAGCGAACGCCCGTTCTTTTCGAGCAATAAATACAAAACGTATGCGGGGATCCAGCCCACGAGGGCATACCGGCTCAGCAGGCAAAGCGAGGCGGCAATGCCTATCTGCCAGGGTTTGCCGGAGACCAGGGCCAGCACCAGCAACACGTAATAAGCAATGACGGTGGCTTCTTCCGCCACGCTGACGAGACCGGGTGTATTATCTGCCACCAGCCACCAGAACAGCAGGAAGGCGAGGACTGCCGTAAAAAAGGACAGGTAGCGATGGCCCTGCGGACGGTAGAGGACCACGAAGGCGCCAAAGGAAAAGAGCAGGCAGGCCGCCAGGACCCAGCGCATGTCGATGCCCATTGCGATGGCGGGGACATAGGGTTGCCACATGGTGGGCAGATAGATGGGCTGTACGCCATGCCAGATCCAGGGTATCGTATCGTAAATATGGCTGTGCTGGCCGGCAATGAAACGTTGGCCCATCACCTTGATAATGGGCAGCATGTCGGCATTATAAATATCGATAGGCATTTCTTCGAACCAATACCGGCACCAGGTGTAGAGAACGAGGCCGATCAGACCGATGGTGACCAGGCGATAGAGGGTAATGGGGTCGGCCAGCTTTTGTCTATTGAAACGGGGGAGGCGCAGGGCCGGGAAGTAAAGCAGGAGGCAGGAAAGCACGATACCTGAGGCAAAATACGGGATGGATAAGAAAGGAGCCCAGCCGGGGAACTTCAGGAGCCAGGTCACGCTGAGAGTTTCCACAGCAAAAGCGATGAGAAGGGTTGTCCGCTGAGAATGGAGGTGATTCATAAGGAGTTCATATATTTGGCGCATGAAATTACTCGAAAATAGAATAGCTATTGTCACCGGTGCAAGCAGAGGCATCGGGGAAGCCATCGCGCTCAAATTAGCGGAACATGGGGCAAATATCGCCTTCACTTATCTGAGCAGCGAAGAAAAAGCCATCGCACTGGAAAACAAGTTAAAAGGATTTGGCGTAAAAGCAAAAGCCTATAGGAGCAATGCCGGTGTCTATGCGGAGTGTGAAGCACTGGTAAATGACGTAACAAAGGAATTCGGTACGATAGATATCTGTGTCAACAATGCCGGTATTTCCAAAGACAACCTGCTGCTGCGTCTTACGCCCGAGCAATGGGATGAGGTGATGGATATAAACCTGAAGAGTGTTTTTAATATGACCAAGCAGGTTATCCGTCCGATGATGAAGGCAAAAAAAGGTTCGATCATCAACATGAGCTCCATTGTGGGCGTCAGCGGGAACGCAGGGCAGAGCAGCTATGCCGCTTCCAAAGCAGGCATACTTGGCTTTACCATGTCGGTGGCCAAGGAGCTGGGCAGCCGTAATATCCGTTGCAATGCCATCGCTCCCGGTTTTGTTGAAACGGACATGACGCATTATCTGAAGGATGGGGATGGCGCAAAGAAGTTTCTGGAGAATATTCCTTTGGGGCGTTTTGGCAAAACGGAAGAGATCGCGGAAACTACCCTGTTCCTTGCCAGCGACATGAGCTCGTATATAACCGGTCAGGTCCTCAGTGTTTGCGGAGGATTGAATATATAGATCAGGGGGCTAAATTACTATTTTGTTAAAACGAAGAGGGTGGGCTTCCTATTCTCTTCGTTTACAGCTATTTTTGCTGACTTGAAAATTCGCAAGATCATATCATTATTTCTTCTCCTGGTATTATGCGCACAGCTATTACCGTTGAAGCAGACTATTAGCTGGCTGCTTGGCGGTCAGGCTACGGAAGAGTTGGTGCACGCCGAAAAGTCTGATGCCGGCCGTCCCGGAGATGATCTTCAAAAAAGTTTTCTGCCCGTTTATTCTCCTACCCTGATCCAGTGGACACTGCAAAACTCAGCCAGAACTGGCTCAGCGGCGGCGGTAGAGCTTCCCGGCCGGCATGCAGATGACATTCCCACTCCCCCACCCAATTGTTAGTTAGGATCGAATTTATTGTAAAGATTATTTCTTTGTCCTAACTACTTTAATTATGAAAAAGTTGTTTCGCAATACAGCCGCGGACTTTCCCGCGGCCGTAGTTGTATTTCTTGTTGCGCTACCCCTCTGTCTGGGTATAGCGTTGGGTTCGGGTGCGCCTTTGTTCGCGGGGATCATTTCCGGTATCGTCGGGGGTATCGTGATCGGAAGCCTGAGCGGATCAAACCTTAGTGTCAGCGGCCCCGCAGCGGGTCTGACGGCCATCGTAGCGGTGGCTATCGGCAAGATGCCGGCCTTCGAGGCTTTTCTCCTTTCTGTGGCGATCGCAGGTTTTCTGCAAGTCGTTTTTGGATTTATCCGGGCGGGGATCATCGGGGATTATGTCCCCAATTCCGTCATCCGCGGGATGCTGGCCGCCATCGGCATTATCCTGATCCTCAAACAAATACCACATTTTGTCGGGTATGATGCCAATTTCGACGGGGATGAGGCTTTTTTCCAGATCGACCGGAGGAACACTTTTTCGGAGCTGATCTATTCCATCAACTATCTATCCCCCGGGGCGCTCCTGATCGGCTTGTTGTCTGTCGTGATCCTGTTGTTGTGGGAGAGGCCTTTTTTTAAGAGCAGAAAGCTGTTCAAGTTCATACCGGCCCCCCTCGTAGTGGTGGTGATAAGCGTATTTGTCAGCCTGGGATTACAAAATTCGGGGGGCCGTCTGGCGCTGGATCCAAATCATCTTGTGAAACTGCCCGTGGCCGATGGATTCCAAAGTTTTGCCGGTTTCTTCCGTTTTCCCGACTGGCATTATCTTGGCAACTATCATGTTTGGGTAACCGGACTAACCATCGCGCTTGTGGCCAGTCTGGAGACCCTGCTGAGCATAGAGGCTATAGACAAGCTGGACCCCTATAACCGCAGTACGCCGACCGATCGTGAGCTAAAGGCGCAGGGCATCGGGAATTTTGTCTCGGGGATGCTGGGGGGCCTGCCTATCACTTCCGTTATCGTAAGAAGTTCGGCCAATCTCAATGCGGGCGCCAAAACGCGTCTCTCGACCATCCTGCATGGTTCGATGTTGTTGTTATCCGTATTGCTGATCCCGGGATTGCTAAACACTATTCCGTTGAGCGCCCTGGCCGCCATCCTGATCATGACCGGGTACAAGCTGGCCAAGCCCACCCTCTTCAGGGAGTTTCATTCCAAAGGCTGGGACCAGTTTGTCCCTTTTGTGGCAACTATTATCGCCATCCTTTTGTCCGATCTGCTCATCGGGATCCTGATCGGTATGGGTGTGGCTCTTTTCTTCCTGGTAAGAAGCAATTTCCGTTCGGCGGTGATGATCGTACACGACGAGAATAAATACCTGGTGCGCTTTAGGAAGGATGTATCCTTTCTGAACAAGCCCATTGTTAAGAAAAAGCTGGAGGGCGTGCCGGAAAATTCATATGTCCTGATCGATCTTTGCCGGGCGGATTTTGTCGACAAGGATGTGATCGATGTGATAAATGAGTTCATGCATCATGCTCATTTGAAGAATATCAGGGTAGAAATACGAAAAAGTCCCTTCAAGGCGGCGCATCAGGCGGTCGGGTTACAGGAAGATATGGGGATCAAAGTAGCGTGATTTTGAGTTAACTTGCAAGAATATAATTATATACAAACAGCATATTATAATGACACCAATAGAAAAATTATTACTGGAAAACAAAGCCTGGGCTGCAGAGATCAAAGCAGATGATCCGGAGTATTTTGTACGGCTTTCGCACTTACAGACACCGCAATTCCTGTGGATCGGGTGCAGTGACAGCCGGGTGCCTGCGGACAAGATCACGGGCACGCAGCCGGGGGAGATCTTTGTACACCGGAATATTGCCAATCTGGTGATCCATACGGATGTAAACCTCCTGAGCGTCCTGGATTATGCGGTGAACCATCTGAAAGTAAATCATGTCATCGTTTGTGGTCACTATGGCTGCGGGGGTGTAAAAGCGGCCATGACGAATCATGACTACAAGTATGTGCTGAATATGTGGCTGCGGAATATCAAGGATGTCTACCGGATCTACAGCGATGAGCTGGAGGCGATACCGGATATGGAAAACCGGTCGGACCGGCTGACGGAACTCAACGTGAAGGAGCAGGTGTTGCACCTGGCAAAGACCTCAATCATCCAGCGTGCCTGGAAGAATGATCAGCGGCCGCAGCTGCATGGATGGGTATATGGATTAAAGGATGGGCTGATCAAGTCGGTCTTTGAGATGGATTCGCGTTCGGGTATCGATCCGATCTATCAGTATGATGATCTTTAGTTCCTGCGCCGATGCTGACCTATAAAAAAACCCCGCCGGAATGGCGGGGTTTTTTGCTATAACGGTGGGGATCTCTTTTATTTAGCGATCCAAAGTTTGGTACTATTTACATCTTTTCCACCGGTCGCTCCATCGTAGTTGTCAGTATTATAACTTTTCTCGTCATCGGGGTAGACGAAGCGCTGATATCCGCCATAAGTGCTGGTGTAGTAAGCGGTATTCACTGTGGACATGGGCGTCTTGCCGCCTGTTCTTCTCAGCAGCAGCCATGCGTCCCAGGGCTGACGGTATTGATCTATCCAGAGCTGTGCGTAGATCTGGTTGAGGGCGTTGGCAGCGCTGCTGACGTCGTAGAGGGCAACGGAGCTTGTTTGTGCCGCGGTGACCTCTGCGGGTGTCGCCGTCGCTGATGCCGGCTTGTTTACCGTCCATACGGAGGAATTAAAGGCGATGCCTTTCCACATGTTGAGGGAAGCGGCGATGCCTGCATTATATTCTGTTTGTGCTGTCGCTGCGCTGGCCGTTGCGCCGAGTCCCCTGTTGTAAATTTCTGCCTTTAGAAAATGAACCTGTGCCGATGTCAGCATCAGCTCGGGGATGGAGGTGAGGTCCTGTTCAAAATACAGGTTGAAGGGGGAATAGATGCAACCGGTTCCGAGATCGCCGTGATCGGTGAAGCGATCGGGGCTGTAGGGCGTTCCACCTTCAGAGGGGGGATTGTTGGGGTTTTGCGGAAATGCCGCCCATTCGCCTGCATTGTTGGGTTCGAAGAAGATCTTTGCCCGCATATCGAAAATGCCGCTGCCGTCCGTATTGTCATTTGCCGACATCATATTCCACATGGTGGAGCCCAGGCGCAGGTAACAGTTTGCCGAGAAGGACCACTGCCGCCATTGAAACTGCAGGTTGCTGATCTTCGCGGGCCAGAGGCCGACATCATCACCATCTGCCAGCAGTGGTTTGCCGAGCGCTTCCGTGATCTGGGCAGCGGCGAGCGTCGTGTTCTTGTCATACATGGTCACTGCCACATATAAACGCAGGCTATTGGCGAATTTGGTCCACATGGAAATGTCGTTCTGGAAAAAGGTTTCATAGCTGCCTACGGAATACTGGTTGGCGGCGGTGCTGAAATGATCCACGGCCCATTTCAGATCGGTCAATATGGCCGTATAGATATCTGCCTGTTTATCGTAAACGGCGGTGTATCCCGAGGAACCGTTGAGAGGTGCGTACCCTGCTTTGAAATAGGGCATGTCCCCGTAGTAATTGGTGGTTTTGAAGGTTTTGTACGCCATCAGGGTCTTCAGCATGCCATAAAGGTTATTCATGGTAGACGAATCAGCTGAGGCGGCTATACGACTCTGCAGCAGGCGGTAATTGGCCAGTGTCTGGTAGTAATTGGTCCAAACGGCCGACTTTGCGTTGTCATAGGGATAACCGCTGGAACCAGAGGACACCATGCCCTGCTGGGTGATGGGATAGAGCCAGGAGTTCATCACCGAATATTCTCCTGCCGAGATCGGGAGCGAGCTTACGATAGCATTAAAAACTGCGGGAGTGCCTGCATCGGTGGCCCCTTCCGGCGGCGTGTTGATCGTTTCGAAGTTCTTCTTACAGGAACTGGTGAATAGGAGTGTAAGAGCCAGAATAGCCGTGCCTGTTTTATTTATTATGTAGTTCACGATGTTAAAATTTAAAGGGTTAAAGTTTAACTTTTACGGATATTCCGAAGTCGCGTGTCGGCGGGAATTCAGACCATTGTACACCCTGGCCATTGCCGATGCCATTTATTGCTTCCGGATTCAAATGATCGGGCAGGGTTGTAAAAATGTAGAACAGGTTGCGGCCGACGAGAGAGATATCCAATCCCTGTATGAATTTTGTACTTTTGATCAGTCTGTCAGGGATGCTATACGTAAATGTCAGCTCTCTTAGTTTACCCCATGAATTGGTAAAGATCGAATTGGAGCGTGGCATTGGTACATTGGACCATGCTTCGTACTGACCCGCGTATTTCCATAGGTAATGTACTACGTCTGTATTAGGCTTGCTTTGGCCGTTGCCTTCGTCAAATACGCCATCCAGGATGACCCCGTGATTGGCTTTTGTTCCATCGGGGTAGGTATATGCCAGTCCACCGCCATTTCTTTCTTTCAGCGTCTCAGGAGCAAGTCCTTCTGCCATGGCGGCGCCATAATCGGCAGAGAAGATCTGACCGCCGACCTTGAAGTCGGTGAGGACATACAGGCTGAAATTCTTATAGCGGAATGTATTGCTGATACCGCCCGTCAGTTTCGGTGTGGCGTTGCCGATGGGAACAGGATCGGTGGTCGTCACATATTGAGTCCCGACGACCTGTGTGGGGTTGGATTTGTCGAAGACGCGCTGAACGACTTTTTTGCCGTTGAGATAGGTGTAATCATATCCGTAGATGGTGCCATAGCTCTCTCCCGGTTTAACATACATCTGTACGCCTGCGGTGCCCCAAAGATCCTGGAGGGGATATTTGGTTATCCCTTCGGCCAGAGAGATGACCTTGTTTTGATTGTGGGCAGCATTGACAGAAACGTCCCAACGGAAATTCCGGGTCTGTACGGCGGTGGCCCTGATGATGAGCTCTATGCCTTTATTGCTCAGCTCGCCGGTATTGAAGGTCACAGTGCTGGCGCCTGAAGATGTGGGCAGGTTACTGCTCAGGATCTGGCTGGTCGCGTGGGTTTGATAATAGGTAAACTCAAAGTTCAGTCGATTCTTCAGGAAGCCTGCTTCGAGGCCAATCTCATAGGAGGAATTGCGCTGCGGCACCAGGAAGCCGGCAGGCGGCAGGTTTTGCAGATAAGAACGTACCGGTACTCCGCCAAAGGATGTAGGAGCTGTGGCATTTAGAGGATTGCCTATGACGCTGGTATTATAGGTATAAGTCGATTGATAGGGCCGCGCGCCGTTGGCACTTTTGGCAGCGGACACCTTCAGCTTGCCATAATTGAGCCAGCTGATGTTCTGCAGACTTTTGATAGACTCTGTGAATACGTAGCTAAGGCTGGCGGAGGGAAAGAAATACGAAGAAGTCTTTATGGGCAGCGTGGATGACCAGTCATTACGGCCTGTTACCTGTAAGAAAAGATAATTGTCATAAGACAGGTCCATTATGCCGAATAAAGAATTGAGATTGTAATTATTCCATACCTCGATAGGAGGCGTGATACCGTTGGCATTAGTCGTATTGCTAAGATAATAGCGGAAGGGTACCGACCAGGGATAGGTGCTGGACTGGCCGTAGGTGGCATTGGGTTCGCCGCTGTTCCAGGCGTTGTTGTCATAGTACCTGCTTTTTAGTGCGCTGTTGCCGAAGAGCAGGCTGCCGTTGACCTTTGAACCAAAAAGGCTTTCCTTATGCAGGGTCGTGAACAGCTCGAGGTTGACGTCCTGATTCCTCGAATAGTCCATACCATATTGTCCTTGTGTTCCGGCGGCGTCTATCGGAGAGTATTTGCTTTCTACATTCGTAACGGCATAGTTGATGGATGCCCGGCCGGTAAAGTTGAGCCAGGGTGTGGCATCGGCGGAGAGCTTGACAGAGCTGAGCAGCTGGTTGCGGGTCAGCGTCTGATTCTGTTCGAAAAGGTGCCAGAAAAGGTTCTGGTTATAATTATTCTGATAGGGATAATAGCCAAAGGGAGAGGCTGCGATCAGGTCTCTTTTGCTGCCGTCTGCATTTTTGTAATTGCTGAACTCGAGCGGTTTGTAGTCCCGGGGCATGGAATAGATCATGAAATTCGTCCAGCCCTGGTCGTTACCAATGTCGGGGACATTCGACCGGGTGTAATTGGTATAGCTCGCGGACATATCCAGCTTTATCTTTTTTGAGACATTCAGATTGACGCCGAGATTGATATTATTCTGATTATAGTTGCTGTTCTTTGTGATGGCCGTGTTGTCCTGGCGGGTATACCCCATCCGAAAGCTGCCGAAGTCACCGCCGCCGTTGAAGGCTACATTGTGGGTAGAGGTGCTGCCGGTGCGAAAAAAGGCTTTTCTGTTGTCGGGTTGGGGATCCCATTTGCGTTTGACACCGTCCCACCAGACGATCTCTGTACCATCGAGTTTGTGTCCCCAGGATGATGCCGGGCCATACCAGCTAAAGACATCCCAGGTGGAATAACCGCCTGGTATATTTCCGGCACTTTCGTAGGCGTCACCTGCGGGAGTGCCGTCCCAGGGGAAGTTACCGGGGTAACGTTTGTCTCCGGTGGCGGTTGTGGGGAAGTCAAGATTTGCGGACCACATGGCGTTGGCGCCGCCGTAGCCATAAGAATTCTGGACGTCCTGGTAACGATAAGTCTTTGTCCAGAGCGTGGAGAAATTATAGTCAACGCCGATGCCGGCTCTTTTTCCACCGCGTTTTGTCGTGATGAGGATAACGCCATTCGCGCCCCTTGCGCCATATAGGGCGGAGGCGGTAGCGCCTTTTAGTACGGTGACGTCCTGTACATCGTCGCTGTTGAGGAAGTTGAGAAAGGAGCCCCAGTCTTTTGGCGTCACCAGGTCGGTTGTACCACCGGTCAATGTACCATTGCTTGGTGTTGCGTTGAGGGTGGATTGCTGGCCACCCACCGGATCGTTCTGTACCTGGATGCCATCTATTACGAGCAGGGGCTGGTTGCCGCCCAGGATGCTATTGTTGCCGCGGATGACGATCCGTTGGGAATTGCCCTGTACCCCATTGGAAGCCGAGATATTCAGACCGGCGGATTTACCCATCAGACCAGAGGCGAGGTCAGGGGGGCTTGCCTGAACGATGTCCGAGCCGGTGATCTTTTGGGCGGAGTAACCGATGGACCGGGATTCTCTCTTGATGCCGAGGGCTGTGATCACCACGTCGTTAAGGGAGTTATCCGATTTCAGCAAGGTTATGCTGATCGCAGCAGAGGAGCTTACCGTCAGGCGGGTTGTCTGAAATCCTATAAAGGAGAAGACCAGGACGTCGCCGTCGTTGGCTTCGAGATGGAAATGACCTTTTTCGTCGGTGACAGTGCCTCTTGACGAACCGGCTACGGCCACGCTTACTCCGGACAGGGGGGCGCCGTCGATGCCCACGACCGAACCTGTAATGGGTTTGAACAGATCGGCGGGCATGTTATCGGGTAGCAGCTGGCCGGTGATCAGGTTCTTTCTTTTTTTAAGGACAATTTGTTTGCCGATGGCCTCATAGGAGATGCCAAGCGGGGAGAATACTTTGTCAAGGACATCCCCGAGTCTTTCGTCGTTGGCTACTACGGTGATCCTTTTATTTTCGGGAAGGATGCGGCTATTGTAGGTAAATCCTACCTCCGCAGAGGTCGTTATCATCTTTAATACCGTCTTCAACTCTTTGGAAGACAGGTTAAGAGAGATCTTTTTGTCCAATATTTCCTGTCCATTAGCTGTTCCGGCGAAGGAATAGCTGATGCAGCTGAAGGCCAGGAAAACATGCAGTAAGGTTACTCTCATAATGAAAAAAACAGCTTGTTTTGGTTTTCCGCTTTTGTTCATAACTTTAGTAAGTTTTGGCGATTCTTGAAAAAGGTGGCAAAAACATCCCTTTCAATCGTCCTGGGCTCAGGATGAAAGGGTCAAAATTTGGTGGTGGTGCTAGAACACCACCACCTTTTTTTTGTAAAATGATCCTTATTTTCTCATGTGTGGTGGTTTAGGTTTTTAATGCAGTCAGATGAATTATAGATTGGTTCTTTGTACTACTCCTTACACGGTTTGCCGTCGATAAAGACTTCATTGCCTTCGATCTTATATGTTGCGCCGATCGCTTCGCAAACGATCTTTAATTTTTCTTCGAATGTCTCGTCTCCCAGGGAGGTCGTCACCACACAGGAGGCAAAAGTTTGTTTGTCATAATGCAGGGGGATGCCATAGGCATTCTCCAGGGTTTGCAGGATCTCCACCACCGGAGCTTCTTCGAAATTGAAAGCAGTGGGTGCGATGACGGAGGGCTTATAGGGTACTGTTGTATCGTCGAAAGTATTTTGAACGAGGTCGTGGGTCAGTTCTTTATATAAAACCTGCTGGTTGGACACCAGGATCAATTGTTGTTTTGCAGGGTTTGTCAGTTTTGATACGGCTACTTTTCCCGACTGTACAAGGACGGTGACGTCTCCATTATCTTTATTTGTAGTGACGTTGAAGCTGGTGCCGAGTACGTGGACAATAAGGTCTTTTGTATAGACGAAGAAGGGGCGGTTGCTCTCTTTGGCTATTTCAAAAAAGGCGTTGCCTTCGAGATGGATCTCCCGTTTATCTTTTTGAAAGAAAGCGGCGTGCCGGATGCTGGCGCCGGGTTGGAGGATCACTTTTGAGCCGTCTACCAGCAGGACTTCCTGTTCCGTGGTGGTGTGGTTGGTCCGCTGGAGGTCCTGGTTCATCACGAGTGTGGCGACCTGTACGACTGAACGGTTGTGCGGACGGTAATATCTCAGCGCAGCGCCTGTGATGATGAGGCCGAGCAGGCAGGCGGCGGCCAGCCAGGGCCAGAGTTTTCTATGCCGGGAAGGGGTTTGTATAGTGAGGAGGTCAGGGTGGTCAGGATTTGTTGCGGCGACGGCGAGGTCGGGGTTTGCGATGGAGCGGTCCATTGGGGTCGCATCCAGCTTTGAGATGATGCCGGTCCAGATCTCGGCTGACAATTTTCCAGCGTCTGCGGGATCTTCCACAGTTGTCAGATCGCGGGCGATCTCCCGGGCTTTGCGTACAAGGGCGATGCGGTCAGGATCTTCATCCATCCATTTTTCCCAGGCTGCGGTGGAGTCTTCCGTGGGTGACAGCACCCATTGGATAAATTGATCGTCCTGTAAAAGCGCCCAAACTTTTTCGTCTATATGTTCCACAGATGAGTCTCGTTAAAGAATGAAAAAATGTACCTGGTCCTGATAGAAATGTACCGGACGGCGTTGATATACTCTAAAAAGGGAAATTTTTTTTTCAGATGAGAGAGAGGGCGAGGCAAGCGAATACAAAAACGGGCATTTTGATCTTTTCTTTCAGGCGGCAAAGGGCCTTGTGCAAGAGGTTGCTGACCGATTGATAGTTGACGTCCATCAATTCGGCAATTTGTTCGTGCGTGAAGCCCTGGTAGAAGCGAAGCTGGATGATCTCCTGTTGCCGCAGGGTCAAGTGGGTGAGCGCGTCTTTTAGCAGGGTGCGCCAGGATTCGTATGCTTCTTTTTCGATGATGGAGGTTTCTATGGAGGCTTCCATCAGGGTGTCGATGTAGTGCCCGCCGTCCAGGCCGTCGACGCGGGTGCGGCGATGTTTCTCGAGACGGATCAATTTATAGCGAAGTGCTTTGAGGAGGTAGAAGCGGATGGCGCCGGGGGTGCGGGGGCTTGAGGAGCCGGGGGTGCGGGGGCTTGAGGAGCCTGGGGTGCCGGCGGCTTTTGCGGAGCCGGAGACGCCGGGAACGGAAAGATTTTCCCGGGAGTTCCAGAGTTCTACAAAAAGTTCCTGGATCTGGTCTTTCAGCAATTCGCGATCGGGGCAAAGTCGTGTTCCATAGGCGATCAGTGGGATGATAAACTTTTGATATAAAGCCGCAAAAGCATCCCTGTCGCCATTTTTGAACTGCAACCAGAGTAAGACCTCATCTTCATGCCTTTCCTGCATGATTGTAAAGTATTATTTTTTTTTGAATTTATGGATTTCATTCCTGCTGAATTCGCTCAGCACCAGCCGGCCGCTGATGGCTGCTCTTTCTACCAGGAGCTGATCCCAGTGTTCGGTTCCTTTCCACAAACTTTGTTTCAGGAGGGTCATTGCCTCGGGGTTGGAATGTGCGAGCGTCGTGGCCAGTCGCTGAATGGATTCATCCATCTCGTTAACCCGGCCGTGCAGCTCGACATACAGCCCTCTTTTTCTTGCCCATTCGGCATCGCGCCACATAGCGGCATCGATGGACAGGCTGGAGAACGCAGACAGGCCTATCTTTCTCTCTACGGCGGGTCCTACTACAAACGGGCCTATGCCGATGGCTAGCTCGCTGAGTTTGACGTCGGCGCCTTCCACGGCGATGGCATAGTCGGCTGCCGCAGCAAGTCCTACTCCGCCGCCGACACATCTGCCCTGTATGCGAACGATGATGAATTTCGGGCACTTGCGCATGGCGTTGATGAGGTGGGCAAAGCCGCAGAAGAATTGATGTCCTTTTTCGGCGTTGTCGATGGCGAGGAGTTCTTCAAAAGAGGCGCCGGCGCAAAAGGATTTATCGCCGGAAGAGCGAAGCACAATAACTTTTGTGTCCTTGTCCTGTCCTGCGCTATGGATCTCGTGGGTCAGCGCTTCGAGCATATGCCCGGGCAGGGAATTGCTTTTTGGATGGAAGAATTCTATCGTTGTGATGCCGTTGTGTGTTTCGGCTTTTACATGTCCTTCCTTGATTTCGTGATGCATGGCAAAAAGACTTTTTAAGGTTTGGGATTAAGGGTTTTAAGATCTTTTTTGCACCATCGTCAGGATGGTGGCAATGGCGACGCTTTCGCCCGTATTATCATAAACGTCTACATACCATTTAACGATGCCCCGGGGTACGTCAGTATCTGATTTTTTTTCCTGGGCGATCTTCTCCTTACAGGTCAGCTTCACGCCGATGGTGGTACCCGCATAAACGGGTTTTAGGAACCGGCATTCTTCGAGTCCATAATTCAGCATGACGGGTCCTTTTCCGGCATCGACAAAAAGGCCGGCTGCCGCGCTGAGGATAAGGTATCCGTGGGCGACCGGCTTTTCGAAGAGTGTCCCATCGAGGGACGTATGGTCGGTATGGGCATAAAAATGATCCCAGCTGAGGTTGGCAAAGTTGGAGATGTCGGCTTCGGTGATGGTGCGTTTGTGAGTGACGACGGTATCTCCTATCTGAAGCTCTTCGAAATATTTCCGGAAGGGGTGTTTTTCTTCGATCTTTTGGCGGGCGTGGGGTTGGTAGGTGTTGGTAAGGTTGGTAAGCATGGAAGGGGAGCCCTGTACGGCCACCCGCTGCATATAATGTTTTATGCCGCGGATGCCGCCCATTTCCTCTCCGCCGCCGGCGCGGCCGGGGCCGCCGTGTACCAGCAGGGGCAGGGGGCTGCCATGCCCGGTATTTTCTTTCGCGCATTCTTCGTTTATGATGAGAATGCGGCCGTGGTGGGTGGCTGCGCCCAGGACATAAGAGCGGGCGATGTTGGGGTCGGCTGTGACGATGGAGCTGCAAAGCGAGCCTTTCCCTTTTTTGGAAAGTGCAATCGCCTCCTCGGCGCCTTTATAAGGCATGAGGGTGCTGACGGGTCCGAAGGCTTCTATCTCGTGTGGTTCTTCGCTGGTGAAGGGCGTCTCATTCAGCAGGAGCAGGGGGCTGAGAAAGGCGCCTTTGGTTGCGTCGGCATCGATGACGGCAACGCTGTCGAGGGAGCCATACAACAATTGGGAGGACGCCAGCAGGCGGCGGACCTGGGTTCGTACTTCTTCCCGCTGGGAAAGTCCGGCGAGGGCGCCCATCCTCACTTTTTCGTTTCCGGGGTTGCCGATGGGGATCGATTCGAGGGCCTTTGTCAGGGCCTTCCAGGTATCTTCCATCTTATTTTCCGGGACGAATATTCTGCGTACGGCTGTACATTTCTGGCCGGCCTTGACGGTCATCTCCCGGCGTAATTCTTTTATAAAGAGGTCCCATTCCGGCTGGCCCGGCTGCACGTCCTCACCCAGGACGAGGCAGTTGAGGGAATCCGCTTCCATATTGAAGGGTGTGTTCTCGCTCAGGATCCGGGGATGGGCTTTAAGCTGCTGGCCGGTGGTCGTGGAGCCGGTGAAGGTGACGACGTCATGATAAGTCACATGGTCCAGGATATCGCCGGCGCTGCCGCAGATCAGCTGGAGGGCGCCGGGTGGCAGGATACCGGAATTGACGATCTCGCGGACCACGGCCTCGGTCAGAAAGGAGGTCACGGAGGCGGGTTTGACGACTGCGGGTATTCCTGCCAGCAGATTGACGGCTATTTTTTCCAGCATACCCCAGACGGGGAAATTAAATGCGTTGATGTGGATGGCGACGCCTTCTTTTGGCACAAGAAGGTGCTGGCCCATGAAGGTACCGGCTTTCCCGAGATTGAGCCCTTCCCCGTCGAGACAAAAGGGTTCGTCGGGGAATTTGCGGCGCAGGGATGCATAAGAAAAGAGGTTTCCGATGCCTCCTTCCAGGTCTATCCAGCTATCGGCACGGGTGGCACCGGTCAGAAAGCTGATGGTATAAAACTTTTCGAGATGTTCGCGTAAATGAAGCGCCAGGGCCCGCAGCATCCGTCCCCTTTCCGGGAAGGTCATATGGCGCAGGGTCGGGTTACCCGTCTTGCGGGCATAATCCAGGATCGCGGCAAAATCCAGTCCTTTTGTGCTGGCGTGGGTGATGACATCTCCGTTGAAGGCGTTGTAGAGCGGCTGGCCTTCTCCGTCGCCTGTGATCCAGGATCCGGTTACATAGTTTCCAAGCTTCGGCATAGATACAATCGTGGGTTTTATCCCCTCGAAGGTAGGTAAAGTTTTGGGGTTGTGTCAGTCTGGCAGGGCAAAAAGATTGGTCAGTCTTTTGCCCTGATTCGGCTATGGAAAACAATTATTCATGGATAGACTATGCGCCCGCAGAGCGGGATGCGGAGCTGCTGGATAGTTATTCCCGGACGATCACGGGTGTGGTGGGACAGGTGGCCGAGGCTGTGGTGCATATACAGGTGCAGAAGCCGGTGAGTGAGCGGGCGGTTGCGCCGGGAGGGCGTCGGCAGCCTGAGCCGGGGCTGAAGGGTGAGCCAAAGCTGGCGCCGGGCTCCGGTTCGGGATTTATTATCAGTACGGACGGGTTTGTGGTAACCAATAATCACGTCATTGAAAATGCGAGGGATATCCGGGTTTCGCTGGCCGACGGGCGGACGGTGAATGCAGAATTAAAGGGCGCCGATCCTTCTACGGATATTGCGGTACTGAAGATAGATGTGACGGGATTGAAGGCGCTGACCTTTGCCAATTCGGAGAAGCTGCAGCCGGGGCAGATAGCTATTGCTATCGGCAATCCGCTGGGGCTGCAGCATACGGTGACGGCCGGGGTCGTCAGCGCGCTGGGGCGGACGCTGAGGGCTACCAATGGGCGGCTGATCGATGATATCATTCAGACCGACGCTTCACTTAACCCGGGTAATTCCGGTGGGCCGCTGGTCAATTCGCTGGGCCAGGTGATCGGGGTCAATACGGCCACGATATTGTCTGCGCAGGGTCTTTGTTTTGCTGTGTCTGCCAATGTCGCTGCTTTTGTGGCAGGCAAGCTGATCATGGAAGGGAGAGTAAAGAGGGCTTATCTGGGGATTGCGGGGCAGGTTGTGAATCTGACGGGCCGGATGGTCGCTGCAAACCGGCTGGAAAAGAATACGGGAGTTTATGTATATGAGGTCGTTGCCGACCAGCCTTCCTATAACAATGAGATCCATACAGGGGATATTATTGTTGCCTGTAATGGGAAGGCCGTGGGTACGGTGGATGAGCTGCACAAAATGCTGAGTGCGGAGGTTATTGGTCGTTCGATAGAGTTGGAGGTGCTGAGAAACGGGCGGAAGGCAGTGTTGCATGCGATCCCCGGGGAAATGAGATAAGGGGTTGCGGCGGACCGTCAGCGGCTGGGACGGGCTGATCTAGGCTCTGTCGCGGATGTCGATCTCTTTGCTCAGGGACCCGAAGATCTCGTCGACATCTCCTTCGCCCTGAACATAAACGACCTTATCGTATTTGCGGTAGTGGTCTGCTACGGCGGCTGTCTTTTTTTCGTATTCGCCTATGCGGGCGGCGATGATCTCTTCGTTGACATCATCGGACCGGCCGGATGTAAGACCCCGGTTCAGCAGTCTTTTAATCAGTTCCTGCTGGCTGACCTGGAGGGCCAGGACGATGGCGATGGAAGTGCCTTTTTGAGCAAGCAGCTTGTCGAGAGCTTCTGCCTGGGCTGTGGTGCGGGGAAATCCATCGAAAAGGAAGCCATGGGCCCGGGGGTTGTTGTCCAATGCAGAGCTGATCATTTCAATGACCACCTCATCGGGGACGAGCTGTCCCTTGTCCATATAACTTTTTGCGGCGAGGCCTAAAGGCGTATGCCCGGAGATCTCGCTACGAAGCAGGTCTCCCGTACTCAGGTGTTTGAGCCCATATTTGGAGATCAACCTTTCGGATTGTGTGCCCTTTCCGCTGCCGGGAGGGCCGAATAAAATTAAATTGAACATAATACGTACGACTTACCCTTGTGAGTGGGCAAATATAACATACAGGTCTTAAAATGCTTTAACATTTTTCTGGGACCGTTGAAAATCCATTAAATTAGGGTAGAATTATAGAAATTTTCAAAAAAACAGGCATATGGATACAAACAATAAGCAAAATAACCCGGTTTATTCCCGGAATGATTCAGATCCGGTCAGCCTGACCAATGACCAGTGGAAGGCGATATTGCCGGGGGAAGTCTATGAAATTGCCCGGCAGAAGGGGACGGAAAGGCCGGGAAGCAGTCCTTTTGAACATTCCCATGAGATCGGTACTTTTTACTGTGCCGTGTGTGGGAATGCCCTGTTCAGAAGCGATACAAAGTTTGAGAGCGGCTGCGGCTGGCCCAGCTTTTATGAGCCGATCAGCAAGGGTAGTATTATCTATGCTGCCGATCATAGTTATGGCATGGACCGGACGGAGGTAATGTGCGGGAGGTGTAAGTCGCATTTGGGGCATGTGTTTAATGACGGGCCGGCGCCTACCAGGCTCCGGTATTGTATCAATGGGGTGGTTTTGGATTTTGAGCATTAAAATTCAGGTAATATGTCAACAAAAAGGATCGGATGGATAGGACTTGGCAATATGGGCCTGCCCATGGTAAAGAATCTTCTCAGGGCGGGGTTCGAGGTCATCGTTTATAACCGGACGGCGGGGAAGGCGGCTCCTTTAAAGGAGCTTGGCGCTAGTTTGGCGGGTAGTCCGCGGGAGTTGTGGGCGAAAGCGGATAAGGTGATCACGATGGTGGCGGATGATGCGGCTTTGAAACAGGTGCATGACGGGCCGGATGGTTTATTGGCGGGTGTAGGTGTTTTGGGTGCTGCTGCGAGCGGCAGGGTGGTCATTGACATGAGCACGGTGTCTCCGGCTACGACGAGGGAACTGGCGGCTAAGCTGGCAGCTAAGGGGGTGGACTACCTGGATGCGCCGGTTTCGGGCAGCGTAAAACCGGCCGAGCTGGGGCAGCTGGTGATACTGGTTGGGGGGAAGAAGGCGGTTTATGAATCGGCAAGACCGGTCTTTGAAAAGCTTGGTAAGGCCTCTTTTTATCTGGGTGAGCAGGGTTCCGGCAACAATGCCAAGCTGGCTATCAATCTCTTTTTGTCGTTTACGATGCAGGGGCTGGCGGAGGCGGTGAATTTTGCCCGGGAGAAGGGGGTTGCGCCTGCGGAGATGATGGCCGTCATAAATGAAAGTGCGGTTAGCAGCGCGTTTGCCAAACTGAAGACGCCCAACTTTGTGAACGATCAATATCCTGCGGCATTTGCGCTGAAGCTGATGGCGAAGGACCTTCGGCTGGTCAAAGAGCAGGGGATGCATAGTCCCGGCGGGCTTGTGGTAGAAGAGAGCTTCCGGCAGGCTACGGCGGAAGGGTTGGGAGAGGAGGACCTGTCGGCTATCATAAAATTTATTGCCGGCAAAGGACATTAATTGGGGTACACCCTGTATTTTTGCACCCCGATCCGCCGCTGGCGGATCAAAAGCCAACTTAGCTCAGCTGGTAGAGCATTTCATTCGTAATGAAAGGGTCGTCGGTTCGATTCCGATAGTTGGCTCCAAATTCCGGCACAATGGGTTTAAAGGACCGTTTCACCTACTCTGTATTTGGTCGTCCGGAAAGTCAGCGGTTTCTTCTTTTATCTTTTGCCGCCTTTTATCTGCTCGGTTGTTTTGCTCCTCTCCGGCTGGAATATGACAGCATTCATTATTTTTCCCTGAAGGAATGTTTGGAAAATGCCTGTCCGGCGGGATTTCACGCTGCGGACGACCCTCATCCCCTTGGCTATCCTGTTCTTCTACTGGTTTTGTCCCGGCTGGGTCTGCTGCATTCCTTTGTCATTGCAGGGATCAATGCCCTGTTCCTGGCCGGGAGTCTCTTTTTTGTAAGCGGGAGCTTTCCGCCTTCGCTGCGGTCATTCCTGTTCTTTCCTTTGGTTTGTCTGCACTGGACCTTTATAAAGTTCTTTGCCTATCCCCTTTCGGAAATGCAATACCTGTTCTTTTCAACCGGATGTCTCTATTGTTTTCAGCGTTATACCCGGGAAAAGAAATGGCTCTGGCTGATAGCGGCATTTGCGGGGGCCGGGCTGGCTTTTTTCACCCGGTCGGCGGGTTGTATGCTGGTGCCAGCCCTGCTTGTCGGATTGATGCGGGAGCACAGGCAGCTGCTGAAGCTGCCGATCGTGAAGATCCTGCTGGTTGGGGCGGGTATACTTAGTCTGACAGGGGTCTTTTTATTTTCGAAGGCCTTGCGGATCGACATGTACCTGAGATCTCTCCAGGAGAGGGGTTCTCCGGTGCCCCTGCTGCGGGAACATCTTAAAGAATGGGGGCAGCTGATCGTGAACGTTCCCGGCAATAAGGTGATGACGCTGTTACCGGGCCGGGGAAATTTTTTATTGATCGTTGCCGGGCTTTTGCTGGCGCTGGTCCTTATTTATGCCCTTTTTATCCGGCGAAAAGAGGTTCCATTGGTTATATCAACCTATCTGATCGCTTATTGTCTACTGTTATTCAACTGGCCTTTTTTTGATGCCCGGTTCTGGATACCTGTTGTGCCCTATATGGTGGTGATAATTGTTTCATTAAGAAATGTCGGGGGAGTGGGTGCATCGCGGTGGGCTGCGGCGCCGCGTGGACCGGTTGCGATTGGTGCGTTAGTGTTCCGCGTGTTATTGATCCTTTATTTTTTAATGGGGCTTGGAGCGGCAGGATATTCCATTTATACGATGTCTCACAAAGCCGTACTGGCCAGAACGCAGGCTGGCGGCATTTTCCGGAACGAGTATGAAACCTGGTTTTTTGGTAAGCCGATGAGCGATACGGCCAATCACCCGGTTGATCAGGAGGTGCTGAGCATCTTAAAAAGATATAATTAAACTACCTTTACGCCGACATTTTAAAACAGTACCATTCATGAAGTTGTCACATCTGGCTGAAACATTGATCGGATCTGAGATCGTCAAATTGGGAGGAGAGATCCGGGAGAAGATCAGGAAGGGAGAAAAGATCTACAATTTTACCGTAGGTGATTTTGATCCAACTATATTTCCCATTCCCAGGGAGCTGGAAGATGCTATTGTTGATGCATACAGGAAACATTTCACCAACTATCCTTTAGCAGAAGGCAATCTCGACCTGCGGGAATCTATTGCAGTCTTTTTAAAAGACAGGGAGCAATTGACTTATGGAGTGGACGAAATACTTGTATCCAGTGGAGGAAGGCCGCTGATCTATTCTTTGTTCAGGACCCTGATCGACGAGGGGGATAAGGTCATTTATGCGGTGCCTTCATGGAATAACAACCATTATACGCACCTCAACTGGGGTGTGCATGTAGTGATAGAGGCGACGGCAGAAAACAATTTCATGCCGACGGCGGATGCTCTTCGTCCGCATGTGAAGGAAGCTACGTTGATCTGTCTTTGTTCGCCGCAGAATCCTACGGGTACGACGATCTCCCGTAAGGACCTGTCGGCCATCTGTGAGCTGGTGCTGGAAGAAAATGCGCGGCGCGGCGCCGGTGAGAAAAAGCTTTTTGTGTTGTATGACCAGATGTACTGGCAGCTAACGTATGGCTCCATAGAACATTACAATCCTGTTTCGCTGTATCCTGCGATGCGGGAGTATACTATTTTTGTCGATGCTATCAGCAAGGCGTTTGCGGCTACGGGTGTGAGAGTGGGCTGGTCTTTTGGTCCTGCGGAGATCATCGGCAAGATGAAGGCGATCATGACGCATATCGGCTCCTGGGCGCCGATGGCCGAGCAGAAGGCGACGGCGGTGTATCTGTTGCAGAAAGAAAATATCGATGCCTATCTGAAGACTTTCAAGGGGGCGGTATCGGCGAGATTGCAACAGATCTATGAAGGGTTTGTGGCTCTGAAAAAAGAAGGCTTCAATGTCGATGTGCTGGCGCCGGAAGCAGCCATCTATCTCACTATAAAAATTGACCTGACAGGGAAGAAGACGAAGGATGGTTTGGTAATAAAGGACCAGCCGGATGTCACGTCCTACTTATTAAATGAGGCTGGATTGGCTATTGTTCCTTTCTCGGCGTTTGGGGCATCAAAAACCTCGCCCTGGTACAGGCTTTCTGTAGGCACCTGTAAGCTGGAAGATATCCCTGAAATGATCCGGAAGCTTCGGGAAGCGATGAGTAAATTAGAATAGATTAAAGGAGGAGCGAATAGACTTAAAAGTAGATTTGAGCTGATGTCTGCTTAGTTTTTATTGCAGATGAAGAAGAAAGGTTTCAATTCCTTTTGGCGGACGATCTTTTGGATGTTATCGCGTTTGAAGAGTGTTTTGTGCCGATTGATATCGAATACTTCATGAGCAGTGCAAAACGTTTCGATGGTCTCGAAGTGGAACAGCAGGTCGTTTAATTGCTCCAACTCTCGCTCCATCGACTTTTCGTTCATGTGTTCATCTTTCACCAGAACAAGCAAATCCCTGTTACAAGCTTTCATTTCTATTAGATTTTAATAACCAGACATACCTTTTGTGATACCACAGCCGCATTTCTTACTGCTTCCGCCGATACCGCGGCCGGAACTGCAGCTAGTCAATGCAATTGTACTAAATAATACTAAGAGAATCAATATTGCCTTTATGGTTTTCATGATATTAATCCTACTAATTTAACTACTTTGGATTGAAAATAGTATACAAAGGTGCCAACTCCCGAAAAAATTAACAATCCGGCTGCTAAAAAGCTAAAAATTCTTATAGCTCCGCTTGATTGGGGACTTGGTCATGTAACCAGATGTATTCCAATAATTAAAGAATTACTAAATCAGAAATGTATTGTTGTGGCTGCCGTTTCCGGTGTGCAGAAGACGATTCTCCTTCGTGAAATTCCCGATCTTTTATTCACAGAATTGCCAGGTTACGGCATAAAATATGGCAAAAACCGCGCCATGACTGTTTTTCAGCTAATCTGCTCGATCCCGAAAATATTGATCCGCGTCAATCGGGAAAAGGCCTGGTTGAGGGCCTGGGCGCGCAGGGAGGAGCCGGATCTGATCATTTCTGATAATCGTTATGGGCTTTATTTGCCGGGGGTTGTTTCTGTTTTTGTGACGCATCAGCTAAGGATCCGGACGCCCTTGGGGGCTGTGGCGGATCGCATATTGCAGCGGATGAACTATGCTTTTATCCGTCGTTATTCTTTATGTTGGGTGCCGGATGCGGAGGAGCCGGATGGGTTGGCGGGGGAATTGTCGCATCCGGCGAGGCTGCCGGGTATTCCTGTCCGTTATATTGGGTGGTTGTCGAGATTTGGGGGTTGTGACGTGGGCGAAGACAACGGTTATGGTAAACCGGTTGAAGGAACCGGCTTTGATCTGTTGGTATTGTTGTCGGGGCCGGAGCCGCAGCGGACCTTGCTGGAAAAGAAAATACTGGAGCAGGTGACCGACTATCCGGGTCGGGTGGTGCTGGTGCGGGGTTTGCCGGATGGTGCGGAGCTGGCGGCGCCGCCGCGGGTGACGGTCCATAATCACTTACCGGCGGCAGAGCTGGAAGTGGTGATCCGGGGGGCAGGGCAGATCATATGCCGGAGCGGGTACAGTACGGTTATGGACCTTATGCGGCTGGGTAAGCGGGCGATCCTGATCCCTACGCCCGGTCAGACCGAACAGGAATATCTTGGGAATTATTTAGCGCGGAAGGGTTGGGCTGTCTGTGTCGAACAGGACGGCTTTTTTCTGCCTGATGTGATGACGGGGATGGAGGAACAGCATAAAGCGGAACTGCCTGATCCGGGGACCGGTGATCAGCTGTTAAAAAAAGAGATAATGGATGTGATCGGGCGGCTTAATCGTGGCCGGACTTAGGATAATCAAAAAACCAGAAATTTGGCGAAGCTGAAAGAAATTCGCTCCAGGTGGCGGCGGGGCTGTTTACCGCAAAAACGCCACAGGTGGGCATGTTATCCAGTCTGACCGAGCTGAGGATGTTGGCGAACGCCGTGATGCCCGGGTTATGGGAAAACAGGGCGACGGAATTATCCCGATCGTTGAGACCGGCCACCACAGTTTTGAAGGTCTCGAGCGAGGCGTGATAGAGCTCTGGGATAAAATGGATCTCCCTGGCTTTTTTGCCGAAAGCTTCGATAAAGATCGTGGCGGTCTGGCGGGCTCTTTTGGCGGGGCTGGATACGAAGCGATCGATGGTGACATTTGCTTTTATCAGCCGTTCGGCCATGGCGGGGGCATCCCGTTTGCCCCTGTCGTTCAACGGTCGATCGAAGTCGCTTATGTCCGCGCTGTCCCAGCTGCTTTTCGCATGTCTTATTATCAATAGGGTCTTCATCCGGAAATCAAATTATACTTCAAGCTACTCAAAATAGAGTAGATTTCCTAGATGTCGAATGCCTGGGAATTGATAAAATTAATGAGCGAAACAGTGTTCTTAAGCTTTAACTTCTTCAGGATATTATGCCGGTGCACTTCCACTGTTTTCAGGGAAATATTGAGGTCGGAGGCGATCTCCTTTGAAGACATCCCTTCTTTCAGCGCCCTGACGATCTGCATTTCCCGATCGGAAAGATTATTGATATCGGGATTGACCTGGTCACCGTTGAGCAGCTGATCCGATAGGATATTCTTTACCTCCTGGCAGATATAGACATGGTTATTACTGACCTCGGCGATGGCCTCCAGCATTTCCTGGCGGGGGGAGTTTTTTGTAACATACCCTTTCGCACCCAGGCGGAGCATTTTCTTTGCATAAGCTGGCTGGGAGTGCATTGAAACACCAATGATCTTGGAGCCGGGAGAATACTTGCGGATCATCTTCAGGACATCAAAACCGCTCATCGGAGCCATATTGATATCAAGAAGTACGACGTCGGGTCTTTTATCCCGGGCCAGTTCAATGGCACGTTCGCCGTCACCGCATTCAGCTACAACATCAAAGTTTTCATTTTTTCCCAATAAAAAACTCCATGTTTCACGAATTAGCGTATGATCGTCCACGATCATAATAGAAACTTTCTTCATAACGCTTGGTTTTTTCTAAGACAGAAAACAATCAAACATTACTAACGAGCGCGTTAACCAGACAAATCTTTTAAGGGGGGTGCGAAACTATATGAAACTTCTATAGTAATATTAAGGATTTTCTCTGATAACCCCAATTTGTCCCTAAGATATTTTAGTATCCGCGAACATTCTTTCCTTCCATGTAATTCATAAATGCCTTATTGACGACCCTGTTACCCCCCGGAGTGGGATAGTTGCCGGTAAAATACCAGTCACCCGTATTGGTAGGACAGGATCTGTGCAGGGAATCAATTGTCTGAAAGATGACCTGTACAGGCGTATCGATGTCGGGTGGGGTTATGAGTTGTGCGACCTTGTCGGAGATCTCCTGGTCGGTAAAGGGCTGGTATACCTTTTGGGCCACGTTTTCCGTATGTAGCTGACCGGTACGCTGTAATTCCTTACAGCGATCGTAAAACTCCTGCAGGCAGCTTTCTTTTCCTTTTTCTTTCCAGAGTTCCATGGCTGCCCGGAAGGCGATGAAGTCACCCAGCTTGCTCATGTCGATGCCGTAACAATCCGGATAACGTATTTGCGGAGCGGAGGAGACGACGATGATCTTTTTTGGTTCGAGGCGGGTGAGCATGCGAATGATGCTTTCCTTCAGGGTTGTGCCCCTGACGATGGAGTCGTCTATAACGACCAGCGTATCAACACCCTTTTGTACCGTACCATAGGTGACGTCGTAGACGTGCTGCACCATCTCGTTTCGGCTGGTATCCGCCGTTATGAAGGTGCGCATCTTCACGTCTTTTATCGCTACTTTTTCAACGCGGATCTTCCGGCTGAGCATTTCCACGAGTTTATCCTTGTTGATATCGTTCCCCCAGGAGAGGATCCGCTGGATCTTGATGCTTTCGAGGTAGTCGTCCATGCCTTTCCAGAGTCCGTAGAACGCCACTTCGGCTGTATTGGGAATAAAGGAGAAGATGGTATTCTTGAGATCATGATTGATGGCGGTCAGGATCTGATCGCTGAGGTTGTAGCCCAGCGCGATCCGTTCGCGATAGATCTTTTCGTCGCTGCCCCGGGAGAAATAGATCCGTTCGAAGCTGCAGGCGCGTCTTTCTTTTGGTTCCAGGATGGTTTCTATCGATACCCGGCCGTCGGCTTTGACGATGAGTCCTTTTCCGGGCATCAGTTCCATAACCTCGTTTTCTCCTACGTTGAAGACCGTGCGGATCGCTGACCTTTCCGAGGCGGCTACGACGACATCGTCATTGATATAATAGTATGCCGGGCGGATGCCATGGGCATCCCGGAAGACAAAGCTGTCACCGTTGCCAAGCAGGCCGCCGACAGTGAAGCCGCCATCAAAGAGGGGAACAGCCTTGCGCAGGAGGCCGACGAGGTCCAGGTTACCCGGAGCGGCTTCATCGGCGTTGACGATGAAATGATGGATGACCTCCATCATAGCGGCCAGGTCGCTCTGTTTCTGAAATTCACCCGGATCGACGCCAATGAGGTCAAACAGCTCGTCGGTGTTGACCAGGTTAAAGTTGCCGGCAAGAGCAAGGTTACGGGCCGGGATCGTATTTCTCTTTATAAAGGGATGACAAAATTCTGCGCTGTTCCTTCCCTGGGTGCCATAACGGAGATGACCCAGGAGCAATTCTCCTACGTGGGAGATATGGCCTTTCATGAGGCCGGGATGTTTGGTGATGTCGGGCTGGTACTGTTCGATCTCCTTTACTTCCCCCATGATCTTTGAGAAGATGTCGGAGATGGGTTGGTTATTGGCGCTACGGATGCGGTGCAGGAAGGGGTGGCCGGGTTCGATGTTCAACTTTACTGAGGCGACTCCTGCGCCATCCTGTCCCCGGTTATGCTGTTTTTCCATCAGGAGGTACAGTTTGTTAATACCATACAGGACAGTGCCGTATTGCTGCAGATAATGAGAGAACGGCTTGCGTAACCTAATGAATGCCAGCCCGCATTCATGTTTTATTGCATCGCTCATGGGGAAAAATAAGTCGCAAAGTTAGGGAGTAAATAGTTAAGGAAAAAGAAAAGTATAACACTGTTAGGGAGATGGAGAGGCTGCGGAGGGTTTGGGGGAATGGGGTAAAGGTTAGGTTGCCGGGAGGCGATAGGGACCCCGGGGTCCTGGATGGGCGGCTTCCGTGAAAAAACCCCCAGTCTTCATAGGCTTGGGGGCGGTGTTACAACAGGAATTTGTACACTCTTTTTGGGAACAGAAGATCCCGTGGCTTTTCTAAGGATTGGATAAAAAGTTCTTCATTCTGGCTTCAGGTCCTAAAATTCCGTCAAAGCAGGTAGTTTATAAAGAAAAAGAGTTCCGATTTGTCTGCTATAAGGGAAAACTAGGCCAATTTTAAGTGTATACCTCTACCTTTTCGAGGCGGCACAATGAGATAACAGTTTAGCAATGAACTAAATATATGTAGCGTTTGTATTAATGAAGTTTACCAGCGAAGCAGAATTCTTTAGTTTCAGCTTTTTGAGAATATTATGGCGGTGGACTTCTACTGTCTTCAGGGAAATATTCAGGCTGGTGGCTATCTCTTTGGATGAAAGGCCTTCCTTTATAAAATTAATGATCTGCATCTCCCTCTCTGTCAGGGCATTGATATTTGGTGAGTCTTCTTTTTCGTCCAGGAGCTGTTCGGAGATGATATTCTTTATCTCGTCGCAGATGTATTTGTTGCCGTGGTTGACCTCCAGGATAGCCTTGATCATTTCTTCCTTGGAGGAGTTTTTGGTAACATAACCGCGGGCCCCCATCTGAAGCATTTTTTTGGCATAGGCAGGCTGGGAGTGCATAGAGACACCGATCACCTTTGATCCGGGGGAGATCTTCCGGATGCGCTGAGTGGCTTCGAGGCCGGAGAACGGGGTCATATTGATATCCATCAGAACGACATGAGGGCGTTTGGTCTTTGCCAGTTCGACCGCTTCCTGTGCATCTCCGCACTCAGCTATCACCTGGAATCGCGCGTCACTATTCAGGATATAACTCCAGGTCTCCCTGATCAGTTTATGGTCATCGGCAATTAAGATATTGATCTTGCTCATATAGGATTGTTTTAAGATTTGGTTTTGGTTTTATATGACAGGCACCTGCACTCTTAATTTGCAACCGCGGCCTGGCGAGGACTGGATGGTCACCTTTCCGCCAAAGAGGTCTGCCCGGCTAATGATGTTGGACAGCCCGAGTCCTTTTTTCCTGACCTTTTCGGGGTTAAATCCTTTTCCGTCGTCGGTGATGCTCAGCTCGATGTTGTTGTCCGTCTCCTCGAGGGTCAGCTCGATGATGAGATTCCGGGCGCCGGAATGTTTCAGGACATTGTTGATCTGTTCCTGGATGATCCGGAAAAGCATCAGCTTGGCCTTATCGCTGATCTTCTCATCAAAGTTGCCGACCGGGTAAAATTCAACATGAATTGCGCGGGTCGTCTGTACGCTTTCTACCAGGTCGATGATGGAATCCTGCAGGCCGAGGTCTCCGATGCTCGCCGGGACGAGGGACCGGGAGATATTCCGGATCTCATGGATGGCATTGTGGATATTTCCGGCGCTGCGGGTGATGAGGCTGAGCCTTTCGCCCGTGTCATTTTTTGCGAGCTCGAGGTAGAGTTTGGTCGTAGAAAGGATCTGGTTGATATTATCGTGCAGCTCTTTTCCAATCTCGGCCCTTTCCTTTTCCTGGGCGTCGACCATTGCCTGGGCAATGAGCTTTTGTTTGTTAAGCTCCTGCTGCGTATATCTTTCGTTGCTGATGTTTAATTCTTCTTCCGCCTTTTTGCTTTCGATGATAATGGCCACGAGGTTCGCCACTCTTTCGAAGATGTCCATTTCAACATCCGTCGGCGACTTGGCCGTATCGTAATAAACGGCAAATGCGGCGAGCACTTCGTCCCTGTTGTCGAGGACGGGGATCGACCAGCAGGCCCGCAGGCCGAATTGCAGGGCCAGGTCCCGATGATCTTTCCAGAGTGGGTCGGTGGCGATGTCGCTCACTATGACCGTCTCTTTCCTGTACATGGCGGTGCCGCAGCTGCCTTGTGCAGGTCCGATTGGCAGGCCGTCAATGGCATGCGCATATATAGCGGGTAAACCCGGGGCGGATAGCAGCCTGACGCAGAGACTGTCGTCATCCAGGGTCAACACACTGCAATACATACCCGGAAATAACTTCTGAATGCCTTTGAGAAAATAATTAAGAAGGGTGCGGAGGCTCATGCGTTTGCCGGTATTCAGCTCGAGCACTCTTTTCTCCAGTGCGAGCAGCGCCTCCTGTTTTTTGCGAATGGTCACATCTTTGAACCAGGCAAACAATCCCTGGTCAGATGGAT
Organism: Puia sp.; assembly: GCA_036499285.1. Lineage (GTDB taxonomy): Bacteria > Bacteroidota > Bacteroidia > Chitinophagales > Chitinophagaceae > Puia. The sequence continues at coordinate 40,861 of DASYEB010000011.1, read as the reverse complement.
AGAGGCTCATTTCGAGCCAGCGATCCGAACGTTCGTTGTATTGTTCAAAGGTAACCGTCATTTTCTTTTTGAAAGCTTTGTGAAAGGATTGCCAGGTATCCGTATCCACCAGCTCAGGTAATTTTTCCCAGATAGATTGTCCTATCATCTCCCCGGCAGAAAGATGTGTGATCCTTTCTGCTTCATGATTCCAGAGTTTTACCTTAAAGTGCTGATCAAGTACAAAAAATCCATCCGTTATGCTTTCCAGGATGTTTGCAATCTGCTCCGAATATTGACGTAGCTGTTTTTCGGCTCTTTTTTGATCCTGCTGTACCAATTTGACTTCGGTAATATCCTTATTAAGGGCCATGACCCCGGTGATCCGCCGATCGCTGTCCCTGACATAACGTAAAGAACAAATAAGGTACGATTTTTTTCCGTCAATGGAGACATATGTCGCTTCTCCTTCCCAAAACCCTTTTTCCCGAAGTGTCTTTTGTTTCTCTGTTTCGGAAGTATTTACATAGTCATAATGGATGAGCTGACTGAATGGTTGGCCAATTGCTTCACGGACAGGGATATCGTAAAATTTTTCCGCAGCATTATTCCAATAAACGATAAGTCCTTGTGTATCGGTAGTTATGATAATATCGGATACCTGATCGCTGACGGCGGAATAATGGGCAGTGGAGAGGTTATCGTTGGTTTTGGGTGCCGGGAATGGATCGGCATAGATCTTCAGCCCTGTGAGCTGCCAGCCACCGGCGTCGACACCCATGCTGTACCGGGGGATCGGGATCCAGCGTATAATAAAGGATTTGGCGGCCGGGACCTGGACGGGCAGGTCGATGATACGGGGCAGGTCGCCATTGATGTTATCGGGAGTAAGCTGGGGATCTGTCTTTCCCACGCGGGAAAATATTTCCAATACACTGGTCCCCAAAAAATTATGAATATCTCTTCTTTTGAGCAGCGCGGCAAAGCGGGCACAGGTTGATATGATAGCCCCGTCAGGGGCAATATCCATATAATAAGGTTGTCTAAATTGCTTTGTCGTAGGCACGGACTTTGGGGCACTACTTAGCATACTTGAGTTGTTTGCAAGGGACCCCGAGGGCCGCCTGTGGTCTAGCCATCAAATTACTAAAGAACGATGTATGCACTCTGAAATAATATGATATTTCGGGTGCAATAAGGGTTTATACCTAAAATAATTACCTGTTGCTGCGGAAAACCAATTATTTACCTGCGGTTGGGGCTGCAGTTTGCCATTTGGAGAGATTAGCGCAATTCCGGTAGTCTCCATCGATCATAATGTAGAAAGTGGGGATCTTGGTCAGGAACCATTTTTCCAGGGCTGCGGATTTCTTTTCTACTACTGCACGCTGGGAAATACGGTCGTAGTCATCCCGGAGGTTTTCGCGATGGGGTTCGGTCTTTGACAGCAGCTGTACTATGCGAACGCCTTTTTTCCCTCTTTCGTCGGTAAAGACAGCGGGTTTGGAGTATTGACCGGGTTTGAGGTCTGCGCCTTTTAACAGGAGGACCATATCCTTGTCGAGGTCTGAGATAGACAGGAAGGTAGAGCCGTTTTTGCCCATGACCTGACCGGCGGTGGATCGCTGCGGGTCGTCGACGGGTGTATTCTGGACGATAGCTGCCCCAAAGGTAAGGGTGCCGGCTATCAGCTGTGAGCGGACGGAGTCCAGCAGAGTCGCGGTCTCATCAATTTCGGGTTGTGTGATCTGGGGGATCTTCAGGATATGTCTTACCACGATATCATCGCCATTCCGGCTAACCATCTGGATAATGTGATAACCGTATTTACTTTTTATGACGGGTGATACCTGGCCTTCTTTGAGACGGAAGGCGGTGGAGAAGAAAACCGGGTCCCACATTTTACTGTCGTTGCGGTTGAGTTCGATCTGACCGCCTTTTTCTTTGCTGCCGGGATCATCGGAATAGATCTTGGCGAGGATGTCGAATTTTTTTGCGCCCGATTCCACTTCCTGTTTGTATTCGTTGAGCTCGTCCATTGCCAGCTTTTCGATGTCGCGGCTGGCTTTGGGATAGACCACGAGCTGGTTGAGACGCAGTTCGGATTCATAAAAGATCCTTTTATCTGCCGGGATCTTATCAAAATATTCTTTTACTTCTGTGGGGGTGATGTTGATGCCCTCCACGATCTTTTTACGCATGGCATCCGCGAGCCTTTGTTCACGGATGGGGGCCATAAAGTCCTGTTTGGCCTGATATACTGTACGCTGAGCGATCTGTTCGAAGGCATCTTTACCGCCGTACATCTGGATAAAGTAGCGGATCTTCTGGTCTACTTCTGCTTCGACCTCTTCGTCGCTGACGGGCAGGGAGTCTTTTTCGGCCTGTAATACCAGTGCTTTCTCGATGAGCATATTATCCAGAATGGTGCATTCATCCACCCCTTTTACATCCGCTCCGCCCGAATTGCGCTGCATATCGGCGATGGCGATAGCCAGCTCAGATTTAAGAATGATCTTATCCCCTACTATACCGGCAATTTTATCGGCTACAACTTTTTGCTGCGCAAAACTTCCGGAGAGTATTGCAAAAAAAACGATGGCAAAAAGAGTGAATTTTTTAAGCATATTGGTAAAGGCATTGAAAGGCTCAATTGCCAAAGCTATCTTTTTGAATGTTAAATACCCCCCAGACGGGGGGTATTTAACAAAAAATTAGTTAGAGCGTGCGTTTTACTTCTTCTTCTTCGTAGGCTTCTACGATATCTCCAACGCGTATGTCATTAAAGTTTTTGATCGTGAGACCGCATTCCATGCTGGATGCCACTTCCTTGACGTCATCTTTGAAACGTTTGAGCGACTGGAGCTCTGCTGTTGCGCCTTCTCCGATGGGATAGACCACGATGCCTTCGCGGACGAGGCGGATCTTGGCGTTCCTGAAGATCTTTCCGTCGAGGACATAACAACCTGCAACTGTTGCCTTGTCGAATTTGAAGACGTTGCGAACTTCCACGTTGGCGACGACTTTCTCCTGGATCTTTGGTTCGAGCATCCCTTCCATGGCGCTCTTAACTTCTTCGATCGCGTTGTAGATGATGGAGTAGGTCTTGATCTCCACGCCTTCAGTCTCGGCCAGGCGGGAAGCCTGGGAAGAGGGCCGGACGTTGAAGCCAACGATAACGGCGTCGGAGGCAGTAGCCAGCAGAACATCGCTTTCGGTGATGGCACCTACGGCTTTGTGTACGACGCGTATGGCAATCTCTTCGGTAGACAGTTTCTGCAGTGAGTCGCTGAGGGCCTCGACCGAGCCGTCCACGTCACCCTTTATGATCAGGTTGAGCTCTTTAAAGTTGCCCAGGGCCAGACGACGACCGATCTCATCGAGCGTGATGTGTTTCTTCGTACGGATGCCCTGTTCGCGGAGGATCTGGCCTCTTCTGTTGGCCACTTCTTTTGCTTCGCTCTCATCCTCATAGACCTTAAACTTTTCACCGGCCTGGGGGGCGCCGTTGAGGCCGAGGAGCAGGACGGGTGAAGAAGGCGGGGCCTCTTCGATCCTTTTATTACGTTCGTTGAACATGGCTTTTACGCGGCCAAAGAACTGGCCGGAAACGACCAGGTCGCCACTTTTCAAAGTACCGTTCTGGACGAGCACGGTAGCCACATAACCACGGCCTTTGTCGAGAGATGCCTCGATCACGCTGCCGGAGCCTTCGCGATCGGGATTGGCCTTGAGGTCAAGCAGCTCGGCTTCGAGGCCGATCTTTTCGAGCAGCAGGTCAATGTTGAGTCCCTTTTTCGCAGAAATCTCCTGTGACTGGAATTTTCCACCCCAGTCCTCAACGAGGATATTCATGCCTGCCAGCTGTTCTTTTATCTTTTCGGGATTAGCTCCGTCTCTGTCGATCTTATTGATGGCGAAGACCATGGGCAGACCTGCGGCCTGTGCATGGGAGATGGCTTCCTTGGTCTGGGGCATGACTGCATCGTCTGCAGCCACCACGATGACGGCCACGTCGGCTGCCTTGGCACCACGTGCACGCATGGCCGTAAAGGCTTCGTGACCGGGTGTATCGAGGAAGGTGATTCTTTTCCCGGTAGCTGTCGTCACCTGATAGGCGCCGATATGCTGGGTGATACCACCTGCTTCACCGGCTACCACGTTGGCGCTGCGGATATAATCAAGCAGTGAGGTCTTACCGTGGTCAACGTGACCCATGATGGTGACTACGGGTGAGCGGGGCAACATGTCTTCGGAATCATCCTCTTCGTCGTCTTCTTCCATTTCGGCGGCGTCGTCGATGCCGATGAACTCTACTGTATATCCAAACTCGCCGGCTACCAGCTCGATGACGTCGGCTTCGAGACGCTGGTTGATGGATACCATCATGCCGAGGCTCATACATTTGCTGATAACGTCTGCATAGCTCACGTCCATCAGGTTGGCAAGTTCGCTGACGCTGATGAATTCAGTGACCTGCAGCCTGCTATCCATCATGTCGTCGCCACCGGCCTGTTCGGCCATTTCATCCCGTTTGGCGCGACGATATTTTGCTTTGAGGCTTTTTCCGCGGCCACCGGCACCAGCCAGTTTGGCCTGGGTCTGCCTGATCTTTTCCTGGATCTCTTTTTTGTCGATCTCTTTTGCTTCGCGGGGTGCATGACGCGGGTCGGGGCGTCTGTTGCCGCCCTGGCCTGGTCCGCCGGCAGGTCTGCCGCCGGTATTGCGCTGGATCGGGATGCGCGCCTGACCGGGAGGGCGCTGGTTGCCGCCGCCGCTATGCTGACCGCCGCCGTGTCCACCCTGCTGGCCTGCGCCTGCTGCGTGTCCGCCGCCATGTCCATGCTGACCGCCACCGTGCTGACCGGCTCCATGTTGATTGGCGCCGTGCTGGCCGGGTCTTCCACCGCCTGCATTATTGCTGTTGTTGTCTTTCTTCTCGATGGGAATGCGTTTGCGCTTCCTTTTTTCTTCCGCCGGTTGTTTCGGACGGGTATCGTTGCTGACCGGCAGTTCGATCTTTCCAAGGATCTTAGGACCTTCCAATTTTTCAGCTTTGATGTTTTCTATGACTGGTGGAACGTCCTGTTCATCTGCGGCCGCGGATTCTTCTACGTGCGCGGGCAGTTCGGCGACGACCTGTTCGATCTTTTCTTCTGCCGGTGTTGTTGTTTCAACCTCCGGGACAGGTTCTTCTTTTACCTCTTTTACAGGCACTTCTTCTTTCTCGGGAGCCTGGACCGGCGGTGGTTCGGGCAGCTTTGCTTCCGGCTGAGGTTTGACCTCTTCCGGTTGTTGCGGCTCCGGTACGGCCTGCTCTTCCGGTGTAGCGACAGCTTCGGGTGCTTTTTCTTCGACCTTCTTCACCACCTTTTTCGGGCGGGTAGAAGAATCAATCGCAGAAAGATCGATCTTATTGATCACTTTAGGACCTTCCAGCTCCGGAGCTTCGATTTTCACGACTTCGGGCTCTTCCACCTTTTCTTCTACAGGCGGTGCGACTACAGCCACGACCGGGGGTTCTTCCACCGGAGGGGGCGCCTCTTCCTTAGCCTGTTTCTTTACGACGGGAGGAGCTTCTTTCCTGAAAAGAGGGGGCTCTTCTTCTTTTTTCTTTTTTCCTTCCAGGCTTCCTTTGGGCAAGTCGATCTGATCGCTTTTGATCTTAGCGACTTTATCTCCCTGGAATTCCTGCTGTAAAGAGCGATACATGTCCTCCGTCAGCTTGGACGTGGGCTTGAGATCGTCTTTACTAAATCCTTTGCCGACCAAGAAATCCACCAGGGTATCTTTCCCGATGTTGAATTCCTTAGCTGCAGCCATAAGGCGTAATGTTGTTGTTTCTGCCATATTTGCCTTTCTTAACCCCCTTATGCGGATCGGGTATGGTTCACTCAAAATTAACCCATCCCCGATCCACGGGCTGACGATGGGCCTTACGGCCAGCGGACTGTAGTCCGCTTACGAAGGGATTAAGTTAGTCTCCCTTTTTTGAGTGTACAAATTTCTGTAAAAATATAACTATTTACTGTTATCCTTTTTCAAACTCTTCTTTCAGCACCCTTCTTACGTCGTCGATGGTTTGTTTTTCAAGATCTGTCCGTCTTTCGAGCTCTTCCGCGGTGAGGTCGAGTACGCTGCGGGCCGTATCGCAACCAATGCGTTTGAGCTCGTCGATGACCCAGGTCTCGATCTCGTCGCTGAATTCTTCGAGGTCGATATCGAACTCTTCCGGTTCGCCCTCGTTGTCGCGGAATACATCGATGGTATATCCTGTCAATTCCTGCGCCAATTTGATGTTTACTCCTTTCCGTCCAATGGCCAGGGATACCTGGTCCGGCTTAAGATACACATTTGCGTGCGACTTTTCGCCGTCCAGCTCCATATTGGTGATTTTCGACGGGGTCAGGGAGCGCTGGATCAGCAGCTGGGTATTGTTTGTCCAGTTGATGACGTCGATATTTTCGTTTTTGAGCTCGCGAACGATGCCGTGGATGCGGCTTCCTTTCATCCCGACGCAGGCTCCTACGGGGTCTATTCTGTCGTCATAGGACTCTACGGCAACTTTGGCGCGTTCGCCGGGTTCACGAACGATCTTTTTGATCACGATCAGTCCGTCGAAAATTTCGGGAACCTCTATCTCCAGGAGTTTGGACAGGAACAGCGGGCTGGTCCTGGACAGAATGATCACCGGAGAGTTGTTTTTCAGTTCTACTTTTTTCACCACTGCGCGGATATTTTCCCCTTTTTTGAAATAATCCTGGGGAATCTGTTCGGACTTTGGCAGGATCAGTTCGCTGCCTTCTTCATCCAGCAGGAGAATTTCTTTTTTCCACACCTGATAGACTTCGGCGCTGACGATCTCGCCTACTCTTTCACTATATTTTTTTACGAGGACGTTCTTTTTGAGGTCCCCGATGCGGCTTGCCAGGGTTTGTTTGGCTGCAAGGATAGCGCGACGGCCAAAGTCCAGTATTTCCACTTCCTCATATAATTCTTCCCCAACTTCATAGTCGGGTTCGATCTTTACCGCGTCCTTGTAGGCTATTTCCGCCAGGGGGTCCATGACGGCTCCATCTTCTACGATGGTTCGCCGGCGCATGATCTCAAGGTCGCCCTTTTCTGCATTCACAATTACGTCAAAATTTTCGTCGCTTCCGTATTTTTTACGCAACAAGGTTTTGAACACGTCCTCTACCACTTTCATCATTGTAGGACGGTCGATATTTTCTGCTTCCTTGAAGTCCTGGAAGGCTTCGATCAGATTGATACTTGCCATAACGCTTAATTTTTTGTCAAAAAACTACCTGAATCTTTGTTGTTTTTATGTTATCGAATAAAAAAGTATGGTTAATTACCTCTTTTTTCTTGTTCTTTCCTTTTGTCTCCTCTACTATAATACCATCTTCACTGACTTCCATCAGGCGACCTTCTTTTTTTGAGCCGTCCTGCAGGGTCAGTTCGACCTGACGCCCGATATTCTTTTTATACTGGCGCAGCAGCTTCAGCGGCTCGTCAAGACCGGGAGAGGATACTTCGAGGGAAAAATCACCGGTCGGGAAAAGACCCAGTTCTTCCAGCTTTTTGTACAAGGCTCTGTTGATCTGTACACATTTCTCGATGGAGATGCCCTGATCTCCGTCAATAAATACTTTAATATTATTAGTGGGCTTAACGCGGACATCCACCAGGAAATAACCTGAGTCGTTGGCCAGCAGGGCCTGCACTAAACCTTCTACTACCTTAATTGTTTCGTTAGCCATGATCTCGAAAAACAAAGCTGTCAGACCCCGGGGGGCGTATTATAAAATTAAAGAAGGGAACGAACCCGTTCCCTTTCCTTTTGCTTCATTTACTTGTGCAAATGTACGGTAATTCTTATTTCTACCAAAAACTCCCCCGAAGCTTTCCAAATTATTTTACTTTTAACGAAAAGAACGAGCATGAGTCAACCTGATAATTTAGGTGCCTTTATCGCGGAAAACAAGACACTTTTAAAAGAGTATCTTGAAACCCGGCTTGAGATCTACCGACTGCAGAGTCTTCGCCTTTTTGCCAAGTCAGCGGGTTATTTTGCCTGGATCCTGCTGTCACTGTTCCTGGCCTTTCTGTTTTTGCTGTTCGGAGGAATGATGTTCGCCTTCTGGTTTTCGGAAAAATTCCATAGTTATGTCAAGGGTTTTGGCCTGGTGACCCTGATTATCATGGTCGTATTTATACTACTGGCTGTCTTCCGGAAAGCCTTTTTCGTAGAGCCTGTCATTCAAACTATTATACAAAAATCAACCGAAGGGGAAGATGAAAACAACGACTAAAGGAGCCCGCAGCATGGCAACCCTTGAACAGGATATACGACAGCTGCGGCGGAAGGCTAAGGGGCTCGAAGCCCAGATAGATGAGAATTTTTCTTATTTACAGCAACATTCGGGTTCGATGTTCGTCCGGTCTCTGCTGCCCCGCAAGATAGAGGGCGAGACAATGACAGGGATCCAGCTGCTGGATACGTTCCTGCAGAACGAACGTCTGCAGAGGGTGCTCCTCCGGCTGGCCGACAGGCTGGCTGTAAAGTTGGGCGATGGGCTTAACTGGCTGGTTGACAGGGTTTTCAAAAAGTAAAGCCGGGCTTTAACAGGCTTTTATCTTTAGATATCCTACCTTAGCATATTATTTTATTATGATGCCTTTATCAGAGATATTTTTTCTGGCGATAGTGTTGTACTTACTGTACCGGTTTGTATTTAATTTTTTGTTGCCTGTAGTAAGGACTACCAGGCAGGTGCGTCGGCAGTTCAGGAATATGCAGGAAGGAATGGGTGGTGAGCAGGAGACGTTCAATGGCGGGGAGCGGGTGCAGAGTCAGCAGAAGCAACAGCGGCCCAGCGGCGGCAAACCGCCGAAGGGTGACTATATCGATTTTGAAGAGATCAAGTAAAGAATGGGGCCTACCACTGAAAGTCCATCAGACTTACACCCGGACGCAAAAAAAGTCCTCTCAGTCCTACGCGTTCGGCGCCTTCCACGTTGATGATAGCGTCGTCTACAAACATGGTCTCCGCGGCGTTCAATTGATTTTCCTGAAGGATGTACTCGAAAGATTCCTTGTCCGGCTTTCGCAAACCCATCAGATGGGAATAATAGGTCTTTTCGAAGTGCTCTTCGAGGCTACCGCCCTCACCAAAGGTCGCCATGTAGATCTGCTGCAGGGCGGCCAGATGAAGCGCATTGGTATTGCTGAAAAGAAAGAGCCTATAAGATTTCCGCAGCTGTCGCAAAAGCTGGATCCGCTCGGGCGGGAAGTCGAGCAGCAGTGCATTCCAGCTATCGACGATGGCTTTGTCGGATAGGGAAAGCCCTATCATCTGCCTGATCGAGTCGACAAACTGCTGGTCGCTGAGCCTGCCCACCTCGTACTCCTTAAAAAAAGAGCTGGCATGGCCGTGTCCGAAGTAGGTGCGAAAGTCCTTTACCCCAAGTGAAGTGAAGGCATCTTCGGTGCGCTGGTTGTCCAGATTGATGATGACTCCGCCCAGATCGAAGATGATATTTTTGATGCCTTGCATGAACCAAAGTTAATTATTTGGTCCAATTTATTTTTGCGGACTGCAAATCCCTCGAATTTCCACCCACCATAATTACAAAATCGCCCGACTCCCAGTCGTATTTCAAATCGTTGTTGTAGAACTTCAGGTCGTCGGGTGTGATCGTAAAAGTAATTTTCCGGGACTCCCCGGCCTTCAGCATGATCTTCCGGAAGCCCTTCAGCTCTTTTACGGGCCGGGTGATGCTGCCTACGAGGTCACGGATGTAAAGCTGCACAACCTCTTTACCTGCTACAGCACCGTCATTTGTGACGGTAACTGTCGCCTTCAGCTGCTCAGCACCTTTCAGCGAAGTGCTGCTCATGGTCAGGCCGCTGTAGGTAAAATGCGTATAGCTCAATCCATAACCAAAAGGGTATACCGGGTCATTGGACACATCGAGGTAGTTGGAACGGAACTTCTGGAACCAGGGGCCTTCCAATGGCCGGCCGGTATTCATATGATTGTAATAGATAGGAACCTGTCCGACATTCTGCGGCCAGGTGGTGCTGAGCTTACCCGATGGATTGACATCGCCGAAAAGCACGTCTGCGATGGCGTGTCCGGCTTCGCTGCCTCCGAACCAAACGTTGAGGATCGACGGAACCTGGTCGTTTTCCCATTTGATCGCCAGCGGGCGGCCTGTGAAAAGCACGAGGACGACGGGTTTTCCTGTTTTTAGCAGGGCTTTCAGTAAGTCCTGCTGTGCGCCGGGGATCTCAATATTGCTGCGGCTGCTGGACTCACCGGTCATTTCTGCGGATTCGCCCAGGGCTGCGACGATGACATCGGCCTGGCTGGCTGTGCTGACGGCTTCGGCGATGAGGGCTTCGGCAGGGCGGTGGTCGCGGTTGAGGGGTTTACCAAACATACCGGCACGGATCTCGAACAGACTATCAGCATCCAGGTTAGAGCCCTGGGTATACAGGATCTTTGTGCCATCACCAGCCGCGTCTTTTAGTCCCTGTAATAAAGAAATGGACTTTGAAAAGTTGGCGGCGACACTCCAGGTGCCTGTCATATTTTCCTTATTATCCGCCAGCGGACCTACGAGTGCGATGGTGCTTCCTTTTTTCAGCGGTAAGACATTGCCCTGGTTCTTTAGCAGCACAAAACAGTCAGCGGCGATCTTACGGGCTGTGTTGCGGTTCTCTGTGGTGAAGATCTCTGTGGCAGCCCTTTTCTCATCGCAATACTTATATGGGTCATTGAACAAGCCCAGCTTGTATTTTGCTTCCAGTACCCTCCTGCATGCCTGATCGATCATGGCCTGTGTAACTTTCCCTTCCTGAAGGGATTTCTTCAACGTCGTCAGGAACCCCTCTCCTACCATGTCCATGTCGATGCCGGCTTTCAGGGCCAGGGCGGAAACGGTCTGGAGATCGCCAAGCCCATGGGCTATCATTTCGTTGATACCCGTATAGTCGGTGACATCAAGACCTTTGAAGCCCCATTGTTTGCGCAGCACGTCGGTCTGGAGAAATTTATTGGCCGTTGCGGGGATGCCATTCACGTCATTAAAAGAAGCCATGATACTACCTGCGCCGGCATCGAGGGCGGCCTTATATGGAGGCAGGTATTCGTTGTACATCCGTACATAGCTCATGTCTGTCGTATTATAATCCCGTCCTGCCTCAGCGGCGCCATACAGCGCAAAATGTTTTACGCAGGCCATGATATCGGTATTATTGGAAAAATTCTCCTGGTACCCTTTTACCATAGCTTTTCCGATCTGCGATCCCAGGTAAGGGTCTTCTCCATTGCCTTCTGCAATCCGGCCCCAGCGAGGGTCGCGGGCGATGTCCACCATCGGGGAGAAGGTCCAGCAAATGCCGTCTGCGCTGGCTTCGGTGGCTGCGACACGGGCAGACTTTTCTACGGCCTGCATGTCCCAGCTGCAGCTAAGCCCCAGGGGAATGGGGAACACCGTTTCGTATCCGTGGATGACATCCATTCCAAAGATCAGGGGGATCTTAAGCCTGCTTTTCTCCACTGCGATGCGCTGCACCTCGCGAATTTTGGCAACGGACTTTATATTGAACAAGCCGCCCACCTTTCCTTCTTCGATCTTTTTGGCGATATCGGAGCTGCCGGCCTGCCCGGTCGTAATGTCTCCTGCGGCGGGGAGGTTGAGCTGGCCGATCTTTTCATCGAGTGTCATTTTGCTCATCAGGGTAGTGACAAAATTGCGCATTTTGTCGTCCTGGGCCTGTACTTTCGAAAGCGCAAAGAGGAGAAGGAGTAAGAGGGTTTTTGTTAATTTCATATGACTACTGTTTGTATTATTTTAAGGCCTCGTCCTTGTTTTTTTCCAGGAAATCGGAGGACTCCCTCACACCGCTGGTTTCCCAGTTCATCAGGGCTTCGTCCGGAACGACCCGGACGGCTGTTGTATGTGACCCGTTGGGTTCGTTGTAACCAATATTGGTCTGGCGGTTATAACAGGAGATAAGCGACCATCTTGCATTTGGAGAAAGGTTTGCTTCCGACCGGTGCAGCAGATTACTATGAAAGAACAGCGCATCGCCAGGCTTTAGCTCTACGTATACGAGTGGCTTTGTCTTTAGGGCCAGGTCGACGTAGTGTTGGGAAGCGCCAACCTGTTCGCCCGAGAATCCGTGTTCGATACGACCCATTTTATGCGTGCCTGTTATCACCTGCAGGCAGCCATTCGCTCTGTTGGCTTCCGTGATGGCTATCATTACCGAGATCATCTGACCGGGGAATAAAAATTCATTTTTGTACCAGTAGCCATAATCCTGATGCCATTCCCAGGCTCCTCCCACTCTTGGTTCTTTCTGCATGAGCTTACTGTGAAAGTGGCATACCGGCGACTCGCCGTCCATTAATCTGTCGACCGAATCCACCATCCGTCTGCTTCGGGTAAGCAGACCATAGGCGTCATCTCCGGGATTGTACCAGAGGGTTAGCTTTGTCTTTTTGCCGGTTTGATCGTTCAGGTCAAAGGCATGTTTACGCAGGGTATCATCCCCGGTTGCGATGGTATACAATTTCTCAATTTCGCCAGGTGCCAGGAAGTCTCTGACGATCAGGTAGCCATCTCTCCCGTAATCAGCCAGCTGTTGTTGGGATAATTGGAAGGTTGTCATGTCTAGTTTTTTAACCAGGGGCTTTGAAAGCCCAATTTACGAAGACCGGCCTGAACCTCGGGGCAGCTCATGAATAATTTCCAGAAAAGGCCGCTGCGGTAGTTCTCGATCATCGCCACGGGAGGGCCCTGGTCGATGGCGAGGTAAGAAATGGCATACCAGTTCTGTGTCTCATTGAATGCATCGGTGAAACCATAGCGGCCCCATATCCTGTCGCCCAGGTCATCATAGAAATGACGCAGCGCCTTCATGGAATATTCGGGTGTATAGGGGAATGCGGCAAGGGCGGCGGTGGGTGAGATAGTTCCGTGGTCATTGGTGGGTGAATGGGCGTCATATCCGTTGTAGGTATCGCTGGCCGTCAAACCCCAGCAATTCCCGCCATACCCCTTAAATTTTTTGGGATTGTCGAGACAATACGCGTGATTGATCAGGGTATGATTTCTGTTTTGCTCCCAATAGTCGGCGTATTCATCTTTTAGCCCCCGGGGATCGAGGCCGAGGAAAGAATATTGTGAGAAGAAGAGCGGGCCGCCATAATCGAAGCCCAAAGGGAGGGTAAAGCCATAAAAGGTCTTGCCATTCTTAAAGAAATTACTTTGGGCCCAGCCGCGATGATATACCGCGGCGCTGACGGGGTAACGCTGCGCAGAAGCGGCCAGGACGTACATGATGAGGCATTCGTTGAAGCCGCGTACGGGGAAGTTCATGGCCCAGCCGTTGTTGGGGCTCCAGTGCCAGTAGAGAACTTCCTGTCCATCTTTTGTGAACCAGTTCCATTCGATGTCGTTCCACATCCAGCCGATGCGATTGCGTAGTTCCGATTCGACCGGATTGCTGCCGTTGAAATATTGTCTTGCGCATAGCAGGCCTTCGAACAGATAGGAAGTCTCTACCAGGTCTGCGCCATCGTCCTTACGGCCAAAGGGGATAGTCTTACCCGTTGCACCATCCATCCAATGGGGGAAAACGCCGTGATAGGAGTTGGCCTTCAGCAGGAAATCGACCATCTTCAACAGGAATTTTGCGGCGGTGTCGCGACCGATCCATTTTCTTTCGGTAGCTGCGATGACGGCCATTACGCCAAATCCGGTGCCCCCGGTCGTCACTACTTCGTCGCCATAATCGTAGCTGACATTGCTTCTTTCGCGGGCCATGTGGCTGATGGGGTGTGCGAAGTCCCAGAAATAGCGGAAGGTCTGGTGTTCGGTGAGGTCGAGGAGGGCGCTGTCGCTGAGGTTTTTTGGGCGGGCGGAGCCGGATCCTGCGGCGTCGGGGCTGCCGGGTTTGGAGTGGACGATTTTTTGCGCTGTTGCCGGTAAAAAGCACACTGCGGTGAGGGCTATGAAGAGAAATGATCGTTGTAACATGGTAGATCCGATTTTATTGATTCAAAAATGGGCTTGAAAAGCCCAGTCTCTTCAGGCCTGTTCTTATTTCGGGGCAGCTCATGAAGAGGTTCCACAACAAGCCGCTGCGATAGTTTTCTATCATAACAATTTCCGGTCCCTGGTCGATGGCCAGGCGGTCGCTGTCGAACCAGGGATTGGACAGGTTAAAGGCATCTGTAAACCCGTATTGTCCCCAGGATTTATCGCCGAGTGTATAATAAAAGAAACGCAGGGCATTCATGGACTCTGTGGGAGCGTAGGGCAATGAAGAAATTGCTGCTGTCGGTGAGATTATTCCAAGATCGTTGGCGGGCGAGTGAGCGGAATAGCCGCTGATATTGTCATCGCTGGCGGTGAGTCCCCAGTTTTGTGAACTATACCCGTTGAAACCCTGCGGGTTGGCCACACAATAATCATAATTGATCTGTGTATGGGCGGTATCCTGTGTCCAGTAATTGGCATAGGCATCTGAGAGCCCGTGGGGGTTGACGCCCAGGAAGGAATAGTGTGTAAAGAAAAGTGGTCCGCCCTGTGCGGGACCCAGCGGCAGGGGTACACCAAAATAGCTGGCGCCGTTGCGGATGGCGCCATTGCCTGCCCAGCCATTGTCATACACCACGCGGGGGATGCTGTCCACGGGTGCGGAAGCGGCAAGGACATAGGTGATGAGGGCCTCGTTCCAGCCGGTGATGGTCTGGTTTGTGGACCAGTTGTAATTGGGCGACCAGTGCCAGTACAGTGTATTCTGTCCGTCGTGTCTGAACCAGCCCCAGTCCACGGCTGTCCAGATGGAGTTGATGGAATCTCTTACTGCTGTCTCGGTAAGATCGGTTGTTGAATTGAAATACTGGCGGGCTGTCAGGAGACCCTGTACCAAATAGGCTGTCTCTACCAGGTCGGCGCCGTCGTCGGGTGTGCTGAAGGGGACAGTGGCGCCTGTGGCTCCATTCAACCAATGAGAGAAAGCGCCGTGGTAACGCTGGGCCCTGGTCGAAAGGAAGTTGACGATCGTTTGGATACGCATCAGACCCTGTTGCCGGGTAATAAAATTTCGTTGTATGCCGGCGAGGATGGCCATGATGCCGAATCCGCTGCCGCCGGTGGTGACAATATCTCCGGAGCTGCTTCTTTCGCGTGCCAGGCCACTGACGGGATGACCGAAGTCGTAGAAGTATTTCAGCGTTTGCGATTCGACGAGATCGAGGAGAGCGCTGTCGGAAATACGGGGGAATTTATCTGAGGAATCGATGGCGGTGATGAATGTTTTGCTGACGCCCGATGTTATGGCGACTTTTTCTTTTGACAATAATCCTGTCGAGATCGTGAACGTATATTTGGTTATAGCCTGCAGCGCCGACGCAGGCTGTATGATGAGCAGGCTGTCATTGCCGGCTCCGTGGCTGGTCAGAGATATGGTGGCGCCTGTATTGTCTTTCAGGACGATATTGCCTGTTACAGTTGTCGCATCGAGTGGAGCGGAAAATTTTAAAGTGATCGATGGGCTTCGGGGAGTGTTTAAATACCCGGCGCCAGTGGCACCGGGTATTTGAAAAGATGACAGTGAAAAAGTGCCGGGTGTGGGTGTGGGTAGGCTCCCGGAATCCGAGCCTTTATTACAGGCAAGGGTTGCAAGAAGCAAAAACGGGGCTATCAACTTTTTCATCATCGGGTAATGGTGAATGTTAATTGCCAAGTCTTTCGAAGAAATACAGGGCGTGGATCTCGTCGGCACCCAGCGCCTTATTGTAAACCCTAAGCTCGTCGATGGAGCCGGTCAGGAGGGCCTGCCAGTCCTGTGTACCCGACTTGGCAAAGCCTGTGGCGGCATTGGGCCATCCGCCGATGAGGGGTTGAACGGGTATAGGGGCTACAAGCGGTCCCATGCCGGTGCGTACCCGGAAGTTGTTGTTTGATACCAGGAGGCTATTGGCATAGATATCCAAAGTGGAATTTACTCCATCGTAGACCATCACATAGTGTACCCATTTATTGGTGCCGTGTACTGTTTTGAAATCCACTTCCCGGGCGCCATAGTCATTGATATTGTCACCGCCGACTCTTGATCCACTGGCGTAGGTGCCTACGGCAGCGTGCAATGCCAGGGTATCGTCGGAGGAGACGGGATGACCGGTCTCGGCATACACGTTGATCACGCTGCCCCAGTCGGTCTGTTTATCCGGGGCGGGTGTCAGCGCAAAGAATTCGGAAGCCTGTTTGCCATTGTTATCGACATTGATCCAGAGGCTGACGGTGACGCTGCCCAGGTTGGCTACGTTGAGGGCGTTGACAACGGGGTAAGTGAGATAACCGGCGTTCAGGTGCAGGGCGGGGCCGTGGACACCTTTTACGAAGGAGGCGTTGACCGCGCCGGAGGGGGCGGTATGAGAGATGGTCTCCTCGTTGGTGCTGTCGAAGGTCCAGTGTGCGAGCAGGTTGGCTGCGGCCACATCATTCGATGTCTTATAGTCTCCTATTGGAGGAACGTCTCCTTTTGTAAAGGAGTCGTCATATTTTGCTTTTTTGCAGGCGGCCAGGTCGGTCAGCAATACCACGGCCAGCGCCCAGGTAATCGGTTTGAATACGTTTTGCATATGTAAGCTTTTTACAGATTAGTAACCATTATTTTGTTTCATTCTTCCGTTGCTCAGGTCGATGATCTGCTGAGGGATGGGGAAGACCTCGTTCTTGTTATCGGTGAAGGCTTTACCTGCGGCGCGCATTACGGTTCCGGCGCGACCCTGACGGACGAGGTCGAAGAAGCGATCCTGCTCCATGGCCAGCTCTACCCTTCTTTCTTTCCAGATATTGGCCTGTGTGCCGGTGGATGGCCCGAGGTTTGCGCGGGCGCGGACCATGTTCAGATAAGTTGTGGCGTCGGCATTGCCGAGCATGGCTGCGGCTTCTGCGTGGATCAGCAGCACTTCGGCATAACGCATGAGCCGGATGTTCTTGGGCTTGTTGTCCTTAACCTTGTCAATTGCGGGCGTCTCGGCGATGGGACTGTGATAGGCTTTATAGTTATACGTGGAATTTTGTACCGAGTCCTGTGTAGGGATCCGGAAGCCATCCCAGAGAATGGTGCCAATGTTTGCTCCGCCGGTAGGCTGGATGTAAATGATCGTAGCGCTGTCGCGGGTATCGCCTGGTTCGTAGGCGTTGATGAGGTCCTGACTAGGATCGTTAAAGCCAAAACCGAGGTCATCCCAGCCGCCTTTGCCTCTTGGGCCCTGGCCGTTGCTGAAGAGGGGGCTGATCCCGTTGGAAGTTGTGTTTTGGCCGGTTTGAACCTCGAAAATGGATTCGCTGTTGTTCTTTCCGCCCTCGTTGTTGACGGGAAACTCCCTAAAAATATACTTATAATCGGGGACGAGCGAATAAAGACCCGAGTTGATGACATCCTGTGTCAGGTCGAAGGCTTTTTGCCAGTTCTTTTGATATAAGTAGACCTTGGCCAGATAGCTTTCAGCGGCGCCTTTATTAGCCCTGCCTACCGCGGTGCCCGGATCGTTCTTTAACGGAAGGTTGTCGGCGGCGAACTGGAGGTCACTGATGATCACATCGTAGATGGTGTCGACAGGTGCACGGGTATTGAACTCATCGGTGTTGAGCTCTGAAGGCTGAGGCACGCGGGTTACTTTTACTACCGGGCCATAGGCGCGTACGAGGTTAAAATAGAAAAATCCGCGAAGAAAGCGTGCCTCACCCAAAAGCCGGTTACGGGTGGTTTGATCGAGCGCGGTGTTTTGGGTGATATTGGCGATGGCCTGGTTGGCGCGGGCAATGCCTACATAATAGCCGTTCCAGACATTCAGGACGATACCATTATTTGCATTAACGGTAAAATTATCGAGGTCACCACCGCCGTTGGTACCGAAGTCATCAGGTGTACTACCCTTGTCTGCGTCGTCGGAAGCGACGTCACCCATCATAACCCATTCCAGACCCACCGTGGTCTTATCAAAGCCACCAAAATATAGGGCATTATAGGCGCCAGCTAAGATCTGGCTTGCAGCTGCCGTGTCGGTCAGGGCACTCGCCTGGGTCTCTTTCCCCTGTGGATTGACGTCTAAGAATTTTTTATTACAGCCGACAGCGATCGCGAGGAGTACGATCAGCGTTATAGAGAGTTGTTTGTAATTTTTCATTGTCTTTCTTTTTTGTTAACCATTAAAAGCTAAAGTTGATCCCGCCGGACAGACTCCTGGTTGAAGGATAGATCGCCTGTTCGATGCCTGCATTGGTGGTGCTTGGCGCATTGATACTCGCATTGATCGGGGGCGCCAGCTCGGGGGTGAATCCGCTGTACTTTGTAAAGGTGAACGGGTTTTGTGTCGTGACGTAGATGCGGAGGTTCTGGAACTTTGCTTTTGTCAGGAAAGGTTTCGGAAAAGTATAACCGAGGGTGATGTTGTTGATCCGGAAGAAACTGCCGCTTTCGAGGAAATAAGTAGAAGCGGGCAGTTGTCCGAGTGTCGCTCTTGGAATAGAATTATTGGGGTCGTTGACGATCCAGCGTCCGGTGGCTACCTTGGTCTCGATATTATCGTATGGGTTTGTTCCGGTCAGCTGTTTCTTACCATTATAGATCTTTCCTCCATGGGTCCCATAAGTGTTGAAGCTAAGGTCGAAGGTCTTATAGCTGACCGAACCGGTGATGCCATAGGTATATTTTGGCTGATAGGAGCCGCTGTAGGCGCGGTCAAAGTCGTCGATAACCCCATCCGGCTTGCCATCGGGGCCGCTGAGATCTTTATAGCGTATGTCGCCGACCTGTGCGCCTTTCTGAGCCGAACTGGCTATCTGGGCTGCATTCTGGAAAATGCCGTCGAACTGACGCAGGAAGTAGGAGCCGATGGGCTGTCCATTGTCTGTCTTTGTGATCTGAAATCCGTTGAGATTCCCGTCGAATAGTGCCTGTCCGCCATTCAGGCCGATAACCCTGTTCTGATTGAAGGCAATATTGCCACCGACAGAATACTTCCAGTCTTCGTCGATGTTATCAGACCAGTTGAGAGATAACTCAAGGCCTTTGTTGCGGAAGCTGGCCGCATTGGTGAGATAATTATTGTCTACATCTCCTACATAGACTCCGCCGAAGAACACAAAGATCAGCGCATCGGTAGTCTTTTTGTTGTAAAGGTCGATGGTACCATTCAGTCGATTGTGCAGAATCGCGAAATCAATACCGAGGTCGTATTCTTTTGATGTCTCCCATTTCAGGTTCTTATCGGCAGCGGCATCGAAAGAGATACCGTTGTACTGGGTATTATTAAAGAAATAAGGCACGTTGGGCGTCGCAAGCGAAGAGTATTGATTGCTTGGAATATTATCATTCCCAACCTCTCCCCATGATCCCCGGATCTTCAGCTGATCGAAGGTCTTATTCAGAGAAGAGAAGAAATTCTCATGTGCCAGATTCCAGGCTAGAGCTACGGACGGGAAATATCCCCAACGGTTATAACTTGGGAATTTCGAAGCGGCATCCGCGCGGATAGAGGCAGTCAGGTAATATCGCTGGTCGAAATTATAGTTCAGACGACCGAGATAGGAATTGCGGGTATATTTATCCCCTCCGTTGGTCACGATAGCCGTAGAGGGCGTTCCTGCGTCGAGATAACGAAGGTCAGGACTGGGCGGCACGTTGTGAACAGTTCCTACGAAAGTGTTGGTCGTGTAGGTTTCGGCAGTTGTACCCGCCAAAAGGGTAAAGTTATGTTTGTCGAATGTCTTTGCGAGGGTGATCGTGTTATCCCAGAGCCAGCGCGTAAAGTTGTTCTTTGTAAGAGCCAGTGTGCTACTTTGTACGAACTGATTCCCGCCTGCCGTAAGGAAAACATTAGCCGGTCCCGAATTGAGATACTGGTAAGAATAATTGGTGTTGTTAAAAAAGTCCAGATCGGTACCTAAGCTGGAATGCAGTGTGATCCAGGGAACAGGTTTGTATTCTGCTATGATAGTAGCCTGAAGCCGGTTGTCCACTTTTCCATTGCTAACCTGATCGAGATTTAAGAGAGGATTGCCGATGTTATTGGCGAGGGAGGTATTTCCATAGAGATTGCCGGTTTTGGCGGGTACATAGGGTGCGGCCCGGTAGGCCAGGTTGAAATTGTTCAGATCGACGTCCCGGAGGTTGGTGCGGCTGTAGGAAATGAGGGTCGAGACTTTGAAGTCGTTTGTGATCCTATAGTCGGTATTTGAGCGGACGGTGAAGCGTTTGAAGGCGTTGGTCTGAATGATGCCACCGTCGGTGATATACCCAGCGCTCAGGAAATAATCCACATTATCGGAGCCGCCGGAGACGGAAATATTATGATTCTGGATAAGGCTTCTTTTTGTGATCGCGTCAAACCAGTCGGTATTAGCGCCGGCCGCGAGCATAGCGTTGGTAATCACGGTATCGCCGGTACCATAATATATGTTGCCTTCGTTGATGTAGTTGGCATATTGTTTCGGACCGGCCATATTGACCAGTTTGGAAATCTCTTTTACCCCCACGCTTCCGTCATATGCGACGACGGGCTTACCACGTTTGCCTTTTTTTGTAGTAATGAGCAATACGCCGTTGGCGGCTCTTACCCCGTAGATGGCTGTGGAAGAAGCGTCTTTCAGGACATCGATGCTTACGATATCGGCTGAATTAATATTGCGGATGTCGTCTGTAATGATCCCGTCGACTACGTAAAGTGGTGCAGCGCCGCCAAGTGTAGTACCTACACCGCGGATGCGGACGGTAGGATTGGAGTTGGGGTCTCCGGAGCTGATGACCTGTACTCCGGCAACTTTACCCTGGATGGCCTGTGTGGCAGTGAGCACCTGTTGTTTGGAGATGTCGGCGCCTTTTACCGAGCCGATCGCGCCGGTGAGGTCACCGCGGCGCTGGGTGCCGTACCCCACGACGACCACCTGGTCGAGGACCTTATTGGATGCGGCAAGGGTAACATTGACTACTGCCGAGTCGGTGATGGGCTGTTCGTGTGTATCGAAGCCGATGGAAGAAAAAACGAGGGTGCCGGTCTGGGGGACGGTGAGGGCAAAGTTCCCATTGTTGTCGGTGGTCGTTCCGATGGTTGTACCTTTTACGGTCACAGAAACTCCCTGCAGGGCGTCACCGGCTGCCGAGGTCACCTTACCTGTGATCCTGATATCCTGGACGGCGAGGGTTGATGAGACCACGACAATAAGATTGTTCTCCAGCATCTTGTAGGTGAGGTCGGTGCCGGCAAACAGCCTGTTCAGCACCTCTCCGATGGCGGAGTTGGCTACGTCGATATTTACCTTATGACTGACGGCCTCCAGACGGCTGTTGTAGAGAAAGCGGTAAGTGCCTTGTCCTTCAATGGAATGAAGGGCTTTTGAGATTTCTACCTGGTTTAGCTTGAGTGAGACTTTACCCTGCCCGCTGACACGGGCTGACACTTGTAATGTGGCCACAAGCATCAATAAAGAGGTTAGTTTCATAATCAAAAGAGCTTTTTTTACGGCATGAGGACTACAGCCCTCAATCGTTAGAATTTTTTTCATACTTTCATCGTTGGGTTATTAAAAATGTGAAACCTGGTCTGATACTGCCTATGCATCGCCTTGTTTCCGAACTTAGCCTTGCGGGGAATGCGCCAACATTTCCCGCTTTTGCTTTTATAGGTAGTTAGTTTTCTACATATTTTTATTTATCATAAATAGTTATTCGGTTTTCGTTTATGGTATAGATAAAGGGTGCTGTCAGCTTCAGGGCTTCCAGCGCCTGTTGAATAGTTTCTTTCCGGAAGATGCCGGTAAAACGCCAGTCTTCCTGTTCGGGCCGGGTGAACCGGATACTCACTCCATACCAGCGTTGCATGTCCTTTGCCAATATGCCGAATGCTTCATCCTGGAAGATCAGCTGGTCATCGGCCCAGGACGTTTCGATATTGATCCCCGATGCGTCGTATGCCGGTTTACGAATGTCGACAAGCGATTCATTTGCTTTGCTGGTCTTTTCCGTGTGCGGTGAAAGATTGCGGTGCAGGGCGCTGTCATCATTGGCAATTACCAATTTTTCGTTTGGCTTCAGGATGATCTTTTCCTCCGGCCGGGCCTTTATAGACACTTCTATGCTGCCCCGGAGCAATGTCGTTTCTGTAGTTTTGTCCGTGGGATAGGATTTGACGTTGAAACGGGTTCCCAGAACTTTTATATCTACACGGGTGGTATGAATCACAAACGGTTTGGCGGTGTTATGCGCCACGTCGAACAGGGCCTCGCCGATAAGGTTTACTTCCCGGATCTGTGCGCCGTAGGTTTTATCATAGGTGAGCCTGCTGCCTGCATTGAGCCAGACATGAGTGCCGTCGGGCAATACCAGGCTGGTGCGCGAGCCATCACGGGTAGCGACCTCGCTGAACTCCTTCATGGGAGAGCTAACAGCGGGTTGTTTCGAAATGTTTGGGTGAAACATAAATCGAACAACAAATAACCCGGTTAATACAACCAACAGAGACAGCGTAATTACTAAAACGGTTTTGCTACTGCGTTTAGGTCTTGTAGGGTGATGCTGACCGTGGTCCTGGTGGGGTTGGGGGGTTAATGGGATGTCATGCGTGAAGCAGGTGCTATGTGGGAAGCTGGCGCTTTGATTGAGGCCGGTGCTTTGTGGGAAGCTGGTATCTTGCGGGAAGGTTGCGCCTTGTAGGAAGCCAGCATCTTTGGGGAACCCGGCGCCTTGTGTGAACGCGATGCCCAGCTCGTTGATCCGATCGAGATGACGGTTGAAGGCCAATTCGGCTTTTTCGAGGTCGCCGGGGTTGGACGACTTCCAGAAATCTGCGACGGTCTGAAGGGGATAGTATAATTCAGGGTGGGCCCTGAGCAGGTCTTCCAGCTCTTTTAGTTCGCCTGGTGTGGCTTCGCTGGCCAGTTTTTTGGCAATAAGGTCCCAGGTATGTTCTTTTTGTTCTTGTCCCATTGGTAGTCTCTATTGACAAGGACAGGGAAAACGAGGGCATCCCCCAAAGGACCTTAACTTTTTTTTAAGAATTTTTTGAGACTACGGGAGAGGGCTGGCTTCTTTTGATGTCGAAGCTGACGGTATTGCCGATCTTGTGAAGCGCTATAGCGATCTGGTTTTCAACGGTCTTAGCTGAAATATTGAGAATCTCGGCTATTTCTTTGTATTTAAGTTCATCTTCTTTGGCCAGCTTGAAGATGAGCCTGCATTTTGAGGGCAGCAGGTCGATGGCTTTCTGGATCAGGGCGAGCATATCGGCGGTGATCAGCATTTGTTCGGGGTCGAAATAGACGCTGGTAAAATCGGCCTGGAAGTCATCGATCGAAAATGTGGCGCTGCGTTTTTGTTTGTCGAGGTAGTTGAAGGCGATGTTCCGGGTGCTGACGTATAAATAGACTTTGAGGTTGTCTATTTTTTCGAGCTCTTTTCTTTTTTCCCAGACTTTTATAAAGACGTCGGAGACGACCTCTTCGGCGGATTCTTTTTCTTTAACGATGGTACGGGCGAAGGGGTATAAATAATGGTAAAGGGACTTGAACAACTCTTTGTAAGCTTGCTGATCGTCGAAACGGGCGATCTGTTGTTGTAAATATTGAATTCGATCGACGGTCATGTGGCAACGCTATAAGTAGTCCTATCTCACCGGTTCGTGGACAAATTTAGGTGAAAATACTCTATTATAGGATTGGACAGTTTCGTTTGGGAGAATGCTGCTTATTATCTATTTTTGCAAACGCTGAAAAAATTCCGGACGCTGTCCGGTTTTGGAAGCAGGACCTATAGCTCAGTTGGTTAGAGCATCTGACTCATAATCAGAGGGTCCCTGGTTCAAGCCCAGGTGGGTCCACTTATAATCAAGCACTTACACATGAATGGTGGTAGGTGCTTTTTTATTTTGTTTTGACGGTTCTTTGAATAGGCAGTTTTGAAATGTACCATTTAACGCCGAACTGATCGTCAATAGCGCCAAAGGTAGTTCCCCAATAGGCCTGTTGTAATTCGCCGGTTACTTTGCCGCCCCGGGCGAGGCTTGCATGTATTTTCCTAATTTCTTCGTCCGTATCACAGTCGATCCATAAAAAGGTAGAGTTCGGGTGTTCACCTGGCACAACCATTTCAGACGCAAAAAGTACGATGTGCTGATTAACCAGCTGGGAATGGACGATCTTTTGAGTGTCCGTTTCGTTCATGCCGGTGGTCTCAAAGACAGAGCCTTTAACGGTCTGAAATTCCAATTCGCCCCCGAAGCACTCTTTGTAAAAATTCATGGCTGCGCGGCAGTTGTCTTTAAATTTTAAATAGGCAATAATCCGTGTCATGGTATTTGATTTTAAGCGTTTTATTTTTTGCCGCCTACCTCTTGGTAAGGTTTGATTTATTCAGTTTCTCAATTTTGAAAACACATTATCGTTATCCTTTCGCTGCTTATGACAACTATAACATGAGGTCACGGCAAGTACGCCTATTCTCCTTTCGGTTTTGCTGTCCCCTCCAAACTCTTCATATCCCCAGCCGCCGGTAGATTTGTAACGGTTAGTATTCCTAACCATCACATCGATCTGTTTTCGATTCCCCTCATTAACCACACTGTCCTTTGAGACGGCTTCCAGCAGGTCAAAAACTAAAACCGAACCATCAGTGAATTTCCCCGTTTGATAGCCTTCAATAGCTTTTGCATTACCATATATATGATGAAAAGTCGGATGACTTTTTGTATCCAATGCCGACTTTACGTGCGTCCAGGCGCGATAGCCTTCCGGATAAGGTACATCATCATTACCGGGAAAGGTAAAACCGGTAACAGTGGCGATCGTAAGGGAGAAGCAAAATAACATGAGAACGACCAGGTTGGTCTTGCGAAGTTTTTTCATTTTTTTCCGTTATTTGAAGGTTAAATGATAAATTAAATATACCGGAGCCATTTTTTCCCGCGGTTGTTTGTCTTGTACTTACCATACCATTTGCATAAGGGATACATTAAAATTACGAGGCTTATCCAGATCAGGTATACCCCCCATAAGGGTAGCCCGCTTCCTGTTTTTGGCCTTCCGAAATTCGAACCGAATACCATATCAGAGGTTTTATAGCCTTCTAAAAGCACCATGATCAAAACAAATGGATGTATGATATACCAATGAACAAGGAAATAAAACAACGGCACCTTACCATATACACTTACTATATCGGTCCATTTATTTTTTATGTTCTGAACCAGGGAAAGTATTAAAAACATAATGCCCAAAAACAGCAGGCAAAATAAGAGCGAAGGTGGGTATTTTGTAACATTAACAAAGGAAAGCAAGGTGTAAAGCGGACTTTTTTGAATGACCCATACGCTGGGGTCACCATAAATATTTATCATCCTTAAAATAATAAACAATGCTATTGCTGTTAAGCCAATCTTTAAGAAAAGCAGCTTTTGTTTCTCTTTTGCCAGTTGAAAAAAACTGCCGGCACCAAAACCGACCAACATAATACCCAACCATGGCAGGGGCGGATAGCCCATAAAAAACGTTCTTCCATTACCTAATATGAACACTTGAGGTGAAAAAAATGGCATTAAAGCTTTTTTGTAAAATAAAGTTTCAGCACCCGGAGCAAAAGCGGTGAGATTATGTAAAACCAGTATCGTAATTCCAATGAGCCCGATCACTCGTTGTGGCAGTTTACACAATAAGCCAAGAATAATAAAACTAAGGCCAATGGCGGAGATCACTTCAAAAATCAAAAAATGAAAACCAATATCAAACCACATTCCGAAATTTATCAGTGTAAAATCTAACAAGATGAGCCACAAACCTCTGGATAGCAGGAAAGCTCTTGCACCAACTCCTCCGTTGGCTTTAATAGACAAATAGGCCGACACACCCGATAAAAACACAAAAGTTGGCGCACATAAATGGGTGGCCCATCTGGTGAAAAATAATATAGCTGTAGTTGTTCGAAGGTCTGTAGGCGATTGCGAAAGCGATGTGACGTGAAAAAAGTCGCGCACATGGTCCAGTACCATGATTATCATAACCAGTCCCCGCATAAAATCAATACTTTCATTTCTTTTCATACTCGCCGTCATTTCCAGTTTTCAATATCTTCCACCCATTGTTGTTTTTTCATGGTCAGTGCGATAAGTAATGCTGTTCCGCTGAAAGCCAGCGCGTCAAAAGCGCTCGCCAATAGGTTTCCTCTGTTAGCAGCGATTGGATGCGAAAGCGTACCCGGAACGTGTACAAGCCAAACCCATAGGAAGATCATCAGGAAAAGGAACAGGGCAATTATCCTTATCCGTATTCCCAAAGTAATAGTAATGCCGGCGGATATCATAGATATCCCGGTGAGATTTACCCAAAAAAGATGGTTAGCCATGCCGGCAGGGACAATATCCAGCATATAGGGCGCATAAATGACATGAGATATTCCATAGCTTGTAATCGTGTACAGGAAAAATAGATTACCGTAGGACATGAGTTTTTCTAAAAACCCTTTTTTTTCGGACAGATCACTGCCGAAGGAAAATGCTACTACAAAAGCTCCGCCGGCAAGCGCCAACTCTTTTAACGGGGTCGCCCACAAGCCTAAATGATACAATTTATTAGGTTGTGAAAAAAGTTCGTAGGTAATATGAGTTCCAAAAAATAAGGCCAGCCAAATCCCACCCAGCAATAATGAAGCCTGCTTGCCTTTACCGGGTACGAAGATCAATATACCCGTGGCAATAAGGTAAATACCAAAAGCATAGGCAAATAGCGATAATAGCGGCAGATGGTCCTGGTAAACAGAAAAAAACACATCCCGGAATGTTCCAAAATAGAACTGTTGAAAACCATACACAATGAGTGGAATGGCGTAAAACGTTCTCCCAATATATATCAGCTGTTTCATTGTGACTTGCATTTCATTGTAACCAAATGTAAATATTACAATGATTCTCAATTGCTTTTTCCTGCACACAACTGAAATCGTCTATATCTGGCGTTCACCGGGAAAAAACGTTGTTTACAGTAACTCAGGGCTCCAACAGGTAAAAAACGTTATTTTGTAAAACAGATGAAGATTAATAACGAAATTGTTTTTAATGTCCTTTTTTGGATGCTGTACTTTTTGTACCAATGGCTTGGGCTGGCGTCATTGTACATGGATTACGATAAATATTTTATCAATGCCTGTATGGCGCTGCCTGTATCGTTGTTATTTTCACTTCTCGCTGTCCATGTTTTCTTTAAACAGGTTTACCACGAAAACAAGAAAGCAGCGCTGGCCGGTGTGATTCTATGCTCGTTTTTATTACTGTTGGCTCGACGTTACATCAATTATTATGTCATCTACCCGAAATATTTTCCGCAGGCAGTGTGGACACCTTTCTTTTCATTCGGAAAGATATTGACCGAGCTTGTCAATTTGTATGCGATAACAGGGCTATATGCTTTATATTATTTTATCCGTTCCTGGTACCAGGAACGCAGCAGGATCCAGGAACTGCAACAGCAGAAGACGATGGCCGAGTTGGATTTGCTGAAGGCACAGGTTCAACCGCATTTTGTATTTAATATGTTAAATAATATTTACGCAACCGCCTTAAAAACCAGTCCGGAAACCGCTGCTTTAATCTCACATCTCTCAGGATTTCTTGATTACAGTTTGTACAATTCATCGCAGGATAAGGTGCCATTGACTACCGAGATTGACTATCTAAAGCATTATATTGAACTTCAAAAAAGCAGGTATGGCGCTAAATTAGATGCATCTTTAAATATTTATAATGAAATAAATGGACTGACAATTGTACCGCTTCTTTTACTGCCGTTAATTGAGAACTGCTTTAAACACGGCGTTGCGAGTTCTATTGGTAAGAGCTGGGTGCGAGTAGATGTTTCCAAACAGGATGCTCAACTCTCGATCAAGGTAGAGAACAGCAAAGAAGAAGAACATAAACCGAAAGCCTGCTTTGGTGGTATCGGTTTAGCCAATGTCCGGAAAAGATTGAATTTGCTTTATCCTGACGCGCATGAGATCAAAATAATAGATGAGCCGACTACCTATCTTGTTATTTTAAAACTCAAAATTAAGTAAGATGGTTAAATGTTTAATAGTTGACGATGAGGAGCCAGCAGGGGAACTGATCAGGCTTCATCTTTCAGATTTGGAAGGATTTGAAGTTGTTGCCTCATTAGACAATGGCTTAGACGCATTTGCTTTTTTGCAGAAAAATGTCATCGACCTGGTTTTCCTGGATATTCAAATGCCCAAAATTACAGGTCTTGAATTAATCCGGTCACTGAAGACCGGCCCGAAATTTATCCTTACGACTGCGTTCAGGGAATATGCGGCCAATGCCTATGAACTGGATGTTTTGGATTATCTCGTAAAACCTATCACACGGGAAAGATTCATGAAGGCGGTATCAAAGTATATGCACGAAAATATTCAACCGCCAACGGGCTATCAGGACGCCTATCATTTTTTTAAAGTCGGCAGGGAGCAGGTCAAGATATTTTTAAAAGACATTACCTTCATTGAGGGTCTTGCAGATTACATTAAAATACATACTGTAGATCATTCTTATATTGCTTCGGAAAAGCTGGGTTACATGGAAGAAAAACTCCCCGAACAAGCATTTACAAGAATTCATAAATCATTTATTATCGCTTTGGATAAGATAACGAGCTATACCGCAGAACAAGTTAAGCTTGGCGATCGGGCACTGCCTTTGGGAAGGCTTTTTAAGGGCAGTTTCCTCAAAAAGGTCAAGGATAAAATAGGAGATAATTAAGACTGAAACAATTTTACCCGGACTTTTTTATCCATTAAGGACGCTGGAACCTGCCAGGTATCTCCTGGAGGGATAATAGATAAAGAAGCAGGTCCCTTTTTTTATGACGGGTATGATCTTAGCGCTCATGTCGTCGGGGATAGCCGGGCAGCCAAAGGTCGTACCCATCACACCATATTTTTTCAGGATCCGGGTACTCACATAGGGAGCACCATGTATGACAATATTTCTTCTGCCGGCCATATCATTGAAGCCCCGGTCCATTCCCTGGATCCGCAGAGAAAGGCCGTTGTCCCCATGATATGATTGTCTGGTAATATAAAAGCCAAGACTGCTTTTGTATGAGTTTTTTCTATTAGAAAAAGAATTGGCATATTCTTTTCCTGAGTTGATTCCATGTGCGACATAAGTTCGATAAAGTAGTTTTTTGTTGAGGATGTCTATTACATACATTCGCTCTTCGCTGGAGGCCTGGCTAAAATCGCAAACGGATAGTACGGTTGTTTTGTGCAGCAGACGCCGCTTCCGGAGTCTTTCATATCCTACGAAGGCATATTCAAATGCCTCTTCATTGAGTCCGGCGGCACCAAGGTTCATTTGCTGATAAATGCCGAGGGCTGTCCTGATGGCCTTTGTCCGTTCCAGCCGAGCCGTGTTGGCGCGTACGAGATTTGCCTTTGCGGCGGACCAGGAGTTAGCTTTGGTGACGGGCCGTGAGTTGGCTTTTGC
Source organism: Puia sp. (assembly GCA_036499285.1). Taxonomy (GTDB): domain Bacteria; phylum Bacteroidota; class Bacteroidia; order Chitinophagales; family Chitinophagaceae; genus Puia. Next base: position 11,324 of record DASYEB010000011.1, on the reverse strand, counting down.
GTGGGAGTAACCGGTAAACAGTAACAATGACAGGGTAAACCTGAAAATAGGATTTACAAGCGTTTTCATGCGGGTACATTTTAGGAATTAGTGTAAAACCCGGCTTTTCAACGGAATATTAGCATTAGTGAAGGAACGCGAGTAATTCGAAGGAAGATTGGGTACGTTTGCGGTTTGGTTCAGGAGGAGATCGGATCTCTGCGTGGAACTGTAAAAGTAATATCCAGATCTTGATTATGCAATAGCCAGGGGCTAAATCTTTGGTTCCCTGCATCAGGCTGTTTTTATATCTTTGAGGTACAATAGATTTTACATCATTAAATACAGCGTTATGTCCACCCGAACAGACTGGGCCCAGGCCATTCGCCCGCTACTGAAAAAGTATAAGAACAGAAAACATCCATTGGATCATCACAGCCTTTATCAGCTGGTCGTCATGGTGGTCTTATCTGCGCAGAGTACGGATGATCTTGTAAATTCCCGTGCGCCTGAACTTTTTTCGGCTTACCCGGATATGAAGTCGCTGGCGAAAGCAAAAGCTGAGGATCTGTTTGCCTATCTGCATGGCATTCGCAATTTCGCCAACAAAGCAAAATGGATAACAGCCATCGCGCGGGAAATAAAAACCGATGGGGCCATTCCGTTATCAATGGAGAAGCTTACCGAGCTGCCTGGTATCGGCAGGAAGTCAGCCAGTGTAATACTGCGGGGCGCGGGGACACCGGCAGAAGGGATCATCGTGGACATACATGTGATACGTGTAGCTCCAAGACTGGGTATAACAAAGGAAACAGATCCGAAGAAGATAGAAATTGATCTCATGAAGATCCTTCCTCCAGCCGAATGGGATGCCGGCATGGCCATGTCTTTTCTTGGTCGTGAAATTTGCAGACCCAAACCGTTTTGTGAAAAGTGCCTGATGAATAAAGTATGTGCCTATTATTCCAAACTACCCAAACACCCCGGATAAGGATTCGTTTTTTATGTTTATTTTACATTATCACCTAAGCCCCCAAATTCAATGAAACAACCTGAACCTGCAGGGTCAGGCAAGGAGCATTTAATTGTTCCCGATATTACTCCCCTGCTTCATATACTCGGGTATCTCCATCCATTAAGTCCCGAAATTGAAGCGTATTTAAAAGAACATATTACTGCCTGTTCGACGAGGAAAAGAAAACTGATCCTGAAAGAGGGTGCTGTCTGCAATTACGTTTATTTTCTTGTGAAGGGGGCGGTGCGTGGATTTATCCGGGAGGGCCAGAAGGATATCACAACCTGGATCGTGATAGAGAATAACCTGGTGACTTCCATCTTCAGTCTCGACAACCCGGCTCCTTCGATAGAGAATATCCAGGCGCTTGAGAACTGTGAAATGCTGGCGTTGAGCTTTGATAGGCTGAATGAATTGTACGTCCGGTTCCCGGAGTTCAACCTGATAGCCCGCAAATTATTACAACGCTATTACGCGGATGCGGAGAGAAGGGCCTTTATCGCAAGGCTGACAAAAGCGGAGAACAAATACCGGCATTTTCTTTTGCTGCATCAACCCCTGGCAAACCGGATCCCGCTGAAGTACATCGCCTCTTATTTAGGTATGACGTTGGAGACCCTAAGCAGGGTAAGAAAAAAGTTTACTTCGAGGACCTGAAGCCAGAGCCGCCGCCAGCGTTGTTATCCGGCGCCGGAGTCCTTAGTTGTTAGTTATGCAGGCCGATGCGTCTTGAAATATTTGAGCTGAACTTTTCTTCCGGATCATATTTCCGTTTGATCGCGAGCCATTGTTGGTACTGCGGATACATGGCTTTGAACATTCCTTCCTGTAATAAAGCGTCCTTGCCCAGGTATAGTCTTCCCCCGGCGGCAAGGACTTTGGCATCCAGCTTTGGGGTGAATGTGAGCAGGTTCTTTGTCACGGGAAAGTCGATGGCCAGTGTATACCCTTTGAATGGGAAGGACAGGATGCCCTGACCATCGCCCATACGTTTGAATACATTCAGGAAGGGAGTGCAACCGCTGGCGGCGATCATTTCGAGGATCTCCGTGAGATGCTGTTTGCCATTCTCTTCCGGTATGACAAACTGGTATTGGATAAACCCTCTTTTGCCATATCCTCTGTTCCAGTTGTTAATAGCATCCAGCGGGAAGAAAAACTTCTCATAGTGTACAAAATCCTTAGGAGAATTTTGTACAAAAGCGATAACGCGGTTGAGTAACCGAACCGTCAGGCCGTTCAAGGCAAAGGAGGGCAGGAAGAATGGGACAGCCAGTTTTCCTGTCGAATGGATCTTCAGGGGATTCTCCTTTAATTTAGCGGGAAGATCTTCGAGCTTTGCTGCATTACCCAGCGTAAGTACGCCTCCGCCCAGTTTTTTACCTTTTGCCATAGCATCGATCCAGGCTACGGAGTAGTTGTAGTCATGATCATATTTGTCCAGCGCTTCGAGCATATGATCCAGGTTTTTGATAACCACGGATTTTTGCCGGAAATAAGTAGTCTCGATCTTCCTCAGCTTCAGTTTTGCCTTCAGGATCACACCCAGCAGACCCAGGCCGCCGAAGTTAGCCCAGAAAAGGTCGCTGTTCTCTGTCCTTGATGCCTCCAGGACAGACCCATCAGCCAGCAGGATGGTAAAAGAAATTACACAGTTGACAAAAGAGCCATCTATATGATGTGCCTTGCCATGGATATCGTTGGCTATCGCTCCGCCTATCGTTACGAATTTTGTACCCGGGCAGATCATCGGCAGCCATCCTTTGGGACCGAAGACCGAAATGATCTCCTCCAGGCTTACCCCTGCTTCACATTCCAGGACGCCTTCCTTTTCATCGAAGTTTAAGAAATGGTTAAGCTTAGTGCAAACAGCTACATATTTTCCATCGTTGACGGCCTGGTCGCCATAACTTCTACCCAGTCCCCGGGGAACGAGTAAACCCATATTAATGTCATTGCGGACATCTTCCTCATTGCGGGGATTCAGCGTAAACGATTCTATTACAGGATAGTTACCCCAACCAGCCAACTTCTCTTTAAACGTGGATGCCATGATACGAACTAATTTGAATTGAGCGTAAAATTAGCACACGTTGTTCAATTATTTTAGTGAATCTTCTCTTAATTTCAATCAATGAGCGATCTCTCTGCCAACCGAAAATCTGCATTTGCCTTCCGGGTGACGATAGTGATCTGCCTGCTTCCTTTTATACTCCTTTCATTTCTGAACATGATGGCCCAGGACGATTATGGTTACTACAACGGCTACCAAACAAGGGGATTCTTCGGAATGCAGCAAGACCTGTACCTGGCATGGTCCGGGCGTTATGCCAGCACTTTTTTATACGGCCTGTTTATAAGTCCGGGGTTGATGCATAAATATTATTTCCTGCATACCCTACTTCTTTTCCTCTTCACCTGGGGAGCTATTTTATTTTTGCTGACCACGCTGAATACTCTCCTGCCCGGCCGTCCATTTACGAGGGGTCGTATCGTTTCAGCCAGTTTTGTACTGTTCTTTTTATTTCTATATGTTCAGGCCGAAATAGCAACGGGCTTTTACTGGTTTAGTTCGGCCCTGGTTTACCAGACGGGTTTTATCCTGTTTCTTGTGTTTGCCGGCAACCTGGTGAAAAGGATGCTTCTCCCCGGCGCCATTCGCGGCCGCGACTGCTTCCTGCTTTTCCTGATCGTGCTGATCATCGGCTGCAATGAATTAATCGCGGTTTTCCTTTTGTTTTTTCTTTTGGCGCTGATAGCAGCCTGTTATTACTACGGCCGGCCGGTCCCAAAATTCCTGTACCTGTACCTGGCTGTAACAGCCATCGTCGGTATTCTCGTCATTTTCACCTCAGGTGTTGTTTCCACCCGGAATAAGATGATGATCTCGGAGGCTGGTTACGCAGGTGTTTTACCGGCCATTGTTTTCCAGACTATTGCTACGCTATACTACATATTTAAGGAGCCGCTTTTCTGGCTATCGTCCGTTGCCCTGTTTGCCATAGGAATGAATCTTTCACAAGGCGCCGGCACAGGAGTGCTTGCCCTTTTCAGGAAGAAGGATATTTTCTTACCCGGTTCGTTAGCCTTGCTCCTGGTACTGATACTTACCCTGACCGCTATCCTGATAACGACCCGGGGCTCGTTGCCTTTAAGGGCGCTAAACAACCTGACCGACCTGGTAACCTGCTGTCTTCTGACGCTATTTTTCCTGGCGGGTATCAAAAAAGGAGCAGACTGGCCTTATCTTACCACGTTAAGACCAGTGCATTCCGCCCAGGCGGCAATACTTGTTGTTCTGCTGATGGCCAGTGTAAATTATTGGGAGGCCTGGAAATCCGTCTTCTCCGGCTATTTCTATCATGCAGTACGTAGCGACAGGGACCGGCAATTGAGGGCTGCGGCGGAACACCACAGCAAAACCGGAACATTGGCGCCCTATGACGAAGCCCTGAAAGGGAAGATCAGGCAAATATTTCCTCATGGCATCTTCACATCAGTAAACACAATATTGCTGGAAAAGCCAACCCTTCTCTTCTTTTACAACGGAGCCGAGACGCAGGATCTGCGTTATCTCAGGTACTACGGCCTGGATAGCATTATCATTAATAAAATAAATGATGGCATCAACAACGTAGTTGAGTAGCCGAATCAGCTAGCTTTCTCAATTATATCCTGGCGTCCGGGTAAAGGCCAGGTTATTGCAGGTCTTGCTCGGATCGATCTCAGACCGGGGTAGCTGCGTAGGATCGGTGCCCCCTTAAGGGTTACAAGCATTTTTCCAGAAGGAATGACAAAAAGTAATATCTTGCGGGCTGTTTAAAATAGAGGTTTCTTTAACCTTTTATTAACCCGAAGGAGAATACATTTGTGAATTATGAAGAAGTATTTCATTACCGCTTTGGTTTTTTTAGCCACTACTGCTGCTTTCGCTCAAAAAAAGCGTTCCAAAAACAATCCGCGGCCTCCTTCAAAAGATACCACTGTCGTTAATAAAACACTTCTGGCTCCTGCTGCTGCCCCTGCGGCTGTCACGGGAAAGCCTAAAAAGGACTGGAGCAAGATCAATCTGACGAAACGTTCGGCGGATCATTTCATGTTCCAGCTGGGTTATGACAACTGGGCCGGAGCACCGGATAGTATCCATATCCAGGGGTTCAACAGGAGCGCCAATTTCTATGTTATGTTCGATTTCCCGTTTAAAACTGATCCCCGGCTGAGTATTGGCGCGGGTCTGGGTATCGGGTCGAGCAATATCTTCTTTCATCAGCAAACAGTGCTTGTAGCGGCGACAAATGCCGGAACCCTGGGTTTTCCTTCGGAGGACGGGGGTGAGCACTGGAAGAAATACAAACTGGTAACTACTTACCTGGAGGCGCCGGTCGAATTACGGTTTGCGGTGGATCCGGAGCATATGGACAATTCCTGGAAGTTTGCAATCGGTGTAAAGGTTGGGCTTATGTTAAGCGCCTATACCAAGGCAAAAGACCGGCAGAACGCCGCCAATCAGACCATTGGCAATTATATCGAGAAAGAAAGCTCCAAGCAGTTCTTCAATACTCCCCGGCTGGCGGGTACGGTCCGGGTCAGTAAGGGGGTGATAGGTGTTTTCGGACAGATATCGGCTACTACCCTGATAAAGTCAAGTGCCGGTCCGTCTATATTTCCCTTCTCTTTTGGTTTAACACTGAGCGGTTTATAAAATATTTACTCTTACCTGATCTGTTAGAATCCGCTGGTCCTGCCGGCGGATTTTTTTTATAGCTTCCACCCTAATCTATTAGTACCTTTGCCGTCCTAATCGCTAAAATTTGATAGATAAGAAAAACAGTATACAGCAGGCGGAAAGAGCGGTAATTGTCGGGTTGGTATCCAAGATCCAGACGGAGGAGCAGGCGCAGGAATACCTGGATGAGCTGGCCTTCCTGGCTGAAACAGCGGGAGCCGTCACGATGAAACGTTTTACACAGAAAATGCTCCATCCGGACAGCAAGACCTTTGTTGGAAAAGGCAAGCTGGAGGAGATAAAGACTTTTATTATCCTTAAAGATATCCAGGTCGTCATCTTTGACGATGAGCTGTCGGGCTCCCAGATCTCCAATATTGAAAAAATACTGGAAACAAAGGTTATCGACCGGTCCGACCTGATCCTGGACATTTTTGCCAGCCGGGCAAAAACGGCTCAGGCCAAGCTCCAGGTAGAGCTGGCTCAGTATCAATATCTTTTACCAAGGCTGCGGGGGATGTGGAAACACCTTGAGCGACTCGGGGGCGGCATTGGTACCCGCGGTCCGGGGGAAACGGAAATAGAAACCGACCGTCGTATCGTAAAGGACAAGATAGCCTTGTTGCGTCGTCGGTTACAAGAAATTGATAAACAGGCTTTTACCCAGCGAAAAGACCGGGGCGAATTTATTCGGGTGGCGCTGGTGGGATATACCAATGTGGGTAAGTCGACATTGATGACCCTGCTTAGCAAAAGTGAGGTTTTTGCTGAAAACAAGCTTTTTGCCACGCTGGATACGACGACGCGGAAGGTTGTTTTTGAAAACACGCCTTTTTTGCTGAGCGATACGGTAGGGTTTATCCGGAAGCTGCCTCACAACCTGATAGAAAGTTTTAAAAGTACGCTTGACGAGGTGCGGGAGGCGGATATCCTGATGCATGTGGTCGATGTTTCGCATCCCGGTTATGAAGAACAGCTGGGGGTGGTGAATAAGACCTTACAGGAGCTGAACGTTTTTGACAAACCCATACTGGTTATCTTTAATAAGATCGACCGCTATGAGGCGCAGACTTTTGATCCCTGGCTGGAAGAGGGGGTAAAAAAGGAGATCATGAGCGAGCTGAAGGAGCGATGGGACAGGGAGACAAATGGCAGCAGTGTGTTTGTTTCCGCTACTGAGCGCCGGAATATTGACGATCTGAGGCGGACAATTCTCGAAAAAGTAAGAGAACTCTATAAAGTGCGTTATCCCTACAAAACCGAATATCTTTTCTGATGGGCACTAAGAAGTACAAATGGCATAAGGTCGCAGAGGCGGCCGCCGATCTCCAATGGACAGCAGGTAATGTAGCGGAAGTAGAGGTGGAAGGAAAAAAGCTTTGTGTAGCGCGTTCCGGCGCCGACGGTGCTGGTGGAGGTTCTGGCACCGGTGGTGCTGGCGAGAAATGGTTTGGCATTGCGCATACTTGTCCGCATGCCGGTGCGCCGATGACGGATGGATATGTTGCGGGCGGGTGTAATATTGTCTGCCCGGTGCATAATCTCAAATTTAATTTGAAGAATGGAAGGGATGTGAATGGGGAGGGGTATACTTTGAAGACTTATCCGGTGGAGGCGAGGGAGGATGGGGTTTATTTTGGAGTGGAGGATGGAGGTGGGTTTTTTAAGAAGTGGTTTTAGCGTAGGAGCATTGTGTGTTAGGGTGTTGGGGCGCCTAATGCGTAGGAAAATTTTTTTTATCCCTTAGCCTTTTTTAAACCTGAAAATCCCTATTTTTGCAACCCCTTTTGGGGCATCTTCCTCCTTAGCTCAGTTGGTTAGAGCATCTGACTGTTAATCAGAGGGTCGCCCGTTCAAGTCGGGCAGGGGGAGCTTAAAAATCAAGAACTTAGGAATTTATTTTTCTAGGTTCTTTTTTTATGCCTAACATCTGGACTAACAGCGTGAAGTTAATTGGTGTGAATTTGTTACCTGAAGCGGTGTTGAGAAAGAACGATCGGAATAGAGGGTTAGCCCTATTGCTTACTTAAAGTTAATTTCTTTTTGTTGGATTGTTGCGGTTGTATTCGACTGCATTATTGATTTCCCGACTACGGAGGGAAAGCAGCAATCCGCCAATTGTATCACAATTGAACATCTTGCGGATTGCGCGGGCAATCTCAGAACTCCGGAAAACAAAGGAACCATAACAATGGGTCGCGCGGCCTTTGCTACGCTACACTTTACCACGCGCTATCATTCCGTCAGTTGAAAAAGCTGATTAATAGGTCGGATGCTCTATGTGAAACCACGGACTGTCTAACTTGTTTTGTCGCTTCATCAGCGCATTATAACTCGCCGCGATACTGGTAGTCGTCGCCTTCGGTGTGGTGCTGTCCGATTGGATCAGTATATGGGTAGTTTGACTGCCTGCATACAAGTACGTATGCGATACCGTATCGCCGCTATAACCGTCGTATAAAGAGAAGCAATGAAACAGTAATTTGCCCGCCAAATTTTGGGGCAATGTGTAGTCGATGTATCCGTCTAATGTCTTAGCATTGCCGGCCTGAAATAGACTGTCCTCGCCGACATACCTAACGGCTAAATAGCCCGGTCTAGCATACCGTTCAAATATCGGCTTACCTAACCAATTCGTGTCCGCCGGATGCGGTGTTGACCTCTGCAAGGCAATGGCCGCAATAAACGTTTCAGTAGTGTCTCCCGCTACCAAGTTATTCGGATAGATTACATAACGGTCAAAGGTATCACGCTCGACAATCACATTGCCGTCAAAACCGATAGGTGTATAGGGGGGCGGTGTATCTTCATGCTTTTTGCAGGATAGGACAAACAAGGTCATCAATACCAGTACAATCAATTTCATACATGCAGGTTGTTTAGTATATCGTTTGAAAATTTGATGCAAACAAAACAGGGCGAAACTGCCTTTTTGAAGTGTTGCAAAATAACGGCTACCAATTGATGCCCACATTATAAAAAATCGCTTGAATGGACATTTTAATCTGCGGATTGTTAGTCTTGGACATGACCCCTGAAAACTTGCCGGAAACCATTGAACCGCTGGCATCTGTAATAAGGGTTTGCTGCGGACCTGAAAATGATATATTCCAAGTATCCGGAGATTGCCCGCCATTATCAAAGGAAAGTAAAGCGGTATTCGATAGGATAGTTTCAGGTGGTACAAGATGATCGGTGTGCATTTCCAGCGAAAGGGAAACAGTACCGTCACCACTCACACCTGAAAGTGTAAATGAATACAATTGCTGAAGCGCTCGGTTAGTATTCACTTGCACCTGTTCCCTTAGCACATATATGGTATCGAGCGTCTTTATATAAATCGAGCTTGGGCCGTTATTTTGCCCGGTTACCGGGTCGGGATTGATATTAAGATTCGGAGAAAAATCCTTATCGCAGCTTTGTAATAAGGTAGTCACAAGGATAATGCTAATCAATTGGCAGATTCTTAGCAGTCTTGAATAGTTCGTTAACAGATTCATAAGCGATTAGGTTGTATGTTAATTATTAAAACGGGGCAATTCTTGCTACCAATAGAATGGAACCTTACTGAATTGAACGTAAAACTTGTGCGTGTCGGAAGGATGGTCAAAGTCGTAAACCGCGCCGCGCATATTCCCGCTGATTGGATTATAAATATTAGTCATTTCAAAAGTGCAAAGTACATTTTGGGCGACCAGCCAATAGCTGGCCGGTTGGTTTGGGCGTGCATCAAAAAACAAATAAAGATTGTGATAGATCGTCCACCCCGGATCAACAAATCGAATTACCAAGTGAATCCCTCTTGTAGTATCCTCTGCATAGATTGTATCTGAGGCAGTACCGGCGATACCAAAAGCCTTGCGCTTTATGTTATCCATGAGTAAAAAAGTACTGTCGCCAAACTGTAGTTGAACGACTGCCGAACTTTTTGGGATACTGTCCTGGACCGGTGGACTGGTCGGACTACCGTCCTTATTGCATCGGCAAAAAAGTAAACAAGTCAGGAACAAGAGCATGAAAACTTTCATATTTGAAGGATTGGTTTAGCTTCATTAAGTAAATCCCTTATAGACAACTTGACAAAATCGCCTGTGAGGTAATACCTCAAGGATCGGAGATTTTGAAGAATGCAAGTGTACATCTGATAAATGTCAAATAAAAATCTGCGACCAATGGTTAACCGGTAAAAGGTAAAATTCTCGGTTCCAATCCCATTTAATTTGGGACGAACGGGGTGTTAAGCGGGACAGATTTAATTGAGCCGGGCAAAAAAAATCAGGACTAAGAGTAGCCCTGAAATACCAAACCTAACTGCCTATGAAGACAATAACAAGGCAATATTCTTACGTTATTTTCAATTAATCAAACAAAAAGGACGGAACAGCCGCAAGACTGTATAAACGCCTTATTGCGGCGCATGAATCTTCCCGAGGGAAAAAGAGCCAGTCCATAGACATAGACCGGCTCCCCTTGCTGTTTCCAAACAAACCCCTCTGAGGTGTTCCTCATGGATGAGGGGATTTGAAGACTGCAAGAATACATATGAGCAATGGAAAATAAAAACACCGGGAAAATGGTTATGCCCTTGTAACACGGAATAACAACGTGAAGTCTATCCGGTGGTGGATGAACCGGCCAAAAACGAGGACGGATATTTACGAGATATAACAAAAAAATCGGCCTGCTTGCGCAGACCGATAACTCTTGACAACCTATTTTTTTATAGGTTAAAAAATGTGCCACAATAATCAGTTTTCAACCTTAACCCAAAAACCTTATCCTAGCTTGCAATTTATTTGATTTGACTGCAATCTGCAAGCGGTCGATATGTCAATAAATGGAATTCGTCCGTTTTCATATATTAACCGGCAACTTGCCTATACCAATCGCTAAAACAAATAGATTAAAAATGGCTGTTCATTGTAAAAAAAGAAGCCGCTCCAAGACTAGAGCGGCTTCGCATGAAAAATTTTCGACTTTCTAACGATTGATTGCAGAAAGTTTTTAAACTTTTATCCTACTCAATTTTACGGCTATTCGTGCAGCTTTGCAAACGGTTTGTAACCGTCAAACGGCCTTTTGTCCGATTGTATCGAGGATGGGCGAAATTTTCATGACGGAGATACTAAAATTCATCTACTAAGATTATTGGGTGCCATTCAAAGGACAAGCTCTATATTCATCTTTCCTCCCGCCTCCACGCTCACCGTGTAGCCAAACTTTCGCAGAAAATGAACCCATTTATCTCGGTCGTCTTCAGGTCGGCTAAACTGGCCCCATATTCTCGTAGCATGATGCCGCTGGGCGATCTGTATTAGCTGCTCCATCATCTTGGAGCCGATAGCGCTATCTTGGTAAATGGGATCGACATGTACATCATCCATCCGGAAGGCGTGTTGATCGCCGGTGGCAAATAGATGGCCGATATCCGCCCGCTCCAGTGTAGGCAAATACGCCATGATGGTAATTTGCTCGATCTTATAATCGTTAATAAGAATCAAAGCGGGTTCATTGATCGCGGTAGTGCGGATTATCCGGGTGCTTTCTTCCATTGGGATAAGGTGAAAAATCCTGTCCAGCGCGTCTTTGATGTGTTTAATCTCT
>DASYEB010000010.1:0-298497 GCA_036499285.1 Puia sp. | reverse complement strand
CATCCGTTTCCATTTCTTTTACTCCGCCGACGCGTTTGAACTTCCTTTCCTGTATCACGCGGAGCAGGGCTGCCTGGATCTCGTAGGAAAGGTTGGCTACCTCGTCGAGGAAGAGCGTGCCGCCATTCGCCAGCTCGAAGTGTCCGTCCTTATCATTGAGGGCGCCGGTGAAGGCTCCTTTTACGTGGCCGAACAACTCGCTGCCTGCCAGCTCCTTGGAAAGGGTACCGCAGTCCATGGCGATGAAAGGCTTGTCCTTACGGGCGCTGTTGAGGTGAATAGTACGTGCGATAACCTCCTTACCTGTACCGCTTTCGCCATATAAAATAATGCTGTAATTAGTTGGGGCTACCAGCTCGATCTGCCGGTACAGCTCGCGGGTTGCGGGTGCATGACCGACCAGGTATTCTTCTTCATAGGACGATTTGCCGCTTTTTTTCGTGACTGTCTGTCCGTTGGCTGCTGCTGTCCGGGGGGTATCGACGTTGCCGTCAGCGGTTTGCTGGAGGGCCCGGCCGATGACGTTCAACACTTCTTCCGGGATCAGGGGCTTGGTGATATAATCAAATGCGCCTGACTTGATCACGTCTACTGCCGTCTTGATGTCGGAATAACCGGTAATGATGATCACAATGGCATAGGGATCGGCATTTTTGATCTCCTTCAGCACCTCTCTACCCTCTTTATCTCCCAACCGGAAATCACAAAGCACCACGTCGAATCTGGACTCTTTGAATTTTGCAATCCCTTTATTGCCGCTATGGCTTGCTTCGGTTTCGTAACCTTTTTTCTGCAGGAAACGGCCGAGCAAATTACACATATCCATATCGTCGTCAATGATCAGAATTCGCTTCATAGTTGAAAATTTGTTTTACCTACCTACCTATATTCTAAAACCCTTGCCAAATTATTATACGTCGGGAGTAGCGTATTTAGAGAGGTGGCTTGGGGATGAAATTCCCCAGGTTGAGGAACGATCCATCCCGTAATTTACGAAATTACCTTAAGATAGGAGCATTAAAACCGGCTTGGGTCAATTTTTATGCCTGTCCAGCCCTATTTCCTGTATGGCAATAAAATTGTAAATAATCTGTTATGTGAAATTGTGGGTTTACTTAAAACTTGACGACTAAGTGGAAAATATTATGATGACAGACAGTAATAAGGTGCTAATCGTGGATGATGAATTGGATATTTGTTATTTACTCAGTGGCATGTTGAAACAAAGAAATCTGCAAACCGGATTTGTAAATTCTCTCTCGGATGCAGTGGTTGCGTTGCAGACCGATACTCCGTCTATTTTGTTCCTGGACAACCATCTGCCGGATGGGTTCGGGCTTGACTTCATTCCTTTTGTAAAAAAGAACTATCCTGAGATCAAGATAATTATGATCACGGCCCATGATGGCGCCACGGAAAGAAAGAAGGCTTATGACGGCGGGGTGGACTTATTTGTGGCCAAGCCGCTGAACCGGAAGCTCATCAACGATGCCATCGATAAGCTGTATAGTACTGATCCACTGGTTATTAGCGCGTAGGCGCGTTTTGGGGTCAGGCAAAGTCGAGCTGGATCATAAATGTGGTCCCGATCCCTTTCTTACTCTCCAGGCTGATATGGCCATTGTGATTCAGAATAATGTTTTGCGTATTTGTCAGGCCAAGACCTGTTCCCCTCGTCTTACTGGTAAAATAAGGCTCAAAGACCTTTGAAAGCGATTCTTGATCGATCCCAGGACCATTGTCTGTAATGGATATTATGCATTTATCATCCCGGTTAAAAGTTGCCAGCTGGAGGATGCCTGAGCCCGGTTCCATTGCCTCGATGGCATTGACGATGATATTCAAAAAAGCTATTTTTATTCTTTCCTGATCTACTAAAATGTCGCAGATCCCATTCATATAGTTCTTTGTGACCGTGATGTTTTTCAGCGTGATGCGGTCTTTTGCGAGCTCGAGGGTTTCGTCGAGAAGCTGATTTGCTGAAAGGCGCTGATAGACCAGTTCAGTAAACTTTGTGGAGTTGAGCAGGTCGGTAATAAGCAGGTTGATGCGGGCGCTGTTGCGGGCGATCATTTCCAGCATCAGGTCGGCGCTGTCGGCGACTTTGGCCTTGCCAGCTTCTTTGCCATTGCCCGCCTCCTTGCCATTGAGCTCGGATTGCAGCTGTTCGACCGCGAGATTGATATTGGTGAGCGGATTGCGCACTTCGTGTGCGATGGTCCGGGCGATACGGCCGGTAGCTGCGAATTTCTCGATGCTGCGCATTTTGATCAGCTCTTTATTGGCTTTGTCGAGCTCTTCGATCTGTTCCTTTAGCTGGTGCTGGTATTCTTCGATCTTCTTGTCGGCGACCCGGCGGGCATTATTCTCGTAGGAATAGGTATAATAACCAAAGAGGGCCATCAGGATCGCCACGCCAAGGGACATGATAATGACGTTGTTGAGTGTCTTATATCTTGTCGTCATAGTAACGATCCTGACCTTTAGCCGCTGTTGTTCTTTTCCCTGTACCTGTTTGACCATCGTCCGGATATGGTTCATGATCTCGAGGTCGAAGAATCCCTTCATTCTCAGGCTATCTGTTAGCTCTAAAAGATGTTGGTCGTGGAGTGTCAGCGCCTGCTGCATCACTTCATATTTTTTATCGATGAGTCTTTGCAGGGTGGCCAGCTCGGAATGTTCCTCGTGGTCGACTGCGGTCTCCTGCAGGAGGGAATTATACGTGCTATCCACGGCCTGCCTGCTTTGGACGTAAGGAGTTACGAATTTTGGGTCATTCATCAGCAGGTAACCTCTGAAGCCGGTCTCTGCATCTTTCAGGGAAGAAAGCAGGGATTCCACCCCATTGATGATCTTATTGGAGTGGTCTACCAGCCGGGCCTGTTTCAACAACTCGGAGTTGGCATAAAGCGTCAGCAGATAGGAGGAGAGCAACAGGAAAAAGGCAGTCCCATACCCTACACGTATCCGCAAGTCGATCGCAAGTTTCTTTATTGCCGTTTTCATACTTTTCAGTGCTCAAATCATCTGCCGTCTATCCCCGGTCCTCTGCTACCCAAACCGATACGGAAGAACCTCCAACGTGGAACTCGCCTTTTCCATCGCCATCTATAGTTACCCTCGCAGGATGTTTACCCAGGTAATCTATAAAGGTTTTCCCTGCGTGTCTTTTCCCTACTTCCATTTGTTTGAACCCCTCGTCGCCATTTGAGATCAGGACAGCGCAGCCAGACCCTTTATGTTCGTCATCCCCTTCCCTTGTCCAGCCGATGCAATTGGCGTGGTCCAGGTAATCCCGTTGGGCGCCATATGCAATGTCTTTCCGGGCCTGAACCAGCTTTTCGATGTTCTCCACCCCGGGCAGATAGATCTCGTAGTCATTTCCGTCCCGTCCCTTATCCTTGTATTTGGCACCATAAAGATCGGGATAAAAAGCACAGGGATAACCTTTTTCACGGAGTAAGATGAGGGCGTAGGCCATAGGCTTGAACCAGGGGTCTACCGGGGCTTCGAGCGACTGTAAAGGCTGTGTATCGTGATTATCCACTACGGTAACCGCCAGCTCCGGTTTTGCAGCTATGAGGGTATCATTAAAAATGGTGGTCAGGTCGAAGTCCCGGCCCTGTTTGGATGCAGCTTCCAGGTTGTGATGCAGGGAAGCATCGAAAAGGGACATTCTGCCTTCTGTAGCTTCGATATATTTTAGCAGGAGGGGCAGATTACCGGGAGCCCAGTATTCGCCGACGGCAAAAAATTCTTTTTTTGTGGCCTGCCGCATGTGATCGAGCCATTCGTTGTAAAACGCCGCAGGAATATGTTTTACCGCGTCCAGTCTTACCCCATCGAAGCCGGTGACGTTGCAATACCATTCCCCCCATTTTTTCAATTCCTCCCGAACGGCAGGATTCCTGGTCTCGATGTCGTCATACATCAGGTAATCGTAATTCCCTTTTTCGTCATCGATGACATCTTCCCATCCTTCGCCGTAATCATTGAGGATGCTATAGATGGCTGTTTCCTTTGTTTTGTTGTCGTAGTCGACCCCGGTGAAGCAACGGAAATCCCAGATAAAATTGGAGTACTTTCCTTTACGGCCGGGGAAGGTGAATTTTGTGTAGGCTTCGATATCAAAGGGCTCGCTGATGAATATTGTCCGGTCTTCGGGATCAACTTTCCGGACTTTGATCAGCTCTGCTTCGTCACCGCCTGCCTTGTGGTTTAAAACAATATCCACATAAACCTGCATGCCGGCATCATGGATCGCTTTTATGGCGTCGATGTATTCCTGTTTTGTGCCATATTTTGTCCTGACCGAATTCTTTTGATCAAATTCACCCAGGTCATAGAGATCGTAGATGTCATACCCGCTGGACCAGGTGCCATTGGTGCCTTTGTAGGCCGGTGGCAGCCAGATAACGGTGAAGCCCATTTGGGCCAGGCGGGGGGATTCTTCTTTTATCTTTTTCCAAAGGCTGCCATCGTTGGGGTAGTACCAATGAAAGAACTGGAGGATAGTGCCGTTTTGCATGTCAGGGGTTTTGTATAGTTAATGGAAGGGTTGGTTCCGCAAGTGGCTACGCGGCTATGCGAAGTAACGTCTTAGTTTCCAGGCGTTGGTCTCGTGCGCTTCCATCAGGCCGGTGAGGAAATCGGCGGTGCCGGCGTCTTTGAATTCATCCTGGCATTGTTCTACATCCTTTCTCAGGTGAACGATAATGGCCTCGTGGTCTTCGAGCAGCTCTTTTATCATTTCCTTCCGTTCGGGGTATTTGCCCGGAGCTTCTTTGAGGTGGGTGAGGTCAAGAAATTCCTTCATGGTGCCAATGGTCTTTCCACCTAATTTATTAATGCGTTCAGCGATCTCATCGATAGCCTCTTCCAACTCGGTGTATTGTTTTTCAAATAAAAGGTGGAGTTCCATAAAGCTTTCGCCGGAGACATTCCAGTGGAACTTCCTCGTCTTGGTATATAATACTACTGCGTCTGCCAGGACGATCGAGAGAGTGGACGTAACACCTTTCAGATTTTTTTCGGTGATCCCGATATGTGGTTGCATATAAAATGTTTTATAGATGGCTTTATAACCATAATGATACCATAGTCAGCATGCTATGTTTTGGGTGATATGGCCGGCGGCATTTGTGTTTTCCCGGTTCTTTCTTGCTCAGAATGTAGAATTTTTTGCTCATTTGGATGGTAATGGAAGGAATTAAGCCTTGTAAAAAACTGGCAAGGATTTTTTATATATAGCCATGAACTTAAACTTAAAATTATGAGCAATTCAAAAGTATTAGCCGGTTTTCTCGTAGGTGCAGCAGTTGGTGGTGCATTGGGTCTTTTACTGGCGCCGGAGAAGGGATCTGACACGCGCAAAAAGATCATCGAGACCGGGAATGACCTGGGTGATTCCATTGCTGAGTTTGGGGGCACTGTGAAAGAAAAATTTAATGAAGTGGTTGATGGGGTCAAGGGAAGCTTTAACAAGACAAAAGGTTCCATGTCTTAAATTTTATTATGGAAGCACAACAAACCGATATCGATAACTTGCTTTCGGATGCAGGCGACTATATTGAAACGAGGACTACGCTTTGGAAATTAAAAGCGATCGAGAGTCTCTCCGACGTATCTGGTGAATTGGTATCCGGACTGAGCATGATCGTTATCACCTCTTTTGTGATCATAATCTTCAGCATTGGGATTGCGTTGCTGGTAGGAGACTGGATAGGAAAAAGCTACTATGGATTTTTTATTGTCGGGGGTATCTATACCATTATCGGACTTATTTTATATGCGCGGCGCGGTCAGTGGCTGAAGGAACCTTTTAGCAACATGCTGATCAGGAAGATCCTAAAATAATATTACATGTCTAAGATCACTACTCTTGATGAATTAAGGGAAGAGATACGTAACCTGGAGCACCAGAATTATGTGAATGAGCAGCATATGCGCAGAAGGGTGGCCGAGATAGCGGATAGGTTCAAGCCCATGAATATTGTCAGGAATCTTTTCGGTCATTTTTTTGGCGGGTCATCGGAGGTGAAGGGCAATCTGTTTAAAATGGTGGCCGGGATTGCGACCAGCTTTATCGTAAAGAAGTTTTTTAAGAAGGGTCTCACGGCGAAAGTTTAAATAAGGCGACAGTCCCTGGATATATACCAACACCCCCTGAAGGTTAATCTGACAGGGGGTTTTCACGTGGGGGCAGGCGGTACAGATCGGGATTGATCGGGAGTGTTTTTTGGAGAAAGCTGATCCGCTGCTCGTCGCCCTTACTTTTTAGATAAGCGAAGACATGATAAAGTATGGTCTTATAGATGAAGGTGCCTTTCCGGCTTTCTGCGTCGAAGGCTTCCCTGTGCAGCCATAGATCGGCCAGAACGTCCTCTGTCAGGGTCTTCAGCTCCTGGTGATCAGGCTGCCGGGCAAGCCTTGAAATAGCGGCAAATACGGATGAATAATAGCGGTCGATAAAATCTTTCAATAAGATAAGTTGAGTTTTAGAAAGCTTAAGCGTTAGAAAGTTATTGTACTCTCAGACTCCGGGCAAAAAATATAGTATTTTCCCTGTATATGTATTGAACAAGTACTATTTTCGCGGTATGAGGTCAATGCCGAAACTAATACCCTTCCTCTGCTGCCTGGGAACTCTTACCGGGAATTATGTCCATGCCCAGCAAACGGATACGCTAAGAGGGCGTATGTCCCATCTTTTAGCCCGATACAGGGCGCATTCCATAACGGATACAGGATATCTAAAGGGGGTGGATTCGATCGCGCCGATGCTTGCGAAGGAGGACAGCCTGTCTGAATTATTGTCTGTTTACCAGCAGCTGGCGTTTGCGGACCCTTCGCGGGGAAAGTACCGGGCGGGATATTATACTTATCTGGCTATCAATGCGTACAATGTCAGCCGGCTTGGAAGCGCGATATATTATTCCGAGAAAAATAACGAGGAAAGGACAAAGCTCGGGCAGTTCGAAAAGGGAACGTTTTCGCATAGCGATTGGTTTGCGATCACCGTCTATGGCAACAACCATAACTATCCAAGGGTATTTACAAAATATGAAACGCTGCGACCTGCCCTGGAGGCTTTGCCTGCCGGTATCATGACCGGCAATGTCAGTCCTGAGCAGGTTTTTGTGGCCGTCGGCATTTTGCAATCGGTGAACTACGCGGCCTGCCGTTCAAATGACACGACACGTGCATCGGGGGCCATCTATGCCATGAATGAGATACTGACGGGGGTAGGGCATTACCCGGCCAAATACAGGGACTACCGGCTACTATATGATTATCTCTTACACAGCATGTATTATGAGTATCACCGGATGCTGAACGAGCTGACTGCGGCGAGAGATTCCCTTATGGCTGCCATCAGGGACGTCAATACAAAGGGGTTCAGGCCCCAACTGCAAACGGGCTATGCAGAAAATCTTTATTCGGAGGCGGTGGACCTTTATTTCAAAATGAATAAGACAGACAGCGCCAGGCGCTACCTCTCCCTGCTTACCGAGGGTGATGGCAAGGTACGTTACTCGTCGCTGGATGCAAGTTTTTTGGCTGAAGCCAGGAGCCGGCTGCTGGCGGGTGAGGGGCGTTGGGCGGAAGCTTATGCTGAACTGCGTAAAGTATACCTGATGAGGGATTCTGCCTATTATACGGTGAGTGCCGATAAAAACAATAACCTTTATGCGCTGGCGGAAGCGGAGAACACGCGTCTGGAACTGCTACGATCGGAGGCGCAAAAGCGGGCGGCGGAGCGGTCTTCTATCTCGATGTTCTTTGTATTGACCATACTTGTCCTGGGAGGTGTGACCGGTTTTATGGTTTACCGGTCGGCGCAGCAGCGACGGATCCTGAACCTGCGGCTACAGCTGGCGCGGAATTTTCACGATGAGATCGGTCCGATGCTGCTGTATGCCAATGTTCTTGCGAAGAAACAACAAAATGAGGAGCTGAGAGGTCAGATCGGTCTGATCATGGATGCGGTGAGAAATATCGCTCATGATCTGAAATCGTCCGAGCTGAGCACAGTCACCTCGCTGGGCAAGGTCATATCGAACCTGTTGAAAAAGGTACAGGCTGCCACGGATATCGATTTTTTGCTGCAGGCGGGGAATGGGACCCGGGTCCTGGGACATGGGCAGTTCACCCAGCTACAGGCTATTATCCAGGAATTGATCAGCAACTCGATAAAACATGCCGACTGTAATAAGATCATGCTCCGGATAGCTGCTCCTGAACAGCGGCTTACCCTGAGCTATTCGGATGATGGCAGGGGGATCGGGCCTGGCGCTGTCAGCACAACCGGCATAGGGATCAAGAATATAGAAGAGCGGGTTGCCCTGTTGCGGGGCAGTTTCCAGCTGAATGATGCCTGGCCGAACGGCTATTCGATCGAAATCTCAATCCCATTAGCATGAACCCTCTGCCCAGGAAATATCAATCCCTTCTTGTAATCGACGACCACAATATGATCGTCAACGGGATCCGCTTGCTGATCGGGGATCTGTTCGGGGTCTTTTACCAGGCCAATGATGGTGCTACGGGTATAAGTCTGGCCATCGAGCATCAGCCGCAATTAGTGGTCGTCGACCAGGTGCTGCCTGACCAGTCGGGGGACGCCATCGTAAAGGAGATAAAATATCACTGCAGCCGGACTCGGATCTTAGCCTATTCATTTAACGGGTATCCGTCGGCCGTTCTGAAGATGTTCGAGGCGGGGGTGCATGGATATGTGATCAAAAATGAGGATGACACGGAATTTAACAAGGCCGTCGACTTTCTCCTGGAGGGAAAGGACTATTTCTGTAAGGAGGCGCGGAATCATATCATTCACCGGGTTTTTCCCGAGGAGGAGCATTCCCGGTTGATCGTTGCCAATACCGGCTTTTCCACGCGGGAAATAGCCATCATCCGGCTTGTCTGCCAGCAGAAGACCGCCCGGGAGATCAGCCAGCTGGTATTTCTCTCGGAAAGGACGGTGGAGCAATACCGGAGTAATATTTCGCGGCGGATCGGGGCACGAAATGTCGCGGGGATCATTCGGTTTGCGCTGCAAAATGGTATTATAGATCTGGGTGATCTTTAAGTATGGATTCATAGAAAGCGGGGTCGATGAGCAGGGTGTTTTGCAGCTGCTGGATATGCGCTTCGTCTCCTTTTTTCTTCAGGTAGTCGAGGACATGCCGCAGCAGGATCTTGTATATATAGGCCGGGGGGCGGACCTTGCTGAAAAGATCTTCGCTGCTTTGCCAGAGCTCGACAAAGACTTTTACGGTGAGGATCTCCAGTTCTTTTTCATCGGACAGGCCGGCCAGCTTTCTTATGGCTGAGAAAATAGAAGGGTAATAAAGGTCGATGAATTGTTCGAATAAGGCGGTACGATCGGTCTGGCTTATATCAGTCATGCCAAATATAGTTTTAACGAGGTAATTGTGGTATATAGTAGTAAAAGCCGTCGGTGGAAACGTAACCGGGGGAGAGAAGTTTTTTTTGTGATCCGGATCAAGATTTAGGTATTCGACTGATAGTCTGGTGCTTTATGGTACGTATTTTGTGGCTTATCCGGAGAATTTAAACCGATAGCAATATAGGAAAAGATACTTTTCCTGTGATTAACCAAAGAGAAGATCCCGTGTAAATCTGAACAGTTTTTAAGACATTGGCATAGGCGCCTGTCACATCAAGCTTAGGTAACGTAGGGAAGACCCGCCATTACGTTACCTATTTTTTTGCGCGGTTGCGCCGATCTTTGGTCTTGCGCCGATGTTAAAAAACTTCCCCCAGGTTGACAAAAAAGCCGCCTGACCCATGGATGCCCCACCCATAGTCTATGCAGAGATTCGTCCGGCTGAACTTATTGAGGCTGATGCGCAGCCCGGTGCCATAACCGGGCGTAATGTATTCGTAGTGGCCTGAGCCGGGTTCGGAAAAAGACTGGGCATTGGCGAAGACGACACCACCCAGCAGGCCGTTGCTGGTGAGTCCAAAACGGTACTCCGACTCGAGGTACAGCATATTCCTGCTTCGGAAGCGCCCCTGGATATAACCGCGTGCCGTATTGCTGTAGGCATCCCAGCCTGTGCTTGGGAGGAGGAGATAAGGGGGTTTGCCGTCTCCTATCGTAAACCAGTCATAGCTCCAAATGGCCAGGACGTTGTGCGTGCTGGCGGGAAAGGTGATGTATTTGCGCAGGTCGATGAGGAGGGATTGCCAGTTGTCGTCGCTGCCTAAAAAGGTGAAATTGGGCCGGTAGGTGATGCTGGCGTAGTTGCCTTTCCCGGGATTGATGGGGTTTCTTCTGCTATCAAAAAGGAAGTGCAGGCTGATGCCCGAAGCGACTTCTTTTGGGCTGAGGCCATACCGTTCGAAATCCGTGGTCTTACCGGTCGGGGGATCTATTTCCTTTATATTCCAGAAGTAGTCGAGGTCGTAACCCAGGCCAAGGTAAAGGTCGCGGGCGATGGTCTTTAAGATAGCCTGATGAAGCCGCAGGTAACCGTAATCGATATTGTAACCGCTGTCCGAATTGGTATTCCCGCCGAGGCCATAGGTCAGGGAGGGGTACTTCAGATACCGCCAGTCGGTGATGATATTATATCTATTCCCTGTGGTCCAGATATCGGCCTGGACGGGGAAGATGATCTGTTTGTACTGGGAATAGGTGATGCTGGTCAGAATGGTGGAGAGGTTAGCCTGGCTGTGTTCGCTGGTATAGAAGGCGAAATTCGAGCTGAGGACGCCTGCGAATCCCGTCTGGAGGGTATATCCGGCTACGGGGAGGGCGGAGATATGCAGCTTGCCTTGTTTCTGCGGGATGGTATCCTCGCGCCGGGTGTGGTGTCCTTTCAGCCAGGACCGGCCTACGTCGACCAGGTCTATCTGTTTGTTCTTCAGAGAATCCTGTGTATAACCCGTGATGGACAGGAAAAGAAATAGGGATAGAGCCGAAGATATTTTTACCAGTAAGTTCAATAGCTTTTGGGTTGCAGCGACGGTATGACTGCGATTTTGGCGAACAGTTTAGCGATGAAGTGGTGTTTTTAACAGATCCAAAGAGGGTATTTCAGAGGGACGGGGGGGCTTATGCGAAGATCGCGGCAAGCCGGGGCAAGGTTACGGCTTTTTTGATAATTTATCTGTTAAATCCTTGTATTCATTCAGCTTATGCAGCTCGAGGATGGTGGTTTTGCCGTCTTCGCTTTCCCGGTACATGGGAACGAATTTTCCGTTGAATTTTATTTCGTGGTAGGTGTAGGAGGTTCGTTGCTGGACGAAGTTGGAATAGACGTCGTCAAAACCCCTGATCAGGACGTAGAGCTCCACGTCGGCTGCTGCCATGTCTTTGTAGGCGAATCCCTTCAGCGGGCTGTTCTCGTCTATGGGATGTACGACGGTCCAGTTCATGGGGAGGCTTTCGACCTTTGTGCGTTCGAGGGCGAGGTCATAGTAACGGTATTCTTCGGTAAGGTCATCCTGTATGACCTTGAGTCCTATGTTGACCCTGATCTGGACATCGGTGAGCGTATGATTATCTTTATAGGGGGCAAAGCGGAACATGAGGGCAGTGCCGTCCTTAAAGGGGCTGATGAGAGCATGGTCGCTGAACAGGAGGAATGCGCGGGGGCGGGCGAAACGACCATAGATAAGACCGGTGGCGAGGGCAAAGGACAGGAAACCGCTCATCCCTTCGATAGCTGCGACTAGGTTGGCCCATCCGCCGACGGGGTTGACGCGGCCGTAACCGACGGTGGTGAAGGTCTCGGTGCTGAAGAAGAAGGCTTCCTTGAAATGTCCCCAGGCGTCGGTGGCTATGAGACCCTGGAGCTGGTCGAGGCCGATGACCAGGTAGAGACCGCAATAGACCAGGTTGATGCCGAAATAGAATAGGACGAGCATCGCGATGAATTTCCACCGGGGCAGGGTCAGCATGTAGTGATAGATGCTATACCGGTCCATAAAGGAAACACCTTCCTTGCGGATATTGAAGGTGCCATCACGGTTGATAAATCTTCCGCCATAACTAGCCGCATTGGTCCCGAAGCCGGTGTCATTATTTGTTTTGAGGAATGGATCTATCTTCGTCGTGGATGCCATAGTGCTATGCTGCGTTTTTGTGTTTGCAAATTTACTTTTTAAACCAGCGCTTCGTACAAAATTTCTATGGGATGCAGGGCCTTTCGGCCGGCGCCATCTTTTATCTGGTGGCGGCAGCTTGTCCCCGGGGCTGCGATGAGGACATCTTCCGGCTGCCGGCGAACGGTTGGCAGAAGGACCAGCTCGCCTATTTTTTGAGAGATGTCATAGTGTTCCTTCTCGTAGCCGAATGACCCTGCCATGCCGCAGCAGCCGGAGGGGATGGTGCTGACGGTATAATTCTCGGGCAGGGACAGGATCTTTACCGACCCTGCTACCGAGGACAGCGCTTTTTGCTGGCAGTGGCCATGGAGCTGGATCGTGCGCGGCGTTTTTGTGAACAGGTCTTTTTGGATGGCGCCTTTTTCGATCTCCATTGCGAGGAAGTCGTCTATGAGGAAGGTGTTGCCTGCGATCTCTTTGGCCGCGGTCAGCAGGTCATCATCGGCGAGGTCGGGGTATTCGTCTTTGAAGGTGAGGATGGCGGAGGGTTCGATGCCGATGAGGGGGGTATCTTTTGTGATCAGGGGGTGTAGGAGGCGGATGTTCTTGTTAACGATCTTTTTTGCTTCGCGAACGAGGCCTTTTGACAGCCAGGTGCGGCCGCTTTCGCCGTGGTTGGTCATGAGCACTTCGTAGCCGAGGTGTTCGAGAAGGAGGATGGCTTTTATGCCTATTTCGGTGTCGTTGTAGTTGGTGAATTCGTCGCAAAAAAGATAAATCTTTTTTGTTGGGGCGACTTTTTTGGTTGCGGCGGCTTTTTCGGAGACATGTTTTTTATACCAGCTGCGGAGGGTTGTTTTGTAGAGCAGGGGCATTGACCTGTCTTTTGCGAAGCCGGAGAATTTTTTGACCCATCCGCTGAGGGTGTTGTTCTTCATGACCCAGTTGTAGAGGCCTGGCGCCATTGCTCCCAGTCTGGCGGAGGCCGAGAAGTTGGCGATGAGCTTGCTGCGGAAGGGGACGCCGTTGGCATCGTAATAGTGCTGGAGGAATTCCGCCTTTAGTTTGGCCACGTCCACGTTGGATGGGCATTCCGATTTGCAGCCCTTGCAGCTCAGGCAAAGGTCCATCACTTCATAGATCTCCTTGTTGTCATAGCGGTTGGGCTTATCCGAATGGGTGAGGAATTCGCGGAGGATATTGGCTCTTGCGCGTGTCGTATCCTTTTCGTTGCGGGTTGCCATGAAGGAGGGGCACATGGTGCCGCCTGACAGGTGGGTCTTGCGGCAGTCGCCTGAGCCGTTGCACTGTTCGGCATGCTGCAGGATGTCCTGCTGATGAAAGCGGAAAAGGGTAGGGAAGGCGGGTGTCTTTTGTCCCGGCTCATAGCGCAGCATGGTGTTCATGGGCGGTGTGTCTACTATTTTTCCCGGATTGAAGATATTTCCGGGGTCCCATGTCTGTTTGAGCTGGCGGAAAAGCTGGTAATTCCTCTCTCCTACCATTTTCGGGATAAACTCTCCCCGGAGGCGTCCGTCACCGTGTTCGCCGCTAAGGGATCCCTGGTATTTTTTTACCAGCGTCGCTATTTCTTCGGCAATGGCACGGAACAGGCGATTGCCTTCTTCGGTCTTTAAGTTGATAATGGGGCGAAGGTGGATCTCTCCGCTGCCGGCGTGGGCATAGTGTACGGAGTAGAGGTCGTATTTCTTTAAGATCTCGTTGAATTCGCGGATATAAGCGGGCAGGTCCTGTACATCTACGGCTGTATCTTCTATCACGGGGACCGCTTTCTCGTCTCCGGGCAGGTTACTGAGCAAACCGAGGCCGGCTTTACGCAGGGACCAGATCTTGTTGGTATCGGCTCCAAACAGGAGGGGAAAATGATAGCCGAGTCCGGCGGAGCGCATGTCGGCTTCTACTTTTGCGGCGATGGCACGAATTTCGTCCCTGGTATCTTTTTTAAATTCGATGACGAGGATAGCGCCGGGATCGCCCTGTACGAAGAACCGGTTCTTCGACTGTTCGATATTATCCTTTGTACATTCCAGGATATAGTGATCGATCAGCTCGCTGGCTGTGGGTTGGTACTCCAGGGCGATGAGATTTGCGCGGAGGGATTCGTCTATGGTATTGAAGTGGACACAGAGCAGGCCCGTTTCTTTTGGAGGAAGGGGGCTGAGGTTCAGCTTGATCTCGGTGATAAATGCCAGGGTACCTTCCGAGCCTGCCAGCAGGCCGCAGAAATTGAAGTCGGGCTGACCGGCGGTGAACGGTGCGGTGTCCAGTAAGAGGTCGAGGGCGTAACCGGTATTCCGTCTTTCGACGCTGGGTTTGGGAAACTCTTTCCGGATGGCGACCTGGTTGTCGTAGTTGCCGAGCATGGTCCTTGTCGCGCGGTAGAGCTGGGCTTCGAGGCTTTCCCCTTCGCATTTGGCGTGGAAGCTGTCCAGGTCGAGGGTGCTGAAAGTAGCTTCTGAACCGTCGCTGAGCAGGGCTTTTATTTCGAGCAGGTGTTCGCGGGTACTGCGGTAAATTATCGAGTTGGAGCCGCAGGAATTGTTGCCGACCATGCCACCGATCATTGCCCGGTTGGCCGTCGAGGTCTCGGGGCCGAAGAGCAGTCCATGGGGTTTGAGGAAGAGGTTGAGCTCATCGCGGATAACGCCGGGCTGTACGCGCACCCATTTTTCGGTCGTATTGAGCTCGAGTATTTCGGTAAAGTATTTTGAAACGTCAACGACGATGCCTTTTCCGACTACCTGGCCGGCGAGGGAGGTGCCTGCAGTACGGGGGATAAGAGAGGTCTTCTCGTCGCGGGCAAAGCGGATCAGCGTTTTGATGTCTTCCACGTTCTTTGGCAGAGCTACCGCCCGGGGGAACTCGCGGTAGGCAGATGCGTCTGTTGCATAGAGGGTTCGTGTGACGGTGTCGTCGTATAACTCTCCGGCAAATGTACTGGCCAGAGCCTTCAGTTTTTCGCTCATACCCGCAAAAATAGGTACATTTGTTTTTATGTATCGCATACTCTTTTTGTTCCTGGCCGCCGGGTTTTTTTCCAGTGGCTGCGTCAGCGCCCAGAAATCTAATCGTCTTAGCCCCAAACCTGCGCTGGTCCGCCTGATCGATGGGTCGTTGCGGCAGGCCGTCAACCAGTATAAGGTATTGATGGGGCGTGTTCCTGCGGACCGTATGCCAAAGACCTATTATGCCAGGACGGACAAGCTGGAGACCAGCGATGTGGGCTGGTGGACCAGTGGTTTTTATCCGGGTACCCTGCTGTACCTGTATGAATATTCCCATGACACGTCTTTATTGCGGGAGGCAAAGGCCAGGCTTTTATTGCTGGAGAAGGAACAATACAATAAGGGGACGCATGACCTGGGTTTTATGATGTATTGCAGCTATGGGAATGCGCTGAAGGTGCTGCCGGACAGCGTTTCGTACAAAAACGTGCTGCTGAACAGCGCGCGTTCGCTGTCTACACGGTTCAATCCCAGGGTTGGCTGTATCAAGTCCTGGGACAGCAAGCCCTGGAAATACCCGGTCATCATCGATAATATGATGAACCTGGAACTTTTGTTATGGGCTTCGAAAGTCAGCGGGGACAGTTCCTTTTATCATATTGCGGTGACGCATGCGAATACGACGATGAAGAATCATTACCGTCCGGACTACAGTTCGTTTCATGTGGTAGACTATGACACGGCTACGGGTGCTGTGCTGGCGAAAAAAACGGCGCAGGGGTATTCGGACTCTTCTGCCTGGGCGCGGGGACAGTCCTGGGGTTTGTATGGGTATACGATGATGTTCAGGGATACGCACGATCCGAAATACCTGGCGCAGGCTGAGCATATCGCAAATTTTATCCTGAGCAATCCGAATCTTCCGGCTGATAAAATACCTTACTGGGACTATAATGCGCCGGGTAAGCCCGGGGTATTGCGGGATGCTTCGGCGGCGTCGATCATGGCTTCGGCGCTGATAGAGCTGAGCGGGTATGTTGCGCCTGAGCAGGGGGCGGCGTACCTGGGCGTGGCTGAGCAGATCATTGTCAATCTTTCTTCGAATACGTATAAGGCGGTGGTGGGGTCTAATGGAGGGTTTTTATTGAAACATAGTGTGGGGCATCTGCCGGCGCGGTCGGAGGTGGATGTGCCGCTGACTTATGCGGATTATTATTTTGTGGAGGCTATGTTGCGGTATAAGGCGCTGGCGCAGAAATAAATTTGATCCCATAATTTTTTTTAAAAAATTATGGGGCGACCAAGAAAGTCGAAGGCTTTTAGCGCGGTTTCGCGGATGGGGCCGGTGGCGTATGCTGCGGCGCCGAGGGTCCAGATCATTGTGTCCTGGAGCTTGCCGAGGCGGTTGGTGTAATTGTTTTTTAGTGTGGTATCGAGCGTGAAGCCCAGCTTGTGCGGGATATTGTAGCTGTGGACGTTGTCTGCGGAGCAATGGATCTCGATGCGTTGGAGCCCTTCGATCTCAAATCCTACTTTTATCAGTGCGCGGACGGCTTCTGTGGCATATCCCCTGCCGATGTGATTTACATTGATCCAGTAGCCTATCTCGCGGGCATCTTTTCCGACGCGGTTGTGGAGGCCTGTTCCCCCTATGATCTCCTTTTCTTCTTTATCAAATATGCCGTATACGGCGTCCTCTCCGAGGTCGAACTGGCCTCTGAACTTCCGGATGAATTTTGCTGCCCAGTCTATTTGCTGTGGCTCTTCGATGGCCCAGGGGATCCAGGGAAGGAGGTGTTGGGTACTGGCGTTGATGGAGGTTTGCAGTTTTGCGGCGTCCTCCGGGATATAACAACGGATCAGAAGGCGCTCCGTTTCTATTTTATATGTTTTAGCGAGTTCCATGCTAGTCGTTTTACCAGAGCCTATTTTGCCAGTGCGTCGAGTATTTTTTTTACCATTCCATTCATAGAGGCGTTCTCGATCCAGCGGACTACGGCGACGAGGTTGTGTTCCGGGTCGACATAGATAAAGTTGGTGCCATTACCGATATGTACAAACGCGGAGGCCGGGGCGTCGGGCAGCAGTTTGTGGTCTGTGTTGAGGAACCAGTTCATGTATCCGTAGCTGGGGTTGGCTGTGGTGGGGGTGAGGGCTTGCTGTACCCATTGTTCCGGGATAAGCTGTTTGCCGGCCCAGTTGCCGCGGTGGAGGGTGAGCAGTCCCCAGCGGGCCATGTCGTAGGCGTTGATGAACATGCCTCCGCCCCAGTGGCCGCCGCCGCTGACGGATTGTACGGGCTGGCCGTCGAGGACGATCCAGGAATTCCGGTAGCCGTTCCAGCGCCAGGTGCCGGAGGCGCCGATGGGGTCCATGATATATGTTTTTAGTACCTGTGGGAGAGGCCGGCGCCAGACGCAGGTGGCTGCCAGGGCGAGGGCGTTGACCCGGACGTCGTTGTATTTCCAGACGGTGCCTGGCGCGTTGCGTTTGCGGGTGGGCCATTCTTCGGGTTTACCGGAAGGTCTGTCCGCCCAGTCCGGCTTACCCCAGAGTGTGCCTTCCCAGTCGCTGGTCTGGCGAAGCATTACCTCCCAGGTCAGGATGCGGTCATGCGGACTGGAAAAGGGATATAAAAGTGTTGGTTTTGTGGGGTCTTCGGACTGGTTTGTTATCCCGGGGTTATAGACTTCGATTGGGGGGATATAAGGAGCGACGGTGTCCATGACGCTATGGATCAGGCCTTGTTCGACGGCGAGACCTACGACGGTGGAGAGGAAGCTTTTTGTGACGCTGTGGGTCATGTCGATCCTTGTAGGTTCGCCCCATTCGGCTACGATGTATCCTTTATAGATGATGATGCCAGTCGGTTCGCCTCTTTCCTTGAAGGGGCCGATGCCGTCGTCGAAGGGTTCGCGGCCGAAGCTTAATGCTTGTGCGAGGTGCTGGTCGCGTGGGGCTTTTGTTTCGTTGTCACGGGCGAATTGGATAGCGAGCTGGAGACGTTGGGAGTCGAGGTTTAAGGAGGAGGGGGAGCGGTGCTGCCATTCGCCGCGGGGAGGGAAATAGTCTGTCGCGGGGTGCGCCGTATTGGCAGCGGCGTGTCTTGCGCTGGAAAGGTTGGTTTTGGCGGATTGTTTTTGCGCGTGGAGGGTGAATAATTGCAGCAGGAATGGGAGTAGAATAAGCCGTTTCATTGGCTCAATTTACAAAGGATTTCCGCTTGTGCACCGAGTTGGGCTATAATTTCTTCTGCAATCCGCGGAGGTCGAGTCGCTTGT
Organism: Puia sp.; assembly: GCA_036499285.1. Classification (GTDB taxonomy): domain Bacteria; phylum Bacteroidota; class Bacteroidia; order Chitinophagales; family Chitinophagaceae; genus Puia. Next base: position 280,169 of record DASYEB010000010.1, on the reverse strand, counting down.
CGAAGGTCTTCATGGAACCGGCGAGGCGGACGAGGATGGTTCGGGCTTTTCCCCAGTCGTCTGCTTTGAACACGGGGGCATTGAGGTCGACGACCTGATCATAGAACAGGGTAGAGACGTATACCTGCCGGCTTACCAGCTTATAATTTTCGGGCATGTTGAAATACCAGACGAGGAAGAGGCGTCCCTGGAGGGTCATCCATTCCGTTTCGAGGTGGCTGTAATTTTGTTTGAGTTTTTTTTTGTAATAGCTAAGCTCGTAGTTCATATACTTTAGCAGAAGCTCTTTTTCGGGTGAGGGGCCGGATAGTTTCCGGTCGGAGGATTTGTCGGCCGGCAGAAGGGTTGCCTGGACGATCTGCTTGTCGATGGTGATGAAGCCGGGAACGTCCGACGGTTTTGTGGACTTATTGGGTACCTCCAACGTAAAAGAGTGGGTTTCGCCTGCATAGGCAAGAACGGCTCTGTGCCTGCCCTGTAGTAAGGTAGCGTGAACGTCTTCGCTGGGCTGGACCTTTCCGCCGGATTGAGCCTTTTGGGAAAAGGCGCCGGTGGTGTTGAAACAAATGGAAAGGGCGATGAAGGCAGGGGCCAATTTCGTCGGGCGGGTCATCGACCAGGATATAGGTAGCATCGGTTAGATCAGGGGTATATTGGATGAAGGAATGGGATTCATGGACTTGTGGGGCAGAAATTTGGACTATTAACGGAATTTTGTTAAAAATCGTATGCCTATTTGCCGTATCCCCAAAAGTTCAATAGTTTCACCGCCTTATTAAAAGTTCAAACGATCCCAGCAAGAAAAATGAAGAAAGCCTTTTTGATCGCGGCGATTGCCGCTGTAGCGGCTGCGCCTGTATTTGCCCAGAAAAAGCCTGTGAGCGCGGTCACAACCGACACATCCAAACCCAAGCCCCCCACTTTTCCAGGTTTTTCACCTCCCAAGTCGGGTCCCAAACCCTATAAAGAGGTGATCACGGACAAGGCTGTCACCCATTCGGGGTTGTTTACGGTGCATAAGATAGAGGATAAATATTATTTTGAGATCCCCGATTCCTTACTTCTGAGGGAGTTTATGGCGATCACCCGGTTTGGTAAAACAGCGGGTGGCGGGGTCTATGGAGGAGAGCTTGCCAATCAGCAGACGCTGCAATGGGAAAAGGGCCCCGGCCATACTTTGTTTCTTCGGGTCGTCACGCTGGTCAGCATGGCCGATTCATCCAATAAGATATACAAAGCTGTGAGAAATTCCAATGTCAACCCTATTGCAGCTGCATTTGACATCAAGGCATATGGAAAGGATTCCTCGAGTATCGTCATCGACGTCACGGACTTTTTCAAAGGGGATAATCTCATCGTCAGCATCCCGCCTGCCATAAAGGGGCGAATGAAGCTTGGCGGTCTTGCCGGGGACCGGTCTTATATCGAACACATCAATACTTTTCCGATCAATACCGAAGTAAGGAGTGTCAAGACCTTTTCTTCGGGAGGGGGGATGCCGTCGCCGTTTGGTTTCTCGATCAGCTCTCCTACGGATGCGGCCGGAGCTGTTACGCTGGAGCTTAATACTTCGTTGATCCTGCTGCCGGCGACACCCATGCACAAGCGATTGTTTGATAAACGGGTAGGATATTTTGCTGAGGACTACACCGTCTATAGCGACGACCAGCAGAAAATAGACAACCAGGAATTTATCGTTCGGTGGAGGCTGGAGCCAAAGCCTGAGGATCGGGAAAAGTGGGAACATGGGCAAATAGTCGAACCAAAGAAGCCTATCATATATTATATCGATCCGGCTACGCCGCATCAATGGGTACCCTATCTGATCCAGGGTGTCAATGACTGGCAGCAGACCTTTGAAAAAGCCGGCTTCAAGCATGCCATCGAAGCACGGGAATGGCCGGACAATGACAGCACGATGAGCCTGGAGGACGCGCGTTATTCTGTACTGCGTTACTTCGCTTCGAATGTCGAGAATGCCTATGGGCCTAATGTCCATGACCCCCGCAGCGGGGAGATCATCGAAAGCCATATCGGCTGGTACCACAATGTCATGGAGATACTCCACGACTGGTATATGGTGCAGACGGCGGCGGTGGATCCCAGGGCGCGGAAGATGCATATGGATGACAGCCTGATGGGGCAGCTGATCCGTTTCGTGTCCTCTCACGAGGTAGGCCATACGCTTGGGCTGAGGCATAATATGGGCAGCAGCAGCACGGTGCCGGTAGAAAAGCTACGGGACAAGGCCTGGCTCGACGTCCATGGCCATACGCCATCCATTATGGACTATGCGCGGTTCAACTATGTGGCGCAGCCGCAGGATAATATTCCCGAGGTCGACTTATTTCCCCGGATCGGTGAATACGACAGATGGGCGATACAATGGGGCTACTCTTATTCGGGCGCCAAATCCGCGAAGGAAGACGCCAAAATTGTCAATAAGTGGATCATCGACAGTCTGAAAACCAATCCCCGTCTCTGGTTTGGCGGTGAGGGCTTTAACGGAGACCCTCGTGCGCAGATGGAGGACCTTGGGGACAACAGCATGAAGGCAGGCGAATATGGGATCAGGAACCTGCAGCGGATACTGCCTAACCTGATCGAATGGACCCGTGAAGAAGACGATAAATATGATAACCTGTCGGATATGTATAAGCAGGTGGCGTCCCAGTTTGGGCGTTATATGGGGCATGTCCTGCGAAATGTCGGCGGCGTGTACGAAACTTTCCACAGCGTGGAAGAGCCCGGAGATGTATATGAGCCTACGCCTAAGGGGCGGCAGCGGGAAGCGGTGGCATTCCTGAACGATCAGCTTTTCGAGACCCCGCGCTGGCTGCTGGATAACACTATCCTGAACAAGATCGGCAGTCCATCGGGTGGTGATCCGGTCGGCCCGATCCAGACGGGTGTGTTGGGCAGCCTGCTGTCTTCTTCGAGACTAAACAATTTATTGCAGTCGACGAATCGTTGGGGCCAGGCGAAGACCTATACTATAGATGATCTGCTGATGGATATCCGGAAAGGTGTCTGGAAGCAACTGACGACGCATCGGGCGATAGATATTTACCGGAGGAATTTACAGAAGACCTATGTGGAGTCACTGATCGCTATCGTCAATCCTGCGGCTCCTCCGTCGACGGGGATTCCTGGTCTGCGGATATCATTCGGACCGGATACGAAGAATACGGACCTGCCTTCGATAGCCAGGGCGGAGCTGAGCAGCCTGAGAGTTCAGCTATTGGCTGCCATTCCGGCGACGACGGACCGGTTGAGCAGGTATCATCTGCAGGATCTTGCAGAAAGGATACGGCAAGCCCTGAATCCGAAGGGTTAGGTGCCCGAAGGATAAAATTATATGCCCCTATACTTCAATGTGTGGGGGCTTTTTTTGGCTACTATTTGTTTACAGAGACCTTTAGCATCTTCTTTTGCGCTGTTTTGCAGGGAACCAGCGCATCCGCGGGAAGGGTGAGTTTAATAAACCTTTTGAGATGGTCATCATAGTATTTACAGCGGACATTACCCCTGTTTTCACGGACCTCTTCTATTATCAGCTTGATATCTAACAAGCCAGGAAAGGTTACTTCATCACCAACCTTTAAAAAATCATACATAGGCATAGATTTTAAGGGTGATTGCTAAAGTTATACTGTGGGACAAGGTAGGAATTTGTGTCCACTGGCAGGACTTTTGTAACTTACTTTTCAATAAATAGTTTGCATGATCGGAATATTACCCGGCATACCCCCGAATGTAGCAGGATTCAAGGCCAGCGGTGAGGTAACCCGCGAAGACTATGAAAAGATCGTCTTCCCCGTCATTCGTCAGCATGTGGAGACCTTCGGGCATCTCAATTTTGTCTTTTATGTAGATACTTCGTTGAAGAACTTCAGTGCGGGGGCCTGGATCAGAGACATCTGGATGGGGCTCAAGGAGCTTGCACGCTGGCATAAAGTCGCTATTATTTCCGATGTAGAGCGGATCCGGCGATTTACGGATACGATCAGTCACCTGTTGCCGGGGGAGTATAAAGGTTTTCCCACGCATCTGCTCGAAGACGCGATCCGTTGGGCATCGACGGAAGAACAGGCGATCCCGGCTGCTGCGGCCGACAAGATACCTGACTATATTGAAGGTTTGCTTCCTCCGCAGACAAGCGGGGAGGCTACCCAGACGGTTGCGGAAGTCCTGACGGAGCGGGAAGAGGATGCGCGATATGTCTTTGAACGGGCTTCGGAAAGGCTACTGGACGTCAATCAGTGGACCGATATGTGCGGCTCGCTGGCGGCGGGTTTCCAGCTTACGGATGAGACGGGGAAAGATCTGCAGGGGCATGCCGCTGTGAATGATTTTATCCGGATCGAGATCCCGGCTCCTGGTCCAAGGGAAGACCGGGGATATGACTGGGTGCAGATCGAAAAGGCCGAGCAGGCGGTGGAGGCGGCGACCGATAGCCTGTTTTTTATCCAGGTACGTCCTTCACCTGCGCCCCCGATCAGGACCGGTGAGGGGCCTGCCCAGGATTCCGCTACCAGCACGTTTGTATTGGAACGGAACGGGAAGAGGGTGAAAATGAGTGTTTTTGGCCGCAATAAAATTGCGGGCTCTACGGGCGCGATCGGGTTGTCGAAGGTGCAGTGGAAGGCGCTGGTGCAGGGGTTGCTGGATAAGGAGTAGGGAACCCGGAGAGGTGTTTGAAACAGGGTTTCCGGGCTAGCATGTTATTTGCTTCCTGTAAAGAAAAGCTTCCCATGATGCAGCAGCAAGATATCCCAGCCGGAAAACCGGTTCCGAATGTAGGAGATGGAGAGCGTGTTCTCTCTGCCATAACCGGTTCGTTATTACTATACTTTGTCGCGAAGAAACATAAGGCGGATAGTCTGTTGCTGCTGGGCGGAGGATATCTCCTGTACCGGGCTGTTTCAGGGCATTGTCCTGTGGCATCGATGTTCAGGAGCAAGGGGCGTTCGGGCCATAGCTCCAATATCAATGTCAGGAGCGAGATCGTTGTAAACCGGCCACGTGCGGAGGTGTATGCTTTCTGGCGTAACCTGGAGAATCTGCCTTTATTTATGAAGCATCTCGATCATGTCGACGAGATAGACAGCCACACTTATGCATGGAAGCTGAAAATGCCGGCCGGGATTGGCGACATCCGATGGGAAGCAAAGATCGTAAAAGAAGAAAAAGACAGGGAGCTATCCTGGCATTCCGCGTCTGGCGCGGCCATAGAAAATACGGGGAAGATAAATTTTTCCGATACTGCCGGGAATGCAACCCGCATCGATGTGATGATCTCTTATCGTGCACCGCTAGGTGCGATAGGGGAACGGATAGGCCGGCTGCTGACCCCCGTTTTTAAGGAAAAGATCGAGTCTGATCTGAACAACTTCAAACATCATTTTGAAAATGCCAGCCTGGCCGGGAACTGATCTATTGATCTATGCGTTATCAGCTACTTGCTTCCGACTATGACGGCACCCTTGCCAGCCAGGGGTTTGTTTCTCCCAGGATAGTGGAGAAGCTGCGTGCGCTGCAAGCTACGGGACGGAAGATCGTTCTTGTCACGGGCAGGGAGATGAAAGATCTGGTCCTTGTCTTCCCGGAATACAAAGTCTTTGACTATATCGTTGCAGAGAACGGAGCCGTGATCTATCAACCTTCAACGGGAGAAGAGAAATTGCTTGGGCAGCCGCCCGGTGCGGATTTCGTTATGGACCTCCAGCGAAAAGGTGTTCATCCCCTGTCTGTGGGTAAGGTGATCGTCGCAACCTGGGTGCCGCATGAGCAGGCCGTACTGGAAGTGATAAAGGCTTCGGGCAATGAGTACCAGGTAATCTTTAATAAAGGCGCTGTTATGATCCTTCCGCCGGGGATCAATAAAGCTACCGGGCTGCTGGCTCTGCTTCGTCAATTGCAGCTGTCTCCGCATAATTGTGTGGGAGTTGGGGATGCAGAGAACGATAGCTCTCTGTTGCAGGCTGCCGAAGCTGCGGTAGCTGTCGGGAATGCATTGCCTGCCCTAAAGGCGATGGCGGATTGGGTGACACCTTCGGGTCATGGGGAAGGGGTCGCAGAGCTTATCGACGCGCTGATCGATAATGACCTTTCATCGCTGGATGAGCGGATGACCCGGCATTACCCTGATCTGGGGACCTTTCCTGAGGGTGGTGTTTTTACGATCAGTCCCTGGCGGAGTGGCATTTTACTGGCTGGGGTGTCGGGCGGCGGTAAAACGACTTTTACTATTTCTATTCTGGAAAGTTTTATACGGAAGGAATATCAGTTTTGCCTGATCGATCCGGAGGGCGACTATCTTGAACTGCCGGGGGCGACGACCATCGGTGATGAAACATCTTTACCGCCCATTGAAGAGATCAGGCAGCTGCTGAAAGATCCGCGGCAAAATCTTGTTATCTGCACCCTGTCTGTTCCCCTGCATGACCGACCGGCGTGTTTTATGCGTCTGCTGGATGTGCTGGTGGAGCTGAGAAGGGAGTATTCGCGTCCTCACTGGCTGATCATGGATGAGGCGCATCATTTGGTGCCAGGCTCTTCCGGGATAACCGCCAACCATTTTCCTGCCGACTTTAATAACTTTATTGTGATCAGCACTTCTCCGCATGTCCTGCACGCGGCGGCCTTGTCCAAGATAGGGATGATCATCAGTATCGGTGCAAATCCGGCATATCCTTTTGAGCAGTTTGGTCAGCTGTTGCAGATCGAGGTTCCTACCGATATTCCGAAGCTGGCGGAGGACGAGATCTGTGTTTGGGAAAGGAATGGATCAAGGCCTCCTTTTGTGGTCCGGTACAACCAGCCGCATCAGTTGCTTCAGCGGCATAAGAAGAAATATGCGCAGGGGAATATGGGCGACAATAGTTTTATCTTTACGGGTGAACAGGGGCGTCTTCATCTTGTCGCCAATAACCTGATGTTGTTCCTTCATATTGCAAAGGGTATCGATATCGAAACCTGGTTGTATCATCTGTACCGAAAGGACTTTACCAACTGGTTCAGGAATACCATTCATGATGAAGACCTGGCGAGGGTGAGCGAGGAAGCGGAGAAGATGAAGGATGCTGCTGCTTCGCGGGGGCATGTACTGGATCTTATTGCTCAAAAGTATACCGGATGATATGCTTTCCAGGAAGAAACAAAAGAAGTATCTGACAAAAAAAGAGAGGGACCTGCTGGTTCAGCTGCAGGCTTATGGCGAGTCAGGGGATGCGGATGCATTACACCGGCTCCGGCTGGATGTCAAGAAGGTAAAGGCGTTCGTGCAAATGGTGAGGGCCTGTTCGGATAAAAAGATATCCGGAGCTTCCAAAGATCTTGATCTGTTGAAGAAAATGTATCGTCAGGCCGGGATCGTCCGGGATGCGGGCAATGCTATTCAATTGCTGGAGCAGCTGCATTTGGCTCCGGCGATGTTTACAGTCGAGCAGGACGTGCTGCGTGTAAGTGCCGCTGATGAATTCCGGCAGCAGGTCGGGAAATACCAAAAGAAAGGGAAGAAGGCTGGCCGTCGGTTACTGGAAGATGTGAATACGATTCGTACCTCCTGTATCAGGGACTGGTATTCCGGCCGGCTGATCCGGATCGGGGTTTTGCTGACTGCTTCGGGTGATCAGCTTCATGAGGCCAGGAAGAAGATAAAGGAATTGTTATATGTGGAGAAGATATTGCCTGCAGGACTGGTTGAAGCGATAGGGCTTGACATTGATTATCTTGAGGAATTGCAGGATGTCATCGGCGAGTGGCATGATATGTATGTCATTTTTGCTGCGTATGCTGGCCGGGAGGGGGCTGACAGGGAGGCGATGGCAGGTGAGTGTGAAAAAAGAGAAAAGAGGGTACGGGAGCTTGCCGCTGATTTTTACTTGCGGGCTCATGTGAGGTGAGATCATCTCTTTTTTGCGGTCTTTTTCTTTGCTGCTTTCTTTGGCGCTGATCTCTTCTTTGCTGCTTTCTTTTTGGGGGCTGCTTTTTTCTTTGGAGCTGCTTTTTTTGCTGCTTTCTTTTTTGCACCTTTTTTGGGCGGGACTTTTTTGCCTTCTTTGCGGGCTTCGGAAAGACCGATGGCTATGGCTTGTTCCCGGCTTTTTACTGTCTTTCCGCTTCGGCCGCTCTTGAGCTGTCCGCGTTTTTCTTCGTGCATCGCTTTTTCTACTTTGTTCTGGGCTCCTTTTGAATACTTTGCCATGGATAAATTTTTTAGTTCATTATAACTACTAAAAAAGTGGGCCAGAGGAGAGATCAGTATTGTCAAAAAGAAATAAGCTGTAGAAAAGATTGCTCAGTGTCGTCTTTGCTCTACATACGAATTTTGATGCTTGTTGTTGGATCGCCGGGTTAACCTAGTTTCTTTAGTGCTTTTTCCATGTCGATGCCTTTGCCGAGCACGGGCTTGAAGAGGTCGCCTGTTTCTTTCAGGCGCGCAGGCATCGTCTTTATTGTAAAGTCCAGCATCTTTAAGCCTTTCTTTACTTCTTCCCAGTGCAGGGGTGCGGAGACGGTTGCTCCGGGTTTGGGGCGTACCGCATAAGGGGCAGCGATAGTCGCCTGTGGCCGGTTCTGGAGGAAGTCGAGGTACATCTTTCCTTTTCGTGCGGATACGGTGCGTTCGAGCGAGGTGTAAGAGGGGATCTCTTCGTGGACGCGGGTTACGATGACACGTGCGAATTCTTTTGAGTGTTCGTAGGTATATTTTGCGCCGAGGGGGAAATAGATATGTATGCCGGTGGATCCGGAAGTTTTGCAATAAGCCGTTATGCCGGCTGATTCCAGGACCTGTTTTGTCACCAGGGCTGCTTCGATCACTTTGTCGAAAGTTGTGTTTTTGGCGGGGTCGAGGTCGATAATGCACCAGTCCGGATTATCCGGCGCCGATACGCGGCTGCTCCATGGGTTGACTTCGATACAGCCAAGGGAGATCATATACAGGAGGCTGGCTTCGTCGGTGCAGACCAGGAATTCCTTGTCCTCTTTGTCTTCTGCGCTGTGATAAGGGAAGGTGGTGATCCAGTCCGGGACTTTTCCCAGGACGTTTTTTTGATAAAAGCTGGGGCCTGTGATGCCGTTGGGGTGCCGGTTCAGGGATTGCGGTCTTTCGGTCATGTAGGGCAGGATATAAGGCGCCACCTGGTAGTAATAATTAAGCAGGTCGCGTTTTGTATATTTTTCTTTTGGCCAGAATATTTTGCTCAGGTTAGTGAAGTGGAGGTCGTGGCCGTTGATGTTGCGGGTTTGGGATTCGTCGGAAGGGTTGAGGAGGGTTGCGCGGGCGCCGCGTTTGGCGACAATTTTTTTTGTTGGCATAGCTGTTTCGAGTATTACTTCTTTGGCATCTTTGTCTTCGCGCATTCCTTCAAACGAGGGATGGCGCATTACTCCGTCCTCTGTCATCTCGCGAAAGGAAACTTCGCATACGAGGCGGGGCTTTAACCAGGTAGCTTTTGCGTCCGGGGGATCGGGCCGGAAGCGGGAAGGTTTATTGATATCGGGGACCACTCCAAAAGGAGACGTTTTTTGTATCAGCGGCTTGAACTGTTTCATCATATCCTGCTGCATTTTTTCTGTAAAGCCGGTGCCTATCTTTCCCGTGTATTGTAATTGACCTTTTTCGAAGACTCCGACCAGCAGGGAGCTGAATAATTTGGATGTGCCTTCGTTGCGGGTAAAGCCGCCGATGACGACTTCCTGCCGGCTTGCTGTTTTTATCTTGAGCCATTCTCTTGTTCTTACTCCCGGGGTATAATAGCTGTCGGCTCTTTTGGCCATGATGCCTTCGAGCCCGGTCTTTTGTGCGGCGGCAAAGAATTCGGTTCCGCTGGCGTCAAAGCTTTCGCTGTAGCGGACGACGCCTTCGGCGGGGATGATCGCTTCGAGGAGTTGGCGGCGATCGGTCAGGGCCGCGCCGGTGAGGTCGCGGCCATCGAGCCAGAGCAGGTCGAACACGTAATAGACCAGCTCTCCGTCGGCTTCGCTGCGCCAGTTTTGAAGGGCGTTGAAATTGGACTGTCCTTTGTCGTTCATGACGACTATTTCCCCGTCGAGGATGGCATTAATGGTCCATTTGCTGAAGACGTCGTAGAGCGGGTAATATTTTTCGAAGGATTTATTGTTGCGGCTGCGGAGCTCGACCTTTCCTTTTTGCAGGTAGGCCAGGGCGCGATAGCCGTCCCATTTTATTTCATACGACCAGCCTGCTTCGTCGAAGGGTTTGTCGACCAGTGTGGCGAGCATGGGGGAGATATCCTTGGGCATGGGAGCTTTGCGGCCTGTCTTCGGGGGGAGGGTTAGATTGGCGGCGGCTTTTTTGAGGGCTTTGTCGGCGGCGCGGTCGAGGGTTTTTGCGGGAGCGGTTTTGCGGGCGGCTTTTGCGGAGCCAGCGGCTTTGCGGTTGCTTTGCCATTGTTTTGACCGCGGGTTGCGTTGGACCTGTTCGAGGGTCTTATTGGAGACTACGGACTTGTCCTTGTCGATGATGGGTGCTTCTGTTGCGTATTTGTCGCGATGTTTGATAAGCAGCCATGAATTCTCGCCACGGCCGTGGGTGTGCACCAGTGCGAACTCCCCTTTCAGTTTTTTGCCGTTGAGGCGGAATTTTAGTGATCCGTCGCGGAGTTCTCTTAGCAGGATCTTTTCCTGGGCTGCTTTGGTGGCATTTGTGCCGCTGGTGGAATTTGTGCCACTGGTGGAATTTGTGCCATTGGTGGCATTTGCGCCGCTGGTGGAATTTGCGCCGTTATCGCCTTTAGTACTCCTCTTGCTTTTGGTGCCGTTGGTGCCTTTGCCGCCTTTGGTTTCTTCTAGGGGTTCGTAGGTGCCTTCATCCCAGACGATCACTGTCCCGGCACCATAGTTGCCGGCGGGAATAATGCCTTCAAAGTCCTTGTAATCAAAGGGGTGGTCTTCGACCATCATCGCAAGACGTTTGTCTGCCGGGTTTAGCGAAGGACCTTTCGGAATTGCCCAGCTCTTGAGCACACCGTCCATTTCGAGGCGAAAGTCATAGTGCAGATGTGAAGCGTCGTGCTTTTGTACCACGAATTGCAGGACCTTTGCTGCGGGTTTGCCGCCCCTGGGTTCGGGAGTGTTGCCAAAAGACCTTTTTTTCTTGTATTCTTTCAATGCCATAATAAAAACCCTCCGGGAATATTATCTTGGGGTCGCAAAGCAAATGCCAGGAGTCGCGTATAACCCGGCAAGTATTTTGTGGGATAATCAAAAACAGCATTATGACAACAGATCACGGCAAAAAGACAAAAGAGAAAGACCCGGTAACGAAAGCGCATGACGAGGCTGAAAAAGACATTTTGGCGGACCCGGAGCTGAGTGATCCGGATCCTACGGATGACCTGGATGAAGGGGAGCTGGCCCGTAGGGATAATTCGGACGAAGAGGCAGTGGATCAGGTGCAGCATCGCAAGGCGGGGGGTAAGGCAAAGTAGGAGATCAAGTGCGGATCAGGCGAGGGGTAGGGTAAAATAGAAGGTTGAGCCTTTACCTTCTTCGCTTTCCACCCATATGCTGCCCTTGTGCCTGTCGATGATCTCTTTTGAGATATACAACCCCATTCCTAACCCGCTGACGTATTGTGAATGATTGACGCGGTAGTAGCGGTGGAAGATATTTTGAAGATGCTGTTTGGGAATGCCGATGCCCGAGTCGCGAACGCCTACTATTGCCTGTCCGGCGTCGGCTGTGACCTGTACAACTATTTTGTGCTGGCCAGGGGAGTATTTAATAGCATTTATAAGGAAATTGATCAGCACCTGTTCGATCTTTGAGGAATCGGCCAGTACGAAGAGGTCTTCATCGGGTAATCTGCTTTCGATGAGATAGCTGGTATGGATCTGCCGAACGGTCTCTATGCATTCTTTTACCAGGCCGGTGAGTGAACAGCGGCTTAGCGTATATTCCAGTTTTCCCGCATGGATCCGGGTGACATCCAGCAGATCGGTGATCAGCCGGTTCAGCTTGTTAACCTGTCGCAGCGCCTTTTCTATAAAATCTTTTGTCAGCCCTTCGGGTATCTGCTCCTCCAACAACTGCAGATAACCTTTTATCGTCGTAACGGGCGTCCGTAATTCATGACCTGCCACACCGATGAACTCGTCCTTTCGGGTGTTCAGGGATTTTACTTCTTCATAGAGTTTGGCATTTTCGATAGCGACGCCGGCCTGGGAAGCGATGCCGGTCAATAATTTTTCGTGCTCTTCGGTAAATAGCCCCGGTTGGGTGTGAGCGAAGAACAGGCCGCCGATGACCTCTCCGGAAGGGGATATCACGGGTACCGCCAGGGTATTATCCGACCGGAGTATTCCTTCGCCACTGAAAGTCTTATGAAAAATGGTTGTATTAAGCGATATGCCGAACTTTTCAAAGGCGTCTTGCTTTGCGCCGGACAAGGTAAAAAGCAAGCTGGACTCACCCTTGGGGCCCGTCTTATTATAAAAGAAGGCACCCAGTTCTGCTCCTGTCAGCCTGGTCGTAATATCCGTCAGCTTTTGTAAGATCGATTCCAGGTCCAGTTTCTCGGAGATGGCCTTACCTACCGAAATCAATAATTCCAGGTTCTCCATGTGTTGCCGTGTTTCATTCTCCGCCCGTACCTGGTCGGAGATGTCCCGTGCTATTTTTGACGCACCGACTATGGTTCCATCCCTGCTTTTGACCGGGGACACGGTAAGAGAAATAGGCAGCGGATGACCATCCTTTTTGAGCCGAATGGTCCGGAAATGTTCTACCCGTCGCCCATGACGGATAGAGTCGATGATCATGTCTTCTTCGTTCAGGCGGTCCTTGGGTATCAGTATCGAAATATGTTTTCCTATCACCTCTTCTTCGCGATAGCCGAACATCCGTTCGGCGGCGTGATTCCAGCTTGTTATGTAACCTTCAATCGTTTTGCTGATAATCGCATCTTCTGAAGAATCGATGATAGCAGCCAGTATGGCTTGCTTTTCCATCGTAGTGTTGAATTATGTGGGCTAAAATAAGAATTAAAATGTAATTGGCGCAGGAAATATAGCTGGCGCAGGAATTGCATAACTGCATGCTTGTGAAAGACATTATCCGGCTTTTATTACTTCTATGGATACCGGCCTTTGCCCTTGGTCAAAACAAAGATCCGGGAAGTCCGCCCCCTTATGACAGCGCCGCGGCTAAGAAGGCTGCCGCCGACTCTACGCATCACACCGATACCACTCATTATCATTATACGTATGCGGGTACGGGCACCCTCAATAATACCAATTCGCTGCATACTTTTGTACTGACCAATGCGCTGAAGCTGAGCATGGCAAAAAAAAGCTCGACCGTCGACTTCACCAACAGCTGGATCTACGGCCGTCAGAACAAGGTCCTGACCAATGACGACTATTCTTCTTCCCTGGCTTTGAATCTTTACAAAGGTCTGCCGCATTCCTATTACTGGGGTATGGCCAATTACAATACCAGTATCCCCCTGTTGATCAATCATCAATTACAGACCGGTCTGGGAATAGGATACAATGTCCTTGACAAGAAGAAGGCGACTCTTATTCTCAGCGATGGGGTGCTCTATGAGAAAGGAGATCTTTTTGATAGTCTTTATGGCGGACCCAACGGGAATGTCTTTCAACGGGACCGGTATCAGACATTGCGCAACTCCTTCCGCCTTCTATATCATTGGGTCATACAGGACCGTTATACCTTTGACGGAACGGCCTTTTTGCAGAACAGCTTTGCTTACTGGCCCGACTATATCCTGCGGCTTAACGGCAGTATTTCCATCAAGCTGTATAAATGGCTAGCCCTTACCGGGGCAGCGTCTTACAGCAAATTTACCAGGACGAGGGGACAGAATACACTGATAAGTTTTGGGTTGACGATTCAACAGTAACCCCTATATTTGCGCGTTCCCTAATTATATACATTCATGCCGTTATTGGAAAAGCAACTCATCGTTAAGCGATCGACATTGAAAGGAGCCGGCAAGGGGCTCTTCACGATCAAAGATATCCCCAGAGGAAAAAAGATCGTAGAATACAAAGGAAAGATCACCACCTGGAAAGAAGTAGACGACAAGGATGGGATGAACGGCTATATCTATTATGTAAGCAGGTATCATGTCATCGATGCCTCGGAGACAAAGGAGGCATTGGCGCGTTATGCCAATGATGCCAAGGGGTTGCTTCGAACCGACGGGCTAAAGAATAACTGTACCTATAACATAGAAGGCAAGAAGGTGTATATCACTTCTATGCGCAATATCCCCGCCGGCAGCGAACTTTTTGTCGGTTACGGCAAGGAATACTGGGACATTATCAAGGAGAACTGGGAGGCGAAAGAGGCAGAAAAAAAGCGAAAATAGGGGATAAGCAAGCCGGGTTTTCGATGGCCCCGCTTTGGACTTGCCCGCCTGGGGTTGTCCCGGCTCCGGGTTATCCTCTCAATAGATCCTTAGCTTTTTCCACTACATTGTCAACGGTAAAACCAAATTCTTTATACAGGTCTTCGGCAGGCGCCGACTCTCCAAAGCGGACCATGCCTATCATTGCGCCTTCGTCGGTAATGTATTTGTGCCAGCCCATGGGTGAAGCGGCTTCCACGGCCAGCCTCTTTTTTATTCCTTTTGGCAGGACCCTTTGTTTGTAATTCTCGTCCTGTTTTTCAAATAATTCCCATGAGGGCATGCTTACGACGCGGGCAGCAATGCCATTCTCCTTTAGCCGTTGCTGGGCCTGTAATACGAGGTCTACTTCTGAGCCTGTCCCGATAAGGATGAGTTCGGGCGTCCGGTCGGGTTCGGAGAGAATATAAGCACCCCGGCTCAGGTCACCTTCTCTTTTATACTTACCGGTATCTATAATAGGGATGTTCTGTCTTGTAAAGACCAGCGCCACGGGGCCGCCCTGGTGTTGCAGGGCTACCTTCCAGGCTTGTACTGTCTCGTTGGCATCGGCCGGCCGGATCACTGTCACGTTAGGAATACTACGTAGCGAGGCAAGCTGTTCTACCGGCTGATGGGTGGTGCCGTCCTCACCAAGCCCAATGCTGTCATGGGTATAAACAAAGATCGGCCTGATCTTCATGATGGCGGCCAGACGGATTGGCGGCCGCATATAATCCGAGAAGATCAGGAAGGTGGCGCCAAACGGGATGATCCCCTTTGTCACTGCCATTCCATTCAATGCGGAGCCCATGGCATGTTCCCTGATGCCAAAATGAAAATTACGTCCGCCGGGGTCTTTTGAAGAGAAAGAGCCATAGTCCTTTAAGTCTGTTTCCGTGGAGGGCGCCAGGTCTGCTGCACCGCCGATGAGTCCGGGAAGGGACGCTGCTATGGCGTTGAGTGTTTTCCCTGATGCGACGCGGGTAGAAATCTTGCCTTCTTTTCCGTCTGACAGCTGGAAGGCGGGAAGCTTTTTTTCCCAGCTTCCGGGCAACTTACCGGAGAGAGCCAGTTCGTATTCGGTTGCCAGTTCGGGATATTTTAGCCGATAGGCCTCAAAGAGTTTGTTCCAGGCTGCTTCTTTTTCCATTCCCGCTGCGCCGGCGGTCCGGTAATATTCCAGCACGCTGCCAGGGACGACAAAGGACTGATCCGGATCGAAGCCAAAGAATTTCTTTACCGCTTTTACTTCGTCCGCACCAAGGGGCGAGCCATGAGCGCCTGCGGTATCGACCTTATTCGGGCTGCCGTAGGCGATGTGGGTCCTGATCTTTATCAGGGAGGGGCGGCTGGTTTCGCGTTGTGCATGTTGGATCGCTTCTTCGATAGCCCCGATGTCGTTGCCATCACCCAGGACCTGGACATGCCAGCCATAGGCTTCAAAGCGCAGGGCTACATCTTCCTCAAAGGTGATGTTGGTATTGCCTTCGATGGAAATGTGATTGTCGTCATAAAGGTAGATGAGGTTTCCGAGTCCCAGATGACCGGCCAGCGAGGCGGCTTCCGAGCTGACTCCTTCCATCATATCCCCGTCGCTGCAGATGACATAGATGGTATAATTAAAAAGTTCGAACTCCGGTTTGTTGTACCGGGCCGCGAGGTGTCGCTGTGCGATGGCCATACCGACTCCGTTGGCGAAGCCTTGTCCCAGGGGACCGGTTGTGACCTCTATGCCGGGGGTTAAGCCGTACTCCGGGTGTCCCGGTGTCTTGCTATGGAGCTGGCGGAAGGCCTTGATGTCGTCGAGACTCAGGTCATAACCGGTCAGGTATAAATAACTATACTGGAGCATACAGGCGTGGCCTGCCGAAAGGACGAAACGGTCCCTGTTGGGCCAGTCGGGATGCTGGGGATTGTAGTGCATGATCTTTGACCACAGGACGTGGCCCATCGGGGCGGTGGCCATTGGGGTTCCGGGGTGACCCGAATTGGCTTTTTGGACGGCGTCGGCTGAAAGTATGCGGACGGTATTGATACAAAGTTGTTCGAGGTCTTTGGCTGCTGCCACTGGCGCCCCGAGAGTTGATGTTGGCATACCGGGTTTTGCGAAAAAATCGTGCCACGTTGGAGGGCATGTAAATTGAGGCGTACTATTAAAAAACCTATGTCTCTCTCCGACATCATTATCGGCAGGATCCAGCACGACGGGCCGTTGTCTTTTCGTGATTTTATGGAAATGGCGTTGTATTATCCGGGCCAGGGGTATTATACTTCTGAGCGTGAAAAGCTGGGTCAGACCGGCGACTTTTATACGAGTCCCTATCTTACTTCTTTATTTGGCGAGATGCTGGCGGGGCAATTGGAGGAGATGTGGCAAACGCTCGGCTGCGAGCCTTTTACGATCGTCGAATATGGAGCGGGGACGGGATTACTATGCCGGGATATCCTTCACCGGCTGAGCGCCAATCAACGACTTTATGACCATTTACAATATTTTATTATCGAAAAGAGTGACCCCATGCGGGAGAAAGAACGGCAGCTTTTACCGGATAAAGTACAGTGGATCAATTCGATCAACGAAATTGCACCCGTCAGGGGCTGTATCCTTTCGAATGAGTTGCTGGACAATTTTTCCGTACACCAGGTCCTGATGCTGGATGAGCTGATGGAGGTATTTGTGGCATATAAGAATGGCGACTTCACCGAAGAGCTGCGCCCGGCTTCGGAAGAGCTAAAGAATTATCTCAACCAGCTGGGGGTAACGTTGCATCGGGGATACCGGACGGAGATAAACCTGGAAGCCACGGAATGGATCGGCCAGGTGTCGGCTGCGTTGAAAAAGGGATTTGTCCTGACCATTGACTATGGGTATCCATCTTCAGTATTGTACAGCAAGAAGGACGGTACGCTGATGTGTTATCATGGACATAGGATCAACCACAATCCCTATGACTTTATCGGGGAGCAGGATATTACAAGCCATGTGAATTTCTCCGCACTGGATTACTGGGGGCGTCTCAGCGGTCTTGACTGCTGTGGGTACACTACACAAACGCATTTTCTCCAGGGACTGGGAATTGCCAGCCACCTGCAAAAGATAGAGGCGGCGGGGCTTCCCGATGACGATGCGGCTACCCGGCAGCAGCGGCTATGGCAATTAAGAACGCTGTTGCTGGAAATGGGGCGTAAGTTCAAGGTCCTGATCCAGTGTAAGGGGGCAGGCAAGGCTTTTTTGTCGGGGATGCAGTTTGCGCAGGGGTTGGGTTAGGGTGCTGGAGAGGGTCTGTTAGCGAGGCCCGGTTTTTGCAAGTGCCTTCAGCAAAGAACATCCGTGAGCTATCAGCCCATCGAAAATTATGGTATTATAGGTAATCTCCACACCGTTGCTTTAGTAGGGCTTGACGGCTCGATTGACTTCCTTTGTTTTCCGCAATTCGATTCCCCGAGTGTATTTGCCCGGTTGCTTGACGATAAGAAGGGTGGTTGTTTTTCTATTAGTCCCGAGTTTAAGGAGATGAAGACCAAACAGCTTTATCTGCCGGATACGAATGTATTGCTGACGCGTTTCCTTTCTGCTGATGGGGTGGGAGAGATCACGGACTTTATGCCGGTTGGTCCTGATGGCGGGAAAAGGCTGATCCGGCGGCTTACTACGATAAGGGGCGAAGTAAAATACCGGATGGCCTGTTGTCCGCGGTTCAATTATGGGAAAGACAAGGTTGCCGTCAAACAGGCGGGCCCCAGTGAGATTATCTTTCACGCGGATGGACCCAATGGGGCGAATGTGCGATTGAAGGCCAGTGTCCCTCTCCGGATAAGCGGCAGCGATGGCATGGCTGAATTTACCCTGGCTGCGGGTAAGATGGCCGACTTTCTACTGGAGAATGCGGACAATGAAACCGTCGCCGACGAGGACTTTCCGGATGTCATCACCCGCCATCTTTTTGAGACTATCCATTACTGGAAAGACTGGATCAGCCGCAGCACCTATAAGGGAAGATGGATGGAGGTCGTGAACCGGAGCGCATTGGTGCTGAAACTGCTGACGGCTGAAAAGTACGGGTCTATCATTGCTGCGCCGACATTCGGTCTGCCCGAGACTATCGGCGGTGACCGGAACTGGGATTATCGGTATACCTGGATCCGGGATGCCTCCTTTACGGTCTATTCTTTTATCCGGCTTGGATATACAAAGGAAGCAGGAGCGTTTATGAGCTGGATCGAGAAGCAGTGCAGGGACATCAAAAACCAGGAGAGACTGGGGATCATGTATTCCATCGATGGCAACCGGCAATTGCAGGAATATCAGCTGGATAATTTTGAAGGGTATAAGGGCTCTGCACCGGTTCGGATCGGGAATGATGCTTATGGTCAGCTTCAGTTGGACATATATGGTGAACTCATGGATTCCGTATATTTATATAATAAATATGGGGAGCCGATCTCCTATGATTTTTGGAAGAACCTGGAAAAGCAGATAGACTGGCTTAGCGAGAATTGGGATCAGCCGGATGACGGCATCTGGGAGGTAAGAGGAGGGAAGCAGAAATTCCTTTGTTCGCGGCTTGCTTCATGGGTGGCTTTGGACAGGGCTATCAAAATTGCCGAGGCGCGCAGCTTCCCGCACAATGGTCACTGGAAGGAGCAGAGGGATAAAATATATAACAGCATATTCACGGACTTTTGGAACGAGGAACAACAGGCGTTTATGCAGTTTCCGGGGTCGGAGACCGTGGATGCGTCCAGCTTGCTGATGCCTTTGTTTCGTTTCATCAGTCCAAAAGATCCGAGGTGGTTGTCGACATTGAAGAAGATAGAAGAGGACCTGGTAACCGACTCGCTTGTTTACCGTTACCGGCCTGAGGTTGCGGCTCCGGATGGTTTTGACAGCAAAGAGGGCACATTTTCCATGTGTACTTTCTGGTATGTGGAATGTCTTTCCCGGTCGGGGCAGCTTGACAAGGCCCGATTCTATTTTGAAAAGATGCTGGGATATGCCAATCACCTGGGTTTATATTCAGAGCAGCTGGGTTTTGAAGGTGAGCATCTGGGCAATTTCCCGCAGGCGTTTACCCATCTGGGTCTGATCAGTGCAGCGTATAATCTGAACAAACAGTTCGACGATAGCCGAAACAAGAACATCAACCCCGATCAACTTTAAACCCTGATGGCTGACACTAAAAAGCGCCCGTCCAGACTTAAAAAATATCTTTCGACTCTTGGCCCCGGTCTCATCACCGGAGCAAGCGACGATGACCCTTCCGGTGTCGTAACCTATACCCAGGCCGGGGCACAGTTTGGGCTGGCGACCCTGTGGATGGCGCTGCTTACCTTTCCGCTGATGGCGGCTATGCAGGGTATGGCTGCCCGGATCGGGCTGGTCACGTCGATGGGGCTGACAGGGACGCTGAAAAAACATTATCCCAGGTTCATGCTGTACATAATGGTCCTGTTCTGCATCCCTGCCGTTGTGCTGAACATCGGCGCGGACATCCAGAGTATGGGGGCTGTTATGAACCTGCTTTTTCCAACCGTGCCGGCTTTTGCTTTTGCTATCTTTTTTACGGCCCTGCTGATGGTCGTCATTATAAAATATTCTTATCAGAAGGTCGCTGCTATTCTAAAATGGTTATGCCTGGCCCTGTTCCTTTACCTGATCATTCCATTTCTTGTTCATCCCAACTGGGCGGCTATCGCACATCATACTTTTATACCGACGATGCACTTTGATAAAGACTTTTTAAACATCATTGTTGCTTTGTTGGGTACCACTATATCTCCCTATCTCTTTTTTTGGCAGGCTATCATGGAGGTAGAGCAAAAAGAGCACAGCAGGAAGCGGATAGTTGTCAACAAACGGGTGTTGGAGGATATGCGTGGGGATGTGAATGTAGGGATGTTCTTTTCGAACATGGTCATGTTCTTTATTATTCTGACTGCGGGGACGGTATTGTTCGATGCCGGAGTACATAAGGTCGACACGGTCGAGCAGGCTGCCCAGGCTTTAAAACCTGTTGCCGGCAATTTAAGCTATCTTCTTTTTGCCGTCGGTGTCATAGGCACGGGGCTGCTGGCTATTCCGGTGCTGACGGGCTGTATCTCCTATATGCTGGCAGAGATCTTTAGCCTCTCCAGGGGGTTAGATAAGAAATTCTACCAGGCTAAATATTTTTATATCATCATTATTATCAGCCTGGTGGCGGGTCTGCTCATGCAGTTCCTTGGTATTACGGCGGTGCAAGCCTTATTCTATACGGCAATACTCTATGGGTTAACGGCGCCGGTCATGATCGCTATTATCCTGCATATCGGCAATAATAAAAAGATAATGGGTGAAAATACGAACAGCCCTCTTTCCAATCTTCTTGGTTTTCTTACCCTCCTCCTAATGACTGCGGCAGCAGTAGGGCTGATCTGGTTCCAGTTGTAACTATCATTTGAAGTTCGTTAACATTCTGTTTGATTTCCATTAACAGGTTGATGTATCGCCATGCCTTTAACTTTACTTTAACTCCTAAGCATCCGAATGAAGGTTCCAATATTTAGTTAAGGCTGTAGCACCCCATCCCTCCTTTTTATTTAACTAAAAACTAACGTGATGCAAAAATTTGCCTCGGTATTGACTCTTATTGTCCTTTCGCTATTCATTCCTCACTTAACAAGGGCTCAAAACAAACAAATTAAGGGTAAGGTTATTTCAGACAGCACGAAAGAGGCGTTGGTCGGAGCAACCGTTCATGTGAAGGGAAAAAATGCCGGTACTTCTACGCAGCTGGATGGTAGTTTCACGCTGACTGTGAGTGAAAAGGCAACTACGCTTGTGATCTCTTCTGTTGGGTATGAGACGCAGGAAGTACCAATTGGTTCGGGAACAGACATCAGTGCTTCGTTGAAAGTATCAACGAGTGCGCTGAGCCAGGTTGTGGTGGTCGGGTATGGTTCTTTGAAAAGGAACCAGCTGACCTCGGCGGTAGCCGATGTAAAACCGGAGGACTTTAACCAGGGCGGGGCCAGGAATGTCATGGACCTGATCCAGGGAAAGGTAGCTGGTGTCAATATTACCCGGACGGCGGGCGCCTCTCCCAATAGCGGCCCGGATATCCAGATCCGTTCGGCTACTTCTTTTACCGGATCGAATGGCCCGTTGATCGTGATCGATGGAATTCCCGGTGGTAATCTCGATCTGCTGCAGCAGGACGATATAGCTTCCTTCGACATTCTGAAGGATGGATCGGCAGCGGCCATTTACGGTACCCAGGCGCAGGGCGGCGTCATCCTCATCACGACTAAGAAAGGAAGATCGGGGCCTCCGCGTTTCGACTACAATTCTTATGTCAGCAAGCTGGTAGCAAGGCAGCGGCCGGATTTTCTGACGGCTTCCGAGTACCGGCAGAAGGCGCAGACCATTACATCGATGCAGCCGTTTACGACAGGAGCATTTAATGGGAATGTGGATATGTTCGATTCGGCGATAAATCATGACAATCTCAGCAACTATCACAACCTGGCGATGACCGGCGGCGGACCAAACGGGAACTATCGGGCCAGCGTGTATTACAGCAACCTGGAAGGTATTGGCAAGGCGGATGCCCGTCAGCAATATGGAGCCCGGTTCAGTCTTAATCAACGGGGATTGGACAACCGGTTGAGCGTACAGATCGATCTTGTTGACAATTATAACAAGGCCAATCTGCTGGGCGCAAATCTGCCTGACGGGAATATCTGGCTAAATTCGCTGACGCGGCTGCCAACGATGCCCACAAGGGATTCCACCGGGGCCTATTACTCGGTAAATGGTAAGCCCAATCCTATTTCTGACCTCGCGCAGGAAAGCAATCAGCGCGACCAGAATACCACTTCGGCGGATGGAAGAGTATCGCTGGATATCTGGAAGGGAATAAAGGCAAGTATGTTCGGTTCCATTACCAGGGACAGCTATGAAGACAATATCTATTACAATGTTTTATCGGATGCTTCGCGTTATGACGGAAATTACCCCAGCGGCGGGTATGCCTATAAGGGGTCGACGTTGAATACCAATTATGCTTTTACGCCTACGCTCGAGTACAGCGGAGCTTTTGGCGAGCACTCGATCCAGGCGGTGGCGGGCTACAATTACCAATGGGAATGGCAATCGAACTGGAATGCGGATAACAGGGGTTATCAAAATGACCTGCTGACGTCCTATAACCTGGGTGCAGGTCAGGCATTGACCGATGGAAAAGCGGATGAATACAGTTTTAAGCAAAGCGATAAGCTGATCGCCTTTTTCGGACGTGTGAACTATACTTTCCTGGACAGGTACTTCTTCCAGGCTACATTTCGCCGGGAGGGCTCTTCCAAATTCGGAGCGAATCACAAGTGGGGAAATTTTCCTTCCATATCTGCGGGGTGGGATATTGCCCGAGAGGGCTTTATGAAGAATGCCGGCTGGATCAGCCAGTTGAAGTTGAGGGCCGGCTATGGTGTTACGGGTAACTCGGGTATTGGTCCATATCAGTCGCTTGTCACACTGGGGACCGGGGGACAATATGCCAATCCGGATGGTGTCTATCGCCAGACCTGGGGCCCGAACAACAATCCCAATCCCGATCTGAAATGGGAAAAGAAGGCGGAAACCAATGTCGGGGTTGACTTTTCGATGTTTAATGGCAGGCTGAGCGGTTCGGTTGACGGGTTCTATCGGAAAACGACTGATCTGTTATACGGATATGGTGCACAGTTGCCGCCTTATGTACAAGGAACCATCTATACTAACGTCGGATCGATCAGCAGCAAGGGCCTTGAACTTACTCTTAGCGGGGTCATCGTGAAGAGCAAGGATTTTTCCTGGAAAATGGATCTGACCGGTTCCACGACCAGCAATAAGATAATCTCTTTTTCGAACCAGACCTACAGTTTCTCCTTCCTGGACGTCTCGACTATACCCGGGGCAGGTGCTTTGGGGCCTTCCATTCGAATGGCAGAAGGCGGGAAAGTGGGCAACTTCTATGGGCATAAATATGCGGGTGTGGATGCTAATGGCAAGTGGCTCTTTTATAAGGCAGATGGCAAGACCAAAGTTGGTGTGAGCCAGATCACTGATGACGACAAGATGATCATCGGGAATGCTCTTCCCAAATATTATATTTCCTGGACCAACAGCTTTACGTACAAGAATTGGGATTTCCGGATGTACTGGAGGGGTAAGTTCAAATATGATATCCTGAATGCCATGGATCTCTCTTATGGAACCCAGGATGCGCTGCCCAACAATGTGCTGAAAGACGCCTTTACCAAATATGGCAATTTGCACGACACCTATCATTATTCAAGTCTTTATGTGCAGCCGGCGAGCTTCTTCAAGCTTGACAACGTAACGGCCGGATATACCTTCAAAATAAAGACAGCTTATATCCGGAGTCTGCGGATCTATGGCAGTGTCAGCAATATTGCCGAGATCAGCAAGTACAAAGGGAATGATCCGGACTATGTATCCGACACTTTTAACGGGGCAAGTACGGTCCTGGGTGTCGATGCCATCGGGGCTTATCCATATACACCTTCCAGCATCAGCTATCTGGTAGGTATAAATCTGGGTTTCTAATGCTTGTCATTGTAAAAATTAATTTGATGAAGATGAAAAAAATCATAGGAAAATACTGGCTGGTACTATTGGTCATCGGATCGATCACCGGATGTACTAAATTGAACGAAACGATCTATAGCGACTATCTGACCGATAACTATTATAAAAACCAGAACGAGGTCGTATCCGCCGTTCTGCGTCCTTATACGCATACCCAGGCCTGGATCACCTCTTCAGGGCAGGTCGGATATTGGCGGGTAAGCGAATTATCGGGTGATCAGCTGGCCTGGCCGGTTAAGGGGGTTGACGGGCAGGACAATGGGGACTGGATCCGGCTGCATTATCATAGCTGGATCGTGAATGATCCGGATATCGTGGGCAATCCCTGGAACCTGATGTACACGGGTGTTGGATTTTGCAATGATCCGATCGATAACCTGAGCAAGCTGACGGCCGAATCGATGGGGATAAGTGAAGCGGACCGGCAGCAGTACCTGGCAGAGCTGCACTTGCTGCGGGCCTTTTATTACATGAAGCTGATGGATCTTTATGGCAATATACCGGTGGTTACCCAGGTGGCTGTGCCGCTTAGTCCTCCGACGGTGCCCCGTGACAGTGTGTTCCAGTTCGTGGAAAGCGAAATACTCGCCTGGAAGGACCAGGTACCGAATCTGAGTCCTACGATGGTCGGACGTATGAGCAAGGCAGGTGCGTTTGCGATGCTGGCCGAGCTGTACCTGAATGCCGAAAAGTGGAGCGGCACTGCGCGTTGGCAGGATTGTATCGCCAATTGCGATTCCTTGATCAATGGGACGGCCGGGTCGCAAACCGGCGCGGCGATGATGCTGGATTCGACTATCGACATGACCTATAGCAATACGAACAGGACCAGTAACGAGATCATCTTCTCGATGGATTATAATTACCAGAAGTCGACCTTCCGGGTCAATTTCAATTCCGATTTCTATCATTTCAACGAGCAGTATATCTATGACGGAACGGAGAATGGGAACAACGGGATCGTGCTGATCCCCGGTGTTTATTCCCAGTATGCGGATAACGATCTGCGTAAGAAAAGCTGGTTCTTTATCGGGCCGATGCATTATCTCACCGATCCTACCAAGCCTGTACTGGGTTACCGCGAGTATTCCGGTCAGCCGCTGGTCTTTATGGACAATATCCGAAGGAACAGCTCGCTGGCGGCTGGCCAGGACCCCAGCACGCTGCCTTCCAATATGACAACCGGTGAAGAGAACAGCGGGGTCCGGTTCAATAAGTGGAAACCGGGTCGTCAGTCTGATCCGAATTACTTCAGCAATGACTGGGCGGTGTACCGGTTATCGTGGATCTATTTCGCGAAGGCGGAGGCTATCATGCGGATGAATGGAGGGACAGCGACACAGGATGCGGTAGACCTGGTGAATGCGGTGAAGAAGAGGGCATTCAGCGCGGCCGACTGGCCGGGCGCCCAGTCGAATGTCGCCAATTTTACGCTGGACTCGCTGCTGAAGGAAAGAGGCAAGGAATTTATTTTTGAAGGGTGGCGCAGACAGGACCTGATCCGGTTCGGTACGTTTACGACGGGTACGTGGTGGGATCATGTGCCTACGAATGATAAGAACAAAGAGCTGTTTCCCATACCGTATTCGACGATCACCAATAATAAGAATCTCAAGCAAAACCCGGGGTATTAACCTCCGGTTTTGCGATTGTGGAGCGCTTTTAGCTGGTCCTTTGCTTTTGTCAGTGTTTTTTTCTTTTTTGCCGGGAGGTTTTTGCCTGCGCGGTTGATGTAGAAATTTAGCATGGACATGGCGGACTGATAGGAGCCGGCTTTTTTACGTTTGCTCTTTTCGGCGGAATGTTCCAGTGACTTTGCGATCTTATTGGGATCGTCTGATTTGAAGATCCCTTTATCCAGGTCAAGTGCATTGCTGTTTTTGGTCACGCTGGAGGACCATCTTTTTTTCGTTGCCATAAGAATTGATTTAAATGAAACTGCCGGTCTGTTGGGCCGGCAGTGTTTTTTAGCGGATGGAAGAGCTTTCTTCGTCGACATCCTCTTCTTCGTCTTCTCCCCCTTCTTCTTCCGACCCTTCGCTTTGACTTTGCCGGTTGCCTTCGTGTTCTGCGCCGAGGTTGATGTCGTTCTCGGCAATCTCTGTCAGGCGGGCGTCGGTGTCTTCTTCTTCTATGAGTGTCTTGTCGAGCAGGTCGGCTGCGTCGTGAAGCTGCATGGTGATGGCCAGCTGCAGCAGCCCGCCATAAGTGGCTATTTCATAATGTTCTACCTTTTGGGCGGCGATGATAAGCGCTGCGTCGCGGGTCATGGTGCCTTCTTCTGTTTCGCTGATGATGCTTTCTACTTCGCGGCTGATGCCTTCGATGGCTTCGCATTTTTTGCCTTCGGCTTTCTGGTTGAGAGTTTCGAAGACCTTTTCCAGCCGCCGGACATGGCGTTGGGTCTGGTGAAGGTGGTCGTCGAAAGCGTCTTTCAGCTCTTCTGTAGTGGCGGCTTCCTTCATTTTTGGAAGGGACTGAACTATCTTTTGTTCTGCATAATAGATATCCTTCAGCTGGTCTAAGAAGAATTTTTCGAGGTGAGATTCCCCTTCGAAGGAGGCGTGGCGGTCAGCGTTCTTTTGAGAAGAAGAAGTCTTTCTGCTTCTGTCAGCGGAGTTTGCATTGCCGCGTGTGCCGCTGCTTTCGCCTGACCCCGTCTGGCGGCTACTGCCAGAACTATTCTGACGGCTGCTGCCTGCGCTATTTTGGCGGCTGTTGCCTGTGTTGCCTTGACGGCTGTTACCCGAGCTGCTTTGGCGGCTGCCGGTTGTCTTATTTTTGGAAGAGCTGTTACTGGTAGCAGCGGGCTTCCGGCCTCTTGTCGCATTGCTTTTAGTGGGTTGTTTCATAATGACAAAATTTTTAATTCAAATGATTTTGATGCAAACAAATAGAGCCGTTGCCAACTCTATTTGTTTGTAGTGATGGAAAGTTTCGTCGAACCGTTTAACGGCTCCGGGAACTGCGGCTGCCGCCGGAACTGCTACGGCTACCGCCTGAGCGGCTGCTTCCGGAACTGCTGCCATAGCCCGACCGGCCGCTGCGACTGGTGAACTGGCCACTTGAATTACGTTGTTGCCCGGAATTACCACCCCGTGAGGAGGAGCCGGTGCGGCTGCGGCTTGAGTTGCTATTGGAAGAAGAACGGCCTCTGCCGGAGGAGGAGCTTTGGGAGCTTCTGCCCGACGAGCTTTGGGAGGAGCGGCCCCTGCCGGACGAACTTTGGGAAGATCTGCCGCGACCACGGCCACTTCCTTCGTCGTGACCGTGATTGCCACGCTGTTCGTGGTAAGCGCGTCCGCCTTCGCTGGCTATACGTCTTACCTGGTCCCGGTCCATGGAGGCGAACCCTCTGCCGCCACCGGAAGAGCTGCGGCTACCGGAAGAGCTGCGTGTGCCGGAACTGCGGCTACCGAATGAGCCGCGGCCACCGGAGGAACTGCCGCCGCCGGACGAGCTGCGGCCACTGTAGTTACGGCCGCGATTGGATTGACCCCGGCTACCGCCGCGGTCTTCGCTGTAACGGCGGCCCTGTCCCTGCCTGTTGTTATTGTAATCCCGGTCATTGTCCTGATCGTTCCCGCGGCGATAGTTGCCGCCATACTCTTCTTCTTCTTCGTCTTCCTCTTCTTCATAACGGGAATATGGCTGGTTATAGTCTTCCTCTTCATCTTCGTCATAGTCATCGTAGTCTTCTTCTCCTTCGTATTCGTTGTACCGGGAAGAAGGCTGGTCGTAATCATCCTCATCTTCGTCTTCATCATAATCCTCGTCATAGTCTTCTTCCTGATACTGACTGCCATACCCACCATGAGATGCCTCGCCACCGCGACGCGCCATCTGGCGACGTTCGTCCGGATCCATCGACGCAAATCCGCGTCTGCCTGAATTTCTCGTACTCATACCTTAAAATTTTTGATGAAATAATTAATGAACTTAAGTGAAGCGCTTCGATAAATCCGCCGAAAAAATTATGCCATGAAGGATGGCATAACAATTTCATCATTTAATGTAATAAACTATTTTTTTATGTCAACCTGTCGGCCTCTTTTAATAAATTCAAAAATTTCAATGGGAAATTGTATACCGGTGTACAATTCAAGCTTGCGCCTGTGGTGCAGACCGGTGAAAAGGGGTTCTGCTATGAGCTGGAGATATCGCTCAACAACGAAAGTCTCGGGATCATCCGGTATGGCAAGAGTGGGTGGAAGATGGATCTTGTTAAGGATCAAAAGTTTGTCGATGCCATTGGGGCGGAGATCAATAAATATTTTGAGTAGGGCGTAAGCTTTTGCCTGACCCGTAGCCGGGGTATATTATTTGAATAGATAGCGGTAAACAGTGACTTATGGCAAACATGAACACTCCTGATAGTATGACCACGACCTCTTCGCAGGTGCTGGAAAAGCTTCGTCAGAATAAGATGGACAATGAGTTCCGCTGGACGCCGGAAGGATTTAGTGTGGGCAGGGGTAAGACCTATCAGCCGCAGGATCTGGAGATATTGAAGGCTTTCCGGTTCGAAGGGGCCAGTAATCCTTCAGATATGGAGATATTATATGTTATCCGGGCGAATGACGGTCTTATCGGGTATAGCCAGGATGCTTATGGCGCGTATAGCAGCCATGAGAATGAGGAGGGGTATGATAATTTTATCCGGCGGATACCAGAGGCGGGGCATAATGCTACAGCCGATGCGGGACATGGTCAGCAGATGCCGTTCGAGCTATGAATGCCGGGCTGTGGTTTTTTTTCTACATCATCATTTTAAGGTGCTAATTCTATGACGATCTATCCTGGCGATCCTTATCCTTTGGGCTCTTATTGGGACGGGAAAGGAGTTAATTTTTCCTTGTACGCGCACAATGCAGAAGGAGTAGAGCTTTGTTTGTTCAATGCTGCAAAGGGTGAGAAGGAGGTACAACGCATAAAGCTGACCGAACGATCTCATGATGTATGGCATACTTTTATCGGCGACCTGAAGCCCGGCCAGATCTATGGTTATCGGGTGTACGGGCCTTATGATCCTCCCGGCGGGCACCGGTTCAACCCGAACAAGGTCTTACTGGATCCCTATGCAAAGGCGATGTGTACGATAGAGCACTGGGATGACAGCCTGTTCGGATATGAGATCGGCAAGGATGACCTCGCGATGGACAACCGGGACAATGCTGCGGTGGCGCCAAAATCGGTGGTGATCGACAGTCATTTTGAGTGGGAGGATGACCGACCGCCAAAGACTGCCTATCATAATACGGTCATTTATGAGGCGCATGTCAAAGGGCTGACGAAAAAGTTCCCTGGTATTCCTGAGGAGATCAGGGGTACTTATGCGGCGCTGGCGCATCCGGCGGTGATCGGCTATCTGAAAAAGCTGGGCATTACGGCGGTCGAGCTGATGCCCGTTCATCAAAGCATTTCGGACAGACATCTTGTGGAGAAAGGGCTGACGAATTACTGGGGATATAATTCCATAGGTTTTTTTGCGCCGGGAATCCGGTTCTACAGCGGGGATGCTGTCGGCGGGCAGGTGAGGGAATTCAAGATGATGGTGAAGGAACTGCACAAGGCGGGTATCGAGGTAATTCTGGATGTGGTATACAATCATACGGCGGAGGGTAACCAGATGGGGCCGACCTTATGCTATAAAGGCATCGACAACAATGAGTACTACCGTCTTGCGGAGGACAAAAGATATTACTACGACTATACGGGAACGGGAAACACGCTGAATGCGCGGCTGCCGAATGTGCTGATGCTGATAATGGACAGCTTAAGATATTGGGTGCAGGATATGCATGTGGACGGTTTCCGGTTTGATCTTGCGGCTGCGCTGGCGAGGGAGCTCCAGGATGTAAACAGGCTGAGCGCCTTTTTCAATATCATCTACCAGGACCCGGTGATCTCGCAGGTGAAGCTGATCGCTGAGCCGTGGGATGTAGGAGAGGGGGGATACCAGATCGGGCAATTCCCGCCCGGATGGGCGGAATGGAATGGTAAGTACAGGGACTGTATGCGGGATTATTGGCGTGGGGCGGACAGTGTGCTGGGAGAATTTGCCGAGCGTTTTACGGGAAGCTCCGATCTTTATAAAGGCGATAACCGGAATCCTACGGCAAGCATCAATTTTATAACGGCGCATGACGGATTTACGCTGAATGATCTTGTCAGCTATAATGACCGGCACAATGAAGCCAATGGCGAGGATAATAAGGACGGGGCACAGGATAACCGGTCGTGGAACTGTGGAGCGGAGGGGCCGACAGAAGACAAGAATATCATCGGTCTACGGAACCGGCAGAAGCGGAATTTTCTGGCGACGCAGTTGCTGTCGCAGGGGGTGCCGATGCTGCTGGCCGGCGATGAGGCGGGTCACAGTCAGCAGGGCAACAACAATGCTTATTGCCAGGACAACGAAATATCCTGGATCGACTGGGAGAAAGCTGACAAAGATCTGATCGAGTTTGCGGCCTCACTTATTGACTTGCGCAAAAGGCACCCGGCTTTTTCGCGTAAGCATTGGTTCATGGGAAGACCTGTAAAGACGAGCGGCCTGTCGGATATAGCCTGGCTATTGCCTGACGGCAGTGAAATGACGGATGAGCACTGGAAGACGGGATTTGCGAAGTCACTTGGGATCTTTCTTTATGGCGGAGGACTGCATGCGGTCGACCAGGAGAACAAGCCGATCGTCGATGACAGCTTTTATATGATCTTCAATGCGCATTTTGGTCCGCTGGAGTTTAAGCTGCCGGATGCGAAATATGGGAAGTGCTGGAAA
The DNA here is from genome assembly GCA_036499285.1 of Puia sp. GTDB lineage: Bacteria > Bacteroidota > Bacteroidia > Chitinophagales > Chitinophagaceae > Puia. The sequence goes on along the minus strand of DASYEB010000010.1, from coordinate 249,371 downwards.
ATGTTGTGGGATACTTCGGGGAAGAAAAACAAAAAGGAATATGAACCGGGCTCGGTGATAAAGGTAGGGGACCGATCGGTTATTTTATTACAAGCTCCATTGCAGATGATGAAGGGGCAGTAGACTGGTAGATCGCAACGCCCCAGGGGGCCAGGGTAATGGAATGATCGGTAATGGAATCATCGGTGAGCGGCTCGGGGGAAAAATTAAACAGGCAAAGCAGGTGCCGGGTTTGGTCGGCGCTGTGCCGGCGAAGGGCCAATCCCTGGTTACCGATGAGGTCAGCGCGGAAGTTATTTTTTGACAAGTCTTTTAATAATGGATGGTTGTGGCGAAGCGTGATGAGCTGGCGATGCCAATCGAGGAGGATCTTGTGTTCGCCTTTTGTCCGCAGCTGCCAGTCGATGTGGGAGGAAAGGAAGGTGTCTTCCGGTTGTGGATCGCGCGGCTCTCCTTCCCAGTTGAAGGCGGCGAACTGTTCTTTGCGGGAGCTTAGTCCGCTGATGATGTCAGGGTCACTGTAATCGGAGAAGAAATAGAACGGGGCTTTCTCGCCGTATTCTTCGCCCATAAAGAGCAGGGGTACATAGGGGCTGAGCAGTATGGCTGCCGCGGCCAGCTTTAACCGGGGGAGGTCAACGAGCATGGATAGCCGCTCCCCTCCGGGCCGGTTGCCGGGTATGTCATGGTTCTGGTTGAATACGATAAATTTATCGCCGGGGATACCTGCGGAAGAGGCTCCATGCCGCCGATGGCGGAAGCGGACGTATTCGTTGCTGTGTACAAAACCTTCGGTGTATGCTTTGGCCAGCTGATCGAGGCGTCCGAAGTCTTCATAGTGGCGGATGCCATTGGGATCGAGCAGGACATACAGGCTATGATGAAAGTCGTCGAGCCATTGTGCGTCGAAGCCAAGGCCACCGGATGAAGCGGGCCGGACTGTGCGTGGATCGTTGGTATCGCTCTCTGCTACCAGGTAGAAGGACCGGCCGTTCTGCTGCTGCCAGCGGCTGACGTCTTCCTGCAGTTGATCAAAAATGGTAACCGCGTTGCGATCGAAGACTTCGTGAATGGCATCCAGCCTTAATCCGTCAATGTGATATTGTTCGGCCCAGTAAATGACATTGCCGGTGATGAAATCTTTTACTTCATCCGACCAGGCTCCGTCGAAATTAAGGGCCTTGCCCCAGGGGGTATGATACTTATCTGAGAAATAGGGACCGAAGTGGTGGAGAACATTCCCTTCTTTTCCGAGATGATTATAGATGACGTCGAGGAAGACGGATATGCCATGCTGGTGGCAGGCGTCGACGAGCTGCTTCAGGCTATCGGGGCAGCCATAGCTATCCTGTACGGCATAGAGGAAAACTTCATCGTAGCCCCAGTTGCGGCGGCCGGGGCACTGGGCCACCGGCATTAGTTCGATGGCGGTGATGCCGAGATCGGCCAGTTCGGGCAGGCGCGGGATGATGGCTTCGAAGGTCCCTTGGGGGGTGAAGGCGCCGACGTGGAGCTCATAGAAAATGAGGGTGTTAAACGGGAGGCCGCGCCAATTGTTATCGGTCCAGGTGTAATGTTGGTGGTCGAGGACTGCGGAAGGACCGTGGACGCCTTCGGGCTGCCAGGGGGAGGCGGGATCGGGATAGGTTGCGGCGTTGTTGGGTTTATAATAATAACGATCTCCGTGCCGGATGCCGGGCACGTCAACGTGGAAATAGCCATTGGTATCTTTTTTCATGGGGATGCCGGGGGCATCTGCAAGATGCAGGGCCATGGACTCTTTTTCCGGCGCCCAGACGGAGAAATGACATCCGTGTCTATGTAAGCGGGGTGGTGGCATTGGATGGGTTTGATGAAACGGATAACCATTCATCCAATCTTATGATCATTCCTTCGTCACCATTGAGGTCGAGTTTGTCCTGTACGGGTGTATTTACCTGTTCGGGGAAGGTATCGAGGATGATGGTCCCTTTGAACTTTATTGTTCCCGGTGAAAAATAGCAGGGCCGGTGTGTCAGATTGAGGACGACCAGGAAGCCGGCAGGCCCTTCGGCCTGCCGGATATAGGCTATCATCTGGTGATCGGAAAAGACGGGGCGATAGGCGCCTGTCATCAGGGAGGGCTCGCTTTGCCGCAGGTCGATGAGTGATTTGTAGAGGGCGAGACTGGAATAAGTATTTTGTTTTTGCACCTGTATGTTTCGCCGGTGGAAGGTGCGGGCAAGACGCAGCCAGGGTTTACCTTCTGTAAAACCGGCGTTGTTGCTGTTGTCCCATTGCATGGGGGTGCGTTCGGGGTCGCGGCTGAGGTTTTTTCCGGGCATGTTGAGGCCCTGGGGATCCTGGACCTCTTCTTCGGGAATGGGGACATCGAGCATGCCGATTTCATCACCGTAATACAAGGTGGGTGTGCCGCGAAGGGTCAATAATAAAATAGCTGCGACCTTTGCCTGCTGAAGGCCGACGCGGCTGGTGATGCGGGGCTGGTCGTGATTACCCAGCACCCAGTTGGGCCAGTCGCCCGCGGGTAAAGCGGCTTCATATTCGTCGATGCCTGCCGAGAGGAGGCGGGTATCCCAGGGTAAGGAGATCAGCATAAAATTGAACGGAAGATGGGCTTCCTTTGTTTGGGTGCCGTAATAGGCTACGAGCCGGTGGACGGGCAGATAGATCTCGGCGATCATCAGCCGCTGGTCGTATTCGTCCAGTACTTTCCGCATTTTTGCTGCTATCTCATGCATCTCCGGCTGATCTGTAGAATAGACAGGCAGGAGCTGTTCGTAGGTTGCCATCCGCGGCTGGTAATCGGGGTTTCGCGGGTTGTCGCGCCATTGCAGGTCCTTTATCATGTGCCACATGGCATCTACGCGGAAGCCGTCTACTCCGTGGTCGAGCCAGAACCGCATGACGTTGAGCATGGCATCCACTACCTCCGGATTACGCCAGTTGAGGTCGGGTTGTTTTACGAGGAAGGCGTGGTAATAGAATTGTTTTGTTTTTTCGTCCCATTCCCAGCCGCTGCCGCCGAAAACGCTGAGCCAGTTGTTGGGAGGGCTGCCATCGGGTTTCGGGTCTTTCCAGATATACCAGTCGCGTTTGGGGTTGTCGCGTGAGCTCCGGGACTCGAGGAACCAGGGATGTTCGTCTGAGCTGTGGTTGGGTACGAGGTCGAGGATGAGCTTCATGCCGTTAGCGTGTATCTGTCGTAATAGCTCGTCGAAGTCGCCGAGGCTGCCGAAAGAAGACCATATATTCTCATAATCCGAAATATCATAACCGAAGTCGGCCATCGGTGACGGATAAATGGGCGACAGCCAGATCGCTTTTACTCCCAGCCATTTCAGGTAATCCAGCCGTTGGATGACTCCACGGAGATCGCCGATGCCATCTCCATTACTATCCTGGAAGGAACGTGGATACACCTGATAAATAATTCCGTCCTGCCACCAGAGGTATTGTTTTTGATTGTTGTTTGGCATGGTTAATTCACTTGCAATAGAAATGCCATGGTGGAAAAAAGCGGTTGTCTATCAGATCTATCCCCGCAGTTTCAGGGACAGCAATGGTGATGGCATTGGGGACCTGAGGGGTATTATTTCTCGGATCGACTACATCGTATCGCTTGGTGTGGACGCGGTATGGATCAACCCGGTCTATCTATCCCCGGAGCGGGACAATGGATATGATATCAGCGACTTCAGGGCTATACAGCCGGAGTATGGTACGATGGAAGACATGCAGGAATTGATCGACCAGCTGCATGCCAGGGGGATCCGGCTTATCCTGGATATGGTCCTCAATCATACCAGCAATGAGCATGAATGGTTCCGGCAGGCGCGGAGATCGAGGGACGATCCATATTATTCATTTTATCACTGGTGGCCTGCTGAAAAAGGTGAGCCGCCTCATCGGTGTGGTTTTTTTGATGCTGCCGGGAAGGGTTGGGAATTCAATGCTGCTACCCATTCGTATTATCTGCATTATTTTGCCCCGGAGCAGCCGGACCTCAACTGGGAGAACCCGGAGGTGCGGAGGCAGCTTTATGATATGCTGCGTTTCTGGCTGGACAAGGGGGTTGATGGTTTGCGGATGGATGCGATCTGTTTTATTTCCAAAGATACCGCGTGGCCGGAGATCAGTCCGGAACTGTTAAAGGAGAAATACCATGGCGACTGGGGGCACTATTATGCTGCCGGTCCGGATCTGCATGAATATTTGCGGGAGATGAATGAGGAGGTATTATCGAAATATGATGTTGCCGTGGTCGCAGAGGCATCGGGAATTTCTTCCGATCAGGCTTTGTTGTTTGTCGATGCGGAAAGGAGGGAAGTAGATATGCTGTATCATTTTGAGGGGGTGTCGATCGGCTATGTGCCGGGAGAATTTAAGAAGGTCGATCCGAATGGGTTTGAATTAAGCGAATGGAAGGAAGTCTATGGTCGATGGGATGAGGCGCTGAAGAGGAAAGGCTGGGGGACTGTATACCTGGGTAATCATGATCAGCCGCGGATGGTATCGAGATGGGGGGATGACAGTGCTGCAGCGGCGAAACTGCTGCTGACCTTTTTGCTGACGATGAAGGGAACGCCTTTTATTTATAATGGGGATGAACTGGGTATGACGAATATACGGTTTGAGAAGATCGAGGACTACAGGGATATCGAGACGATCCAGATGTATCAGCATTTAAAAGACAAAGCGGGTTTTATGACCGATCAGCAATTGACGGGGAGGGATAACGGCAGAACTCCCTTTCAATGGGATGGGAGTGTCAATGCGGGGTTTAGCAGCGGGCAGCCCTGGATATCGGTCAATCCGAATTTTGTCTCGATCAACCGGTGTGTGCAAGAGGGAGAGAAGGGTTCCGTGCTAAATTATTTTCGGGAGCTGGTACGACTGAGGAAGGCGAATCCTGCCCTGGTCTATGGGGACTACCGGCTTTTATTGCCGGAGCATCCTGCCATTTATGCGTATACGCGCAGCTACGAGGGGGGCTGTTGGACCATCCTGCTTAATTTTAGTAAGGAAGAACAGACCTGTGTTGTCGCAAATAAGGAAATCCGGCTTCAACCCTATGAAGCTCTTATTTTACGATGATCTCTTTTACTGACGGTTCTTAGAAATATCTTTTCTTCTCAGGGCTTCATTGTTCCATTTCTTCTCGTTCCCATAGTTGGAGCCGCTATTGGATTCGCTACCCTGTTTGTTGCCATCTTTCCCCAGTTGCATGGACCCCTGGCCGAAATCAGACCCTCCCTGGGTTGTGGAGCCGTGGTGGAATGTGGCTTTTGAGGGCTTATCTTCGATGATCTCCCTTTGTTTGGTTCGGCTATTCTTTTTCATATTATGGCGTTTTTATTATTTATGCCATAATTGTGCCTACAGCTTTACCTGCAGGGTGACATAACCGGCCCTACCGTCGGCGGGGAGGATGCCGGGGCCAGGGTAGCTGTCAGCCCGGCGGGTGAAATATCTATTGTTTGTCAGGTTATTGACAGAGCCTGAGACGGAGAATATATGATTTATTCTGAAGTCAGCAGAAAAGTCCATTACATAGTAGGCGGGCACCAGACCATTGATGCCGCTGTTGGAGGGGGCAACGGCGTTGGTGGCGTCGGAGAATTGTTTGCCGGTGTAGGCATAGGACCAGGTGGCGGAGAAGCGGCCCTTGCGGAAGCTGACGCCGCTGCGCCAGATGATGTCCGGAACGAACTCGACCTTTTTGTTGTTGTAAGCGGCTTCCTTGCTGTGGACGTATCTTGAATCGATCCAGGAAAAGTTGGAGAAGACGGAGAGTTTTGTGTTTTTCGAACCGCCGGCTAATTTCCAGAGGTCTAATTCTACGAACGATTCCAGGCCCCAGTTACGGGATTGAGAAACATTGGTGGTATAGCGGTCGATATTAGGTGAGCTGGTATCTTTTTGAAGGATGGTACCGATGCGGTTGTTGTAATTGATCATAAAGAGACTGAGGTCGTAAGTCAGAACATCGGAATGGCGGCCACGGACACCAAGGTCCAGGCTGTATCCTTTCTCGTCTTTCAGGTTTGGATTCACACTATAATTGGGGTTGACGATGCTCATGTCGTTGAAGTTGATGGCGCGGTAGTTCTGGGAGAAGTTGGCGTACCATTGAACATCGGGGCTGGCGGTATAACTAAGACCGAGCCCGCCGATGAGGAAGCTGCGGCTGTTGACGCGGTTCTCGATGACGCGTCTGTTGCTGGTGACATTTTGGGCAAGGTCTGCCGTGAAGTCGTTGTAAAAGCCGTTGGCCGTGGTATAGATGCTCTCGTATCTTATGCCGGGGATGAGGCTAAGCCGCGGGGTAAGGCGAAAGATATTCTCTGCGAAGAGGGCGAGGTTGTGGTTGGGGAATTTATAACGGGAATAAGACAAAGAGTCGATGAGGGTTGACCGGTCGTATTGGAAGTCGGCCTTCGAACCACCGGAGCCATCGTTGGAGTTGCCGATCTGCCGGTCAGTGTTGCCGTGATAATAACGTACTCCTCCGAGCAATACCGAGGGGTGTGCGCTCTGAGTATTGTAGGTATAGATAAGCCGGCTTTCGTTGCCCCAGTTGTTGTACTTATCAGTGCGATATTGACGGGGGCCGCCGGGGTCTGTTACGGTATTGATGATACCGAGGGCCGACCGGTCGGCGGAAAGTCCAAAGAGCCGGGAATTGAACTGGAGTCGTGAGTTGATGGCATAGTCGAGGATGACGGCGCCGAGGTTCCAGTTGACCTTGAACCAATTTCTTGATTTGGTGGACTGGCGGGGATCATCAGCGAATAGGGCGTCGGTGAGACCTCCGGGTTGGCGTTCGATATAATCCATGTGGGTATACTGTACGGTCAGGGACAATTTGTCGCTGGCTCTCCAGGTCTCGGAGGTGTATCCGGTGTTGACATTGAAATGAGAATTGGGTCGCCAGCCATCGCCTGACTTATGCTGATAGAAGGCGTAGTATTGAAGGTTCTTTACCGTGCCGCCGATGCTGGTGGTCGTGTTGAAAAACCCCCAGGAGCCGGTGGATAGGCGTTCGGTTATCTGTCTTTTCGTTGTGTCGGAGCCGCTGTTGAGACGGAAGTTGATGATGCCTCCGAATTGCGTTCCGTACTGTAGGGAGGAGGCGCCGCGGACGATCTCGATACGTTCGGTCATCTCGGCCGGGGGTGTATAATAGCTTTCGGGATAACCGAGGGCGTCGGCGCTGATGTCGTAGCCGTTCTGCCGGGTGTTGAAATTGCTGACGCGGTTGGGGTCGAGGCCGCGGCCGCCGATGGCGAGCTGGATGCCGGCTCCGCCGTCATTCTCGTAGATGTTGAGGCCTGCTACTTTGGAATAGATCTGGCGGCTATTGTTGGTGGCGGTATTTGCGTTGATGTCTTTCAGGATCACCACTTCGCTTTTTTTGCCGGCGTAGATGCCGGCCCCGTCTACGTCTTTGAGGCGGGTGAAGCCGAAGCCGATGGTGGTGGCGTGGACTTTTACCGAGTCGAGGACGCGGATGGTGTCGCGCTGTGCACGTGCGGGTTTGGGCGCCTGCGTTTGAGCTTGTGCGTAAAGGGTTGAGATGGTCAGCGCTATTGCTATATTGATTGATGCTTTCATTTGCTTTGTTGAAAAGGAAGGATCCATGTTTTGGGTAAAAGGTTATCGGGCTGATGACCGAGGTCGATGGTGCTGTCTATATAGAGCCGGCTGCCGCTGCCGTTGAGTGTGACATAACTCTCGACGGTGATCTGCGGATATGGGAAGCCTTTTTGCCGGTAGGTGGTTTCGAGGTAATGTGCGAATTGAAGGATCATGTCCGGTTGGGTGGACATTTGTCTTTCCTGGAAGGGGGTGAGGAAGTGGCTGTTGTCGATCTCTCCTTTTCTTCCTGTTTTAGGGTCTTTTACGTAGAAGAAGGCGGTGCCGGCTTTTTCCATGAGCATGACGCGCCAGGAGAAGCGATAGCCTTGTTCGGTCCAGAAAAGGCGACCGGGATATAAGAGATAGCGAAAGGGGAGGAGGAGCTGGACAGTAAAATATAGCATAAGGGTTAGGGTTAGTAGTTTTTGTTTTTTGGGCGCCCAGGTGCCGGCGCTGGTGGAGGCGTGGTCGTTGGCGAAGTCCCAGAAGATAAGGGTTGCGGTGATCATGATCCAGGGGAACATGCCGATCTTGAACAGGCAGGCTGTCAGGACGTGAAAGATGACGACAAAGCCATAGGCTATAGGGCGTGTTTTGCGGTTCAGGAGGAAGATGCCGATGGTCAGGTCGAAGATGGCGCCAAACCAGCTGAAGGCATAGGCTACCCAGACCTTGTCTAAAAGCGGGCCGATCAATGGCATGGTCGTATTGGCGGGCAGCCAGATGCGTAAGGGCATCGCGTGTATCAGCCAGTCGGGTGTCAGCTTGCTAAGACCGGCGAAGAAATAAACGAGAAGTAGCTGCGCCTGGAGGATCAGGATGGTCCAGGCGGGGACATGGGTTGTTCCCAGGGATGGTTTTCTACGAACGTCGAGAGAAAGGGCGCGGTTGGCAGGTACGAGTAATAAGAGGAAGGTGAAGACGCTGACAAAATAATAGTGATTCAGGTAATAGGTCTTGTCAAGCAATTCGACATAGGTAAAGCAAAGAAGAAAAAGGGCGGTCGCTGTTTTGTAAAACAAGCCAAGGGTCATGAAAAGGGCGGCGGCCAGCATCAAACCAAAAACGAGGTGCATGCCTGTTGCCGGGAGCGGGTGCAGCCATTCAAAACCATAAAAGGGAAAGTGAACGATAGGTTTGACATAGAACTCGTCGACCCAGCCTTTCCAGATGAAGCGTAGGGTACTAATAAATAAAACCGCCCCGAAGGCTATTCTTAGAACGGCCAGCGGAGCGATCGGTCTTTTATCGAGCCATCTAGTCTCCATCGTTGTCTCCGAAGGTGATCAGCACGCCCAGAGAAGAAGCCATGTCTGTTTTTAACAATACTACCAGCAGCTGTGTGGTTGTGTACACCGCAGTGGCGGGAGCCGGATTTGTCTGGATCGTAGCTGACAGCGGGTCTGCGATAGCCTGCAACCCCGTAATGGCGGATGTAAAATTCGTCGTGATGGCGCCATCCAGCGTGCCGCCATTGTATTGAGGGTTGGCTTTGATCACATAATCCTGCAGGCCGGGACCGTTGCCATTGACACCGACACCCAGATACAGATTTTGAATGGCCTTTATTTGTGCGGTGGCCAGCTGGTCCGAGATGCCGCTGAAGTACGCTTCCAGCTCTTTTGGCAGGATCGGCTGTCCGGCGGGCATTTTACCCAGCGGGATACCGAGGCGGTCATTTTTTGTGATCTCGAAATCCTGGATCATTGAATTGAGCAGGAGTCCAAGGCTGCTGGAGACGCTGCTGCCTGTACCGTTCAGAAAAGTGGCTATATAATTCCCGCCTGAAGCCGACCAGCCTTTTACCACGGCTGTGACCTCCGACTTAATGTCTGCAGATACAGCTGCCAGGTTGGCTTTACGGTTAGCGGCGTTGGCGTCCGTCGTAAAGCCGGTGAGGTTGGCGCCGGTCCCGCCGAAGAGGATATAATCCAGTGCCGGGAAACCTTTGGCTGCAGCGTTGGCAAAGGCGGTGACGTTGTTATTGGCCGCGGTAATATTGCTTTCGATCTTTACGCTATCGGTGGGGAAGATGTTTAGACCGGACAGGGTAGGCTGTATGGTGGAGGCTGGCCCGAAGTAGTTGAATTCGGACGCCGACTGCCAGCTTGTGTAGGCCGTTTTGAACAGGGATTGTACTGCTTTTAGCTTTACACTGGTAGGGCCGGCATTGAAGTCGAGAATGGCCGAGTCGAGTGAATTGACCGAAACCGACAGCGAGGCATAGGCCGGCAGGATGATATTGTTGCCGATGTTGGCCAGGATCGAGTCTTTACCGGTGGTGGTGCCGCCACCGCCGGGGTTTGAACCGCCGCCGCCGCCTGACTTGCTGCAGGAATAGAGGAAACCTGCGGTGAGGAGGACGAGAGCAGCAGGGAAGACGAGAATGTTACGTTTCATGATTCGAGTTTTATTACTGTGCGGCCGATGATGCTATTGTGCGGCCAGCTGATCGGCGGTGAAGCCATAGACGGAGCCGATGAACTTGCGGATGGCATCGGTCTTAGTCTTGAGCTCTGCTGGTGTAGCGCTGGGATTGATAAAATTGTACAGGTTTGGATCGTTGGGATTGGCGCTGTCGAACAACTGTAATAACTGGGTGATCTGGGCGTCGGTGATCTTACGGTTGTTGGTATAATATTTAAGGGTGCGGGCAAAACCGAGGGCTTCGGACATGGTTCCCATAGCGGCTACGGCGTCTACTGCGTCGATGTTTGTTTCAGTCTCTTTCATTTCCTGGACGATGGCGGCTGCGTTGAGCTGTTCGAAGGCGGAAATGAGAATATTGACCTGTGCAGTCCTGGTGCCGGGATCTTTGGCGCTGATGGCGGCGCGACCTTTCAGGAAGGCGTTCATGATCGTGGCGTTGCTGCCCAGACCGCCGTCAACCTGGTTGGAATAGCTGGCTGCGTAACGAAGACCGGTTTTGTTGGTAGGGAAGTCTACCGGCACGCCAAAGAAACCAAAGGCGAGATCCCAGTAATGTTCCATGGCTGTGCCACTGCCGGGGACTACGATGGTACTGTCGACAGAATTGGCTACAGAATCCTTTAAGTAAAGGTTGGTGATGGCGTAGGAACAGAGACCGTTGATGCCTTTTTTAAACATCTGGCTGTAGAAGACGCCTTTGGCGGAGAGGAGATATTTTTTGCTGGCGCTGGCGGAGCTGGAGGCTCTGCCGGGGACACCGTTGCTGGCCGTGACTGTAGACTGGCTTTCGGCGCCTACGCTGTCGCAATAATTCAGGATGTCCCCGGCTTCTGCGGAAGAGCAATAGCCGGATAGTTTCAGGCCGCTGCTGTTGAGCTTTAATGCGCTGTCTACGAAATAGCCATTCACGTTGTTGAACATATCCTTCAGTTGCTGAGCGCTCACGATGGTGCCTGCTGTGCTGGCGGTGTTGATCTTTGCGCCTATCTGGTCGGCCATAGCCAGTAATTTCAGGGCATTGGTATCGTTGAAATTGGTGAAATTATAGGTAGTCGGCACCGTATAGTTGGGAACCGAAGGGGAATTATCTTTTTTGCAACCAGCGGCTACTATGATGAGGGAGGAAAGGGAAATTAACAGATTAGCTCTTTTCATATATCAATTATTTCAGTTTTATGGCGCAATATTAGGCTGATATCCAGCCTAATCGCTTACGTTATCGGGAAAGCCGTTTTCATAATCGGGAAAAGTAAGATTTCCGGATCGCGGAGGCAACTCCCGATCGTAAAGCTGCGTTTGGTATCAATTTTGCCGCATTTTTTGCATGAAAAATCCATCAACCACAAAAGGTAATACGTCGTTTGTCATAAAAGAGCTTGAAGAGGTGATCAAAAAGGGCAATGCGCATGCGGGTTTTGATGAAGCGGTTACGGGTATTAAGCCGGACCTGGTCGGGGTTGTCCCGGAAGGGCTGCCATATAGTCTCTGGCAGCTAATGGAACATATCCGCATCACTCAGTGGGATATCCTGGAGTTTTCGAGGGACCCGCTTCATAAAAGCCCAAAATGGCCGGACGAATACTGGCCGAAGGAACCGGCTCCCGCGAATCCGGGGGATGTGAAGAAGTCGGTTGAGCAGATGGCCGCGGACCGGAAGGCGTTTGTCGGGCTGCTGCATGCCGCGGGTGAGGAAATTTATACGCCATTCGAGCATGGGGACGGGCAATCGCTTTTTCGGGAGGCTTTGCTGATCGCGGACCATACCAGCTACCATACAGGGGAAATTATTATATTGCGCAGACTCCTGAAGGATTGGGATTAGTTGCTATATGAAAGAGATAAGAACCATCGTCCGGGCTTACAACAGCATTGATCTTACCTGTACCCAGGCGGCTTTGGCCACTGTGGTGCGGGTAGAAGGTTCATCCTATCGCCGGGCCGGGGCGCGGATGCTGGTATTGGACGACGGCACTTACCTGGGTGGTATCAGCGGCGGCTGTCTCGAGGGGGACGCGTTGAGACGGGCTCAAAAAGGGATCATGCTGGGCCGGAGTTCGGTCATTACGTATGATACTACGCAGGATGATGACTACCAGATAGGGGTGGGGCTTGGGTGTGAGGGGATCATCGATGTGCTGTTTACTCCTTTGCGGCCGGAGAAAGCCGGGAATCCGCTGCAGATATTGGCGGGGTTGACGGAGATAAGACAGCCGGAAGTAGTGCTGACGGTTACGGGGGCGCCTGATCCGGAATTGTTGGGACGGACGGTTGTCGGAGGAGCCCCGGCGCTGATGAGCAGCGGTGCGGGGTTTGGAGAGGTGGAATTGGGACAACTGGAGGCGGATATACGCGAATGTCTTGTAGACAGGACTTCCAGATCGGTTAAATATGGTGAGATCAGAATATTTATTGAAGTGATGCTTCCTGCTATTCATTTGGTGGCATATGGGGGCAACTATGATATCCGGACCTTATTGCAGCAGTCAACCGAGCTTGGCTGGGATTCGACGATAGTCCTCAATACATCCCGTGTGGACAGGGGGCTGATCGGTTCGGCCTCCCGGGTGATGGACAACAAAGATCCCGGTCTTCCCTCCGTCGATGCGTATACTGCGGTCCTGCTTATGTCTCATGACTATCGTACCGACCTGCTCAATCTTCAGAAAGTTTTACCTTCTGCGGCTTCTTATATCGGGCTGTTGGGACCCCGCAAACGGGCAGATAAAATTTTTGACGCGTTGGCGGAGGAGGGCAGCCCGCTTGGTGAAAGCGATCTTCAGCGTATATATGCTCCTGCGGGTCTTGATATCGGGGCTGCTACTCCTGAGGAGATAGCCCTGTCTATCCTTGCGGAGATACGCAGTCATTTCTCGGGGCGCAATGGGATGCCGCTGCGGCTGAGGGAGGGATCTATTTATGGGCATCCGCTTTGAGACGAGGATTATTGAGAGTTAATTTGCGCAGGGTTTCCAGGTCTATTATGGCGTCACCGATCGTATTATTAAAATAGACATACACTTCTTTGCCGGCGGCCTGCCATTTATGTATCAATTCTGCATATTCTTTTAATGTGTCTTTACTGTAGCCGCCTTTGTAGTCTCCGGCCGGACCGTGGAAGCGGAGATATACGAAGAGGAGATTTCCTGTTGTCTCCATGATCTTCGAGGCGGGCATATCGTGGAGGACTCTTGTGGTTTGGAATTGGCTTAGCAGGTTTTCTATTTCCGGTATATACCATGTCCTGTTTCGGAATTCGACGGCGAGGTTCCAGCTTTGTTGTTGGTCGGACTTTTTTATTTGTTCGAGCAGACGCCGAAGCTCATCTGCTTTATCGGCGCGTAATGAAGGAGGAAGCTGGATGAGCAGACAGCCTTTTTTTGTTCCGAGCTGGTTGGCGGCGTGCATGAATTTGTCGACATCGGCGGGTTTGAAGCTGAGTTGGGGTTCGTGGGAAATGCCCTGCCATAGTTTGACGGTGAAACGGAAGTCTTCCGGGACTTCGGTTGTCCATTTGCTGAATGTGTTGGGCAGCGGGATCTTGTAGAAGCTGCTGTTGACCTCCAGGCTATTGAAAAGGGAGGCGTAAAACGTGAGGCGGGTTCCCGCGCGGAACTCCGGCGGAAAAGCTTGTTTGTTCGGGACTGGTAAGACAAGGCCGCTTGTTCCGAACCATAAATGGGGCTTTACCGGGGTATTCATTGTTGTGCAGCTTTTTGATTGGCTATGCAAAGGTGCTGCCAACGTTGCCGGGAACGATTGCGTAAATAAACTATCTGCGCCGGCTCGTTATTCAGCGGAATCTCATTAGCATTGAGTTACGATTGTTTAAAAAACTCAACTGCCATATGAAGAAAATGCCATTTCTCATTGGCCTGTTACTTCTGATCCATCTGGGCTTGCATGCCCAAACGGTCAAAGGAAGGGTCATTGACGACAGTACGAACATCGGTCTCTCCGATGCTTCAATAGCTATCTCCGGAACACCCAGAGGCACGACATCAAGTCCGGACGGCTCTTTTACGATAACTCTTCCGACAGACGGGAAAAAGCACAATCTACTGATCTCTCATTCCGGTTTTGAAACGCTAACGGTAGCGGTCACCTCTACGACGGAAGCTTTGAGCTTTCGGCTGAAGCGGACGGGCAAAGCATTGGAGGATGTGGTGGTCATTGGTTATCAAACCGTTCGCAGAAGGGATGTGCTTGCTTCCGTTTCGTCTGTCAGTAGCCGTCAGCTAAAGGATATCCCTCTCAATTCGGCTGAAGAATCCCTGGCCGGTCGTCTTGCCGGGGTACAGGTAACGGGCTCCGAGGGGTCTCCCAATGCCCAGGTGCTGATCAGGGTTCGCGGCGGCGGCTCCATCACGCAGGACAACTCACCCCTTTATATAGTCGACGGGATCCAGCTGGACAACGCGCTTTCAACGATATCCATCCAGGACATTGAATCGATTGACGTATTGAAAGATGCCGCTTCCACTTCTATCTACGGAGCACGGGGCGCCAATGGGGTCGTCATCATCACGACCAAGGGCGGACGAAATACCGGGGGGCGGACCATCATTACCTACAATGGTTTTGTGGGGTTCAGCAAGCTGGAGAAGCAATTACCTGTCCAGTCGCCATACGACTATATGTACTACCAGTTTGAAAGGGCTAAACAGACGGGGGACAGCAGCGGGATCACCCCTTATGGGTACAAATGGGATACGGTACAGAAATATAAGAATGTAAACCCTTATAACTGGCAGAACAAGGTATTGAACCGGACAGCTTTCCAGCAGACGCATAATGTGAGCGTCACTGGCGGCAATGAGCAGACCCAGTATAACCTGAGTGTTTCGGATGCCCGCCAGGATGGGATAATGCTCGGTTCGGACTATGACAGAAAGCTGCTGGCCTTCCGCTTTGATCACAATGCCAGCGCGAATTTAAAGATAGGCTTTAACGCCCGGTATAATAATACGATCATCGATGGGGCGGGTACTTCGAGTACCGGGTCTTCTGCACTGAATTTTTTGCGGCAGGTCCTCCGATACCGGCCTTTTATCGTGCCGGGTCAGACAGACGCCAGCTTTGACCAGAACTATTATGCGGAAACGAATGCCAATAGTCTTTCGCTGGTCAACCCGGTGCTGCTCAACAATGCCACGTATCGCAAAAGCTTCAACAATATCATCGACCTGAATGCCTATGCGAACTATACGTTTACGAAATATCTGTCCTTCCGGAGTACGTTTGGTTATGACAACAATTCTTTGCGTACGGATGCTTTTGACGACACGCTGACCAATAACTCAAAGAACAATGGCGCCAGCCTGCCCATCGCGGATATTAACACCATGGTCAACTCGACCATCGATAATACCAATGTCTTTACGTTCAACAACAGTGCGATGAGCGGTCGATTCAAGGAAAAGAACAATATCACGCTGATCGTCGGGGAGGAAACCTACCAGACGCATGCAAAAGGGGGCTACGTCGAAACGCGTTACTTTCCGCTGGGTACGACATCCACTGCGGCGCTGGGGAACATGAACCTGGGGACGCCTCCCAATTCCAGCCTGATCGAACCTAAGCCGACGACTACGGATGTGAGCACGTCGCTATTGTCATTCTTTACGCGTTTGACCTACGGATATGACAGAAAATACCTGGCTTATCTTTCTTTCCGGGCGGATGGCTCTTCGTTGTTCTCGTCAGAGAACCGATGGGGTTATTTCCCCGCGGCTACTGCCGCCTGGCGGATCTCCGAGGAAAATTTCATGTCAAAGCTGACCTGGGTAAATGACCTGAAGCTGAGACTGTCCTATGGTGCGGCCGGGAACAACAGGATCAGTCCGTACCTGTATTCGCCCCAGTTCAATACAAATACGCAATATGGATTGAATGAGCAGCTGGTAACAGGATTTGCTCCCGCTTCCTTATCGAATCCCAACCTCAAATGGGAAACCACGGTCTCCCGTAATATAGGCCTGGATGGCACCCTGTTTAATAACCGGTTTGGATTTACGGTAGACCTTTACAGCAACAAAACGCATGATCTGCTGGTCAATACGCCGATACCTACCAGCGCGGGATATACCAGTCAACTGCAAAATGTCGGATCGACGACCAATAAGGGGATAGAGGTTCAGCTTACCGGAAGCATTATTCAAAACCGAAGCTTCAACTGGACGGCGAACTTCAATATCTCGTTCAACCAGAATAAGATCACCAGCCTGGGGCAGCAAAAGTCCTATCTGCAGAACTCGGGCTGGGCGGGCAGCAGCAATCCGGCGGATTATATCGTACAGGTTGGTCAGCCGGTAGGCTCTATGTATGGTCTGCTGACGGATGGGTATTATAAAACAAGTGATTTTAACTACAATCCCGCTACCCGCGTCTATACTTTGAAAGCCGGTCAGCCCAATGACGCTTCCATAACGGCTTCGACCCCTATGCCGGGCTCGCTCAAATACAAAGGGCTCAACGGGGATACGGTGATCACGGCTGCGGACAGGACGGTCATCGGGCATGCACAGCCTAAGTTCTTTGGTGGTCTTGGGCAGCAATTTTCTTACAAAGGCTTTGACCTGAGTATCTTTATCAACTTCCAGTACGGGAACAAGGTATATAACTATAACAAACTGGAATTTAGCAGCGGGTATACTCCCGGCGCCAGTTTGCTTGGGATCATGAAGGACCGCTGGCATACGGTGGATAATAATGGAAATAATCTCGAATCGCTGGTGAATGGCCAGGTAGTAGGGGCCAGTCCCGACTCGCTGAATGCGCTGAACAAGGGTGCGAAATACTGGATACCACTGGTGGGCTCGAGCGCCACTTCGTTTACTCCGCAGTCCTGGGCGGTCGAGGATGCTTCGTTTATCCGGATCAACAACATCACGCTTGGGTATTCGCTGCCGGCGTCGCTGGTGAAGAAAATGAAGCTGAGCCGTTTCCGGATCTATGGTACGGTCAACAACGTGGCTGTCATTACGGGTTATAGCGGATATGACCCTGAGGTCAATACCCGCCGTGATACGCCGGTGACCCCGGGTGTCGACTATTCGGCCTATCCGCGCAGCCGCAGTTTTATCGCCGGTGTTAATGTAACCTTCTAAAAAGACTTTTATGCAAAATAAAACCTTCAAACTAACGATACTGGTCTCTTTGCTGCTGCTGGTGGCGGGAGCCTGTAAGAAATACCTGCAACCGGCTGCTGTCTCTTCTTTCAGCCCGGACTATGTGTTCAGCAATGTGCCGAATGCGCAGAAGGCCGTGTTGGGAGCCTACCAGGATTTGGCCGGTGACAACGGCTATGGGATCCGGATCAGCATGTATTTTCCGTATGACAATGACGAAATGATCGGGATCCACCAGATCGGGGACAACGATCGCGGGGACATCGCGCACTACAATGCCAATGCCGGCAACGGTCAGCTCAACAATCCCTGGAGCCAGCTGTACCAGGGTATCGAAAGGGCCAATGTCTGTATCTACTATATACCCCGGATGGATCTCTATTCAAAAGGCACGGATCAACAGGTGAAGGAGCTGAAAAGGCTATATGGAGAATCTCTTACGCTTCGTGCGCAATATTATTTCGAGCTGATCCGCAACTGGGGGGACGTGCCGGCGCAATTCGTCCCTGCCGCCATGATGGACAATTTATTTCAGGCCAAGACGGACAGAGATACTATTTATAATCACCTGCTTAATGACTTGCAGCTGGCTGAGAGTCTTGTACCCTGGCGGACGGACATAGCGGCACTGGGAGATTTGCCGGACGAAAGGATCACCCTGGGCGCTGTCAAAGGATTGAGGGCCCGTATTGCCCTGAACCGGGGTGGATACTCTCTTCGCCGGGCATCCAGCTCGTATGGGCAGGTCATGGCGCGGCCCGCCGACTATCTTACCTACTATAAGATCGCACATGATGAATGCAGTGATCTGATGGCCAGGAGGGATGAGCATACCTTAAATGCCTCCTTCCAGGGCCTCTTCAAAGATAACATCGACGCGCATACGCTGGACAAGGCGGGGGAAGTTATGTTCCAGGTCGCCATGGCAGGTGGTGCGGGCAGCTATGACAGCAAGCTGGGCTACTATGATGGTGTAAAAGTAAATGCGTCGCAAACGGGGAATTCGGCTATCGGGGTATTGGCGACCTATTATTACCTGTTCGACTCTACCGACGCGCGTCGTGATGTAACCTGTGCGGCTTATGAGGTCAATAAGGATCTGACTACCCTGGCGCTTCACCCGCCTACTACGCTGGTAGAAGCGAAGTTCCGAAGGGACTGGATCTCCAACCCCTCTCAAATGACCTCTTCGGCGCAGTATTATGGGATCAACTGGCCCATTCTGCGATTCTCCGATATCTTACTTATGTATGCAGAGACGGACAATGAGCTGAATGGCGGAGCTTCTGCGACGGCGGTCAGTGCCTTTGAGGAAGTCCGGAAAAGGGGATATGGCAGTCATGCCAGCGCTATTGGCGTAACACCGACGGACCACGACGGTTTTTTCCGTGCTATTGTCAAGGAAAGGTCCCTGGAATTTGGGGGAGAGGGGATGCGGAAATTCGATCTGATCCGCTGGAACCTGCTGGGGCAGCGTCTCACCGAGGCCAAGGCTGATCTGACGGCGATGTCGAAGCGCAACGGGACGTTTTCGGGTATATATGCCAATAACACGCTGGACTTCAGCAAGCTTCCGGACTCCCTGATCTATAGCAAGGCGTCGACGACACCTACGGGGCTGATCCTGCGGAACTCTTTATATGCGCCGCGTAATGGTCTGCTGCCGGCAACGGGCGACTCGATGGTCGTGTGGACTTCGAAAAAAATTGCCGATGTGCTGATGTCATCCGGCTCCTCGAATGGATATGCCTTCTATTTCAAGGCGAATCACAGCGAGCTGTTGCCGATACCGCAGTCTGCGCTGGATGCGAATTATAATTTAAAACAGGATTATGGTTATTAGGCGGATCATAGTAGTATGTTTACTCCTCGTTTCATTCGTATCCCCTGAAGAGCATATTACCGTATGGCTGGTGGGCGACTCCACAATGGCCGATAAAGAAGTAAAGGCATACCCCGAGACAGGATGGGGTATGCCTTTTTCGTATTTTTTTGATTCGGCGGTGAGGGTGGACAACCGGGCGAAGAATGGGCGGAGCACGAAATCATTTATCAGTGAGGGGAGGTGGGATGCTGTAGAGAAGGGGATGCGGGCGGGGGATTATGTGCTGATACAGTTTGGGCATAATGACGAGGTGCCGACCAAGAAAACTTATACGACTCCGGCTGAGTTTGAAGCTAACCTGGTCAAGTTTGTTGCGGCTGTGCGGGACCGAAAGGGGGTGCCGGTGCTGATCACGCCGGTGGCCAGGCGGAAATTTGATACGGCAGGGCATGTTGTGGAAACACATGAGCAGTATGCGGGATTGGTCCGAAAGGTGGCTGTTGCGCAGCGGGTGGCATTGATCGATCTGGATAAGGAAAGCCAGGCTCTGCTGCAGAGGTTTGGTCCGGAGGCATCGAAGGTGTTGTTTAACTATCTCTCTCCCGGAGAGCATCCCAATTATCCGGAAGGGAGACAGGATGATACCCATTTTAGTGAGCTGGGGGCGAGAAAGATGGCGGAGATCGTGCTGGCGGATATAAGGGCGCTGAAGTTAGGGTTAGCGGGACATATTGGAGTTGCTGGTGCTGCTGGCGTGCCCGCGGCGACACTGTCGAAGCGGATGGTTGTGGCTGCCGATGGGAGCGGGGATTACAGGACGGTGCAGGCAGCTTTTGATGCGGTGCCGTTGTGGAATAATAAGCCGGTGGTGATTGATGTCAGGCGGGGTGTTTACCGGGAGAAGCTGCATCTCGATTCGGGGAAGAATTTTGTACGGCTGACGGGAGAGTCGCGATTTAATACAATATTGACCTATGACGATCATCCGGGAATGAAGGGGACAAACGGGGACAGCATCAATACGCGGAACTCTTATAGTTTTCGGGTCAGTGCGGACGATTTCAGCGCGACAAATATTACGTTTAGAAACGATGCGGGTTTTAGCGCCGGTCAGGCTGTTGCTGTAGAAGCCCGGGGAGACAGGCTCTTGTTTGAGAACTGCCGGATCATCGGGAACCAGGATATTCTTTTTTTGAATAGTGAAAAGAGCCGGCAATATTATCAAAATTGTTATATAGCCGGAACGACGGATTTTATTTTTGGAGCGGCGACGGCGTGGTTCTCGCAATGTCACATCCATAGCAAGAAAAACTCACATGTTACGGCGGCCTCTACTCCGGCTGAGCACCGCTATGGATTTGTCTTTTATGACTGTACGCTGACGGCGGATACGGGGCTGAATCGTGTTTCGCTGGGGCGTCCGTGGCGGCCTTATGCCAGTGTGACCTGGTTACATTGTTATATCGGGGCGCAGATCTTTCCCGGGGGCTGGGCCAACTGGAATAAGACGGACAACTATAAGACGGCCAGGTATGCAGAATTTGAGGACTATGGGCCTGGCGCGGATCCGACGGGGCGGGTGAGCTGGGCGAGGCAACTGGGGGATGCGGAGGCTGCTGGTATTACTGTTGGCGCGGTGTTGGGCGATTGGAACCCGTTAAAGGTAGAAATGGGCCAATAGGGTATGTGAGATCTGCCTTATATTTATGGTTTAAATGTTAAATGTACAATTAATGAATATACGTTTTTTAGTATCCGCGGCCGTAGGGGTTTTTGTAATGGGGATGCAGGTGAAAGCTATTGCTCAGCGAGAGTATTCGTGGGATAATCTGCCGGTGATCAACAGGCCTTCCTTTAAGAAGGATACATTCTCTATTGTCCGGTATGGCGCGAAGCCGGATGGGATCACGCTCAATACGAAGGCCATCAATGCCGCCATCGGCGATTGCAGCCGCAAGGGCGGGGGTGTGGTGCTTGTGCCGCAGGGGCTTTGGCTGACGGGGCCTATCGTCATTCAATCGAATGTCAATCTTCATATCGACCGTGCCGCCATTCTCCAGTTTACAGCAGACCTGGATCAATACCCTATTGTAGCCGGCAATTGGGAGGGGCATCCTGCTGCGCGTTGTCAGTCGCCGCTGTCGGCCACCGACGCGGAGAATATTGCTATCACCGGGGGCGGTATTGTTGATGGGAATGGGGATGTCTGGCGGTGGATCGCGAAGGACCGGCTTACTGAAAGCGAGTGGAAGAAGAAAGTAGCTTCGGGTGGTGTCGTCACTGAGGACGGGAAGACCTGGTTCCCATCGGCCAGATCACTGAAGGGCTACCGGACAAAGGAAGCAGGGGTGCTCAAGCCGGGGATGACGCCTGAGCAATTTACCGACATCAGGGATTTTCTACGGCCTAATTTACTGGTGCTGACGAACTGTAAGAAAGTATTATTGGATGGGCCAACCTTTCAAAACTCGCCTGCCTGGTGTCTGCATACCTTGCTTTGTGAACACCTGACGGTACATGATGTGCATGTCCGGAACCCGTGGAACGCTGCCAATGGGGATGGGATCGACGTCGAGTCGTGCCGGAATGTGTTACTGGAGGGTAATACCTTTGATGCGGGTGACGATGGGATCTGTGTCAAATCCGGCCGGGACGAGGATGGGCGTAAAAGAGGCCGGCCAACGGAAAATATGATCGTAAGGAATAATGTAGTCTACCGGGCGCATGGGGGATTTGTCGTGGGCAGCGAGATGTCGGGCGGAGCGCGGAATATCTTTGTGTCCAACTGTACTTTCATCGGGACGGATATCGGACTTCGTTTCAAGACGGTCCGGGGCAGGGGAGGTATGGTGGAAAAAATATATATCAAGGACATCATTATGAGGGATATTGTGCACCAGGCGGTGTTCCTGGATATGTACTATTTTGCTAAACCGCCATCCATCGCGGATGTGTATTCCGGGGTTGCTAAAATCGATGTGCCTGCCGTTAGCGAAGCTACCCCGCAATTCCGGGATATTCATATCAGCAATATTGTCTGTGATGGGGCTGAAGAGGGTATATTTGTGCGTGGACTGCCGGAGATGAATATCAGGGATATATACCTTGAGAATATGGTGCTGAAGACGGACAAAGGTGCGGAAATAGCGGAGGCGCAAAACATCAGTCTGAAGAATATTCAGCTGGTGACCAGGGCAACCGACCCCGTCGTTTATGTGGAAAATAGCAGTAATCTGCGGTTTGACAATTTGCGATATAATGCGGGTGCGGGGGTGTTGTTTAGTATAAATGGCAAAAACTGCGCTGGGATCCATGTCGTCAATACCGATACTTCAAAAGCTGTCCATGATGCGGTCTTTAACTATGGGGCCGATCGTCCCGTTATGGAAATAAAATAAAAGCTATGATACCTGTAAAGACAGCTGTTTGTTCATTTGGTATGTCGGGGAAGACGTTTCATGCGCCTTTTTTGGCCGTTCTTCCGGAGTTTGAATTCTATTCGGTTTGGGAAAGGAGTAAAAACCTGGCGGAGGGGCTTTACCCCGGAGTCCGGACCTGTCGTTCGCTGGAAGAATTGCTGGCCGACCCGGCTGTCGAACTGGTTATTGTCAATACCCCCAATTATACGCACTATGACTATACAAAACAGGCCCTGAAGGCGGGAAAGCATGTCATCGTGGAGAAGCCTTTTACCGTTACGGAGAAAGAGGCTGATGAGCTGATTGCGCTTGCTGCGACTGCCGGTAAAAAGCTGTCTGTCTATCAGAGCCGTCGTTTCGACAGCGACTACCGGACCGTGAAGAAAGTTGTGGATTCCGGGCTCCTGGGAAAAATCGTCGAAGCGGAGATCCACTACGATCGGTTTACGCCTGTATTGAGTCCGAAGGTGCATAAGGAGACGCCGGGACCGGGAAGGGGCTTGCTATATGATCTGGGCTCGCATCTGATCGACCAGGTCCTACAGATGTGGGGGGAGCCGGAATCGGTCTTTGCCGATCTGTTTATTATAAGGGATAATTCGCTGGTCGACGACTATATGGAAGTGTTGCTCTTTTATCCCGGACTTCGGATTCGGCTCAAGTCGAGTTACCTTGTCCGGGAGCCGCTGGCGACCTATAGTATATTCGGGCATAAGGGAACTTTTTTGAAGAGTCGTGGGGATGTGCAGGAGAAATATTTATTGGCCGGCCAGATGCCGGAGGGACCGGGTTGGGGGATCGAGATGGAGAGTGAACAGGGGCTGTTGCATACGGAGATAGACGGGGTTGTGGTAAAGGGAAAAGTGCCCAGTGAAAAGGGGGATGCGGGGGATTACTTCAGGGGAATCTATTCTGCTATACGCGAGGGGAAGCCGCTGCCGGTGACGGCGGAGGAAGGGGCCCTTGTGATCCGGGTTATCGAGAAGGCCTATGAAAGTTTGAAAGAGAAGAAGATAGTGCCGTTCCGGTAAGATTGGGACGAGCTTGCTCCGGCGACGGGAAGTTGCCGAAGCCGGGGATATCTCCGGTAACGTTTGCGTAAATAATCGCTGCGGGGTGATTACTCTTTCAGATATTGTGGTTTAGAATTTTGCTGAAATATGAAACCGAGCATGATAAATTTTGCCATATGGAATGGAGGATTGCGAGGTTCTATCTGGCCATTGAAAAGACATTATGTGCAGATAAAATATATCTTCGGTTTGGCTTGCCTTGTTGTGAGCTTTACTATATACGCTCAAAATACCGCGTCTGTTCATGATGAGGTGGCTGATAACATGCTGGTCTACCAGCGTAGTGTCGGCGGCTGGCCCAAACATATCGGGAATACGCCGATAGATTATCATAAGAAACTTTCTTCTGCGGAGAAGGCGGCTTTTATCGACGATGCGGGGATGAATGATGCCACGATCGATAATGAAGCTACCAGTAAGGAGATCAGGTACCTGGTGCAGACAGCCTGGCGTAAGACGAAGAATGCCGAATATTTGAAGGCAGCGGAAAGGGGTATTCGTTACCTGTTGACGATGCAATATCCAAATGGAGGGTTTCCCCAGTTCTATCCGGACAAGAGTCTCTACCGGAGCGAGATCACCTATAATGACAACGCTATGGTCAATGCGCTGAATGTGCTGGATGATGTGGCTAAAGGAGTGGGAGGGTTTGAGGTGGTCGATCCGGCGCTGAAGAAGCCTGCTGCTGATGCGGTGGTAAGGGGTACGGATTGTATCTTAAAGACTCAGATAAAAGTTAATGGCAGGCTAACGGCCTGGTGTGCACAATATACCGCCGTCACGCTGGAGCCGGCGAAGGCGAGAAGTTACGAATTGCCTTCGCTGAGCGGGGGGGAAACGGTGGGTATTGTGGAATTTTTGATGCATCGGTCTTCGCGGTCTGCGGAGATCAGTGCTGCTATCACCAGTGCGGTGGAGTGGCTGCGAAAAGTGAGGATCGAGGGATATGAATTTGTTTTTGTCAAGGATAGTACGCAGCCTGATGGGAGGGACAGGGTGTTGAAGGCATCGCCGGGGGCTGTGATCTGGGCACGTTTTTATGATATTCAGACGAATGAGCCATTCTTTTGTGGGCGGGATGGGGTGAGGAAGAGGACTGTTGCGGAGATAGAGCACGAGCGCAGGGTCGGGTATGGGTGGTATGGAGGTTGGGCGAGGGTGCTTTTGGAGAAGGATTATCCGGAGTGGAAGGCCGACGAACCTATTGTTATTACGGGGACGGCTTATAAATCTCCTGCTCACGTTCGATTCGTGGTGGATCGTATCATTGTCGACGGATCGGGTCATGGGGACTTTACGACCATCCAGGAGGCGTTGAACAGTCTCCCCGACGACGCGCCGGCGCCACGGCATATTTTTATTAAGAAAGGAGTCTATCGGGAGAAGGTTTTTATAGAGAAGAATAATGTCATATTGGAAGGGGAGGATAAAGGGACGACCGTGGTCACCTGGGCGCTGGCCCGGGACAACTGGCGTACCGATCACAAAGACGATTGGGGTGTGGCCACGCTGAATCTGCGGGGAAGCGATATTACACTTCGGAATCTCACCATTCAAAATACGTATGGATTCGATAGTACTGTAAATAAGGAAGGGCACCAGATGGCGTTGCGTACTTTTCAGACGACAAGGCTAAAGGTCATCAACTGTATCCTGAAAGCCTATGGCGGGGATACAGTGAGTCCGTGGAATGTCACGGGCGGGATGTTCTATTTTTCGGACTGTGTGATGGAGGGTGGAGTTGACTTTTATTGTCCGCGTGGGTGGGCTTATGCAGAGCATTGCCATTTTGTCGCCGACAATGGGCCTGCCTGTATCTGGCATGATGGATCGGCCGACTCCGATTCGCGGACGGTATTAAAAGACTGTTCCTTTTCAGGGTATGATGGATTTAAACTGGGGCGATATCACCGGGATGCGCAGTTCTACCTGATCCATTGTTCGTTCGCGGCGAATATGGCTGACCGGGATATTTATCTTGTACCGACCGGGAACAAGATAAAATGGGGAAGACGCGTATATTATTATGATTGTCATAAGCAGGGTAAGGAGTATGATTGGTATAAGAATAACCTGGAAACGGCCGCCGGTTCTCCTGCGCCGGCGTGCATCAACGCCGATTGGGTGTTTCATGGGAAATGGAATCCGTTAAAATAAGGATATGAAGAAAGTTCAATTGTCAGTATTTGCTGTTTTGTTCTTTATTGTTGGCTACGCGCAGGACCCCGGAGTGCGGCTTGCGGCTACTGCTATGCGATTGTGGCCCGACACCGGGGACTCCACTACCGCCCGCTGGACCTATGATGAAGGCGTTGTCTGGAAAGGGCTGGAAGGGCTTTGGCTCAACACCGGTGACGCGCGTTATTATAAATATGTGCAGCACCAGATGGACCGGCTTGTAGACAAAGAAGGGAAGATCCGGACCTATAAGCTGGAAGATTATAATCTTGACAATGTGCTTTGCGGCCGGGTGCTTTTGATGCTGTATAAAGTGACGGGACAGGCAAAATATTATAAGGCGGCGGAGCATCTGCGTCAGCAATTGAAGGAACAGCCCCGGACCGGTGAGGGCAGCTTCTGGCATAAGAAGAAATATACCGGGCAGGTATGGCTCGATGGGCTTTATATGGCGCAGCCTTTTTTTGCGGAGTATGCGGCCTTGTTTCATGAGGACTCTGTTTTTGCGGATATCACAAAACAGTTTGTGTCCATTGAACAACATACCCGTGATGAAAAGACGGGTTTGCTTTATCATGGATGGGATGAGTCGAAGCAGGAGAAATGGGCGGACAAAGGTACTGGTCATTCCCCCAATTTTTGGGGACGTGCGATGGGATGGTATGGAATGGCGCTGGTGGATGCGCTGGAGAGCTATCCGGCGGATCGGGGGAATGCTGCGGCGAATGCGGGGCGGGAGCCTTTGCTGGCTATTTTGCGGCGTTATGCGGCGGCTGTTGTGAAAGTACAGGACAAGGCCAGCGGCTGCTGGTGGGACATACTGGATAAGCCGGGCGCGCAGGGCAATTATTTGGAAGCTTCTGCCAGCTCTATGTTTGTATACACCCTGGCTAAGGGGGTTCGGCTTGGATATCTGCCGGCATCTTATTTAGAGAGCGCTAAAAAAGGATATGAGGGGATATTGAAGAAGTTTGTTGTTACGGGTACGGATGGAGTTTCCAACCTGGAGGGCACGGTCAGTGTCAGCGGGCTTGGGGGCAATCCTTACCGGGATGGCAGCTATGCCTACTATATTAAAGAGAAGGTGATCGTCAATGATCCCAAGGGGGTGGGGGCGTTCCTGCTGGCGGCGGGTGAGATGGATGTACTGGCCGACCGGGCGTTGGGTAAAGGAAAAACAGTGATGCTGGATTATTATTTTAACAGTGAACATCATAAGGATGTAACGGGGGCAAATATCCGTTTCCATTATATCTGGGAAGAGATGGACAACAATGGGTATTCGCTTTGGGGGCATCTTTTCCGTCAATATGGGGCGAAGACCGATTCCTTGTCTGTAGCTCCGACGGCGGACAATCTGAAGAAGGCCTCGGTATATATCATCGTGGACCCGGATAATGAAAAAGAGTCGCCGGCGCCAAATTTTATCCGGGCTGCCGATGTCTCGGCGATCGAAGGCTGGGTTAAGGCCGGCGGTGTACTGGTCCTGATGGGGAATGACTCTGCCAATATGGAATTTACCCATTTTAATGAGCTTGCCGGAAGGTTTGGCATCCACTTTAATTTTGATGACTATCACAAAGTCACGGGCAGCCAGTATGAAATGGGGGCGTTTACCATGACAGTACAGGATGCAATATTCCCCACAACTAACAAAATTTACATAAAAGAACTGAGTACTCTAAAGCTCGCCGGGCCTGCGAAAGCATATTTTACCGACAAGGGGAATGTGATAACGGCGGTTGCCAAAGTGGGCAAGGGGACAGTGTTTGCCGTGGGCGATCCCTGGTTTTATAATGAATATACGGACGGGAGGAAACTTCCTGCGGATTTTCAGAACTTCAATGCCGCGAGGGATATGACCCAATGGTTGATACGACAGGCTCATAAATAAATAAAAATGTTATGAAAAATTTTTTAGACGAGGATTTCCTCCTCAACACTAAAGCGGCACAGCAGCTGTATCATGAATATGCCAAGGAGATGCCGGTAATAGACTACCATTGTCATCTGCCGCCACAGCAGATAGCTTCCGATCATCAGTTCGAGAATCTAACCCAGGCCTGGTTGTATGGGGATCATTATAAATGGAAGGCTATGCGGACCAATGGGGTTGATGAAGGCTATTGTACCGGTGACCGGCCTGATTGGGAGAAGTTCCAGAAGTGGGCGGAGACCGTCCCATACACTTTACGTAATCCGCTGTATCACTGGACGCACCTGGAGCTGCAGCGTTATTTCGATATTACGGATATCGTCAGCAGCCGTACTGCGCGGAACATTTATGAGACCTGTTCCGCCAAGCTGCAGACGAAGGAATATTCTGTAAGGAATCTGTTGCGGAAGATGAATGTGCGTACGGTCTGTACCACAGATGATCCGGTTGACACGCTGGAATTCCATGCGCAGCTGAAACAGGATGGCTTTGAAATTCCTATCCTGCCGGCTTTCCGGCCTGACAATGCGATGAATGTGGACAGTCCCGAGAAATTCAACAGCTATATCAAGAAGCTGGAAGGGGCTACCAATGTCGCGATCTCAAACTTCAATGACTATCTTTTTGCGTTGGAGAACCGTCATGATTTCTTTGCTTCCATGGGATGTACGGTATCCGACCATGGTCTGGAGGAGATCTATGTCGAAGAGTTCACGGGCTGGGAGGTAGAGGCCATCTTTAATAAAGTGCGGGCGGGTAAGGAGCTGAATGATACGGAGCGTCGGAAGTTTAAGTCTGCGATGCTGATCCATTTTGCGGAATGGGATTGGGAGAAGGGCTGGGTTCAGCAATTCCACCTGGGGGCGTTACGCAATAACAACAGCCGGATGACGCAGAAGCTTGGGCCGGATACAGGCTGGGATTCGATCGGTGACTTTTCGCAGGGACGTGCCCTGGCGCGTTTCCTGGACCGTCTTGACAAGGAAGATAAGCTGGCTAAGACTATCCTTTACAACGTCAATCCGGCCGACAATGAGCTGATTGCGACGATGGCGGGCAATTTTAACGATGGGTCCGTTGCGGGGAAGGTGCAGTTTGGTTCCGGCTGGTGGTTCCTGGATCAGAAAGATGGGATGGTGAGGCAGATGAATGCGCTTTCGAATATGGGATTGCTGAGCCGTTTTGTGGGGATGCTGACGGATTCGAGGAGCTTTTTGTCTTTCCCAAGGCATGAGTATTTCCGGAGGGTCCTTTGTAATCTGTTTGGGGAGGAGATAACGAATGGGGAGCTGCCGAATGATATGGAGTGGATCGGGAAGGTGGTGAGGGATATCTGTTATTATAATGCGCGGCAGTATTTTAATTTTCAGCCGGCAGGGGCGCTGGTTTATTCGGAGTAGTTGTTTGCTGTAATAATTTTATGGGATAATCGATTCATTTTCGGTTATCCCTTTATTTTTTTGCATAATTTTTGGGGCTTTTTTTGTAAAAGATTGGTTATTAATTGGTTTTGAAGGATGTTAATATTTTGGAAGATAATCGGTTTTATTTCGATTATCTTGTTAAAAATTGTAAATTTGTCGGGTGGAGGTGTTAGAAAATATACGATCTTTTTCGGCTCAGCCTTTGACTCACCAGATAGTGTCTTCTTTTTTGGGGGAATATAAGCGGCCGAATGATAAGGTTCATGCTTTGCTTGAGCAGGGAGTGCTTTTATCTGTCAGGAAGGGATTATACGTTGCCGGTCCGGCTATGGAGGCTGAAAAGCCATCGCCTTTTCTTTTGGCCAATCATATTCTAGGGCCGAGCTATGTGTCTCTGGATACCGCTCTTTCTTACTATGGACTGATACCGGAACGTGTTTTTGAAACGGTGTCTATTACAACAAAGGCGGCGAGGGAGTTTAGCACCGCTTTAGGAATATTCAGCTATATCCGGCTTCCCCTGCCTTATTATAGTTTTGGAATCCGACGGCTAAAGATGGGGGAGAATCAGTATGCTATGGTTGCTTCACCGGAAAAGGCATTGGCTGATAAGATCATTACAACTTCGGGTATCGTCATCAGAAGCGTTAAGGCTGCGGCGGAGTATTTAATGGAGAATTGGCGGATGGATGAGGATGATCTGAAGTCGTTGGATACAGGGATGATGTCGGAATGGTTGTCTGATGCTCCAAAGAAGGATAGTCTGTCGATGGTGATAAAAATGCTGGATAAGCTATGATAAAGGAATGGCTCAACTCTTATAATCCGCCTGATAAGGATGGTGCTCTGCAGGCTTTACGTGAGATCATGCAGGAAATTGCATTGGCAGGATTACAGCGGGCGGGCTTTTTTGAGAAAGCTGCATTTTATGGAGGGACGGCCTTGCGTATTTTTTATGGGTTGGATCGTTTTTCGGAGGATCTTGATTTTTCTTTGCTGGAAGTGAATCCGGGTTTTTCATTGGACAGATATTTGGAGGCGGTGCGGGCTGAGTTTGAATCGCAGGGAATGCAGGTATCGGTCAAGGAAAAGGAGAAAACCAATAAGACGAATATAGAATCGGCTTTTTTGAAGTCGGAAACTATTTGGCGGGAGCTGGTGCTGGAGCAAATTATCCCCCAGAGCGGTCTGGACCAGGTAGCGAATATAAAGATCAAGCTGGAGGTGGACACAAAACCGCCATTAGGTTTTGAAACGGAGGAAAAATTACTGTTGAGACCTTACTCGTTCTATGTAAAGTGTTTTACGATTTCCAATCTTTTTGCGGGGAAGATGCATGCTTTATTGTTTCGCAAGTGGAAAAACAACGTAAAGGGCCGGGATTGGTATGACATGGAATGGTATATTAAAAAGGGGGTTATTTTGAATCTGGGGCATTTTCTCCTGAGGGCGCAGGATAATGGTGATTGGCCCAAAGAGACCATTTCAGAGGAAGAGTTTCGGAGCGTATTAAAAGAAAGGGTAGATACGGTTGATTTCAATAAAGTGAAGGCCGATATAGGTCGTTTTATACCCAACCCTCGGGTATTGGATATATGGTCTGCAAAGTACTTCCACGATCTGGCAGAACACCTAAAAATTAAGGAATAAAAAAAGGAAAACCCGGTATGAACATACCGGGTAGTGAGTCGACTCGAATTTAGACCTTATCCTGCTGCTAAATTAAATAAGTTCTAAATATAAGTCTTAATGGTTATGGAGAATTGATTGATTTTTATATGTTTTGCTTATTCATTTTAAAAAATGTAACTAAACAGTACTATTTTTCTTAATTTATAGTAAGTAAAACGTATTAGCGGTAAAAGTTTTTAGCGGCGGCTTTTTTTCTCTCATCCATCGGAAAGGGTGGTTCGTCCATGTTGTCAGGATTTGCCGCGTGTTTGAGCAGGATTGTAAGGCACTCTTATTGCAACTGTTGTTAAGCTGGGTTGGGAAACCGTAAAAAGTACAATTTATATAATGTTACGTCCATCCCTTCAAGTGCTAAATTGGAGTAAATTACAAGTCTAAAAAATACTTTTATGGCGAAAAAGGATAAAAATACGATAGACCTCCCTGAGGTTAGTGATATTCCCGGTCAGGAACATGTCAGACCGCCCCGTCTTGGGGAACTGGCAGATAATACCGCTTCATCTGATGATGAAGAGGGGGATGATGTGCTGAATCAGCCGGAAGATGACGATAATGAATTTGCGATGGGAAACGAGGGGGATGTGACTGCTGAAGAGCGGAGTACGCTGGCCAGTATCGACAGAAGAAGGTCGGATAGCGAGGATGAAGTTCTCCGGGAAAGCGCATTGGACAGTGTTGATGACGATGGTGATCCTCTGAATGAAGGCGGCCTTGGCAGTGACGAAGCCGGGGACGATCTGGATGTGCCGGGTTCCGATGATGACGATGCTGATGAGGAAGTTGGAGATGAGGATGAGGAGAATAATGATTATAGTCTTAGCGATGACGATGATCATGAGGAAGCTGAGGATTATGGTTCGCGGAGCGAGCAGGATTGATGGTTTGGCGCTGCGAGGACAGCATGCCTTTAGAATGGTATGGTTATCCTTGTGTTGACCGATCTGCCCATGTTATAGATACCCAGGTGGCCATTGGGGCTTTGGGTATAATATTCAAAATACTTTAGCCGGCTCCCGTTGCTTTGATAGGCGGTGTTTAGAAGGTTTTCTACCTGTATCTGCCATTGAAGGACAACTTGTTGTGATAATTTAATATGCACGCCTGCCCCAATATGTACCAACGTATAGGCAGGCGTTGCTGTTTCTGTATTATACAGGGCCAGGTATCTGTTCTGGGCGGCGTTGTATTCTACGCCTGCACTTGGGGTGATGGCCAGGGCTTTGGATAAAGGTATCCGTTTTTCGATGTTGCCTGCCCATCGCAGGGGTGGGATAAAGGGAAGGTATTCGCCCCGGATACCTGCATGCGCGTATTCTTTTTTTCGATTTATCCCATAGACCAGCGCAAGCGTATTTTCAAAGCTAAAGCCTCCCCAATCTGCGGGATGGAGGCTGGCGGAGGCTTCCAAGCCATAGAGATGGGCCGCGGCCTGCTGGTATTGAAAGGTTTTGTTGCCTTGTGCATCCGTAACCGGGGAGCCTGATGCGTCGGCTAGCTGTGACAGATAGATATAATGCCGGATCTGGTTATTAAATAGACTTAGTGACCCCTCCCAGTCTCTGAGCTTGCTTTCGATCCCGAGGTCCTGTTGCCAACTAAGTTCGGGGACAAAGCTGCGATTGCCTAAGTAGACGATATGTGCACCGGGGTCGAGGCCATTGGAGGCGATCTCGGTGATGTTGGGGCTTCTGTAGCCGCTGGACAAATTGCCTTTGAGGGTGATGGCGGTTGTCAATTGCCAGGCCAGGCCCATACTTGTCGAGAAGCCGGTGAATGTCTTGTCCAGGGCAGGAAATTGCGAGACAGAGCCCGGTGGGGCGAAGAAGGGAATATTCAATTTTCTGAGATCGTATCGTACGCCGCCGCTGAGGGTCAGCTGCCGGTGCCGCCACTTGCCATAGCCATAAGCGCCGCCATCGGCCAGGTAGTAGTTGGGGATCGGAAAGTCTGTAGCATCCTTACTCTTATTGGCCTGGTACATGCCATTGAGACCTCCTGTAAACTCGATGTTGAGCCATCGGGGAGCCATGTATTTGACCCCATAATTTATTGTGTTGAGCCGGACGAAGAGCCCCGCCTGTTTTGGATCTGTGGGATGATTGTATTCTCTGCGGACGTTTTGCTGCAGGCCGAGGAGACCTTCAAACCGGCCTTTTTTTATGATTGTATAGACGCGGTAGTGCTGGATGTGCTGGTGCAGGGGACTCAGGGCATAGCTATTCAATACCGACTCCGGTACAATGGGGCGGGCGTCCAAAGTGTCGGTGGCGGCTTCGTGGATCTGCCGGGTGAATTTCCTGGTCAGGGAATCCCGGGTTCCATCGGGTATGCCTTGCAGGTTATTATACAAGGTGGCGTGGAAACGTATCGAACCGTTTTTAAGATAGTAACCGCGTTCAACGGCGAGATTGGTCTCGCGGAAGCTGGTATTATAGACCCGGCCGTCGATGGGATTGGTATAGTTCTTTGCCAGACGCCAGGAGCCTTTTACCGCCCACCAGCTTTTTAGTGTGCTGTAGGAAAGGCGAAGCGCATTGCCTGTGAGACCGTTGTTGCTTTGGTATTCGCTGAGCCAGCGGCCGTGGAGCCTCGAGTCCTTTTCTGCCGGTGTATACGGGAAAAGGCTGACTACGCCGCCCAGTGCATCTGAGCCATAGAGGAGGCTTGCGGGTCCTTTGATGACCTCGGCCCGTTCGATCCCGTAGGCGTCTACTTCGATGCCGTGTTCGTCTCCCCATTGCTGGCCTTCCTGCCGGATCCCGTCGTATAAGGTCAGCACGCGGTTGTACCCCAGTCCGCGGATGAATGGCTTTGAAATGTTGGGGCCGGTTTTTACGGCGTTGAGTCCCGGGACGTGGAGGACCAGGGCATCGATGACATTGGGTTCGATGGTTTTGGAAAGGGTTTTGGATGAGACGGCTACTATGGCTATGGGTGTTTCGCGCAGGAGGGCAGCTCCGCGGACGCCGGTTACGATGATGGTTTGGAGGGAGTCGATGTGATTTAATGCGGTGTCCTGGGCTTGGGTGAGGATGGGGCGGGTTATCAGCAGTAAAAGGAGCCAGCGGATGCGCTGGAGCATTAAGCGGGGAATAACGTATAATTTGGGTAGCATGTTTTAGTTTGTTAGACAAAATAAATAAAGTTAGATTAGTCTAACAAATATATTTTGGCTTCTTTGCATATATTTGTCCTATGTTATCACAGACAGAAGAAAATTATTTGAAGAGCTTGCTGCATCTGGCGATGGAGAAGGAGGTGGGGGGAGATGCTATTGATGCTGGCAAAAGTGCCAGGGGGGACGCCGGAGGCGAGGTCGGGACGAATGAACTGGCCGCCTATCTGGGGGTAAAACCCGCGTCGGTCAATGACATGCTGAAGAAGCTGAAGGAAAAGAAGCTGGTCAATTATGAGAAATATGGAAAGATCTCGCTTACGGAAGAAGGCCGGAAGAAGGCCATCGATGTGGTACGCAAGCATCGTCTCTGGGAGACCTTTCTTTATGAGAAATTCGATTTTACCTGGGATGAGGTACATGAGGTAGCCGAGCAGCTGGAGCATATCCAGAGTGCCAAGCTGGTAGACAAGCTGGATGAATTCCTGAATTTTCCCGCTTATGATCCGCATGGGGATGTGATACCTAATGCGAAGGGGGAGATGCCTGTCGTGCATAAGAAGACATTACAGGAAGAGGAGGTGGGGCATCATTGTACGATGGTAGCAGTAAAGGATAATTCCGCTCCTTTTCTGCAATATGTCAATAAAATGGGGCTTAGCATCAACAACAAGATAAAAGTGCTGGCCCGGCATTCGTATGATCAGCTGATCGAGATCGAAGTAAATGGGAAGACCTGTAGTATCAGCCCGCGGTTTGCGCAGAACATCGTGATCGTTTGTGATGATTGCGCGAAGAAGAAGGTTAAGACTAAGAAAGGTTAGCTTAGTTTGCCGGGTTCGCCGACCCTGTCTCCTTTTTCGGAGGGGTTCGAGCCGGGTTTACCGGGATCGGTTGTTCGGTCGGGGTTTGACATCGCCCGCCCCGGTTCCGTGATCGCCTGGCCGGGTGGAGTATTTGCGCCGGGTTGAGAGATTGCGCGGCCCGGTTCAGCGAGTAGTGCTCCGGGTTGTGAGAGGAAGTCTTTTCTTTCGATGAGGGCCCTTGTCACGGGGAAGCTGTTGGGGTAATGATCCTGTATAAATTTTATCAATCCTTCCCGGACGTCGCAGCGAAGGTCAAAGGCGTTGCCCGAGCTGCTGGCGCTCATTAAAGCACGGACCTCTATCGTCCGTTCGCTGGCGTTGGTGACCTGCATTACTTTTACTCTTTTATCCCATAATGGATTACTCTCGAGCAACCGGCTAAACTCCTGCCGTAACGGGTCGAGCGGGATGGTGTAGTCCAGATAGAGGAAAACGGTGCCGAGGATGTCCGCGGTGTTCCTTGTCCAGTTCTGGAAGGGTTTTTCGACAAAATAATTGATGGGCAGGATGAGTCGCCGCTGGTCCCAGATGTTGACCACGACATAGGTTAGGGTGATCTCTTCCACGCGTCCCCATTCGCCTTCAACGACGAGTACGTCGTCAATGCGCAGCGGTTGTGTAAAGGCTATTTGAAAACCGGCGAGGAAATTACCCAGGGATTTTTGGGCTGCAAAGCCGATGATAATACCGCCGACGCCGACGCCGGTAAGCAGGCCGGTCCCGATCTTCCTCAGGTTGTTGAAGCTCAGCAGAATGATGCAAACGGTGAGGATGAGGATCAGGCTGACGGCCAGCCGCCGGATAAACTGCAGTTGTGTGCGGACTTTCCGTTCCTTCAGGTTATCGGCCTTTTCGATGTCGAAGTGATGATAGACATAGTCTTCAAAGACCTTTACGACACCTATCAGGACATTGGCAAAGGTTATTGCCAGGAGGATCTCCACGACCTTGTTGACGACCGGGGCCACGTTGGACTTCATTTTCATCAGGGGCAGCAGGAAGTTGAACGCGATCAGCGGGAGAAAGTAGCTGAACGGCTTGCCGAGGCGGGACAGGACCGCGCGGGTCACCGAAAAGGCCGGCCGGCCATCTTTGGGTTTCTTTTTTAGCAGGAGGGAGAGCATGAACTTGACGATCAGCCCGATGACAATGGCTACCCCGGCGAGGATACAGTCCCATACCAGGTCGGGAAGATGGTCGAATTGATCTATGAGCTGATCGGGCATAACCTGAAAATAATGTTCGGGGGTAAGGTACAAGGTTTAAGCCAATTTTTTGTGTGGAAAAGAGGCTGGCACATCTTTTTAGGTGGATACGGCTTAAGCGTTATTATGGAAAGCATACCCGTTTTGACCCATAAAGAGCTTTTGGAAGCAGACCATGATCATGAAATGGCTGCTTCCGCCGCCAATCTCTTATATGTCAGCGATGCCCGGCCCGGTATTTTGCGGTTGAAGAAGGGGAAGGGCTATTGTTATCTGCTGGCGGGTAAACCGGTAAAGGATAAAGTGGAGCTGCTGCGGATCCGGGGACTGGCGATACCGCCTTCCTGGACCAATGTATGGATCTGTGCTGCGGCCAATGGGCATATACAGGCCACGGGGCTGGATCTGCGCGGGCGCAAGCAATATCGCTACCACCCGTTGTGGAATTCACTGCGGAACGAGACCAAATTTCACCGGCTGTATGAGTTCGGGAAGGCTTTGCCCTTGTTGCGGGAAAGGATGGAGACCGACCTGCGGACACGGGAGCTGACGCGGGAAAAGGTATTGGCTACGGTGCTGGGTCTTATGGAGAGGACCTATATCCGGGTAGGGAACAACGAGTATGAAAAAACCAACGGCTCTTATGGTCTGACCACGATGAAGAACAAACACGTTTCTATCACGGGGGATAAGCTGGTGTTCTCTTTTACGGGCAAAAAAGGTGTTCATCATGACATAACGCTTAGAAATAAACGGCTTGCCCGCACGGTGGGTCAATGTAAGGATATACCCGGCCGGGAATTGTTTCAGTATTATGAGGAGGATGGCACCCGGAAAAGCATCGATTCGGGAATGGTGAATCACTATATAAAAGAGGCGGTGACCCTGGATTTTACGGCTAAGGATTTCCGTACCTGGGCAGGGACGCTGTGTGCTCTGCAGGCGTTTGCTTCGATAGGGGAGGCTTGTAACAGTACGGAATGTAAGAAGAATGTCGCCTCAGTACTGGATATGGTGAGCAAACAATTGGGGAATACGCGCACCGTTTGTAAGAAGTATTACGTTCACCCGGGTCTGATACAGCTATATGAAGATAATAAGCTGGTCAAATATTTAAAGGAACTCGAGGGTTCGCCGGCTGCGCCGGTGGAGAGCGCCGGGCTTAGTGCTGAAGAGGAAGTGTTGATGAAGATCCTGAAACAATATATTAAGACGACGCCTCTACACGCTTGAATCCCGGGGGGCACTTTTTAGCTTTGCATAGAGGATGGAATATCGCTTGAAGTGATATTTCTGTGGTTTTCCCAATAAGAAGCCGACTGCCTTAAAACCGGGAAGGGTATCAAAGATGATCTTACAGATGGCGGTGACGGGAAGAGCGAGGATCAGACCGGACAGGCCCCATAATTTTCCGAAGAGGAGGAGGGCGAAGATGGCTACGAGGGGATTGATACTCACTTTTGATCCCACTACATAAGGCGTGATCACATTGCCTTCTAAAATATGTACGAATAAAAACACTCCCATTACTCCGACGGCGTACCAGTATGAGTCCTTTGTGATCAGCGCTACGATGATCGGCAGGGCAGACCCGATCAATATGCCGATATAAGGGATGATGACCAGCAGGCCACCCAGGAAGCCAAAGAAGAGGGGGGATTCGATTCCGAGTGCCCAGAGACCGACGGAATTCAGGGTGCCGATGATACAGATGACTTTCAACAGACCTAAGAGATAGTTCTGGATCACCTCATAGATCTTCTGCATTGTTTCGTCGATCAGCAGCTTGTCCGAAGAAGCAAATGTCTTGTAAAAGAATTCGACGAAGAAGGCGCGCAGGTATAAAAGAAAGAAGCTGAACAGCAGAATAAGAACGAAGTTGGAAAGCAGGTTTGTTGTAAAAGACATGGTCGATGAAAAATAAGTGCTGCTATTGTCCATTAATTTACTCAGCTGCTGGTGAACGTGGTCGGCCTGGATAGCTTTTTCGATGTGATAACGCTGTGCGACGACGGTCTCCGCCTTGTCTATGAGGGCCGAAAGCCGTTGAACGAAAAGAGGCGCCTGGCCTACCAGGTGCATCAGCTGCATGATGACGACACCCAGGAACAGGGCGGTCAGCACGCCGGCTACGAGGATGGATACAAAGGCTGCTACCCCTTTATGACAGCCCCATTTTTCCAGCCGGAAGCAAATGGGGAATAACATGGAAGAAAAGATAAGGGAAAACAATAAGGGTACGATAACATCTGCCGCCCAGGAAAGAATGACAAAGCAGATCACCAGGATGATGAGGATCGAGGCGCTGCGCACGGGGGAGGCAAATTTTAGTTCTTTCATACCTTGTAATTGATAAAAAATAGCCGGTCAGGTGACCGGCCTTTCGAACCCGTCCGAGGAACAGGCTCTTTACCCCGAAACATACCGGTCAAGCTCTCCTGATAATACCCAGGATCAGGGAGATAATAGCTAATACGATAAGAATGTGGATCAGGCCGCCAACGCTATAAACGAAAACGCCGAGGAGCCAACCTATAAGGAGAATCACTGCTATCAGATACAATAATCCGCTCATAAAAATAATTTTAAGTAAGTAAGGAATGTTGATTGTCTGTAGTTCCTATTGAAAAATGCTTGCCAGTTTTTTTCAACGGATAAAATGTCTTTTAAGGGTCAAACTGGGGTGGAAAGTCCCCAAATGGCTTTGAGAAAGGGTGAAGAAAAGGGGTTCAAACTGGCACGGTCTTGCCGTATCTTGTGGGATGGAGAAGAAGAAATTTAAGCTTTCGGCTGTCTGGACTGCAATCAAGAGGGCGGCGGTGGATTTCAACAATGACAATGGTTTTAAGCTGGCGGCATCGCTGTCCTATTCCATGATCTTTGCGATGGGGCCGCTGGTGATAGTCGTCATCTCGCTGGTCGGTATATTCTGGGGACATGAAGCGGTACAGGGAAGGATCTATGAGCAGATCAAGGATCTTGTAGGAAGCAGTGCGGCGGTGCAGATACAGGATATTATAAAATATACGCAGGAATCCAAACATTCTGTAGCGGGTGCCATCATTGGAGGGGTCGTTCTATTTATTGGTGCAACCGGAGCTTTCACAGAGATACAAGGGTCTATCAATTATATGTGGTCTATTATGGCAAAACCAAAGAAGGGTTGGCTGAAACTGATCATCAACAGGCTGCTTTCCTTTTCGCTGATCATCACTTTTGGATTTCTCTCGATGGTCTCGCTGTTGGTAAATTCCCTTATGGATGTGCTGAGCGACTGGCTAAAGCATTATTTTTCACATTTTACAGTGTATTTCTTTTACTGGGTCAATATGGCTTTGACGCTGGCGGCGATAGTCCTTCTTTTTATGATCGTTTTTAAGATTTTACCAGATGCCATCATTCGCTGGAAGGACGCATTTATCGGCGCGATGTTTACCGGTCTTCTTTTTATACTGGGGAAAATAATCATCGGGGTTTACCTGGGGCATTCCAATATCGGTCTGATGTATGGTACGGCGGCGTCGATAGTCGTGATCCTTACCTGGGTTTATTATTCCAGCATCATTCTCTATTTCGGGGCGGAGTTTACCAAGGCGTATGCCATCGACAATGGCTATGGTGTGAGGCCTTCGGAGAATGCCGTCTTTATTATCAAGAGCGAATCCCACGAACTGATCTGATCAGCTGACCTTGCGTCGTTTGTTGCCCAGGCTCGCTTTCAGCTGAGACAAAAGATCGGTGTTTTGTTTGTGTACCACCCGAAGTTTGGGTTCAGCGATCTTCTTTCCTTTTGCTTTTGCCTTGATCAGCTTCATCAGTTCATCCGTATAGGTGTCTTTGTATTTGGAAATGTCGAAGGGGCCCGACAGCTGATTGATCAGCTCGATAGCCATTTTCATCTCCGCGGGTTTTGTAGTGCTTTTTGGGGCGGAGAGCTCGTCGGTCGGGCGGATCTCCTGTGCCCAGCGGATGCGACATAATACCAGGATGTCTTCCATCGGTTTGATCAGGCAGAGGCCTTCCTTGTTTCGCAGCACAAAACTACCAAAGCCCACCTTGCCGGTCTTGTGCAGGGCATCGCGTAAGAGCGCATAAGCCTTTGAACCGGATTTTTCCGGTTCGAGATAGTATGGTGTTTCGTAATAGATGCCGTCGATCTCGCTTTCCTGTACAAATTCGGCGATCTCAATGATCTTTGTTTTTTCGGGGCTGGCCTTTGCAAAATCATCATCGGTCAGCACGATATACTTATCATTCAGCTTGTAGCCCTTTACGATGTTCTCCCAGGCGACCTCCTTGCCCGTGTTTTCGTTGACCCGTTTGAATTTAATATTCGAGTGATCTTTTTTGTCGAGCATGTCGAGGTCGAGCTCGCTGCCCTGAACGGCGCTGTACATTTTTATGGGGATGTTCACCAGTCCGAAGCCGATGGCCCCTGTCCATATTGATCTCATATTATTAGTGTTTATAAATGATAAGAGTAAACTCTATGCCAACTCCGGTGATGTCGGGTAGGGATTGACTTTGTGCGGGCACGGCAATTGAGTGTGGTCTAATAAAATTAATTAATCTGTTATGAAACAACACCAATCAATCATCGTACGAAAACTTCACGTCCTCTTTTTTGCGGTTTTCATTTCGGGCGGCTTATTGATCGCCCCGACAGTCCTCCATGCGCAGGAGCAGCAAACGTCCGCCGAAAGTAATCTGAAAGCGAAGTTCGGGATAAAAGGCGGTTTGAACCTGACAAATCTTTACGTCAGCGATGTATCGACCGAGCATATGAAGGCGGGTTTTAACGCGGGTGTCTTTGCCAAACTGCCCGTGACGAAAGGTTTTTCGATCCAACCAGAGCTGCTTTACAGTCTGAAGGGAGCGAAGGAGGATTACAACAATTTTGTACAGGGCAGCGGGTCGTATCGGTTCAACCTTGGTTATATGGAGCTTCCCGTATTAGCGGTTGTAAATCTTGCTCCGAACTTTAACCTGCATCTGGGTGGATATGCGGCTTACCTGGTCAATGCCAATATCAAGAACGTTGACGATCAGGGTACGGTCCAGGGAGCTTCCGATCTCAACACCGGTGATTTCAAGCGGTGGGATTTTGGTCTGATCGGCGGTTTGGGTTTTGACATCGGGAATTTTACGCTTGGAGCCCGGTATAACTATGGGCTTTCGCACATCGGGAAGGATGATAATCTTACGGGTGATCTGACCAGGAACTCCAAGAATGCGGGAGTATCCGTTTATGTAGGATTTGGATTTTAAAACGAGTTGAACGTAAATGAAAAGTCCCGCTAGTGCGGGATTTTTTTAATTCCAGAGGCCGCGGACCTGTGCCACGGGGATGCTCATGAGTTCCCGGTATTTGGCTACTGTGCGGCGGGCGATGGTATAACCTTTCTCTGCGAGGATGGCTACCAATTGCCTGTCTGTATAAGGATTTTTCTTGTCTTCTGTCTGGATAACCTCTCCGATGATGTTCTGGATCACTTTATTGCTGATGTTGTTTCCTTCCTGGTTGACGATGCCTTCAGTGAACAAGTCTTTCAGCAGGACCGTTCCGAACGGCGTCTCGGCATATTTATTACAGGTGAGGCGCGAGACGGTGGAGATATCCACCTTTACCTTGTCGGCGATATCTTTTAGCTTCATGGGTTTCAGGAGCAGGATGTCGCCATACTTAAAATATTCGTATTGCATGTCCACAATGGCCTGCATGATCTTGAGCATATTTGATTCCCGTTGCTGGATGGCATTGATGAACCATTGTGCGGAGGATAATTTACTCCGGAGATATTGTTTTGTAGACTTGTCTGCCGAGGCGTTTTGTGCGGTCTGCTGGACCATTTCCATCCAGGACTGGCTGATGTGCAGGTTGGAGCTGCGTTGACGGTATAAGGCCAGTTCCAGGGTATCGCCTTCGTCGATGATCACAAAGTCGGGAAGAATGGAAGGATTAGCCTGCAGGGCGTTGGTTTCCGGATTGAAGGGCCGGGTGCTGAGGTGGGCGAGCAGCTCCAGCACGATGCGGATCTCGTCCTCTTCCAGTCCCAGCTGCCGGCGGAGTTTTTCGAGATTGCAGCTGCGAAGGTCCTGGAAATGATTTTCGAGAAGGATGATGGCCATCTTTACATCGGGGCGCCGCACATGCATTCTTCTGAGCTGTATCAGCATGTACTCCTGCATGGTCCGGCAGCCGGCTCCGACGGGTTCGAGCTCGCGGATGATCTTCAACGCCTCTTCCAGCTCTTCCACTTCTATCCATACCTTTCGTTTAAAGGAGATCTCTGAGGCAAGCTCGTCCAGGTCCTGCTCGAGGAATCCGTTCTCATTGATGGAGTCGATGAGAAAATCGTAGAGATAATGTTTCTCTTCGGGCAGGGCGTCGAGAAAACGGCATTGTTTCTTTAACTCTTCCCGGAAGTCGGGGATCTCTGCGATAGGCTTTTCCGGAACCTTTTCGGTATTGATATAATTATTATACTCCGTCTTGTAGTCGGGGATGTCATCATACCCGTACTCTTCCCAGTTTTGAAAATCCTGAACCGTATCTTTGGAGTATTTGTCGCCAAGGGCGTCATCCCCTGATGATAGCTCTTCGAGGGCCGGATTTTCGCTCAACTCATCCTGTATTCGTTGTTCAAGTTCAAGGGTATTGAGATGGAAGAGGTTAAGTAGCTCGATCTGTTGCGGCAGGATAGTGTGTTGCTGTTTTTGCGTTTGGATTTGCTTCAGCATAATACCCGTTTTTTTGTGAAATAGTAGAATCTGTACGACAAATCAGGGACCAGAATAATAAAAGCCTGTCTGCAAGGAAGAAAGCGCTGAACCAGTGCCCGGCCTGTAGAAAAAAGGATACGTATTTGGGGAAAAAAGGGAACAAAACCGTTGAATGACAAGGATTTCCTTAAGTTGGGGCCTATAAAACCCAAGGGGGTAATATGGTCTGTATTTTGTCAGGTCTTAGTATTAGTCTATCTTAATATTATTCAGAATTGTAATTTATGGGAAAAAGGTTGGTGAGAATATTTCTGAGAATTTTGCTGACCATCTTTATCATCCTTGTGCTGGTACTGCTTCTGATCCAAACTCCTTTTGTCCAGAACATCGTCCGGGCCAAGGCGGAAACCTATCTATCCCGGAAGCTGAATACGGCGGTTCGGATAGGGGGGCTGCGGATCAATTTCCTGCATTCGGTGACGTTGAAGAATGTTTATATAGAGGATCGTCAAAAGGACACCCTGCTTTCGGCGGGTCTGATCGACGTCAATCTTTATGTATTGGGTCTTTTACATAATAATCTTGACATCAGGAAAGTCCAGCTTGGGGATTTGACGGTTAAAGTTAGAAGGGAGCTGCCGGATACGGCCTTCAATTTCCAGTTTATCATAGATGCTTTTGTGAGTGGGCCGGCTGAGAAGCAGGACACGACGAAGTCCACACCTATGAAGATGGCGTTGCATGACCTGGTGCTTGACAGGATCCGGATGGTCTACAGGGATACGGTGACGGGGAATGATATGGAAGTCTACATCGGGCATAATGAGACGAAGATGGATGAGCTGGACCCGGCTAATGGCAGATATGGGATACCGTCGGTTGTGCTGAGTGGGTTGCGGGCGAGGATCTACCAGGGGAAGCCGCTGGCCGTGGCAACGGTGCCGAAGACGAATGTGGCCGGGGCACCTCCGGAAAAGGGAGCTACGAATGGCGCGGTCCCGAACGATAGTGCGGGGATGCAGTTGAAGCTGGGGAAGATCGCTATTGAAAATAGTAACCTGGACTATCGTAACACGGCTAATAAGCTGTCTACAACACTGCAGCTGGGGTCGCTTTTGGCAACTATAAAATCGGTGGACCTGGACAAGATGGCGTTTAAACTGAATGCGCTTCAATTGGATAGCAGCAATGTAACGTTTGATAATGACAGTCTGAAACGTCAGAAGAAAGGGATGGACTATGCGCATCTGTCGATAAGGCAGCTGGCGCTGCATACCGATGGGCTGAGCTATAGTGCCGATTCCATCAGCGGGCATGTGAGCAAGGGGGAGTTTTCCGAGCAGTCGGGCTTTCGGCTGGTGCGGCTTCAGACGCGTTTCTTTTATTCCGATCACCGGACCTGGCTGCGGGACCTTATCCTCCAGACGCCCGGTACTTTGATACAGCGTTCGGCTTCCATAGAATATGCATCCCTTGCGAATATGATGAAGGACCCAACGCATACGAAGCTGGACATCGACCTGGCAAACAGCAGGGTGCAGGTAAAGGATATTCTCACGTTCGCTCCTTTTCTGAGCAGCCAGCCGGCCTTGAGTCACCCCAATGATGTCTGGTCGGTCAATGCACGGGTTTTGGGGACACTGGATGTGCTTACTATAAAGACTTTACAGTTCAGCGGGATCCGCGATATCCGTGTCGATGTGGCGGGACGGCTTGTGCATCCGATGGATACGAGGCGGTTTGAGGCTGACCTGGAGGTGCGTAATCTGTCGGGCAGCCGGGCGGCTTTGCTTGCTTTACTGCCGAAGGGATCGGTGCCGAACAATATAAATATCCCGGCGACCTTTGCTCTTCGTGGTAAGCTGGCCGGCAGCATGGAGGCGATGCAGTCCGACCTGGTCCTGAACACCTCGTCGGGGACTGTGAAGATAAAGGGGTTTGCCCGGAATATCCGGTCGACCAGCAGGGCCAGCTATGACCTGGTGTTGCAGACCATCGCGCTCAATCTTGGGTCGATCTTAAAGGACAGCGCGCAGTATGGGGCGATAAGCTCTGTATTCACGGT
The DNA here is from genome assembly GCA_036499285.1 of Puia sp. Taxonomy (GTDB): domain Bacteria; phylum Bacteroidota; class Bacteroidia; order Chitinophagales; family Chitinophagaceae; genus Puia. The sequence goes on along the minus strand of DASYEB010000010.1, from coordinate 204,652 downwards.
GAAGGGGCAGGGTCTTGACCTGCATACAGCCAATGCGACCTTTACAGGCAGGATACAATCGGCTACCTATAAGAAGTATACCTACCAGGATCTGTCGATCGACGGTTCGGTGGCCAATGAGCATGCGACCTTGCAGTCTTCCATCAACAATACGGCGGTGCATTTTGAGCTGAAAGCATCGGCGGAACTGGCCCGGAAATTCCCGGCGCTGAAGCTCGACTGGCAGATCGATACGCTTGACCTGCATGCGCTGCATCTGGTCAGCGACACGACAGCGTTGAGAGGCCATATCAATGCCGACTTTGCCGATACCAACCCGGATTCCCTGCAAGGGGCGCTGAAGCTGTATAACCTGGCTTTTACCAGGGGAATACAACATCTGGCAACGGATACCATCGAGCTGCTGGCTACGCGCCAGGAAGATATACAGGACATCCGGCTCCGGTCGGAGATGGCTGACATCGACTGGAAGGGCCGGTACAAGCTGACGGAAACGGGACAGGCGCTGCAGCAGGTGATCAACCAATATTATCGGCTCAATGGATTTAAAGATACGGCCTTTACGGCACAGGACTGGAGGATGCAGGTGCAGCTGAGGCCTTCTCCACTGGTGCTGGCGATGATGCCTTCTTTGAAGGGAACGGACAGTCTGGGTGGCAGCATGGTCTTCAACAGTGAGCAGAACGATCTGCATCTTGACCTGCGGACGCCGCGGGTGGTGTTTGGAGCTCAGCGTTTTCATAATGTAACCGTTAGTGCTGCCACTGGTAATGGTCAACTGAACTATGGGGTGCAGATGAGCGATGGTAACGGGAGTGGATTTGCAGTTTATCAGACTTCCCTGGGCGGCGCATTGCGGGACAACCACCTGACGACGGCTTTGCTGCTGAAGGATGCAAAAGGGAAGGACCGATACCGGCTTGCAGGGCAGCTGGATAAGCTGGAGGATGGCTTGAAGTTCGCGCTCAATCCCGATAGTCTTTTGCTCAACTATGAGCAATGGCAGGTGGGCCGGGACAACTACTTTCAATACGACTCAGCGGGGATAGTGGTGCACGATTTTGCCATCAGCCATAAGGAGGATTCGTTGTCGGTGAACAGTAATCCTCCTTCCCCAAATGCACCTATCGATGTGCGTTTTGCAAACTTCAGCCTTGGGACGCTGAGCAGGCTTGCCAACCAGGACTCGCTGCTGATCGGCGGGACGTTGAACGGGACGGCCGAGGTAAAGAATGTCATGTCCAACCCGGTCTTTACATCTGATCTTGTGATACAAAAACTATCCTACCAGGCAGACACTATCGGAAATGTGGCGATAAAGGTCAACAATGAAAAGGCAAACGCTTTCTCTGCCGATATATCTCTGGAAGGAAATAAGAATGACGTAAAGGTCCAGGGTGAATATTATACCGGGGAAGGCAGGATGGACCTGAAGGTGCTGCTGGGGCAGCTGAACCTGGCCAGCTTTAACAGCATTGCAAAGGACCAGGTACAGCGGATGCGGGGATTTCTGAAGGGGCAGCTGGCGCTGACGGGGACGATGGATAAGCCTTTGCTGAAGGGGAACCTGAACTTTGACAGCGCCCGTTTTGTTCCGACGATCTCGGGTGAGCCCTTGACCTTGTCCAATGACAGGATCGAATTTGACGAGGATGGTTTCAACTTTAGTAAGTTCGGGATGCAGGACTCCGCCGGGAATAAGCTGACGATCGACGGGAACGTATTTACAAAGGACTATAAGACTTTTGGGTTTGACGTATCGCTGAACGCCAGTGATTTCCGTCTTGTCAATGCCCAGCCAGCCAACAACCAGCAATTCTATGGTACGCTGAATATCGATGCAGCGGTGAACCTGGAGGGCGATATGGAGTCGCCGAAGGTCGATGGCGATCTGCGGGTCAATAAGAAGACCAATTTTTATTTTGTGTTACCGGGCAGCGATCCGGAAGTCGTCAGCAGACTGGGTGTGGTGCGTTTTGTCACGGCAAACGGGGATACGCTGGTGGATAAAAGCGCCCAGATAATACAGGCGGCAAAGACGGTGAAAGGTATCGATCTGAGCATGAATCTTCAAACGGACAGCAGCGCCATCTTTACGATGGTTATCGACGAGCGGACGGGGGATGCGCTGACGGTAAGAGGCCGGTCGAACCTGGTGTTTGGAATAGATAAGAGTGGCAAGATGGATCTGACGGGCAGCTATGAAGTCGAAAGCGGGAGCTATAACCTGTCGCTGCAGGCTCTGAAAAGAAAGTTCGCTATAACGCGGGGCAGCACTATCACCTGGACGGGGGACCCGTTGTCCGCCACTATCGATCTGAATGCCACCTATACGGCGAATACGCCTTCTATCGACCTTATCGCCAATGAGATCGCGGGTCGCAGTCAAACGGATATCAATAAATTCAAGCAAAAATTACCTTTCCTGGTAACTCTGAAGATGGAGGGGGAGCTGATGAAGCCAAAGATCACTTTTGATATTACCCTGCCTACCAACGTACTGTCCTTATGGCCGGATGTGGATCAGAAGCTTCAGCAGATAAGGGTCCAGGAATCGGAGCTGGACAAACAGGTGTTTGCGCTGCTGCTGCTGAACCGGTTTGTAGGGGAAGACCCGTTGCAGAGCGAGGCGGGGGGAGGCTCTACACTGGGTAGTATGGCCTGGCAGAGCGCCAGCCAGATATTGACGAACCAGCTGAACCAGCTGGCGGGAAGTCTGATCAAAGGGGTGGACATCAATTTTGACCTCAACAATCAACAGGACTACAGCACGGGAACCGAGCAGGACTATACCGAATTGAATGTATCTGTATCCAAGCGGCTTTTCAGCGACCGGATACAGGTCAGCGTAGGCAGCAATTTCGATGTTCAGGGCAATCAGAACCCTGGTCAGAGTGCGTCGAATATTGCCGGTGATGTAGCGGTAGACTACAAGCTAACCAAGGACGGGCGCTATATGGTCCGTGCTTATCGTAAAAATCAATATGAAGCTGTTATAGAGGGGCAGGTCGTAGAGACCGGCGTCAGTTTTATTCTGACTTTTGATTACAATCGTTTGCGGGAGCTGTTTGGAAAGACGCGTGAAGAACGGCTGCTGGAAAGATCAACCTCAAAACCGGCCAAAGGTACGCCTCCTGTAAACCAATGACCATGCGTGTAAAAGAGCGAATCGTGCGACAAGTCTTAGTTGTTTTCCTGGTTATCTGCTGTGTGGCCTGTAATGAATCCAAGCACCTGAGCGCGGGGCAGACGCTGTATACCGGTAATAAGGTGAAGATCGAATCTTCGGCGCCGATGAAAAAGAAGGAGAAGAATGCCCTGGGGGATGAACTGGGAGGTCTGTTGCGGCCGAAGCTGAACGGGAAGATATTGGGGATCCGCTTCAAGCTGTGGATCTATAATATTGCGGGTACTCCAAAGAAGCAAAAGGGATTTAAATACTGGCTGAAGAACAAAGTGGGAGAGGCCCCGGTCCTTGCGTCGGCGTCCCTGATCAGGAAAAATGCGGATGTTTTGCAGAATCACCTGGAGAACAAGGGGTGGTTTCATGATACGGTGGTCACCGACACTAAGGTAAAGGACAAACATCTGACGGCTATCTATACGGCGCAGATTGGTCCCCGTTACATCATCCGGAATGTCACTTTCCCTTCGGACTCCGATAAACTGGGGAAGAGCATCGACAGCCTTTGGAAGGGGACGAGGACCAGGACTGCGCGTAAAAGGAAGGATAGCCTGGCGCGCAGGACCCTGCTGCGGAAAGGGAAGCCTTTTGATCTTGACGTGATCAAGCAGGAAAGGGAGCGGATCGATTCGAGGCTGAAAAACCGGGGGTTTTTTTATTTTAATCCCAATGACCTGGTCATCGATGCGGATACGACGGTAGGCGGTCACCAGGTGGATATGCATCTGGCGATAAAGCCGGAAATGCCGGCGGTAGGGCGGAATATCTATCATATCGGGAATGTGGTGGTCTATGCGCAATATGATATCCGATCGGATACAAGTCTTAAGAGGGCCTATACGACGCCGGAAGGCTATCATATCCTGGATACCGCGAATTTTCTCAGGCCGATAGTTTTTAGTAAGACCCTGGTGTTCAAGCCGGGCGATCTTTACAAACGGGATGATCATAACACTTCTCTCAACCGCCTGGTAAGTCTTGGCGTCTTTAAATTTGTCAAGGCCCGTTTCCAGCCGGCGTCGGATGCGGATACGAATAAGGTGCTGAATGCATTTTATTACCTTACGCCCGGTGCAAAGAAATCCATTCGTTTTGAAGCATCGGGGCTTACGCGATCGGACAATACGACGGGAACTGAGCTATCTCTTTCCTGGCGAAACCGTAATTTCTTCCGGGGGGCCGAGCTGTTTACGGCCACGTTGTATGGCGGTCTGGAAGAGCAGTTCATCGGTAAAGGGCAGAAGATCAGCACCAAGCGGTTTGGTGGGGATGTCAGTCTTACCATTCCGAGGATCATCTCTCCTTTTGATCTGAATACGAGCAGCGCCTTTGTGCCGAAGACGAAGATCACTGTGGCGTATGACGTGTTTGACCGCAGCTCGGAGTACACGCTGAATTCGGCGCGGACGAGTTTCGGCTATGTGTTCAAGAATACCTATAATACGGAAAATCAGCTGACGATACTGGGGATCAACTATGTCCGTCCTTCGAATATCGATCCCTACTTTCAATTGCATCAGCTGGATTCAAATCTGACGCTGGCGAGAAGCATCGAGAAGCAGTTTATCATCGGGCCGAAATACAATTTTAACTATAATTCCCAGACGAGGCCGAACCGGCGGTTAAACAATTTCTATTTCAACGGATCTGTGGATCTTTCGAATAATCTTGTCGGGCTTCTTACAGGAGCGAATATCGATAAAGGGAAACAAAGGGAGCTGTTCAATGTTCCTTTGGCTCAGTATGTCCGGTTAGAGGCGGACTTCCGGCATTATCTGCGGATCAGTGCGACGAGCCAATTCGTGTCGCGGATCACGGGTGGGATAGGGATAGCTTATGGCAACAGCACTACTTTACCTTTTATCAAGCAGTTTTTTGCAGGAGGCACCAATGATATCCGCGCGTTCAGGTCGAGGGCATTGGGGCCGGGGAGCTATTTTGCCGGTAATCCGAACCAGGTAATTCAATTGCCGGATCAGCCGGGGGATGTGAAGCTGGAGATGAATCTGGAATACCGGGCTAAGCTGTTCTCGCTGGTGCGGTGGGCTTTGTTTGTGGATGCGGGAAATATATGGACGCGGCAGGCGGATAGTTCGCGACCGGGGTCTGAGTTTACGAAGAACTTTTTGAATGATGTGGCGGTGGGGGTAGGAACGGGGCTGCGGTTTGATCTGAGCATTCTTGTGTTGCGGGTCGATGTGGCGGCGCCGGTGAGGTATCCGTGGTTGAATAATGGGAATAAATGGAGTTTTCACTCGGTGGGTGATATTTCTGATATGGTCCTGAATCTCGCGATTGGTTATCCATTTTAATCCCCATTGGGAAAATCTTTCCCACCGCCTCCGCTTTAGCCGGTGCTGGCATATTTTTTTATCCGTACTAAATGTTAACACTATTATTCACCGAATTAAACTTTGCTATATGACTGACCACAAAAATAAGCAGGGATCACCGGGGGGCAAGGATAAAAAACAATCGGGCGACACGCATGATCCGAAAAGTATGCCGCACAAGCATCCGAAGACGTCGAATACGAATGATTCGGATGATACTGATGAAGCCGCGGTGCGTAAGGGGGCTGATATAGAGAATCCTGATATGCCGGCGCCTGACAAGAAGATACAGCCTGATGATAACCCTGATGAAACAAAGAAGAAAATACCGAATATGTAAAATAGCTACTTATCCTTTAAAAGCCTGGTATTTCATACCGGGCTTTTTTTAAAACTTTATCTATGGAAATAAGAATACCCAGGAAGCACCGGAAGACCTTGAGTGTACTGAACGATCTTATCCGCATAAACATCGATCGTATCACGGCCTACGAAAAAGCCGCACATGAAGACAAGGGCCCCGATCCGGAGATAAGGGATGTTTTTTACCGGATGGCAACGGAGAGCAGGTCATACGTCAACGATCTGCACGCGGAGATCATTCGTTTGGGTGGAGCGCCTGTAACGCAATCCACCATTACCGGTAAGCTTTATTTGCATTGGCTGAACGGGAAGGTCAATTTCGAAGGGGAAAGCATAGACTCTCTTTTCGCTTCCTGTATAAGAGGTGAGGAGGCCGTACAACAGATATACCGGCATGCTCTCGAAGAAGAGGAAATACCGGGGAATATCCGCCAGTTGATGGAGATCCAGCTGTGGTCGCTGGAGCGGGCGCACCAGCAATTATCAGGGCATCGGCCTTAGATATATTTGAAGCGGGTCCTAATGGTGTTTGAAATATTGTATTTCGCGCTCGTGTTTGCGGGCGGCTTCCAAAGATTCAAAAGTTCCCAGATTTTTCCGTTTGTTCGTCTTCGGGTCTATTTTCCTGGAATAGATGCGGTACTGACCCGATTTTAATTTGCGTATCATACTAATCAATTTATTTAGTCCTTATTGTTTTAAGTGATAGGACCCCGTAGAAACGGGGTCCCAGTTTTATTCTTTCAGGTTTATTGACAGAGGTGGTCATTAAAAAATTGTGCCAAATTGCCTTTTAATCCCTGCGCTTGTGTAATAAATTCCTCAACGTAACGTTGCGCGCTTCAACCTGATTTAGGATCGGCTGTTCTTTTTCCGCACATGGTTTCCCTTGATAATGAAAGATTCCGCTTCTGAAACTTGTATTATCCACCGGGTTGTCGGGACTTCTTCTTCTAACTGGTATTGAATTTGAAAAATACTGTTAAAATGAATCATTATGTTGAATCACTCAGATATGCACTTTTTGCAGGAAAAGATACAGGACTTGAAAAACGCGCTTTTTTTTAGTCAGAATACCGCCCTGTTGAGGATTGCCACCACTATTGTAACCGTTTTGAAAGTGGACGAATTGGGACAAATGTGGTTCTTTGTACCCAAACCACAACAGGCGTTACACGAATTTGACCGGGAATTCCCCGTTCGGCTCGAGTTCTTCCGCAAGGGGAAAAAATTTTTCCTGCACGTCGCGGGTAAGGCTTTTATTATTACCGATCCGGAAGAGGTCAACAGCCTCGTCCATGACGAGATCCGGGAACTGGCTGGTAATAACCTGGTTCTCATAAAGGTAAAGATGATGAAGGCGGACTATTTCGAGCGTCCTGATCCCGCTCATCATACAGGCTGGTGGCGTGATCTGCGCAACCAGGTTCACTCCTGGTTATTCAATACGCGTCCCGGTTATAAGCCCTATTATCTGGCTGAAGCGCCGATGCCCATGCTGTCCTATCGTCCCGTGGCATAGGTTTTGAATTTCTAGTAGAAAATCTTTTAATTGAAAAACAGCCATTTATGAAAAATCTAGCTAAATTTTGTTTTGTTGGGGCTTTTGCGCTTCTTTGTTTTAGCTGCGGTAATGGCGGCGGGGCAGATAGCACCCAGGCGGCAAAGGATTCCAACGCCAACAAGATGGATAGTACGGGTGCGGGCACTACTACTGCGACGCCGTCTATTCCACCTTCCGTTTCGAAGGCCGACCAGCAGTTCTCGGTCGATGCGGCAGATGCGGGGATGACCGAAATACAGGCCGGGCAAATGGCTCAGCAAAAGGGCATGGCAAAAGACGTAAAGGAATATGGGGCTATGATGGTGAAGGATCATACTACGGCCGCCGACAAGTTAAAGACGATCGCCGCTTCCAAGAATATAACGCTGCCTTCGGCTATCTCCTCGGATATGCAAAAGAACCTCGATGACCTGCAGAAGAAAGAAGGAAAGGACTTTGACAAGGCATACATCGATATGATGGTCTCAGATCATAAGAAAGTGATCAGTAAATTTGAAGATGAGTCGAAAAATGGTTCTGACGCCGATATCCGCGGGTTTGCCGACAGTACGCTTCATACGCTGCGTCATCACCTGGATGAGGCAGAAAAATGTAATAAGATGATGAAAAAGATGTAGGGTAGGAAGAGATCCGAATCAAATACCACCATGAACACCTTACCCAGTTGAATATGCGGGCGGGAAGATTTTCCTGCCCGCTTTTTTTATTCTGTTCTCAGGCTCTTTATGGGATTTGCTTTTGCGGCACGGGCGGCTCTCCAGCCAACGGTGATCATGGCGATCAAAGCTGCTATTAATCCGGCTGCAAGGAAGATCCAAATATTCATCTGCATGCGGTAGGCGAAACCTTCCAGCCAGCGGTGCGTGGCGTACCAGGCGAGAGGGATGCTGATGCCGATGGCGATGATGACCGGTTTGATCAATTCTTTTGACACCAGCAACACGATGCCTGTAACGCTGGCTCCGAGCACTTTCCGGACTCCTATTTCTTTTGTGCGTTGTCCTACGCTAAAAGTTACCAGGCCGAAGAGTCCCATACAGGCGATGAAAATGGCCAGGATAGTAAAGGTTAGCAGCAGCTGCCCCTGTTTTTTCTCCGCGGCATACTGGGCGGAAAAATTCTCATCGAGGAAATGATATTCAAAAGAGGAGGTGGGATCCCATTTCTTATACACGGTTTCTATATACTTCAGGCCTTGGGGCACGCGGTTGCGGTTGAGCCGTACGCAGACGTTGTCTTCTTCTCTCCGGACTGGCGGCATTTGCAGCAAGAGCGGTTCGATCTGGTGCTGTAAGCTGTAGATATTAAAATCTTTTACGACGCCGATGACGGTAGCCAATCTTGGAGTCCCATTGTTGATACCCAGTTGTACCCGCTGGCCGATGGGATTGGTCCAGCCGAGTTCGTGTACGAGCGTTTCGTTGACCAGTACGGAACCAAGCGTGTCGGTAGGTTGTGTTGCGTCAAAGTTTCTACCTGCGGCCAGTTGGATCTGAAGGGTAGGGATGTAGTCGGCGTCGGTATAAAAAGAAAGGACCTGGGTCGGTTTGGGGTCGATGGCCCCATTGTGTTCGAACTTTGCCTGGATGAACCCGATGTCGTTGTTGCCAATGGGATTACCCGCTGCGGCGGCGGCTTCTATTGAAGGGTCTTGTAAAAGCTGTCTCTTGAGGTCGTCGATGTGTTCGCGGACTTCCCTGTTGGAAATATGGAAGGTCAGTACCTGGTCCTTGTTGAAGCCAAGGTTTCTGTTCTGCATGTACAGGAGCTGCAGGTAAAGTATCGAGGAGCCGGCAATGAGGAAGATCGTCACGACGAACTGGAAGGTCACGAGCGATTTCCGGAAGAGTACGGTAGCCGACATGTCGCCTTGTTGTCCTTTCAGTGAAGGGATGGTGCGGAAGCCCGAGAGGAAGGCGGCGGGATAGGCTCCGCCGAGAAGTCCGACGATGAGTGTAAATGTTATGAGGATAAGGGTTGTCGGGATGGCGCCGAATTGCCAGAGCGTCAGATCTTTTCCGGACAGCGTATTGAAGGCGTGCATCAGCAGGGTTGCCAGCAAAGCGGCGATGACGGCAGCGAGCAGGGTAAACACGACGGACTCCATAAGAAAAAGTATGGCCAGCTCTTTACGGCCTGATCCGATGACTTTTCTGACTCCTATTTCCTTCATGCGTAAGGAAGCGCGTGCTGTTGCGAGGTTGATATAATTGATGATGGCGATGATAAGAACAAGGATAGCGATGGTCGCGAACAGGTAGATATAGCGGATGTCGCCATTGCGGCTGATCTCGTAGTCGAGATTGGAATGCAGGTGAATGGAGGTCACTGGCTGCAGGTCCATGCGGTATTGGGCTCCCTTGCCCATGGCTTCTTTCAGGTGACGGTCGAAGAAGCCGGGCAGGCGGGCTTCGAGGTTTTTGACGTTGGCGTCCTTACGGAGCAGGACATACGTATAGAGATAAGAGTTAAGCGACCTGTCGGTGATTGGCGGCATCGAGCGCAGTGCGCTGAAGTTGAGGTGGGAGTTGCCCGGCTGATCCTCCATTATGCCTGTTACCAGGGAGGGGACCTCGTTCTGGAATACGATGGTTTTATGGAGCGCCTCTTCTGCCCTGCCGAAAAGCTGCTCTGCGAGGCTGCGGGTAAGGACGATGGAATTAGGAGTTTTGAGGGCATTGGCGGCGTCACCATAGAGGAAGGGGAAGCGAAAGACCGCCAGCAATGAATTATCTGCGAAGAATATGTTACCGCGTGTGATCTTTTTGTCGCCATAAACAAGAGTTCCGCCGCCTTCCAGGTCGATGCGGGCTGTTGTTTCTATTTCGGGGAATTCGTTGTTAAGCGTTGGCCCGAAGAAGGCCGGGGTTTGTGCGATGTGGAAGTTGCCGCCTGTCCATTCACCGGACTGAACGACGCGGTAGATGCGGTTGGAATTGACAGACTGACGATCGTAGCTGAGCTCGTCGTAGATATACAGCGCCATCAGCCAGAATACGGAGATACCTACGGCGAGACCGATGATGTTGATGGTGGAATAGATCTTGTTTTTGCGCAGGTTGCGCCACGCGACGCGGAAATAACTCTTTATCATAATGATTGACCTGCTCATATTATGCCATGGTATAAATGTATGGAATGCAAGCGGTTGCAGCAAATGGGGGCGGGGGAGGAGTTCAGTTTCAGTACAGGTAATGTACGGTTTTGATACAGATAAATGCTCCTGATCAGTTATTCAAAACCTTTTGGATGTTGTTTGTTGTAGGGTGTTGCGTCCTGGAAGGCTTTTGCGAAGGCCAGCAGTTTTGCTTCACCGTATAGCTGACCGATAAAGCTGATGCTGCCGGGTGTTCCATCGGTTTTGTAGCCGACGGGCAGGGTTATGGAGGGGTGGCCGGTCAGGTTGGTTATGGCCAGCTGGTCGCCTGTTTCCGGGGGGGCGATGATGATGTCATATTGTGCGATAAAAGGGTCGATTCGTCGCATGATGCTGGTGCGCATGCGGGAGGCGTTTACGTATTCCACGGCGGGGATGAAGCGGGCTGTGCGGAAGGTATTTGGCCATCGGTCCTTATTCTGCTGGACCATCTGATCGTCCTCGTTGCTGCGGGTCAGCTTGTCGAAAGCGGCTGCGGACTCGACGCTGATAATTAAGGATAAGATATCGTTGCCTTTGCCGTCATCGGGGAAGTCGATGGGGGTTAGTTTTGCGCCTAATTTTTTTAAGAGAAAGAGAGCTTGTTTTTCCGGGCTATCATCGGGGAGGGCATCGATGTAGTTGCGGGTATAGGCTATTTTTAGTTTTGAGAGATCGGTCTTGCCGGTGTAGTTGAAGGGCATGGTCCGGGAAGAGGCGTCGATGCTGTCACCGCCATGGATATATGCAAAGACATAGGCAGCGTCTTCTGCGCTGCGGCAGATGGGTCCTACTTTGTCGGAGCTCCAGCAGAGGGCCATACAGCCTGTCCGGGCTATGCTGCCGAAAGTTGGCCGCAGGCCGGTTGCGCCACAGCGCATGGAGGGGTCGACGATGGACCCATAGGTTTCGGTGCCGATGGCAAAGGGTACGAGGCCTGCTGCGGTTGCCGAAGCTGAGCCGGCGGAACTGCCACCGGAACCTGTAGAGAGTTTCCAGGGATTGCGGGTCAGGCCGCCAAACCAGATATCGTCCATGGCCAGCTCACCCAGAGAGAGTTTTGCAACCAGTACGGCGCCGGCTTGTGCGAGACGATCGGCTACGTAGGCATTCTGCTGGATGACCTGGTCTTTATAAGGCGGGGTGCCCCAGGTGGTGTGCGAGCCTTTTACGGCAAACAGGTCTTTTATACCATAGGGGATGCCCTGGAGCGGGCTTTTGTAAATGCCTTTTGCAAAATCGGCATCCGCGCGGCGCGCCTGTGCGAGAGCGCTGTCTTCCGTCAGCTCGACAACGCAATGCAGGACGGGGCCGTATTTTTTTAGTCTGTTGAGGAAGAGGGTTGTCAGCTCTACCGAGCTGATCTTTTTTCTTTTGAGAAGGGAGGCCAGCTCGGGGATGGAATAAAAAGCGAGCTCGCTGTGATTGACGGGCAGGCTTACTTCGGAAGGAATGTTCCAGGAGATGGGCTTTTGGCGTGGCTCATAGGGGGTGCCCGGGAGTAATGGGTCGAAGCCCAGGCTTAGCGGTACGTCATTATATAAGTCATGCTGGTGCAGGTATTGGTATAAGTGGAGGTGGTCTTCGAGGCCGCTGAGGATAGAATCGCGTTTTGCGGGGGCGAACCGGAGGTCGAAAAGTTTTTCGGCTGCGATGAGGTTAGGGAGGAGGGTGGTATCCTGAGCTGTGACGGCGCCGGTTAGCAGGGTAAGCAGCAGGGTAGGGAGGGCAGTTTTTATGCGCATGGTGATTTTAGCGTTTTGGTGGTTCAAATTAATGAAAAAAGCCATTCGGCAACTCACATAAAATCCAAAGTTCCTTGTAACATTCTTATTTTCCTCCCGTCATCTTCATAGTAATGTCAGTAGAAGTCTTTAAAAAACACATTTTGCCCATGAAGGACAAGCTGTTCCGGTTTGCCTTCCGCCTGTTACAAAATGTGCAGGAGGCCGAGGATGCCGTTCAGGACGTGATGGCGGGGATCTGGGCTAAGCGGGATCAATGGGGAGAATGGAAAAGCATAGAGGCCTACTGTATGACGGCGACGCGGAATAATTGCCTGGACAGGATACGGAAGCGCCGCATTGTGGCAGTACAGGAGGAAAAAGCGGAGCAGGTCAGCAGTCCTGACAGAGACCCATATGAAAAGATGATGGACAAACAAATGATACAACGGGTCCGGCAATGTATGGATGTCCTTCCGGAGAATCAGCAGCAGGTTGTCCGGCTGCGGGAGATGGAAGGATTTAGCTACAATGAGATAGCGGAGGTGCTGGATATGACCCTTGACCAGGTGAAGGTGAACCTGTTCCGGGGGAGGAATGCCATTAAGAAACTGATCACTCAAACGGAGGGGATATGAATGAGATAAAAAGACTTTTGGAGAAGTATTTTTTGGCGGAGACGACGCTGGAGGACGAGAAGGTGCTTGCGGATTATTTCCGCGCAGGGGACGTGGATGCGGAGCTGTTGCCCTATGCGCCTTTCTTTGAATATATCGAGGAAGAGAAGCTTGTGTCGCCGGGAGAAGGTTTTGAGGAGAGGATATTGGCTAGGGTGGGGTTGGAGCCTGCGGCGCCGGTGCGGAGGCTGAGGTTTGGGTATGCGGCGGTGGCGGCGGTGCTGCTTTGTGTTTGCAGCCTGTTCCTTGTCGTGCGGTTGTCGAATGGTTCGGGTGATAAAGTAAAGGTGGCGATAAAAGATACGTATGACGATCCGGAAAAGGCGTTGGCGGCGGTGAGGCACGCATTACTGGTTGCATCGACGCATATGAATGAGGGGAAAAGGATCACGCAAAAAAATATGTACCGTCTGAATAACAGCTGGCAGGCTGCGACGGGTAGTCAGCAGGCTGCGACAAGTAATTAAAACAAAAAATATGAACCGATCAAAATGGATATTCTTTTTTCCGCTGCTGTTGCTGGGCACAGGTGTCTTTGCCCAGGACGATGCGATAGGGAAATTCTTTGGCAAATATGTCGAGGATAGCCGCTTTACGGTGGTCTCCATAAGTCCGAAGATGTTTCGGCTTATGTCGAAGGTCAACTGGGATACTATTCCATCGGATCTTAAACAAACGGTGACCCACCTGACCAGCCTGCGGATACTTTCCACGGAAATGACTCCGGCTGTATTTTACAAGGAAGCCATGGCCCGGATCGACCGAAAGGAGTATGAGGAACTGATCACCGTGCGCAGCGATAAGGACAACGTGCGATTTATGGTAAAAGAACAGGGTGATGTGATCCACGAGCTGTTGATGATAGCGGTCGATAAGGATGATTTTACGATGATGAGCTTTGTAGGGAATATCGACCTGGACAAGCTCTCGCGTTTGTCATCGGACATGGGGATAAAAGGAATGGAAAATTTAAAAAATATAAAACACAAATAAGATGAAAAATAATTATCTCCGTCTAAAGCCGATAACCTTCCCTTTGCTGATGCTGCTTGTTTCTTTTTCGGCGTGTGCCCAGGCCTCTTATGTAGATCAGTTTTATCAGAAATACCAGGATACGAAAAAGGACAAAAATGGTATTGAAGGGGGTGGCTGGCAATTTAATTTTACGAGCTCAGGGTCTTCCAGGCCGGGTGATGACTGGTTCAGCAAAGTGAGTTTTTTGCATTGTTTGTCTATCGATGCAGCCCATGCGCAGGAATGGTCTGATCTCGAACGGTCGATCAGCAAAGATAATTTTGAAGAATGGTTCTCTGTCCGTCATGGCAAGGGCCGGTTCCAGATGCTGAGCAGCGATGGCAAGGGAGGGGTTGAGGATGTGATCTGTATCGTTGTGGGCAAAGAAGGGAATGGATTGTTCTTTCATATGAGGGGCTGTTTCACGGCGGCTGATAAGGATCGCATAAAGGCTGCATTCCAGGAAAAGGGGAATGAAAATGAGTAGAAAACGGACTACGTACACCTACGTTGACTATTGTCAAAAATTATTAAACATAAGTGTTTTTACTTATTGCGCTCCTGTTGTTTTATAAAGAAATCCCTATATCTTGTCATTAAGTAGCCAGTCTGGCTGAGGCCCTCCTGTAGCATCCCTTGACACTGACCTGTCTCGCTCGAATTCAATAACTTAATGACAAGAAATTTATGATCAGGATTCTATTAGCTGATGATTATACGATCATCAGGAAGGGGGTGAGGCAAATACTAAGCCAGGCATATCCCAACGCGGAGATCGAAGAGATTGAAGAGGGCGAAGAGTGGACCGAAAAATTAAACCGCAGTCCATGGGATATGATCATCTCCGATCTTCCCAGCGCCGATAAGGGTGGGTGGAATACTTTACAACAGATCAAGCAGGATTTTCCGGGTCTGCCGGTGTTGATACTGAGCCTTTATACCAAGGAGCACTATGCGCTCAGGGCTTTACAGGCGGGTGCGTCGGGATATTTGGGCAAGGATGCGGCTCCTGATGAATTGCTTTGGGCTGTGCGCCAGATCCTGTCGGGGAAAAAGTACCTGGCGATCCCGTCGACGGATAATTGAGGGAAAACCCCTAATTTTAAGGCGGCCCGCGGATAAAGGCTGGCCTTTGCCATCATGAGAAAGCAACCGCTCCGTAATGACTCCCGCCGTGATTTTTTGAAGAAAGGTATGCTGGCAGCTGCCGGCGTTTATATTTTACCCCGGCATGTGCTTGGGGGAAAGGGTTATACTGCTCCCAGTGATAAAGTGAATGTCGGGGCCATTGGCGTCGGCGGAAAAGGGGAGACAGACGTCAACTTCCTTTATGGTACCGGTAAGGCTGAATTCCCCGTCCTTTGTGATGTGGACGATCGCCATGCTGCCAACATCCGCAAGAAATTTCCTTCAGCAAAATATTATAAAGACTACCGGGAGATGCTCGACAAGGAGCATAAACATCTCGATGCTATTACAATAGCTACTCCCGATCACATGCATGCCGTCATCGGCATGGCCGCGATGCAGCTGGGTAAGCACGTCTATATTCAAAAGCCCCTTGCACATGATATCTATGAGGCCCGGATGCTGACCCAGGGTGCGGCCCGGTATAAGGTGGTGTCGCAGATGGGTAACCAGGGCGCTTCCGGGGACGGCGTTCGCCAACTGGTGGACTGGTACCGGGCTGGTGTCGTGGGTGACATTACCGAAGTCTTTTGTTTTACCAACAGGCCGGTATGGCCCCAGGGTATTCAGTGGCCGGATAAAAAGACCGATGTGCCGGCGGAGCTGGATTGGAATCTCTGGCTGGGTACCGCTCCTTACAAGGACTATGTAGATAATCTTGTTCCTTTCAACTGGCGTGGCTGGTGGGATTATGGTACCGGTGCGTTGGGCGATATGGGTTGTCATATTATTGCTCCGGCCTTCCAGGTATTGGATCTGGGATATCCTACAGAGGCTGAATGCAGCGTGGGAAGCGTTTATGTGGGCGAATTCAAGCAGGGTTATTTTCCGGACAGCTGTCCGCCTTCTTCTCATATCACGCTGAAGTTTAAAGGCGCTGCCGGTAAGCCTGATGTCAAGTTACATTGGATGGACGGCGGGATACAGCCGGAAAGACCGGAGGAGCTGGGGCCACAGGAAATCTTTGGCGACGGGGACAACGGAACTTATTTTATCGGAACGAAGGGGAAGATGATGTGTGCGACCTACGGACGTGACCCGAAACTGCTGCCGACATCGCGTACGGCTGTTGTACCTCAGACGCTTGCCCGGGTGCCGGGGGCTGATATCACCGGGCATTATAATGCCTGGCTGGAGGCCTGTATGGCGGGTTATGGCAGTGAGAAAGAAAAAAATCTCAGCTCTAATTTTAAAGTGGCGGGCCCGTTGACGGAGACTGTTCTGATGGGGAACCTGGCCATTCGAAGCAATGATGTAAGGAAGCCGCGTGGGGATGGCAAGTTTGATTATCCGGGCCGTCATATCAAGCTGCTTTGGGATGGGGCGAATATGAAGATCACGAATTTTGAGGATGCCAATCAATTCGTGAAACGTTCGTACCGGGAAGGCTGGAGCCTGGGGGTGTAGATACCGGAGTAATTGATCCCGCGTTGTTAAAAAATAAACCTTGTTCATAATGGACCTGTCATTTAAACAAAGGCTGTTCCGCAGCCTTCCCAATGCCTTACAAAGTAGAATCCGTTCCGCGCGCATGTTGCGCCAAATGAAGCAGACAAAAGAAAAAGCCGACGTCCTGGTAAAAAGCGGGGCTCCTGTTTTGCTGGAAATAGGCTCGGGGGCTAAGTATGGAAAGAATGGCTGGGTCTGTCTTGACCGACACAGTTGTGATCTTGTGTGGGATCTGCAAAATGGAATTCCATTCCCCGACAATAGTGTGCAAAAGATATATTCTTCTCATACGTTTGAACACTTCTCTTTCCAGGAGGCCAAGGTCGTTCTCCAGGAATGCCGGAGAGCGTTGGCGCCGGGTGGTCTTTTCCTGATCTGTGTGCCCAATGCCAGGCTATATATCGAAGCGTATTTAAACAATCCTGACGACAATTTCATTCATTCGTTACCGGACTATCACAAACCGGGATACAACGGCACGACGAGGATGGACCTGGTCAATTACGTTGCGTACATGGGTGGTGAACACAAGTATATGTTTGACCAGGAAAATCTTTTGCATATCCTGACGATGAATGGTTTCAAAAATGTCCGGCAGCGGGAATTCGATCCGGGGATCGATATGCAGCAGAGGCATTTTGAATCCCTGTATGCGCAGGGCGAGAAATAGACAGGCTGGCGTGCCAGAGAATCGGGTGATGCACGAAGGTCACTCCGGACCTGGGCTGATGGCTGTCCATCCTCCGTCTACGATCAGCGTTTGTCCTGTGATATGTCGTGCTTCGGGAGATACGAGGAACAAAACTGTGTTTGCGATATCCTGTACTGTTGCGGGTCTGCCCATGGGGGTGAGGGTAGACCATGTCTTTTCGTAAGACGGGTCGCCGGAGGTACGTTGGGTCATGGTTGCACCCGGCGCTACGGTATTTACGGTGATGCCATAGGGAGAAAGGTCGATGACGAGGGAGCGTGCCAGCATTTCAAGGGCTGCCTTGCTCATGCCATAGGCTGCGAGGTTTTTATGTGCCTGATGACCCGTTACGGAAGAAGTGAAGAGAATGCTGCCGCCATGGCCCTGCTTGCGCATTTGCCGGGCTGCGGCCTGTGCGAGGAAGAAGGTTCCACCCAGGTTGAGCTGCATAACGCGGGAAAAGGATTCGGGTGGGTAGGTGAAGAAATCTCCGAATAAGGTGAGGCCGGCGTTGGCTATGACGATGTCGAGGCGGCCAAAGGTCCGGATGGCGGTGTCGACCATATGCTGGATAAAGGGGACGTCGGCGGCGTCGCCGGTGATGGCGAGGCAGTTGGGGCCGAGGGAGGAGGCGGCTTTTGCGGCAAGGGCTTCATCGTTGTCGTTGAGAACGACGCTCGCTCCACGGGCGATAAGTTGTTGACAGATGGCATACCCGATACCCTGTCCTGCGCCGGTGACGATGGCGACCTTTTCCTGCCAGGTAGTTGTCATATGTTAGGTTTCCTGTTCGAAATAAATTTTATAATAGTGCTTTTGCAGCGCATCGTCATACCCTTTTTCGATCAGCTGCCGGTCTCCGTGAATATAGATATGAAAGTTCTTATCCAGCTTGATCACGCTTTTGAATACCCGGGCCTGTTTCTTTACCGCCTGGGGGGAGATCTCAAACTCGTTTAGCTGGTCCAGCTCGTTCGCTTTCCTATAATTCTCGTCGTATTTGCGAAAGGAGTTGATAAGGTCTTCGTGATGCAGGACTTCTTCTTCAAACTCGGATTTATTGAAATTCCCGTGTGTCTTGAAATAGTCCATGCTCCGGTTCAGAATGTCGATCTGTTCTGTCTTTGACACTTCAAATTCATCCGCCATGTGCTGTGTAACATAGTTTTTTGTCATCGACAAAAAGCCCTGGGTATGAAGAAACTCATTTTGCCGGATCATCACGCTCAGGAATTTATCCTTCCAATATAAGGCTTCCTCGCCTTTGCCGTTGGCATCGAAGATCATCAGCTCGAAACCCTCCTGTTCTTCCTGGTCCAGGATGAGACAGCCTTTGTCGAGGCGGGATAGCTCTGCCCCCTCTTTCAACTGCAGGTCCAGGTCATCCATACTCGGAATGAGGTCGGCGAAGAGGGTTTTTGTCTCGGCTTTAAAAAGGCCGATGGCATTTACGGATCTGTCATCTACCAGGATATTGCTGAAGAGGGTGACGTAGATCTCTCCGGGTTTTATTTTTGGGTGGACGGAGACCTCGAAGAGGTGCGCGGCTATCTTCAGGGAAAGTTCATAAAACTCCGCGGGTTCCCGGAAGATGCGTTGCACAAAATTATAGACCTCGTTGAATTCAAGGGACGAGGCGTGGTGGAAGGCATAACGTTCGTGACAGTTGGGAAACTTCTGTAACAGGGCTTCCCGCATTTTCTCCCGGATGTCACCCGTGGGGACCTGTTCTTGTCTGGATACTAATAATGCGCCACCATTCTGTTTGTTACCGGTATAATGAACAGTAAGTCTGTCTAAAGAGGCTTCTGTAAAGATCATGGGAAAAAACGTAAAGATACTTATATTGCCTACATGAAGTGGGACCGGTCTGCCTTAATTACACTCGTTTATGGCTTGTTTGTCCTTTTATATGCCGTATATATTTCTATGAACCCCGGTTATTTTGGCGATCACAAGGGACGGCATTGGGGGTATTACCTGGAGTTCCTGCTGGTGAGCAATTATGTCTATTTTATTTTACAGGGGTTGGTTCTTCGATCAAGGAATTGGGGACTTTTATTGCTGCTGCCGCCTGCTATACTGGCCGCAGCTATTGCGGCGGGCTATCTTTTGGTCGGACTTATCCGGTTGGGTGGGGGAGATCTGCTAAACAGGGATAGTGCGGATATGGTGCTGGGTGTGTTACTGATGCTGGCGGGGTCATATTTTAGCTTGCGTCTGATCCGTCCCGGGGGCCGAAAGATAAATCGGACAGGAAAAAAGTGATAAGTTCTTGGAATACTCAAAACGCATACAGGTCGACTACGTAAGACAATTTCGCTGACTATCAGACCCGTATGTACTTGAATGTTTTCCCATAGAAAAATTATTACAACGAATTATACAATAAAATACCTTTTAAAGCCTTTATTAAGGGTTAGTAGTAAGAAATCCAATAACTATATAGAAGACCCGAATTTAAAACCCAATTTTTTATGAAACCCAAACCTTACACAACCTCTTTACGCTGCTACGAGCAACTCCGAAGCTGCGGACAGGCATAACATCCTTCCTTCTCTGTTCGCCATTGCAAAATCACCTTATGGCATTTTTCACGGCTTTTGACAGGCCGCTTTGAATCTATTGACATAATTGCTATGCAACAGGGACGGGTATGTTCAGGTGTGTCAGGTCAATCTCGTATTCTATGACCCCGAAAATAATTGATAATGATGCATCAGCGGTAGCCAGGATAAAGGCGAAACTTTCCTTTATTGGAATGCTGTTGCTGAGCTGTGTGCTGCTGCCGGGTTTTTTCCAGACTGCGATCGCCGCTCCGGGCGTTCCGGGTCCGGGGACCGGGGGATATACGTACACAGTTAATATCGTCAAGGACTATTCGGTCTTTGCCACCGGCACGGATATCATATCGGTGACACTAAGTCCGATACCCCCGTATCCGCCGGGAGAAAGTATTACGTTCAACGTCGGTGGCGGTTCTTCTTCGTATGTCGTCCAGACAGATGCATCAGGAACGGCAACTCTTTATTTTACTAATAACGCTGCGGGGACTGTTCCGGTAGTCATTACCGATGGAGCAGTTGCCGTTCAGTCGATGGACATGCATTTCGTCGCAGCTCCTGGTCCACCGGACCCATCGAGGAGCTATTTCGCCGTTGTGCAAAATCCCGAGAATGCCGATGCCTCCTCGCAGGATATTGTAGAAGCCTTTATCTTCGATTCGCATGGTAACGCGATTCCCGGCGCCAGCGTAAACTGGACGATCCAGAGCGGTACAGCCACATTTGCTTCCAGTCCAAACCAGACAACATCGGCAGGGCCCAGTCCAACTATCGGAACTACGACCATTGGACTTACCAGCACCGTAGTCGGGAATGTAAACGTACAGGCCACGGCAACTTATGGCGCTACTACTATAAACCTTATTGACCAAAGCAGTCCACCCAATAATTTCCTGGCGGTCCAGTTCACACAGCCGCCACCAAGTGCAACGCTAAGTTATATCGTTGCCACGGTGACTCCGATGCCTGCGGATGGCAACAGTAAGGACCAGGTGCAGGCCGTGGTCAATAATGCAGTGGGGCCTGTTCCCGATGGTACGGTGGTGTTGTTTACCATCGAGACGGGTTCGGCCACGATGACAACTACGGGTACAACTGTAGGTGGTGTTGCTACAGCCTATTTCACCAGTATGGTAGTGGGATCGGTCCAGGTGCAGGCGCAGATCAACGGCGGTACTTTTTTAAATGATCAGGCCAATCCGGCGAATAATTTCGTAACGGTACAATTTGTCGTACCGCCTCCCGATGCGACAAAGAGCTATGTCGTCGCCACCGTGACTCCGGTAGCTGCGGATGGCAGCAGCCAGGACCAGGTGCAGGCTGTGGTCAATAATGCGCTGGGACCCGTTCCGGATGGTACGGCAGTGGTGTTTACTATCCAATCGGGATCGGCCACGATCACAACTACCGGGGTAACCGTAGGTGGTGTTGCTACCGCCTATTTCACCAGCACGGTGGTGGGGCCAGTCCAGGTGCAGGCGGAGATCAATGGAACTACTTTTTTAAATGATCAGGCCAATCCGGCCAATAATTTCGTAACGGTCCAGTTCACACAGCCGCCTCCAAGTGCAACTTTAAGCTATGTCGTCGCTACGGTGACGCCTCAGCTCGCGGATGGCAGCAGCCAGGACCAGGTGCAGGCTGTGGTCAATAATGCGCTGGGACCCGTTGCGGACGGTACGGTAGTGGTGTTTACTATCCAATCGGGATCGGCCACGATCACAACGACGGGGGTAACCGTTGGTGGGGTTGCCACGGCCTATTTCACCAGCACGGTGGTGGGATCGGTCCAGGTGCAGGCGCAGATTAATGGAACTACTTTTTTAAATGATCAGGCCAATCCGGCCAATAATTATGTGACGGTCCAATTTGTTGCCGGTCCGCCTGTCTCGGGTGATCCGGGTGGCGGCGGAACGGGTGGCTCGCCTCCCGGCGGCGGTGGTAATCCTCCTGCGGGTGGTGGCGGCACTGGTCCTGGCGGCGGCGGCACTGGCCCCGGTGGTGGCGGCGGCCCCGGTCCGGGCGGCAGCAGTTTGAAATATACGCTACTGTTTGTCCGGCAGGACTTCCGGCTGGCGGATGGCACACAGCAGGACAGTGTCATCGCTTATGTCACGGATGCGAATCAACACCCGTTGAAGAATGTGCAAATTCAATTCTTTATACAAAATACGCCGACCTCGGGTACGGCTACTGCTGGGGCGAAGTTTGTGACCGACCCGACAAGTGTACCTACGGATGACAGTGGCATGGCCCGTATTGCGATCACCAGCACGAAACCGGGGACGGTATTTGTGGATGCCGTGTTGATCATGGATGGAGTGCTGATCGATGGCAGCTACCAGATAGTGACCTTCCTGAATAGTCCTGATCTGAATAATCCGTTGACGGCGTTGAGTGTGGTCATTTATGAAGCGCTGGCGGATGGATCAC
The DNA here is from genome assembly GCA_036499285.1 of Puia sp. GTDB lineage: Bacteria > Bacteroidota > Bacteroidia > Chitinophagales > Chitinophagaceae > Puia. Next base: position 182,332 of record DASYEB010000010.1, on the reverse strand, counting down.
AGCAGACGGAAGTCAAGGCGCATATCGTGGACCTGGATGGCAATGTAATGCCGGACCAGGAGGTAACCTTTACGATCGACTCGGGGAATGCGACGATCGTCACTCCGCAGCCTGCCGTGACGGATGCCAACGGAGATGCCTATATCTATATTACGAGCAAGACGCCGGGATATGTGACGATAACGGCTACTGTAAATGGCCAGTCGATCATCTACGGTAGTCCGGCGAGGGTGAAGTTTGCTCCTATCAATATCTATGTTCCGAAGGTCTTTACGCCGAACAATGATGGAACCAACGATGTGCTGAAGCCAATACTGGTTGGGATATCGGCCTTCCATTATTTCAGTGTCTACAACCGGTGGGGGAACCTGGTCTTTACGACGCAGGATGCGAACCAGGGTTGGGACGGGACGTTTAAAGGTGTGGCGCAGCCGGTGGAGACTTATCTGTGGATAGCGGAGGGAATTGATGTGACGGGGAAGAAGATTGTGCAGAAGGGGATGACATCGCTTGTGAGATAACAAAATAAATTATAGTATTTAAAATCCATTGTCCAGATGAGGAAGATTTATATAATATTGATCCTCTTTTCCGTCACAGGCCTTGCCCGTGGACAGGAGATCAATTTTTCGAGGGTGCAGGATATGACGATCTGGTACAATCAGTCCCTCAAAACCGACAAGCAGAATAGCCTTAAGCTAAATTATCGCAGCGTCCGGTATGGCGGTCAAATCGCTTACAACAGTGTCGCAGCGCTGTTCGACATGCCCTTGTTGTCAAAGGAGGGGAAGAACAAGCCCAACTCCGGCTATTTCAGTCTCAGTGCGGGTGCGGCGTCCGATAAAACCAACGATGGTATTTTGAATAATACGCTTGGGATGATGGGGCTTTCCTATGCCGTCCCGCTTGGCCGTCATGAAACCTATCTTGCCGCCGGTTTCCAGGGTGAATACTATCAAAGCAATCTGAATCTCGCCGGTGTAGCCAATGCCTTTGGCGACCAATACGATAATTACGGTCCGATCGAGGGTGCACCCAGCGCCGACCGTCTGGCCAATGGCTGGTCCTATGGTCATTTCAATGTCAATGCGGGGATATCGGTCTTTAGCAATGGCCGCAATGACAAATGGTATGTAGGCGCCTCCGTTATGCAGGCCAATCAGCCCTATTCTTATAAGATCAAAGCGGATTCTACCCGTCTGAAGATGGGGATAGGCGTACAGGGCGGATACCGGTATACGACAAAGACTGATGACGAGGTTGGATTTTTTATGTCGATGAGCTGGCAGGGACCTGCTTACCGGCACTACTATAACCTTTCCTATACCAAGTCTATTCCGGGTGTACAAGGCGGGGCCGCGGTGGGACTGGGTCTGGGATACCGTTACAACGACGCCATCGTTCCGGATGTGGAGCTTCGCTATCAGAAAATGTCACTTGCTATATTATATGATGTAAATATTTCGACGATAAATGCGGCCGGCATTGCGCGCAACGGCGTGGAATTGGCCATACGCATAGACTTTTAAAACTAACCCCATGAAGAAGGTAATGATTTGTTTGATTGGTTGCTTCCTGTTCGCCCTCACAACCCTAAGGGCCCAGGATTCTGCAAAAGCGGATCCCGCCGCATCATCAGCGGCATCGGTGGACACGACCAAACAAACGCCCGGTGGCTCTGTGATATCCAGAGATACTGTAGCGTCTGCGCCGCGGGATACGGCTACCCAGGTTCGGGACACGGCGATGCAGACAACCGACAGTGTGATCTCGCTGGCCGACGATCCTGCGCCAAAACAGGACACTACGATATATGCTTCGTCGAAGAAGGACAATCCGGAGGCGGCAAAGGATGTTGCGGCTGTGCCGGCGGGTGCGAGTCCGGCTGGGGCGGCTGGGGTGGGGTCTGCGGCCTCTCAGCCCGCGGCTCCGAAGGACACTGCGACGAAGGAAGATAAAGCCGAGGAGAACACGCGTAAGCTGGATACCCGATGGTTCATCTCCCCTTTGCTGAAATTCCAGTTCCAGGATTTTGCGATGCTGGAAAAGAACCGGAAGGGATATCTCAGTGATGCGAATACGCTGCCTTTTTTCCAGCGGGGGAATGCATCTTTTGCGGCTTCGGCGTATAAGAACCTGACCCAGCGGTTTTCCGTCAGTGCGGATCTGGGTCTGAGCTTTGGCCATGTCACCAGTGATAATGTCCTGATCAGCCAGACCAAATCAAAAACGTATAATCTTCTGAATGCGGCAGTCTACTATCATCTTCTTGCACCTTCTTACCGGCTGCAGCCTTATGTAACGGTTGGGATCAACGACATCATCAATGATGCGTCATACGCCAGTGTGCCAATGGGTATCGGCGCCAAGTTCAATGCCCGGAAGGTCATGGTAACCGGCCAGGTAATGTATGGTTATGCGCTGAGCAAGAGCATTTCCAATACGACGATGTATTCTGTCGGGATCTATCTGCCGATAAAAAATAAGAAACAGAAGCAGCTTGACCAGGAGGATAACTCTCCTTACAACAGGAAAAATGATAAGAAAGATACTGCCAATAAGAACAATGGAAGCGTGGTCAACAATATCTTTATTACTATCAATATGGATTCGGTGCTGAAAGCCAAGGGGCTGTTGGATGACAATGGCAATCCTGTCGGCGGCCGGAGGGGTAATGGTGGTGATGATGGGGATGATGATGGCAGCGGTGGTAATGGCAGAGGCTCCAGAAGCAAGCGGGCAAGGCCGTTCCGGAGCATGGGGCTTGATGATTTCAGCGATGACGACTATAAGATCGACTCACTGGATGGTAAGCCGGTATTGCGTTTCGTAGTTTATTTTGAATTCAATGAATATGGGCTTACGACCAAAGCGTTTAATAATATCGACAAGGTGATAGGTCATCTCAGGAATACCTCGGAGTTTAATGTCGAGATCAAGGGGTATACGGACTCTATCGGGACGAACTCCTACAACAACATGTTGTCGCGGAGACGTGCCAAGATGGTGCTGGACTATATGAACAGCAGGGGGGTGCCGACGGAACTGATGAAGGCCAAGGCGTATGGCAGCGACGATCCTGTGGGGGATAATAAAGATCCTAACCAGGCCTGGCTGAACCGGCGTGCAGAGATCATCATCCACCAGAAAGAATTTACGGCGGCTGCTGAAAAATAATGTTAATTGTACATGAAAAAGCACAATAATTTTCCCAAAGCGGGAGTTATTGTGCTATTGTTTCCTTATATTTGATAAAAGACGAATTAGTAAAAATCCTTTGATCCATGCTAAACCTTAATTTAACCTCTCTTTGGGGACATTTACCCCACAATATCAAGATCCGCCTCATTGACGAAAAGGGTAATTTTATTGACCCCCTTCAGATTAAAGAAGTAGACTATCTTGCTCGTTTCCAGAATAAAGCCGTTGTAAATAAAGTTTATCACCAGATGCTGGCTGATAAGCGTAGTGGCGTTATTGAAGTTTACCAGGATAAGATCGTTGTAAAAGAAAATTAGAGTCGGGTGATACGACTGAGCTCGGCGGCGTAACCTGCGCCGACGGGCAATTCTTTGTCTCCTATCCAGACAGATTCCCGTTCGATCCGGTTGACTTTCGCGCAGGCTACGAGGTAGCTCCGGTGAATACGAACGAAATATTCACCAGGAAGGAGGGCTTCGGTTTCCTGCATTGTCAGCCGGGAGAGGATCTTTTCTTCGGGCAGCACAAACTGCATATAGTTGCCCATGCTTTGAACGTAGAGAATATCGTTCATTTTTACCCGCACCTGGCCGTAACCGCTTTTTATGAAGATGTCTCCTGCTGCGGGCGGTTTTACTCCTTTTTTTAGTTCGTATTGTTCGTTTGCCTTGTTGCAGGCTTTTAAGAAGCGTGACTGGGAGAACGGCTTTAGTAAGTAATCGATGGCGTCGAGCTCGAAACTCTGCACGGCGTGTTCGCTATAGGCCGTCGTAAAGATGACCATTGGCGGATCGGGCAGGGACACGAGGAATTCGGTCCCGGAGATGTCGGGCATTTTGATATCCAGGAATAAGAGTTCCGGTTTTTCTTTTTGGATATAATCCGTCGCTTCGAAGGCGTTTGTAAACGTCGCACTAAGGTTGAGGAAGGGGATCTTTGCCGAAAGGTTCCGGATCACTTCCAGTGCCATGGGTTCGTCGTCTATGGCGATAGCTTTTAGCATAGAATGAGTTTGCAACTTGGTCGAATTTACAATTGAATAGCCAGCTGCACAAAGAATTCCTTTTCGTCCTGGTGCATAAAGAACTCGTGCTGTTCAGGGTAGATGAGCTTCAGCCGGTGGAGGACGTTCTTCAGGCCTACGCCAGACCGTCCCTTCTCCGGGTCGTTGCCCTGCCGGACATGAACGCTGTTGCGAAGCTCGAAGTGGAGGCGTTTTCCATCGCAATGGAGGTTTAGTTTTATCCATGAGGTTTCGCGGAGACTGATGCCATGCTTAAAGGCGTTCTCGACGAATGGGATCACCAGCATGGGGGCGACGTGGCAGTCGGGGAAATCCTCTTCTATCTCGGTCTCGATGATAATGGACGGCGAGGTTTCTGTCCGAAGCTGCTGTAAGGCGATGTAGCTTTTTACATATTCTATCTCTTTGCTCATGGCTATCCGGTCAAGGTTGTTCTCGTGGAGCATGAAGCGCATCATATCTCCCAACTGCTGGATGCCGCCGGCTGTTTTCCCTGCGTTCTCGTGCAGGGCAGTTCCATATAAAGTATTGAGTACGTTGAAAAGGAAATGGGGGTTGATCTGGGAGCGAAGAAACTGCAGGTCGGCTTTGGACTGACCGAGGGCGGTCTCGAGGCCGCGGATCTGCAGGATCTTGTCCTTTTGCTGCTGGAAGATCAGCCGGGAGATGGGTGTGGTGATCAGCAGCTGACCCATCCATAGGGAGAGGATAACGGGAACGATCGCTTCCCGGTCGGGCACCACAGCAATACAAAAGGGGATACCCCAGCAAAAGGTAATCAGCAACAGCCGCCAGAAGATAGCCCGGTTGAAGACTTTTGCTTCGGGTTTTTGGGGGAAAAGCCAGTAGATATTTGTCAGTGCGGCCAGGATCATCGGGGGGATGATGCCAAAGTACCAGACATTTAAGGGTCCCTCCAGGGATTCAAAATAACTCAGCAGCTGGCCCAGCACGAAGTAACCCGTGAGAAAGGCGGTGAACTGGTTGAGAAGGTTGATCCGGTTGGTAGCCTCGACGCCATCCGCCTCTATTCGCCGAAGGGCTGTTTCTCTAATGATGGCGTAAACGATGTAGGCAATTGTCAGATTCGTAGCCAGGCGAAGGCCATTGCCCATGATCATGATATCGGTGATGTCCCGGGGCAGGTTATACCGATGGGTGTAGAAGTGAGCGATGCCCCAGCCTGTTCCCAGGCAGAAGATCAGCAAGAAGGTGTGTCCGAGTCCCCAGAAAAAGCGCTTTAGCGCCTGTCCAGCTGCGCCGGAGACCTCAATGCGGGCGCTGTGCGAGAACTGGAGCCGGAAGCCGCCGACGACGGAGGCTTTTGTTTGGAGGAGCCGGGGAAGGATGAAAAGGTTCATCCAGACATAAGAGCAGTAGATCAGCAGGGGGACGCTGATGTTTGGCAGAAGGATGTTGTTGGTATATTCAAAAGGGAGATTACGGTCTCTGAAAGGGCGCCCGTACTCTTCGGTGAGCCAGGTGGAGGAGTGTTCGAAGAGACGCCAGCAGTTGCCTGCCACGGCGATGATACAAAGCAGGGTGACGAGGATGAATTCGTGTTCTCTCCATCGGGTCGTATGTGCGGGGGTTATACTGGAAATTGAAGCGGCCATGTGGTTATTTTTGACAAGATTAGGGCAAACAGAACCCCTTTTTTTTCAAATGTGACGAAACGACCTGAATTTGTGATCGTTTGTATGATTTTGCATCCGGCACCTTTGTTATCGTAGATTTACGACAAAAATCGAGGGCATTCACTCTTTTTTAACAAACCGGACAGGTGTACATTTGTCTTGTCCAATACCAATGAATGCCAAATTAGAAAATCCAGAAAAACCAAACGCTTTCATCATCGTCCAAAGAAAGCACTAAATTCCAATTTCTCTTGAAAGGCCCCTGACTAACTCTTGGGGGTTTTTTCGTAAACAGCAGAGAGCGAAATCCAGCATTGCGTCCCTTTTTGTTTGAATTTCATAATTTTGCCAAATGAGGCAAAAAGAATCAGCGCGGGACTTTCATCAGCGCCATGGCAGAGAATATTCCAATACGGGACAATTCTATGTTTACCGGGTCGAGGACTTTTGCAACGATATCTCCCTTCCTTCCAACAGACGTGATTTTTATAAGATATGCCTGGTAACGCGGGCCGACGGGCTATTTACCTATGGCGATGCCGTATATCCTATAAAAGACAATAGTGTCACTTTTACGAATCCGATGGTTCCGTATGCCTTTGAGCATATCTCCACGGGTGAGACGGGCTATTTTTGTTTGTTCACGGAGGAGTTCATCAACCATCAGCTAAGGGCGGAGAGTCTTGCCGGGTCGCCGCTGTTCAGAGTCAACGGGAACCCGGTCTGGGTGCCGGAGCAAGGAACTATCCGGTTTTTGTGCGGCATTTTTGAGCAGATGCTGGTAGAGATGCGAAGCGTCTATGTCAACAAATACGATCTTTTGCGCAGCTATGCGCAGATCATTATACACGAGGCATTGAAAGACCAGGTCCCTGTGGCTGAATCGCGTTGGGGCGCGTCGTCTGCCCGGCTTAGCGACTCTTTCCTGCAATTGCTGGAAAGTCAGTTTCCTATTGCTTCTCCCCAGCATCCGATACGGCTAAGGAATGCCCATGAATTCGCGGGTCAGCTGGCTGTACACACGAACCATCTCAACAGGGCTTTAAAGGAGACGACGGGTAAGACGACGACGGAACTTATTTCTGAAAGGCTGATCAGGGAGGCTAAGGCCCTGTTGCTCCATAGCAATTGGAATATTACGGAGATCGGGTATGGGCTGGGGTTTGATCATGCCCCGAATTTCAATATATTTTTTAAGAAGGGTAGCGGGCAGACGCCGAATCAGTTTAGGAAAAAGGTGGTGGAGGTTTAGGCTCCGGTGGCGCGGGAGAGTTTTGGTGCGGGGTCGGGCACAATTTCATAAGTATTTGTTTGATTGGCATAATCCGGGTCTTTGGTCCGGAGGTAATTTTGTGTTCTAAACTGAAATGGTATGCAGAACACAAAAGTATGGTTTGTTACGGGGGCCTCTAAGGGATTGGGGCTTGCGTTGGTCAGGTTGTTATTATCTTCCGGGCATAAGGTGGCGGCGACTTCGAGGAATATTGGAGAACTGGAAAAAGCGGTGGGGGGTGAGGCGCCAGCTGGTGGGCAGGGGAATCTGTTGCCGTTGCAGGTGGATATAACGAAGGATGAAAGTGTAAAGGAGGCGGTTCGGGAGTCTGTCGGACGTTTTGGGCGTCTGGATGTGGTTGTCAATAATGCGGGTTATTCGCTTTTTGGAAGTATGGAGGAGGTGAGTGAAAGCGAGTTCCGTCAGTCGCTGGATGTAAATGTCGCAGGGCCCGTGAATCTGATAAGGGCGGTCATGCCTTATTTAAGAGAACAGCGGTCGGGGCATGTCATCAACATCTCTTCTCTTGCTGGTTATAAAGGTTTTGGGAATGCGGCCAGCTATTGTATGGCCAAGTTTGCGATTGTCGGTCTGTCTGAATCTTTGGCCGAAGAGGCGAAAGCTTTTGGGATAAAGGTAACAGTGGTCGCTCCAGGCTATTTCAGGACGAGCTTTTTGGACAGGGGATCTTTGGTGATCGCAAAGAACCGGGTACCGGAATATAATGGCGATGAGCTGATAGAGATGATGAAACAGATGGATGGGAATCAGGCGGGTGATCCGGACAAGCTGGTAAAGGCGCTGGTCAGGATCGTGGAGGATTTGAATCCGCCGGTGCATCTTTTAATGGGGCCGGATGCGTACCAGGTGGTAGTGGAAAAGAGGAAGGTGGATGAAACAGAAATGGAAGCGTGGAAGGAGGTGACGGTGAATACGAATTTTCTGTAAGCAGCGGGTAATTGACCGCCATTCATCAGGAAATTAATACTTTCGTTTGCAGATATTTTTTAATTGATCTTATGCGATTGTATATAAAAAACATGGTGTGTAGTCGTTGCCGTATGGTCGTGCAGGCTGAGCTGGAGAAGTCGGGTCTGCATCCGCTGACGGTGGAGCTTGGGGAAGTGGAGATCGGGAGCAAGCCATCCCGGGAAGAGCTGAAGCGGTTGGATGGGTCATTGCGGAAGCTGGGCTTTGAGCTGATCGATGACAGGAAGAGCAGGATCATCGAGAAGATAAAGAATTCTATTGTTACGCTGGTGCATCATTCCTCCGAGTTTTTGGGAGTGAACCTATCCGACTATCTTGCGGATAAGCTGCACTATGAATACACGTATCTCAGCAACCTGTTTTCCGGGGTGGAGGGTACGACGATCGAGAAGTATTTTATATCACAGAAAATAGAGAAGGTAAAAGAGCTGCTGGTGTATGACGAGCTGTCTTTATCGGAGATCGCGGATCAGCTGGGGTATAGCAGCGTGGCTTACCTGTCTTCGCAATTCAAGAAGGTCACCGGGCTGACGCCTACCTATTACAAATCATTGAAGGATCATAAGCGAAAGAATATAGAGGACCTGTAAATCTTATAAATCGATCACAAGATTGAGTAAGGGTTTGGGCGCCCTGCTGGTGTAGCTTTGTATCATGAAACACACATATGCTATATCGGGTATGACTTGCGGTGGTTGTGCCGCGAAGGTAAAGGGGTTGTTGTCGGGGGTGAAGGGAGTGACAAATGTTAGTATCGATCTGGGAAAGGGGGAAGCGGAGGTGGAGATGTCTGTGCCTATTGGGACGGGGGTGTTGAAAGGCGCGCTGGCCGGGTATCCGAAATATCAGTTGTCGGAGGTTGCTGCGGCTCCTGCCGTCGCTGCGGCTGCGGCGGGTTGGTTTGCCACTTATAAACCGATACTCTTACTCTTTGGATATATTACGACTGTGGCGCTGATTGGAGGGGGTTGGAATGCCGGGGCGGCCATGCGGATCTTTATGAGCGGCTTCTTTTTGAGCTTTTCATTTTTCAAGCTGCTTAATCTCAAAGCTTTTGCGGAAAGTTATGCGATGTATGATGTCGTCGCCAGGCGTTGGGGCGCGTGGGGGTATGTCTATGCTTTTGTCGAGCTGGGGCTTGGGATAGCTTTTGCCGTCAACGTATTTCCTGTTTATACGAATCTGGTTACGCTGGTTGTCATGTCGGTGAGTATTGTGGGGGTATTGCAGAGTGTGCTGAATAAGAGAAAGATCCGGTGTGCCTGTCTGGGGGCGGTGTTTAATCTGCCGATGAGTACGGTGACGATTATCGAGGATGCGTTGATGATCGGGATGAGTGCGATGGCATTGATAATGGTTTAGTATTATCACGGTTTCCGGCCGATAAGGTTCATGACCGTGTCTTTGTAGTTGAGTCCGATGGGGATGGTCTCTTTTCCCAGTTCTATGCTGTTGCCATAAATGCTTTTGATATGGCCGACGGCCACGAGGTAGCTGCGGTGTACCCGGATGAACTGGCGGGCGGGAAGGGTCTTTTCGAGCTCGTTCATCGTTTGGTGCGTAACGAGCGTGTAGTCCGGGGTATGAACCTTGAGGTAGTCCTTCATACCTTGCACGTAGAGGATCTCGGAAAAATTAACCCGGAAGAATTTGCTGTTGGACCTGATAAAGATATGATCACCGGGAGGAGGAAATTCCTTGCCGGCCAGCGAATAGAGGCGTCCGTCGAGCAGCTTGTTCACGGCCTTTGAAAACCGCTCGAAGGAAATGGGTTTCAGGAGGTAGTCGATGACATTGAACTCATAGCTTTCGAGGGCATATTCCGCGTAGGCCGTGGTAAGCACCACCAGTGGCGGATCGGACAGGCTGCGCAGAAAATGCAGGCCGCTCATTCCCGGCAGCCGGATGTCGAGGAACATGACGTCCACCTCCTGTGTGTTCAGCGCTTCCATAGCTTCGCGCGCATTCCGGTATACGCCGGTCAGCTCCAGCTGGTCGATGCGTGCCAGGTGGTTGCGAATGACATCCTGGGCAAGGGTTTCATCTTCTACGATGATACATTTTATCAAGCCTTTGCGGTTTTTAAAATTAATGATACGGTGAACGAGCTTTTGTTCAAAATTACATCTAAGGTATGAGAATCGTGGTACAGGTTTTCCAGCCTTTCCCGGGCATTGCGCATCCGGAGCTGGCTACTGCGGGATTCGTCTTTTTCAGTTTGAATGATATCGAGGTCATAGGAGGAAGGGTAGAGCAGCTCGAGGAGGCTCCGGCTGTGGGTGATGCCCAGGCCATTGACACGTTTGGCCTGCATGGCCAGGTCGGCATCGGTACTGTTGATGACGTTCAAGGTCAGCTGACCGTTGCCGACTTTGAGGGTAATATAGATAAAGGGTTCGTTGAAGCTGTGATCCATTGCATGTTTGAAGCCATTTTCGATGAAGGAGATAAACAGGAAGGGCTCGATCATCTGACCGCTGGTCAGGCCCTCTACGGTAAACCGGATATCGGCATTATGTCTCATCTTTTCGATGTCGATGTAGTTCCGGATAAATTCGATCTCTTTATCCAGCGGGATCTTTTCCTCGTTGCATTCATAGATGAGGTAACGCATGATATCCGCCAGTCTTACTACCACTTCCGGGGCCTTGTCGGATTTTTGCAGGGCGAGGGAATAAATGCTGTTCAGCGTATTGAAGAGGAAGTGGGGATTGAGCTGGGAGCGGAGATAGCGAAGCTGGAAGAAGGTATTCTCTTTTTGCATGAGGGCCAGCTGGTCTTTTTCGTCGTCTGCCTTACGTACGTAATAGATCGCTATAGACAAGGCCATGTTGACGGCGGTCCACCAGCACTCCCGGACGATAGTGGTCCCATGGAAGCTCAGATAAGCCTCTAGTGTCGGGAACGGGTGAATGTTCAACAGAAGAGAATAAACGGAATGCAGAAAAGTCAGGATCACGAGGTAGGACAGGAGGCTGAGCAGGATGGGGAATATTTTTTTGCTGCGGCGGTCCAGGGCCGCACCCATGATACGGGAATAAATGATATAAGCCGGAAGAAGCGCTCCGTTGACCAGCAGGAGCATCAGCCAGACCGCGGGATATTTGGGAAATATGGTGAGGCTATTGGTCAGGGGGCTTAGGAGCAGCAGCATGATCCAATAGAATTTCTCCATTTTTGGAGGCTGCTTTCTGAGTTTGTCGTTATCGTATTCCATGTGGGGTTAAATAGATAAATGAAATTACCTGATCTTTTTTTGTGGGTAAAATGTTTTCGACTAATTGCGGGGAAGCTTCGATGAATAGCGATTTTTGTTATTTTTGGCGCAAATCGCAATAAATCAATGGCTACTACCAAGATTACAGTCAACAACAATGGTTCCATTAAACTGGAAGGGGATTTTGAGATAGTCGATCGCAATGGAGTGGCCTATGGCCTTGGTGGCCGGGAGGTTGTCAGTGTTTGCCGCTGCGGGCTTTCGCAGAACAAGCCTTTTTGTGATGGGTCGCATAAGGGGCATTTTGAGCATGATGCCATTGCTTTTGATCTGCCGCCCAAGAAGGTGGTTTAAGGTGGTGGCGACGGTCCATTCGATGGCGTTCTTTAGTATTCCCGGCAGGCTGAAAACGTATTCCGGGGTGCAGATGATGACTCCGGCTGCGGATTCGATCAGCGAGAGGAATTCCCGGACTTTTGGGACAAATGTACGGCAGTTAGAACTTATACAATACTGCCATGCCGCGGCCGACGCTGCTGACCGGCAGGATACTCAATTTGGAATTGCGCATCAGTTTTGTCCGGTGGAGGATGGGGGTTAGGATACCGGACGCTACTCCGACTACGGTGCCGAGGGCGATGTCGGAGGGGAAGTGTTCGCCCGCCAAGTTACGCCAGTACGCGGTAAGGCCTGTTATTACACCGGCTCCGGTGTAGAAAGCCCATTTATATTTTGATTCGGGATGATAATCTGCATAGGCCTGGGCGATGAAGAAAACGGATGTTCCGACCAGCGCTACGTGACCGGCAAAGAAAGAGTTCTGCGAATTGGAAGTGCGGCGGGTCTCCATGGGGCTTGACGATTCATACACCAGGGGCCGGCTTCTTTTGACATAGTGTACTGCCGAGGTATATAGTGCTCCGGTGAGGATCATTGCTTCCCCATAGAGATAAGTCAGTTTCCAAAAGTCTTTCCGCATTCTGCGGTCTATTCCGAATACTGCAAGCGGGAGGGGGGCGGCTACATAAAAAGGGATATAGCTCAGCTGGTCGATGCTATGGGAATAGGGATGTACGGCCCAGCGGTCGTAAAAAGGGATATCACTTTTTTGTTTTGCGAGGACCTGGGCTTCGGTGAGGCCGTCCTTTTTTGAGACCTGGGAAAAGCCGTAACTATCCCATAGGATGCCTGCTGCCACGATGGGGATGTCTACCCCCGGTTTGATGGTGTATACGCTGGTTCTTGTTTTTGTATAGACGATGCTGTCCGCGACGGTCTGGGCGAAGACGCCGCTGGTCATAAAAAGCACAGAAAGAAGGGGTAAGACGATTTTTCTCATACAGTTACTGTTACCGTAAAGGTGCGACGGAAAAGTAAATAAAAAAATGTATAAATAGTGGTTTCGATTGTAATTCTTAAGCTAGGTTAATGGATAGGGGTGGTCTGGGGTAGTAGCTTTGTGGTATAAAAAATTAATGATGAGCAATACCATCTTACATAAAGCAGATACCCGGGGGCATGCGGACCATGGCTGGCTGAACAGCTATCAGTCGTTTAGTTTTGCCGGTTATTATAACCCGGAAAGAACCCAGTTTGGGGTGCTCCGGGTATTGAATGACGACGTCGTGACCGGCGGGAAGGGCTTCGGGTCACATCCACATGACAATATGGAGATCATTAGCATTCCTCTTGAAGGAAGCCTGGTGCATGAAGACAATATGGGGCATAAGGAGGTGGTCAGCGCCGGTGAGATACAGGTTATGAGTACGGGGAGCGGGGTATTTCACAGCGAGTATAATAACAGCCCGGACAAGCCCGCGAAGTTTCTGCAGATCTGGCTGTTCCCGAACAAGCTGAATGTGACACCGAGGTATGACCAGGTAAAGCTGGATCCTGTAAAAGGGAAGAATCAACTGCAACAGCTGATCTCACCTGTTGAAGGGGGTGATGGGACCTGGATATACCAGGATGCGTGGTTCTTTAGCGGTCGTTTTGATAAAGAAAGGACGATTAGCTATGAAAGAAAGAAGAAGGAAAATGGAGTATATCTTTTTATCATAAAAGGATCGTTTGCCGTGGACGGGCAGCGTTTGGAAACACGCGATGGGCTGGGAGTGACAGATGTAGATAATATCGAAATTCAATCTCTTGAAGAAGGATCGCAGATATTGATCATGGATGTCCCGATGAAAAATAAAATTCAATAAGATGGACCATACTCAACTGAAGATACTTGCGGTGGGGCGCGAGCCGGCTATACTGCAGGTAGTGGAACGGCTGATCAACGCGCACGAAGGCTGGGCTGCGACGATCGTCGCCACGGATGAAGCGGCGATAGCGGCCGTTGCCAAAACGGATTTCCGGATCGTGTTTGTCTGTGCCGGGGTGACGGCGGAGGAAGAAGAGGATTTGCGCCGGCGATTGCAGGAATTACGTCCGGGGGTTGTCGTCACCCGACACTTCGGTGGCGGCAGCGGTCTGCTGGAAAATGAAGTGCTGGCTATTTTAAACTCTCCAAAAAAGAATTAAGTCATGGCAAATAGAATACAGGGGATACATCATATCACCGCTATTGCGGGGAATGCACAGCGCAATTATGATTTTTACACAAAGACACTGGGTCTCCGGATGGTCAAGAGGACCGTCAACTTCGATGACCCCGGGACCTATCATTTCTACTATGGGAATGAGACCGGCACACCGGGGACTATACTCACCTTCTTTCCGTGGGAAGGTATTCCCGGAGGCCGCGCCGGTACCGGTATGGCAACGGAAATCGGTTATTCCGTACCGAAAGAAAGCCTGGAATTCTGGACGAACCGATTCAAAGAGCTGAATGTAAAACATGGGGAAGTCTCAGAAAGGCTTGGAGAGACTTATCTGCCTTTCCAGGACCCCGATGGGCTTAAGCTGGAACTCATCGCGTCAAAATATGCGGATGACCGCACCGCCTGGGTCACCCCGGAAGTAAATGCCGCGGCTGCGACCAGGGGTTTTCACAGCGTGACGCTTAGCCTGAGGAGCATCAAACCTACCGCAGCGATCCTGACCGACGTGTTTGGATATGAGCTGAAAGAGCAGGAGGGGAACCGGTATCGTTATGTTACGGATGCGGTGCCTACGGCTTCTATAGTAGACCTTGTCGAAGCTCCCGATGAAAATCGCGGACACAGTGGCGGCGGCACCAATCACCACGTAGCGTTCCGGGTTCCTGACGAAGCGGTCCAGATGGAATTCAGGGAAAAGATCCTCAGCAAGGGGCTGAACATTACCCCGAAGATCAACAGGGACTATTTCTTCTCTTTGTATTTCCGGGAGCCGGGCGGAGTACTTTTCGAGCTGGCGACAGACAATCCGGGATTTACGGTGGATGAGCCGCTGAATGAACTGGGGACGCATCTCAGGCTGCCTTCGCAGTATGAAGCGATGAGGGAAGAAATTGAAAAATCATTACCGGAGCTTCGCGGATAATTTTGCGAATGGTTTCGCAAGCGGGTTCGGCAGCGACACGGCAAGGACAAAAAATTCTATGCATACAAAAAAATATATTACAGCCGGCAAGCCGCTGAGCAAAGCCGGCAAGGCCCTGATACTGCTTCATGGGCGTGGTGGATCGGCTGAGGATATCCTTTCCCTGGCCGACTCTTTACCGGTGGAGGACTTTAGTCTTTTTGCGCCGCAGGCGGCGGCTCATTCGTGGTATCCTTATTCGTTTCTGTCGCTGCCTGCTCAGAATGAGCCGTGGCTGTCTTCGGCGCTGGACCTGGTACTCGATGTGGTGGGAGATATCAGGGCGCAGGGGATTGGGGCAGAGAACATCTGGTTTACGGGGTTTTCACAAGGCGCCTGCCTGATGCTGGAATATATCACGCGTAATGCTACCCGGTATGGAGGAGCAGCGGCTTTTACCGGTGGGCTGATAGGGGATAAGATCTACCGGGAGAATTATAAGGGAGATTTTGGGGGAACGCCGGTGTTTATCGGGACGAGTGATCCTGATCCGCATGTGCCGGTGCAGCGGGTGCGGGATAGCGCGGTTGTCCTTGAGGAATTGGGCGCCGCTTTGACGGTGAAGGTTTATCCCGGGATGGGGCATACGATAAACGGCGCAGAGATAACCGACGCCGTCAATGTTTTTTATACATAGTGCTGCGGACCTTACTGAGAAATTCGGGGGACACGCCGATATAACGTGCGATCTGGTGTTGGGGAACGCGTTGGGCGACCAGCGGGTATTTGTCCATGAACTGGATGTAACGTTCTTCGGCCGTTTGGGACACGGAGGCGTAGAAACGTTGCTGCAGGACGCCCAGTGCGCGCTGGACCATTATCCGGAACATATGTTCGAAGGCCGGTATCTTTTCGAAGAGCCGGCTTTTGCTTTTGTAGTCGATCGAGAGCAGCTCGCAGTTTTCGATGGTTTCAATAAAGAGATTGGATGGTTTTTGTTCGGAAAAGCTGGTCAGGTCGCTTACCCACCAGTCCTCCACCGCAAACAGGAGGATGGTCTCGATCCCATCCTTGTCGATATAATAGCTCCGGATGCAACCTTTCAGAACAAAGGCCTCGAAATCGCAGGTTTCGCCTTCCTGAAGCAGAAACGTTTTTTTCCTGACCTGTTTATGCCGGAGCAGTCCGTGAAAGAAGCTGAGCTCTTCTTCCGTCAGGTGGATGTATTTGGCGACAAACCGGTCGATGGCTTCGTACATGAATTGATTTTCAACGAATTTAGCGAAGAGTAAATTAAATTTGGTAAAATATACCGATTGGTATAATTTTACAGTGCAAAAAACGAGCAAGCCATGAGCAAAGCAGAAAAAACCCGCGAATTTATCATCAAGAAAACGGCTCCCATCTTTAACATGAAGGGTTTCGCCGGAACTTCCCTTTCCGACATGACGGAGGCGACCGGTCTGACCAAGGGTAGTATCTATGGAAATTTTACGGATAAAGACGAAGTAGCGCTGGCTGCCTTTGATCACAATACAAAAAGTGTCAGCACCATTATCCGGGCGGAGATGGCCAGGCAGGCTTCCTTTAGAGATAAGCTGATGGTATATGTGGAGGTCTATGGGAATTTTGCAAAGTACACCTTTAATGAAGGGGGCTGTCCGGTCATGAATACGATAACCGAAGCTGATGACACGCATCCCAGGCTGAAGGCAAAGGCGGTCGAAGCCTTGTTGTCCTGGAAGGACCGGCTGGCGGGGATCATCGGTGAAGGTATCGCGGCCGGAGAATTTAAAGCGGATATCCATGCGGAGGATACTGCGGTCACGATGATCGCTCTATTGGAAGGGGCTATACTTTTTACGAAGGCGACGGGGAAGATGAGCCATCGTAAGGCGATAATCAATTCTCTTGAAAAGATCATTAAAGCACTATAAAAAAAAGATCATGAAAACGTCTAACAACACGATCCTTATCACAGGCGGAAGCGCCGGGATCGGATTTGAATTTGCAAAATTGTTCAGTATCGACAACAAGGTTATTATTACGGGCCGTAATGAAGAGCGGCTAAAGGAAGCTGCTGCGAAGCTGAAGAATGTCACGACCATCCTTGGGGATGTTTCCGACGCAGGCGATGTTGAAAAGCTGATCGCGACGATCTATAAGGATTATCCCGGGCTGAATGTGGTTGTCAACAATGCCGGAAGGGCTCATGTATATGATGCTTTTGCGGAGAATGCGAATGCTTTTGAAAAGGCAAGCGAGGAAATGCTGACCAATTATCTGTCTATTATCCGGTTGAATGAAAAGCTGCTGCCATTGCTGAAGAAACAGGCATCTGCCGCTATTGTGAATGTGTCTTCGATCGTTTCGATCGTTCCCAATGGAAAGATGGTTGGTTATGGCGCGAGTAAGGCTGCCCTTCATTCTTATTCGTTGTCACTGCGTCTTGTTCTGTCGAGGACTACGGGCGTGAAAGTGTTTGAGGTCCAGCCGCCATTGGTCGATACGGAGTTTTCTACTGAGATCGGGGGAAAGAATGGGATACCGGCTTCGGTTGTTGCGGAAGAGCTGAAGAAAGGATTTGAGAATGAGATCTATGAGATAAGGGTTGGAAAGACGGAGGATATATACAGGCTTTATCTGCAATCACCGGAGCAGGCTTTGGCGGCGATGAACCCATAGAGATCCTTTTTTTTAATATAAAATATACCGATCGGTATAATAATAGACGATAAGATGAAACGGACAATATTGATGATCACGGTGACCCGTCTTTGCGCAGCGGCTGTTGGGATTTACGCCGACGGCCACGGGGCTGCTTTTGTTGCCGGGGGCCATTTTTGCTATCGCGGGTCTGCTGGTCACGGCGCATCTGCTGCAAAGGGGGACTTCGCCGGTGGTGATGATCACGATGGGGATGTTCCTGTTTATCCTATTTACGTGGCAGATGTCGCGGCTGAACCTGGAGGCGGGCAGCGGAGACTTTTATGTGCCATTGATCTGGCGGGCGGTGGGCATTGCTATTATCACTGTGCCATTGTCCTCACTGGCGATATCGGGTCTTGAGCCAAAGGATATGCCACAGGGAACGGCGCTGAATAATATGATGCGGCAGCTGGGAGGGTCTTTTGGGATCGCTATGGTCAATACTTTTCTGACGCGTCGGAATGCGGCGCATCGTACGGATCTGTTAACGCATATTACTGCGGGTAATCCGCAGGTAGTGGAGAGGCTTGCGGGCTATACCCGTTATTTTGTTGGGAAGGGGTCTAACGCCTTTGATGCTCAGCACCAGGCGCTGGGTTTGCTGGATGCGGGCGTGGTGAGGCAGAGTAGTGCGCTGAGCTTTACGGATGCTTATCTTTTGCTGGGGGGGATATTTTTGGCCGGTTTGCCTCTGTTGCTGCTGTCTTCGAGGAAAAGAGGGAAAAAGCCGGTGGTGATGATGGCAGACCACTAACGTTGGGGCACTTTGGGTATCTGGAGATAAGGGTGAGGCAAGGGGCAGGTATGCGGGTTATTCCGTAATTTAGTGGGATGAACGTGTTACTCTTCAACGGCTGCAGCGACACCGGCCCGGAAACGACCGGCCGGAAATTGTCCGCTTATCTGCAGCAGCAGCTAATTGGCAAAGGCTACACGGTTACGCAGGTAAACGTCTCTGATGGCCATATCCCCTTCTTTCAATTGCGTCAGCCGCATCCGCCGGCTGCTGTCGAAAAGATGGTGGAGGCCTTTCTTCAATCGGATCTCCAGATCTGGCTTACTCCGCTTTATCATGGCGGAATGACGGGCGCGATGAAAAATTGTCTCGACTGGCTGGAACTGACGGCGCGTCATGAAAAGCCCTATCTTACTGATAAAGTGGTTGGGCTGGTCTGCTGGGCGGACGGCGGGCAGGCCATGCAGGGTATCAATGCTATGGATGCGGTAGCCAAGGCGCTGAGGGCCTGGGTGATCCCGTATTCTGTGCCGCTTGTAAAGAACAGTCTTTATACCGATGCGCATCGCCGGGAATTTTCTGCCGAGCATATCCGCAAGCTGGACAGGCTGATCGCGCTGCTGGGCAATGCGAGGCAATCGTTAACGATATGAAAGCCATAAGTACTATTCTTGATACGGCGGTGCTTACCGTCAATGGCAGCCTTTGGCTTGAAAGCAATGGCAAACGTTTTTTCGGGCCGGGTCCCGTCGAGCTGCTGGAGTATATAGAGCTTACGGGTTCGATCAACCAGGCTGCGAAGAAAATGGGAATGTCTTATAAAAAGGCCTGGGAGCTTGTCAACAATCTCAATTCTATAACACACCGCCCCCTGGTTGTCACGACAACGGGTGGGGAAAAAGGGGGAGGCTCGACGATCTCTGATGAGGCGAGGGAATTGATCGCGTATCATCGTGATTTACGTATTAGATTTAAAAAATTTCTTGAGGAAGAGACGTTACGTGCACGAAAATAGCTGCTACCGTTGTATTTTTGAATACATAACGAAATTTCTTATGAGAAAGCTGTTATTAACTGCGCTTTGTGCTGTTTCTCTATTTGCGAATGCTCAAAAAAAGGTGGATAGTGCTCACGTATTTACGCTTGGCCGGGTAGTGGTCTCCAGTCCCAAACCTGTTAGTTCGGTCGTCGGCAGTTTTCGCCTGGAGCGTTTTGCCCGGACGGATGTTGCGCATGCCCTTGATCTACTGCCGGGCGTCAATGTCACGGCGGTGGGTCCGCGGAATGAGTCGATGGTCTATGTCAGGGGTTTTGATCTGCGTCAGACGCCTTTGCTGCTGGATGGTATTCCTATATATGTGCCCTATGACGGATATGTCGACCTGGCGCGTTTTACTACATTTGATCTCTCCGAGGTGAATGTTTCGAAAGGATATACGTCCCTGTTATATGGGCCCAATGCCATGGGGGGTGCGATCAACCTGATCAGCCGTAAACCGGTCAAGTCTTTTGAGTTGAATGGAGCGACGGGTTGGCTCAGCGGGGGATACCGGTCAGACCTTCATATTGGCAGCAGGCTTGCAAAATGGTATTTTCAGGCCGGTATATCGAGACTTAACCGGGATTCCTTTCCCTTGTCTAAGAGCTTCAGGCCTTCGAAAAATGAAGAAGGGGGCTGGCGGAACAATAGCTATAGCCGGGATGATAAGGTGGATGTGAAAGTAGGGTATACGCCGACCCGAAATTCAGAATATGCCATAGGGTATATTTATCAGCATGGGACGAAGGGAACGCCTGTTTATACGGGAACGGATACGCTGAACAGCCAGTTCAAGAGTCCGCGTTTCTGGAAGTGGCCCTACTGGAACAAACAATCCCTGTATTTTCTTTCCAATACCGCTATCGCCCGCAAGCAATATATAAAGACGCGGTTGTACTGGGATCAGTTCAGGAATGAGCTGGATTCTTATGACAACAACACTTATACCACCATCACGAAACCCTATGCCTTTCGCAGTATCTATAATGACTATACATTCGGGGGGATCGTGGAATATGATGACAGTATTGCCAATGGGCTGGATGTGATAAAGGCAACGGTGCAGTATAAGGCGGATGTGCATCGGGAGCACAATGTGGGGGAACCGGTGAGAAAGATGTCAGATGGAACGTTGACGACCGGGGTGGAAAATGAATTGCATTTGTCGGAGCAGGTGAAACTGCTGACGGGGTTTAGCTTTAACAACCGGGCGAGCATCGAGGCGCAAAATTACAACAGCACTACGAGGGCGGTATCTGATTTTCCTTCCAATAACAACAGCGCCTGGAATTTGCAAGGCGGCTTGGAGATAAGGCCTGATGTATACAATACCATTACCTTTTCCGTTGCGCGGAAAACCCGGTTTGCGACTGTCAAGGACCGTTATTCCTATAGCCTGGGAACGGCGATACCCAATCCGGATCTACGGTCGGAGAATACGGTGAACTATGATCTGGGGTACAAGGGTTTTTTTGGGGGATGGCTGACGGTTGAGTCTTCGCTTTTTTACAGTCATATCGGAAATACTATTTTGAGTGTGAATAATGTTTTTTATGACTCGGTAAAGCGTGTTTGGGAGAGCCAGGTGCAGAATGTAGGCAAGTCGGAATATATAGGGGGAGAAGTTGGTTTTGAGGCGCCTTTGTCTGGACCGGTGAAGGCGGGGGCTAACTATACCTATATTAAAATGAATAATCTGAGTAATCCGGCTATCAAGTTTGTGAATGTGCCGCGTAATAAGCTGTTTGGCTTTGTACAATATTCGCTGCGCGATCTTTTTTATGTGCAGGTAAATGGGGAATATAATTCCAGCCGGTATAGTACGAGCTATGGGACGAGGGCGGGCGAATATTCGCTATTTAATGGATTGGTTTCGTATCATGTATGGAAGTATTTCTCCGTCGAAGGTGGGGTGAATAACATTTTCGACCGCAACTATGCGCTGGTCGAGGGGTATCCGGAGCCGGGCAGGAACTATTTTGTCAGCTTGCGGTACAGGTATTAAATTGTGGGTGAATGGGGCGATCTGTCAAATATGTGCTAGTGGTGGGGGCGGCTCTTTTGTCGGCCTTTGTGGTTCGACGGACGGGGTCTTTGCCGCCTACGCCATACCGGTTGAGTTATCCGCCCTATTTTGGCAATCGCACGAATGTTGGAGATGACAATCCACTGACGGTGGAGGGGGTGGCGCTGGGGCGTCGTCTTTTTTATGAGAAGCGGTTGTCGCGGAACAGTACGATCTCCTGTGCCAGCTGTCATCAGCAGGCGCGGGCATTTACCGATGGGCAGGCTTTTAGTGTGGGTTTTGACGGGGTGCGGACCAGGCGTAATTCCATGTCGCTGGCGAATCTGTTGTGGGTGAGGAATTTCTTTTGGGATGGGCGGGCGAGCAGCCTGGAAGCGCAGGCGGTGGTGCCTTTGACGGACCCGCATGAGATGGGGCAGTCGATGGATAGTTCGGTCGAAAAGTTGCGGGTCAGCGGTTTTTATGAGACATTGTTCGGGGGGGCGTTTGGGGCAGGAGGGATTACAGCGGACCGTATTGTCAAGGCGCTGGGGCAATTTGAGCGGACATTGATATCGGCTGATGCGCCATATGATAAGTATATTAGAGGAGAATATCAGCTATCGGCTGAGGAGCGTGCGGGGCTGGCGTTGTTTTTTGGGAGGGCCAACTGCGGCAACTGTCATGGAGGGCCGAAGACCTTTAATGAAACCTATCACAATAACGGGCTTGATCGTGTGCCGGCAGATTCGGGGAGGGCTTGTGTGACGAGGATGGGATATGACCGGGGCCGGTTCAGGGTGGTGACGTTAAGGAATATTGCGCTGACCGGGCCCTATATGCACGACGGGCGTTTTGCAACGCTGGGGCAGGTGATGGATCATTACAGCGAGCATGTCGAACCGGGTGAGACATTGAGCCCGACGCTGAGGGATACGATGAATGTGCCGGTGCAGCTGCGGCTGACGGCAGTGGAAAAAAATGAACTGCTGGCCTTTTTGCGCAGTTTGACGGATTCGGCTTTTGTGACGGATAAAAAATTCTCTGATCCTTTTGTAACTTTAAAGTAATATGAAAAAGAAATTTTTGATTGTGGTTGTTGCGGCGGCTTTTTGTCTGCCGGGAGTGGGTGCTTTTTCGCAGACCGCGCCGGCGTATAGCGTTAAAGTGAGTGGAGAGGTCACTACGCCGTTGACGCTGACTGCGGCGGATCTTACGGCCATGCCCCGGACCACGGCTACGGCCAGGGACAAAAAGGGAGTTGCGCATACTTTCGCGGGTGTGGCTATTGCGGATATTTTGAATAAGGCGGGCGTGACCACGGGCCGGCAGCTGAAGGGGGAGAACCTCGCGAAGTATCTGCTGGTGACCTGTGCGGATAATTACCAGGTTGTGTTTTCTCTGGCGGAGCTGGATTCGAGTTTTACGGATCGGGTAGTTATTTTGGCGGACCAGGTAGATGGGAAGCCGTTGCCGGCCGGGACAGGGCCTTTCAGGATGGTTGTGCCGGGGGAGAAGAAGCCGGCGAGGAATTGTTTCCAGGTAACGGGAATGGTTGTCCGATTTGCAAAAGAATAGAAAATTATCACTATGAGAAAGATATGCATTGCAGCCTTTATGATCTTGTTTGGTTTTATTGTCCGTGCGCAGGAGCTTCATTCGCGTTGGGATGAGCTGACTGCGAGCGACTGGCCCAAGGCGCTGGCGCGTTCCGGCGGAACTTGTATCCTGCCGATCGGTATCCTGGAAAAACATGGTCCTCATGTCCCTATCGGGTCGGATCTGATCCAGGTCAGGGAGTGGTCTGCGCGGGCCACGAAAAAGGAATATGCGGTGGTCTTCCCCGATTATTTTTATGGACAGATCAATGAAGCCCGGCATCAGCCCGGCACCTTTGCTTTACCGGAGCGGGTCGTATGGGACCTGCTGGAGGCGACCTGTGATGAGATCGCGAGGAATGGCTTTAAGAAGATTGTGATCATCAACGGACATGGCGGGAATCCCGAATTGATCCGGTACTTCATCCAGACGCGGCTGGAGAAACGGCGTGACTATGCGGTCTTCTTTTTTGAGCCGAAGAGTGACAGCGCCTATGTGCGGCAGCTGAGTGCGCTGCATAAAAGCGATCCCGCCGGTGACCAGCATGCCGGTGAGCGGGAGACGTCGTCCTTATTGTATCTGCGGCCCGACCTGGTCCAGATGGACAGCGCATCCAACCAGTCGGGGGTCAATCAGCATCGGCTTAATATTCCGAATGTTTATACGGCTATCTGGTGGTATGCGGATTACCCCAATCATTATGCGGGAGATGGGTCGAAGGCTACGCGTGCAGAGGGGCAGCTGGTCGACGAACACTATATCGGCCAACTGGTTCAGGCGTTGAAGGATGTCAAGGCGGATACAAAGACACTGGAGCTGCAGAAGGAATTTTTCGACCGGGTGAAGAAGGAATAATCAGTAACTTTATAATAAATCGTGAGTATATGGAAGCAAACGCAAAACAGTCGTTTGGCGACCTTATAAAGGGTCATAAGCCTGTTCTTGTCGACTTTTCTGCCGAGTGGTGCGGACCCTGTAAGATGATGCCGCCCATTTTAAAGGAGCTGAAGGATAAGGTCGGGGATAGTGTCACCATTATCAAGCTGGATATCGATAAGAATCCGGCTGTGGCCAATGCCTACCAGATACAAAGTGTGCCGACGCTGATGGTGTTCAGGGATGGGGAGGTGAAGTGGAGGCAGAGCGGGGTGGTGAGGGCTGATCAGCTGAAGTCTGCGCTGGATGGGGTGATGCGAGGTGAATAGACGAAATGGATAAACGAATAATAATATTTTGTTTTGTGATGGCTTTTTGCACGCCAGGTGCCGGAGCTTTTGGACTACCGTAGATACGGTGAAATTTGCGAAATGACTACGCTTGAACAGATACTCGAACATAAGATCGTTGCTATTTTACGCGGTTGTAATCCCGTAAATATTGTGGAGATAAGCCAGGCCCTCTATGAGGGGGGCATCAGGCTGCTGGAGATCACGCTGAATTCGCCGGGGGCATTGGATGCTATCCAGCAGGTGGCGGCGCAATTTGGGGATCGGATGGTTATCGGTGCGGGTACGGTGCTGACCGTTGAGGAGGTGAAGGCGGCGGTAAAGGCGGGAGCGCGTTTTATTCTTTCGCCTTCACTGGATGTGGATGTGATCCGTCTCACACGCGATCTGGGCGCTGTGAGTGTCCCGGGGGCGTTTACGGCAACGGAGATCTTGGCGGCTTACCGTGCCGGGGCGAATATCGTCAAGGTGTTTCCTGCTTCTGTCGGCCCTGCTTATTTTCGGGATATAAGGGGGCCGTTGCCGCAGATACCGCTGATGCCGACGGGGGGTGTCAATTTGGATAATATCCGGGACTTTCAGAAAGCGGGGGCTGTGGCTTTTGGAGTGGGTAGCGCGCTGGTTCCGGGTTCGCAGGGGGTGATCGTGGAAGAGCTGGTTGCTTTGACTGCGAAGGCGGCGAGGTATGTTGCTGCGATCGGGTAAGCGGACAGTATTTGTATCGAATCCGCACATTTGTGTTGGTTATAGTTTGAATAATCGCTTGATCTTTAGTTTTTTGCCACTCCGGCATTATTCTGGTGTTTTTTTGAGCATCACATAGCGAAAACTGCTTTTATGCTCAGAAATTATTTCCGCACTGCCTGGCGTAATCTCGTCAACAATAAGCTGTATAGTGTTCTTAATATCGGTGGGCTGTCCGTCGGTATTTGTGTTTGTATGCTTATCCTGGTCTACGTGATGCATGAGCGAAGTTTTGACAAATTTCATCGTGATGCGGAGAGGATATTTTATCCGGTACTGAAGCTGAAGATCGGTGAAGCGGACGTGAACCTCAGCCGGCTAAGTTATGAATCTGCGCCTGTGCTGATGGCCAACGATCCTGGTATTGAAGGCTTTTTGCGGATGCAGGAGATCTCTTCGGGCAAGGCGATCGGGAGCCTGGGTCCTGGTACCGAGAAAAAGTTTACCGAGAAGAAGATCTTCTTTGCGGACAGCAATTTCTTTTCTTTCTTTTCCTTTCGCCTGGTGGAAGGGAATGTCCGCAGTGTTCTATCACGCCCTTTTACGATGGTTATTTCACAGCGGGCTGCGCATAAGTATTTTGGGGATGAGGATCCCGTGGGTAAGCTGTTGAAATACGATGGTGGCTATACGTTTGAGATAACCGGTGTTGCAGAGAATCCCCCTTCCAACTCGAGCATCGACTATGATTTCCTGGGGTCGGCTGTTAGTGTCAGGAGCATGAGCAGACAAGGGGCTGCGCCTTCGTCCGGGGAGGTCGAGATAGGGGACTTTACCAGTTTTTTGTTGTTGAGAGATCCTAAATTGGCTGCTGCTTCGGCCCGGATCGCGCAAACATTGCCACGGGATCAAAAATTCAAGCATTTCCGTTTTTATCTGAATAGCCTGGCTCAGCGGCAATCGGAACATGAAACCGCAGCCAATGCGAAGTACAGGAAGATCTTCCCGCTGGTGGCTGTATTGATCCTGCTGCTGGCGCTGATCAATTATATGAGCCTGGCGACGGCCCGTTCGACGATCCGTTCGAAGGAGATCGGGGTACGGAAGGTGTTGGGAGCTGACCGGGGAAAGATCGTGAAGCAGTTCTATATCGAATCGGGATTGTATGCTGTCATTGCTTTTGTACTCGCGATGGGGCTGTTTGTATTGGTGCGTCCGTCGTTCTATACCCTTTTGCAGCTCAGGATCGATGAAAGTTTTTTTTCGGGGTATTATACATTGGGTGTTGGGGCTGCTTTATTGGTGGTGACGATCTTTATATCGGGGAGCTATCCTTCGCTGGTGCTTTCTGCTTTTAATCCGGTGAAAGTGTTATATGGCAGGCTGGGCCGGCAAAAGGCGAGTGTTTTTGTGCGGAAGGCGTTGACCGTCGTGCAGTTTACTATCTCGGTGGCGCTGATCATTGCGAGTCTCGTCATCAACAGGCAGCTGTATTTTTTCCGGCATATGGATACGGGAATCGACCGGGAGCAGGTGCTGATGGTCCCTTACCAGAAGACGACCAGCCGGCATTACCAGGCATTCAGAGCGGGTGTCGGGAATATACCGGGAGTTGTTGGGGTAGCCACTGCGGCGGCTCCTGTATATGGCGGGATCGACATGAGCCGGGCGAAAACCAGGGATGCGAAGCAATCTCTTACGATAGCGGAGATGTATGTCGATGAGACGTTTGTGAAACTGCTGGGGTTGCATTGGAAGATCGCGCCTGCGACTGAGGGGAAGGGGCAGGTCGTGATCAATGAGGAAGCCGCTGATAAATTGAATCTACCTGCTGATCCGATGGGGCAGCAGATAGTGGTCGGTCGTGATACGGTGAAGGTTTGCGGCGTGATAAAAAATTTCAATTACCGGTCGCTGCATGAAACGATCATGCCGCTTTGTATGTTTGTTGCGAATGGAACGGATTCGTCGTGGTATAAAGATAATGGAGATTGTTTGTTTGTGAAGATCGGGAGGCATACGAATATTCCTACCTTGCTGGAGTCCGTTAGGGCGGTTCATGATGGCATTGACAAGACGGCGCCTTTTGAATACCTGTTCCTGGATGAAGCGTTTGATGCGCAATATAAGGCTGAGGACAGGCTGGCGAGGATCTTTAATGTGTTTACGGTCATTACGATCTTTATTGCCTGTCTGGGGTTGTTTGGGCTGGCGTCGTTTTCGGCGGCGCAGCGGACGAAGGAGATTGGGATCAGGAAAGTATTGGGGGCGGATACGATGGGGATCGTGCGATTGATCTCGGGGAGTTTTATAAAGCCGGTGTTGGTTTCTATCGTGATTGCGATGCCGCTGGCGTGGATGTTGATGGAGGGGTGGTTGAGGGATTTTCCGTATAGGGTGGATATTGGAGGATGGGTTTTTGTGGTGGCGGGATTGGGGACGCTGGTGGTTGCCGGGGTGACGGTGAGTGTGCAGGCTTTGCGGTCGGCGGTGGCGAATCCGGTGGGGAGTTTGAGGGTGGAATAGGATTAGGATGTCATTTAAGTAGAGAAGTTTGACTTGTGTAAGTTGTTGGTAAGGTTTAATATATTGATATTCAATCGATTTTATACTCGGAAACCACTTGCGCACTGCCTGACTTAATCTCCTTCTATAAAATAACCAATTTGGTTACTTTTTATTATATTTGTTAAAACGATGCTGCAGGATGAATATCTATAATCGCAGTTCATTGGTTGCTTTTTATAAGAAGCATTCGGACTGCAAAGAGACGTTGGAGAAGTGGTATCATGATGTATTGTCTAAATCATGGCGAAAACCTGGAGATATCACCCGAGATTTCAATACAGCGAGAACAGTTAAGAATAGTCGGGCTGTTTTTAAGATCAATGAAAATGATTACCGACTTATTGTCGAAGTTAATTATCAAAAGGGATGGGTGTTTATAAAGTTTGTTGGCACACATGCGGAATATGACAAGGTAGATGCTGATACAGTAAATCAATTCAAACCTCACAAATAAAACGGTCAAATATGCCTCTTAAAATATTAAAAACAAAAAAGGAATATCAACAATCACTTGAAAGATTCGAAACGATCTTTCAAGCAAAAGCTGGTACTGCTGAAGGCGACGAAGCAGATGTTCTTGCTTTGTTAATCAAGGACTACGAAGACAAACAATATGTTATTGATGCACCTAGTCCTATCGAGGCCATTAAATATCGTATGGAACAACAAGGTTTAACCAATAAGGATCTTGCACAAATCCTCGGCTTTAAAAGCCGGGTATCCGATATCTTCAAAAAGAATCGGAAATTAAATTTGGGTATGATTCGGAAACTAAACAACCAATTGCATATTCCGTTGGAAACTTTGGTAAAAGAATACTAGGGAAACGGAAAGTATTGTATATGTAAGGTTGTGGTAGTCTATTCGATTGATTCGAGGTTTGTCGCAATGCAAAATCCTTCCTACCTTTGTTAGGAATGCCAAAGTCCTGGACCATACAATGGAAAGCATTGTTGATGCTGGTTACCTTTACGGTAAACTTTTGCGTCATTTGTCATTGTGCGGCCAAGGCGACCCCGGTGAAGGGTGGGCATTGTCATAGCTGCTGCTCCTCTTACGAGAAGAAGGGTGACAAGAAGAAGGGGAGTGAGAGCCATGGTTGCCAGGGTATGCAGGCAATAAAGTTCAATTTGCTTGAAAAGCAGGTTTCTACGCCGATCAGTTCCGGGGAGCAGCCGGTGATGCTGATCTCTTTTAATTATTCTATTTTGGTTCCGGGCCAGCTTGTTGCTGTTGGGAACAGGGTGATTTCTGATGAGGGGGTTTATAAACATTCTCCGCCCGATCTCCAGGTCTTATACCAGCGTTTTCTCATTTGATTCCGATTGAAGTTGATCTATAACTGTGCCTGTGATACGGGTGTGGCTGATTTGTAGCTGCGTTCATGATGATGGCGCTACTATTATTAACATTCAATCTATTTAAATGAAAAAGTTATTTTTTGCGGCTGCGCTTATTGCCGCTGTTCTCGTACAACCTGCATTTGCCCAGCAGTCTATGCCGTTGTCTCCTATTCTCAATGATTATTATGGTATTAAGGATGCGCTGGTCGCAGATAATGCGAAGACTGCGGCTGCGAAGGCGGGGGATCTGCTGAAAGCTATTGACGGTGTCGATATGAAGGCGTTGCCGGAGAAGGATCATATGGCTTATATGTCTTTGAAGGAGAAGCTGAGCTTTGATGCCCGGCATATTTCGGAGTCGACCAATATTGACCATCAGCGAGAGCATTTTATGGCTTTGTCTGCTAATATGGATGCCTTTGCCAAGAAGGCACATTTGTCGGGTGATCCTATTTATGAGGATTATTGTCCTATGAAAAAAGCCTACTGGCTGAGTAGCGGGACGGATATTAAAAATCCTTTTTATGGGAAGAGTATGCTTACCTGCGGGAAAGTGAATGCAACACTGAAACCCTGAACATAACATGAAGAAATATTTTTTTGTGGTACTGGCTGTGCTGGCTGGTACGCGGGGTTATACGCAGCATGGAATGGCGGGGATGGGTGCCGGCAATGAGCATGGGGTGGAGAAGCGGGATGGGACGGTTATGGGGCGGCGGGAGCCTTTTATGACGCGGCCGGCGGGGCATCCTCATTTGGTAGTGTATCATTTATATATCACGGATACTATCGTCAATTATACTGGCCGGAAGCGAAGCGCTATTGCGGTGAATGGAAGTCTGCCCGGACCACAGCTGGATTTCACGGAAGGCGATACCGCTGAGATACATATCCATAATGAAATGATGATGGAGACGTCTGTGCACTGGCATGGGCTGATCGTTCCCAATGAGTATGACGGGGTTTCTTATCTGACGACGCCGCCGATAAGGCCGATGCAGACTTATGTGGCGAAGTTTCCGATCGTGCAGAACGGGACGTATTGGTATCATTCGCATACGATGTTGCAGGAGCAGACGGGGTTGTATGGGGCGTTTGTCGTTCATAAACGGGCCGGGGAGACTGCGAACGGGGCGGGCGCGACAGGGGCTGCGGCGACTGGCGCTGCGGCGGCCGGGGATATGCCGGAACATACCGTGCTGCTTAGTGACTGGACGGATGAAAAGCCGTATGAGGTGGAGCGCAGTCTGCATTATGCCACCGATTGGTATGCTGTCCGTAAAGGAAGTACGCAGAATTATGTTGAGGCTATTCGCGAAGGGCATTTTAAGACAAAGCTTACCAATGAATGGAAACGGATGCTTTCGATGGATGTCAGCGATGTCGCTTATGACCGGTTTCTTGTCAATGGGAATCCGTCAGAGCAGGTGCCCCGGTATCGGGCCGGGCAGAAGGTGAGGCTTCGGATCATTAACGGGAGTTCGTCTACCTACTTCTGGCTGCGTTGGGCCGGCGGGAAGATAAGTGTGGTCGCCAGTGATGGGAAGGACGTAGTACCGGTGGAGGTGGACAGGCTTATTGTGGGCGTTTCCGAGACCTATGATGTGATAGTGACTATACCAGATGAGAAGAGTTATGAGTTTCAGGCTACGGCCGAAGACCGGACGGGATCGGCATCAGTCTGGCTGGGGATGGGAGAGAAGGTGAAACTGACGCCGCTGCCTGCGCTGAAATATTTTGAAGGGATGCAGATGATGAACGAGATGATGAAGGCGAACGGAGATATGAAGGACATGGGTATGCAGATGAGCAACCAGGCTATGGACATGAATACGGTGATGTACCCGGAAGGTGCGGGCACTACACTGAATTATGCGATGCTGCGGTCTCCTGAGCGGACCACGTTGCCGTCAGCGCCGGTGAAGGTATTGGCCTTCAATCTCACAGGGAATATGAACCGTTATGTCTGGACCATCGACAATAAGGCTGTTTCCGAGACCGATAAGATATTGATCCGGAAAGGGGAGAATGTGCGGATCATTCTTTACAACGGCACGATGATGCGCCATCCTATGCATCTGCATGGGCACTTCTTCCGGCTGCTGAATGGCCAGGGAGACTATGCGCCATTAAAGAATGTAGTAGATATCATGCCGATGGAAACGGATACCCTGGAATTTGCCGCAACGGAAAGCGGGGACTGGTTTTTTCATTGTCATATCTTATACCATATGATGAGCGGGATGGGCCGCATCTTTCACTATACGGATTCAAGCGGATCGGCATTTTCGCCGATCCCGGGGATCGACGATCCGAGGAAGGCGCTGAAGAGGATATATTCCGATGATCGAAAGATCAGGCCGATGGCCCGTGCGGGGCTTGAAAGCAATGGGAGTGACGGAGAGATCATGCTTGCGAATACGCGGTACCGTTTCCAGTCGGAATGGCGTATCGGCACCGATGCTCGTAAGGGCTATGAAAGTGAAAGTCATTTTGGACGTTATCTCGGTAAGATGCAGTATTGGCTGCCCTATGTCGGTTGGGATCTTCGCTATCGCCGTGACAGCAGGCCGGAGAAGAATCTTTTTGGACAGACCGATACCAAAGACCACCGGAATGTGTTCTGTTTTGGGCTGCAGTACACCTTGCCGATGCTGCTTGTAGCAGACTGGCGGGTGGATCAGCGTGGTAATCTCCGGCTTCAGCTGGCCAGGGAGGATGTTGCTGTTACCAGCAGGTTAAGGCTCAGCTTTATGGTCAATACCGATAAAGAATATATGGCAGGGTTGCGGTATATACTCACGAAATATATTGGCCTGTCTACACATTATGATAGTGACATGGGTTTGGGGGCGGGGCTTACTTTTAATTACTAGCGGGCTGGATCAGGTCCCACAGATTCCCATATAGGTCTTCAAAGACTGCGGCCGTCCCGTATACCTCAGTGCCGGGCGGTCGCACTATTTTTACAGCCTTTTCTTTTAACTGTAGTATGTCGCGGCTTATATCATCGGTATGTAAGAAGAGGAAAACCCGTCCTTTACGATCAGGGATAGCTGGGCAATGGTTCGTTTCATAACTGAAATTAAGAAATTGTCGGGATCACCCCTTACAAATGTCAGGCTTACCCCCTGGCATTGTTGGGGAAAGTTGGCATCTTTACTATAGAAAATGTCAGATATGAACAATGAAAAATTAACCATGCAGGTCGAAGAAACCGGCGCTGCCGTTATCGATGAATTAAATCTCTTCAGCGAAGAGCAGCTGAACATCGTTCCATTCGAAGGAAGCTGGACCGGTGGCCAGGTAGGAGAGCATCTTCTCAAATCCGCAGGGGTCGTAGAGACGATATACGGTCGTACGGCTCCAACCACCGACCGGGCTCCCGATGAAAAAATACCGATGCTCCGGATGTTTCTTGATTTTAGTATCAAGATGAAGTCACCCGATTTTATTTTGCCGTCCGATGGTTTTCACGCCAGGCAACCCCTGATCGATCAGCTGCAAAAGGATTGGGAGCGGCTTGGAGAAGCTGTCGGTACACTGGATCTTAGCGAGACCTGTCTTGATTTTGAGATGCCGAACGTGGGGCATATGACGAGGCTGGAATGGATCAGTTTTTATGTGTATCATTCGAAGCGGCATTTGCATCAGCTGAGGAATATTCTTGCAAGGTTGCAGTAGTGCGGCGGCGCCGGGTAGGCGTGCTTACTCGCTCCAGGGGGAGGCGAGAATACAGTCACAGAAATTTTTACGTTTGAAATTGGGGATCATAAAGGCACAAACGTCTGCCTTGATGTTGCCAAAGGTTGTGTCGGTTTTGTGCTGGAAGCCATCAAAGAAGGCCGGGATGATCCGTTTTTTAAAATCCGACCGGGGGAAGAGGCTGATGATCTCTTCGCGATCGGAGGCGATAAGGTTTTCATAGCCTTCTCCCATCACGTCCAGTCCAACGCCGGAATACATCAGCGCTACTTCAGGCTCTTTGTATTCTGCGATGCCGATGGTGGTATGTAAGGCGATGGTATCCCAAACCAACTGCAAGGCTGAGGCTGGAACGCCATGACTTTTCAGGAAGTCACGGGCTGCATTGGCTCCATCGACTTCAAAACGTTTGTCCGGACTGCTGTAGTGAGAGGTCAGGCCGAGATCATGGAAGACTGAACTTACGTAAAGCAGTTCGGGATCATAGGTCAGGCCCCGGCGCTGGCCATTGAGGGACGAGAAGAGAAAGACCCTGAGGGAGTGCTTGTAGATGAACTCTGTTCCGTGTTGCAATAACAGTTCCGTTGCTTCTTTCGCTATTTTGCTGTCCGGAATGCTGATGCCGGCTACCGATCGGGGTTGATGTACTGACATGACTTTGAAATTTTCTTCAAAGTTAGAGCGAGAGCTCTCCGTCAAAAATGCGAAAAACGACGAATCAGATATCAATTTTTACAAACCGCTGTTTGTACTCCATCGGGGAAGAACCGGTATATGTCTTGAAGAAGCTGCTGAACTGATAGGGGCTTGTAAAACCCAGGTCTCCTGCTATCTCCTTTATCGGGCTGGTACTAAACTGCAAAGCGCGTTTGGCTTCGGATAGCAATTGATCGATGATGATCTCTTTGGCGCCGGAGCCGTGCTGTCTGCAGATGTCGGTAAGTTTCCGGCCGGTAACGCCGAGCTGTCCTGCGAACCAGGATACATCATGAGCCGCACCATATTCCCTGCGAACCAGCGCGAGGAAGTCCTGATAGAGACGGCCGTCATAGGTTGCGATGTCTTTTTGCAGCAGGGAGTGGATGTTGGCTATTTTTATGATCAGAATTTTCAGATAGGCCGCCAGCACGTCTGCTTTGTTGGAATAATCGGCCGATTCGAACTCATGGAAGGTAGTAGCGAACAGATCTTCGATGGCGCTAAGGTCTGACGGAGCCGGACGAAGATGTCTTTCTACGGAAGGATCATCAAACAATACTGCTTTACAATTGCTGGCGCTTGCCGGTGTCCTTTGCCAGAAGCAATCTCCGAATGAGAGAAGGTATCCCGAGAAGTTATTTTCCCCGAAGATTGACACCTGGCCTTTGGAAAGCAGCAGCAGGCTGCCGGCTGAAAGTGAAATGTACTCTTCATCTACCCGTACGTCTCCGTTTCTTTCTGTGATGAGGATGATCTGGTGATCGTCATACCGATAGGCTTTCCCAGCCTCAAACGTGCGCCCATCAAGTCTTTCCATATTGAAAGAATCCTTCAACATGGGGCAAAATTACAATATAATCCCTAACTTTATCTCTCAACCTTACGACTATGACCCCTTCAGAAAAATGTATCAGTCTGATCAAATCACAGGAAGGCTGCATCCTTCATCCCTATCTCGACCAGGCAAAAATCCCGACCATCGGCTTTGGGACCATCCGCTATCCCGGCGGTGCGCATGTGACTATGCAGGACGGCGCTATCGCACAACAGCAGGCAGAGAATTATTTGCTTAATGATCTGCAGGATACTGTCGTCGCGGTGAATGCCATGATCCCTGCGGGGCTTTCCCAAAATCAATTCGATGCACTGGTGGACTTTGCTTATAACGCGGGTACGGGGGCACTTCACGGCAGTACGCTGCTGCGGCTGATCAAGGCCAATCCGGCGGACCAGGGTATCCCCGCGGCCTTTCAGCTATGGGATAAGATCCATGTGGACGGGAAGCTGGAAGTCAGCCAGGGATTGTTGGAAAGGAGGAAGGCAGAGGCTGCGTTGTATTTTGCGTAGGAGCGGTTAAAGCCAGAATTTTCCCATTTTTTTGAACAGGACAGGAGGCACCCCGGACTTATTGGCCGATGGTTGAGTAAGGAGTATGCCTTTGATAGCATGCTGTTCGGATGTGATGCCATAGAGAACGGTTTCTTCGCGGGACTGACTGGGCTGAAAGCTGTATACTTCGTTGATGTCAAATTCGTCGTGGTGCAGGAATATTTTCTGTTGTGCGCAGAACAGCTGGTTGTCCATAACAATAAAATCGGATGAGTATCCGCGTGTTTGGAGATCTACGATCGCATCGACGATGTTTTGATTGCCTTTCTTTGACATGGTAAAGTATTTTGATGGTTTTTATGAAAGTCACCTCTATACTTGTAAATATTGTGCCAGTAACTTAGTGGATTGATTTCCAGGGATAATCCTTCATAAATGGCTCGATGTCTAACGATATTTCGTTGTAACGCTGATCAGAAAGCGATATAACGCAAGGAGTTGTCGCGAGTATAGCTGAAATTGAAAAGGCCGATCGGTTCTGTTCCGGCCGGCCTTTTGTTTTATGCTGTTAGGCCTTTTACGCGGCTATGCGGTCAGGTTGGATACCAGTATATCAGCGATGGTTTTGGTCGTTTGATTTACCTGGTCGATGTATCCTTCGAGCGGGCCTGCGCCGACGAGTGACCAGAGGGGTCTTTCCCCTTGTTTGGCATCCACGAGCTCGAGCATTTTATCGGCTACGGGTTGGGGATCCGGGCTTTTTTCTGTCGGTGTAAAATAATGATTTAAGGAATTTTTCACTTTTATCATGTCTGCGCCATACCACTTTTCTACTCCGGGGTTGGCGGCTTGGATCCCTTTCGTAACGATGTCTGTGGTGGGATAGCCGCCGGGCTGGATAATGGCGACGTCGATGCCTGAGGAACGCAATTCATAATAATAACCGACTGACAGGGCGTCGACTGCGGCTTTGGTTGCGTTGTAGACGGTAAAGGTGGGGATCATCTGCCTGGCCTGGACGCTGGAAACGTTGATGATGAGACCCGATCCCTGTTTGTGCATGGTGGGAAGGACGGCTCTGATCAAGCGGTCGGTGCCGATGGTATTCACCTGGAAGAGCTGGTTGGACTGTTCGGTGGTAAGTGTTTCGCTGATACCTATGAAGGAGATGCCGGCATTGTTGATGAGGACGTCGATGGTGCCGCCGGAGCTTGCGAGGATGGTTTTTACGGCAGCTTGTGCCGAGGCGTCGCTGGTGACGTCGAGCTCTACGACCTCAATTTTTGCGTCGTGGGTTTTTGCCCAGTCGCGGAGATCCCGGGCGTTTTTGGCGTTGGCGCCGGTGATGTTGCGCATTGTTGCGTAGACGGTGTGGCCTTTTGCTGCGAGTGTTTTTGCGGCGAGGAGACCGAAGCCTGAGGAGCTGCCTGTTAAGAAAACTTTTTTCATTTTGTTTTGTTATTAGAAATTAAAAAATGTGTTTGCTTTTATTGTGCTTACTTGTATACAAGTAAGTCGTATGAGTTTAAAAAAAGCATTTCAATTGAAATGCGGTGCGGTGATTTTTGGTTGCCGGTTATTGGGCTGCGACCTGTAAGCTTCCGCTTAACTGGCTCATCACCTGATCGAAATAACCTTTGCCTCTTGCTTTTGAGGCCTGAAGGGCGCCGGGTAGTGTTGCCAGCCATAGGGCGGCAAGATCTTCGGGGGTGTCGGTAAAGTGGAACTCTCCGTTGTCGAGGCCTTGTTTAAAGTTGGCAACCAGCCAGTTATAAATAGTATCCTGGTAATTTTTGGATGCTATCGTCATTTTTTCCGGCATTTCCACATAGGCGGAGATACAGGCACCTATGACACAGAGGTTTTTGCTTTCCTGCTGATAGGTGCGATAGACGTCTATCAGGGCGTTGACTCTTTCGAACGCTGACTTTTCCCCTACAGAGCGAACCATCCATTGGAAATCGGCAAGGTCTTTTTCTATTATGGCTACCCCAAGATCTTCTTTGGCGGGAAAATAATGATGGATAGCGGCATTTTTAATATTTAACTCCTTGGAGATCAATTGATATTTGAAGGCATGGTAACCTAGTTTCTGGACAAAGTCTCTGCCCAGCTCGATTATCTTGTCCCGGGTTGTTAGTGACCTAAGCATATTTTTGCGAATGAGTTATGATGACAAAGTTACTTACTTGCATGTAAGTAACAAAATTTATTTACAATAAACATATTTGGGAAGCAATCGCGGATTATGGGGCTTATTGCGAATCAGGCAATTGAGCCGGAATTGTGTTCAAGGGCATGGTGCTTCGGAGCATAGGATAGTGTGGTTCGTAGGCATGGTGCTTTAAAGTATAGGACGGTATGGTGTTTCGGAGGCATGGAGCCAAGGCGGTTACAGGCATGATGCCGGAGGGCATTAGTGCCGAATTATGTTCAGTGGCTAAGCGTAAGGCAATCGCGATCGTGTTCTTTATAGGCGAGGGGGGATTTTCCAGGTCTAAGCAGTTTTAATACAGGAAGTCGCAATAGTCGTACCATTTGTTAAGAGATAGGGAATGTGTTGCGGGTTATT
Organism: Puia sp.; assembly: GCA_036499285.1. Classification (GTDB taxonomy): domain Bacteria; phylum Bacteroidota; class Bacteroidia; order Chitinophagales; family Chitinophagaceae; genus Puia. The sequence continues at coordinate 145,326 of DASYEB010000010.1, read as the reverse complement.
TATCGGGATATGCCATGCTTTCAATCGCTGGTGGACGGGACGGGGATTAGTTGGGGGGTAAAAAAATATTTCCAACGGCCAAATTGAGCTATAGGATCACCTCCTGTTTGTGTGGTCTTTCCACCACAGCACCAATGCTTGTGTGGTGCGTTTTTTTCACGGGCACGACTGAGCGAGTAGGGTCGAGCATGACTTTTTTATGTAATTTCCGGTATGGAATCAACAGAAAATATTTTAGCGATCGATATTGGGGGATCGCATATCAAATGTACTATACTCAATCCGAAAGGCGAATGGCAGATGGACTATAAGCGGGTAGATACCCCCAAAGCCCCGAAGCCGGCCGATGTACTCAGCACTATCCAGGACCTCGTAAAGGGAATGCCGGACTATGGCAAGATCTCGGTTGGGTTTCCGGGTTACGTTCGAAATGGGATCGTTTATACGGCTCCCAACCTGGGCAATCCTAATTGGAAGAACATCGACCTGGGGCAGCAGATCAGTGATGCCTTGCAAAAGCCGGTGCGGCTGGTCAATGATGCCGATCAACTGGGGCTTGGAGTAGTCAGCGGGAAGGGATACGAGATCGCGGTTACGCTGGGAACAGGTTTCGGGACGGCCTTTCTGATCGACGGTTATTTATTACCACATATGGAGCTGGCGCATCATCCCATTCATAAAGACATGGATTATGATGATTATATCGGTGAAAAAGAGCTGAAAGAAGAAGGCAAGGAGAAATGGAACAAGCGGATGACGAAGGTGCTGGAAGTGCTGAAGATCGTATTCAACTATGACCGGCTTTATATTGGCGGCGGCAGTTCGGAGAAGCTGACGATACCACTGGAGGAGAATGTGCATCTCTTTACGAACAAGGATGGGATCAAAGGAGGTGCTAAATTGTGGGAACTGGAAGACAAGTATCATATCAGTACGAATCATCCGAGAGCCAAATAACGATCGTCCGCAATGAAAAAGATCATACTGTTTTTTGTGATCGGCTCTTTTTGTATGTTTTCAAAGAAAGCTGAGGGACAGATCATGGGTGCTGGGGGGCAGACCGTGGCTGCTGAGGGGCAGACCATCGACCTGTCCGGGCAATGGAAATTCCAGGTAGATCCAAAGGATAAAGGTATTGGTGAGCGATGGTTCGATAAAGGATTAAACGATAGAATTAACCTGCCCGGCTCGATGGCGGGCAATGGAAAAGGAGATCCTGTTACGGTGGATACAAAATGGATCGGTTATTTTTCCCGAAGCGAGTGGTATACCGACACTTCTTACCAACGTTACCGCCAGCCGGGGAATATCAAGGTTCCGTTCTGTCTGCAGCCGGTGAAATACTATGTCGGACCGGCGTGGTATCAAAAGACCGTGATGATACCTGTGGGGTGGAAAGGAAAGCATATCTCGCTGTTCCTGGAAAGATGTCACTGGGAAACGAGCCTTTGGGTGGATGACAAGTTTGTCGGCATGCTCAACGCACTGGGGGCGCCGCAAGAGTACTCCCTGGATCTTCTTTCTTCGGGTGCGCACCGTATTACTATCAGAATAGATAATCGCATAAAAGATATCAATCCCGGTATCGACGCGCATAGTATCAGCGACAATACGCAAACGGATTGGAATGGTATGGTCGGCGCGTTGCAGGTTCGCTGCCGGCCTGCGCATTATATCTCAGACGTGCAGGTGTTCCCGGATGTGGAAGGCCGCAAACTGCGTGTGCATGCGGTGATACATGGTGTTGAGCGAAAACCATTTTCGGAACCCGTCAGCTTTGGGATAAATGGGTTGCCCGTTCTCAGGAAAGAAGTCAGATCAGAAGGAGATTCTGCCATCGTCGAAGTCGAATATAAGATGGGGGATCATCCGTTGCTTTGGGATGAGTTCCACCCGAATCTGTATACGCTGAATGTCGGGCTTGGCAACGGCGACAGCCGCCAGGTGGTATTTGGAATGCGCAGTTTTAAAGCAAATGGACAGGTCTTCGAAGTAAATGGACGCCGGATATTCCTGCGGGGAACGCTGGAATGCGCTATTTTTCCGCTGACGGGATATCCTCCGACGGATGTGGGTTCGTGGGCGCGGATCTTCCGGATCGCCCGTTCGTATGGGCTGAATCATCTGCGTTTTCATTCCTGGTGTCCACCCGAGGCAGCGTTTGTGGCGGCTGACAGGGCCGGTTTTTATCTTTCCATCGAATGTTCGGCATGGGCGAAAGTTGGCGATGGAGAGGGCATCGATAAATATTTGTATGAGGAAAGCAACCGGATCGTAAAAGCGTTTGGCAATCATCCCTCGTTTTGTATGATGCCCTACGGCAATGAGCCGAGCGGAGACCATCAGACCGAGTATCTTCGCGGTTTTGTCAATTATTGGAAAGGGAAAGACAGCCGCCGCGTGTACACCACGGCATCGGGCTGGCCTTCCATCGCGGAGAATGATTATAATGTGACGCCTGCTCCGAGGATACAACGCTGGGGAGAAGGTTTGAAAAGCATTATCAACAGCCGTCGTCCTGCTACCGATTATGACTGGGACACCTTATTGCCATCTCACAAGATCCCTACGGTGAGTCATGAGATAGGGCAGTGGTGCGTGTATCCAAACTTCAGGGAGAGGAGCAAGTATACCGGCATGTTAAAAGCAAAGAACTTTGACATTTTTTATGACCGCCTGGTGGAGCATGGTATGAAGTCACTCGCGGATAGTTTTTTGCTGGCATCCGGTAAGCTGCAGGTCCTGTGTTACAAGGCGGACATCGAAGCGGCTTTGCGGACTCCGCAATTTGCCGGTTTTCAACTGCTGGACCTGCATGACTTTCCAGGTCAGGGTACGGCATTGGTAGGTGTGCTGGATCCTTTCTGGGATGACAAAGGATATGTCACGGCAAAAGAATACCGGCGTTTTTGCAGTCCGACCGTGCCGCTGGTGCGGATGCCAAAGCTGATCTATCTGAACAATGAAAGCATTGTGGCTCCGGTAGAAGTAGCACATTTTGGCGCTGCAGCCTTGCAGTCGATAACTCCGCAGTGGACAATCAGTGATAAGGCGGGCCGGTTGCTTTACCAGGGGAAGCTGGATCAGAAGACTATCCCCGTGGGTAATAATTTCTCACTGGGGACTATTCGCCAGGATCTATCGGGTATAAAGGGACCGGCGGAGCTGACGCTGACTGTAAAAGTGGATTCTTTTTCCAATGCCTGGAACTTTTTTGTCTATCCTGCGGTGCTGCCTGCGGCGCCGGCCGGCATCTATGTCACTCAAAGGCTCGATGACCGGGCGTTGGAGGAGCTGTCTGCGGGCGGGCGGGTATTGCTGACGATAAAAAAAGGGTCTGTAAAGGCTGAAAAAGGAGGCGAGGTGGCGGTTGGTTTTTCAAGCATTTTCTGGAATACAGCCTGGACACACCACCAGGCTCCTCATACGCTGGGCATTTTATGTGATCCGGCTCATCCTGCGTTGCGGCAGTTCCCGACAAAGTATTACAGCGATTATCAGTGGTGGGATGCGATGAATCATTGCAACGCCATCCGGCTTGATGCAGTCGACACCCGGATAAAACCTATTGTCCGGATCATTGATGATTGGAATACGGCGTGGCCGCTGGGTCTTATTTTTGAGTGCAGCGTAGGGAAGGGCAGGCTGCTGGTATCGGGGGCAGACCTGCTGGAGGATGAAGGGAAAAGGCCTGAGGCGAGACAGCTGTTATATAGTTTGGAGAAATATATGGATGGGAGGGACTTTCATCCGGGGGTAAAAGTGGAGGCTGCGAAATTGCAGGCTTTATTCATCGAATAATATGGCAAAAAATCAGTATTTTAATAAAAAAACGCCATAATGAAACAAGCCAGCTTTTTTCTCCTATTAGCTCTGCTGACGGTGCAGTCACACGGGCAAAGTCTGATCAATACCAACTGGAGAACCTATATAGGCGATCCGGTGAATGATTCTATCACTCTTCATATCAAGCCGGACAGCTCTTTTGTAACGCTGACCAATGGCACGGTGGTGGTGCGGTCGCACTGTAAGGTCTCCGGGGATACCTTGTCACTGGACGACTATGACGGGCAGTTTATGTGTCCGAATGCGATAGGAAGATATAAGATCAGCAGAACGGGGGAAATGCTTACGCTTGCGCTGGTCGAGGACCCTTGTGATGGGCGACAGCAATCGCTGGCCGGTGCGAAATGGAGAAAGGTTCCGGATTGATGATCGAGGATCAAAATATAGGAAAGAGGCCATCATTTTGATGGCCTCTTTTTTGGTCTTGAATGGTTCTTATATAAATCCGATGTCCGAGACGTAGATAGTTGTCGGAGGTGTGTCGCCGAGTGCCTGAAGGACAAATTCGGTAATAGGAGACTGGTTCCCCAGAGCGCTCAGGGGAATGGTGATGGTCTGCCAGGTACCGGGCATGATGGTCAGGTTTACTGCTATGGTGTAGTTGTTGTTCAAAACGACATGGGCCTGTAGTCCGCCGGCAGGCACTCCTGTTCCGCCGTAGACCGAGAGTTTTATAGCGGTGAGGCCAAGGTCGGCAGGCTTTAGGGATGCGCCACCATAGCCGATCTGGAGGGCTCCGTACGGGTCGGTGAAGATGACGGAAATATTACTGGCTTCTCCCGGGAGCAGATTTGTTTTGTTGTTAAAGTTCAGGGTGCTGTTGTAACCCGTATAATTACCCCATCCATTCTGTAAGCTGCTTACATAGATAATAGACTTAAAGCCAAAGGGGGAGGGAGATTTGCCGCTGCCTCCGGGGGTGAAGGCGTATACATATGCCTGAACGATCCCTGCCGGGATGATCACCTTTATCTTACCCGAATCTGCATAGACGATAGTTGCCTGTGTGCTGTCGAAGGTGACCCTTGTCAGTCCCTGGAAGAGGCTACCGGTGATGGTCATAGTATCTCCGGCCGAACCTGTGGACGGGGTGATGCTGCTGATGACGGGCGGCGGCTGCTGGATGGGCCAGGTGAAAGAAGCTGAGCCGCCGGAAGTCGTGATGACAAAATTGCCTGAACCGGTTGTCCCGAAAGGAATATTTGGTGCGACGGAGAAGATAGCGGAGTTGTTGGTCACGAGTCCGGGCAGGATGGGATTGCTGACCCCGTTGATCGTGATGGTCTTTAGCGTGCCGAGGTTGCCGCCGAGGATGGCGTACTGGTGGCTGAGCTGACCGGAAGCTACGGTGCTGTCGAAGCCGATAAGCCTGATGGCGGAATACGTGGTGTCCGCAAGCTGACCGGTCGAGTCAATGCTGACCGGCATGGTTATATTACCTGTGTCCGAACGGCTGAGGAGCCTGATCCGCGAGATGGAAGGCGGGCTGCCTGCTTTATTATCCTTGTGGCAGGCTGCCAGGATGAACAGGGTGATCAGGATGCCTGTTAATATATGGATGGTATTTTTTTTCATCAGTAATTTTTTTGCGGTTAAAATTTATAGGGAACGGGGGGTTGAAGCAGTAGCGGGTCGGCCGCTGTTTCGGTGGATGGGATCGGCAGGAGGAATTGATCGTCGGTGATCGTCAGGAAGCCATTGGCATATCGCTGGCTGATGGCGCTGGCGCCGCCGGTGCCTCTGTCCTGCTGGGAGATGATCAGCTTTGCTATGGGATGAGTGGAGACATTGAAGCCATCGAGGCGCTGCAGGTCGTACCAGTAATCGTTCTCTATGGCGAATTCTCTGCGTCTTTCCTCGATGATATCGTCACGATAAAGAGTCTGGGGCGCCGAGGAAGAGTTGTTGTAATAATTAACGGCCGGGTTTGGGGTCGTATAACCGCGGCGGATGGAAGTCAGCGGAGAAAGTCCTGCCCTGCTGCGTACTGTATTGATGGCGTTGAGCGCGGCGGGGTCTGTGCTGGTAGTGGCGCCGGCCATGATGGCTTCCGCGAGGATAAGATAGACTTCCGGGTAGCGCATCATATAGGTATTGTTCCCCGTGCTTTGGGCAGCGCCTATGCCTCCGTTGTCGGCCGGTGTGCCGATGACATATTTCTTTACCTGCATATACGTGCCCTGGGAACTGGCCGTCAGCGGAAGAGTATAACCACCGGTAGCCTGGTTGATCTGCGGGTATTTGGAGCCGGGCATCATGATCGTCGCGCGGAAGCGGTTGTCGTGGGCCGTATCGTACTCGTCGAAGAGGCTGAAGGTCGGGCCTAACTGACCATATCCATCACCAGTACCGGTAATGACGCTGTTGTATGCGAGGCTTGCCTGCTGCGCGTTGCCGAGTCCATAGGACGCGCCTGCCGCCCAGTGGAGGGCTACGACGGTCTCTTCATTGTTGTTGTTGGCCGTCAGGAAAAGGTCGCTGAAAGTCTTGCCCGCGACATCGGTCCCGTAGAGCTTGAACTCACCGCTGCTGATGACCTTTTGCGCCTCGGCCTGGGCGTTGGCATAGTCCTGCATGTAGAGATAGACCTTTGCGAGGAGGGCGGATGCCGATCCACTCGACACACGTCCCTGTCCACCGTATGCACCGGAGCGGATCATGTGGGTGCAATTGCTTTCCGCGAATTTCAGGTCATTGATGATGAACTTATACACGTCTGTGACAGGGTTGGTGTTGACCTGGTAGTTGCTGATATAATCGGAATAGTTCGCGATGATAGGGACGGGTCCCCAGAGTCTGACGAGGTGGAAGTAGGCGAGGGCGCGGAAGAGATGTGCTTCGCCAAGGGCGTTGTTGATCGTAGCTGCGTCGACGGATTTATTCACTTTGACGGGCAGCGTATTTATCAGGGCGTTGGCCTGCGCTACTACGGTGAATAAAGAATTCCAGGCGGCAGAGAGTTCGAAGTTGTTGCTGGTGACGGTGAAGTTCCCGAAATTGATAACGTCGCTGGAATAGGTACGGCCGTTGCCGCCATATAATTCGGAGATGGACCAGGCCACCTTTGTATTGTAGCCAAACCAGGGTGCGCCGTAGAGGATATTTGTGCTGGCCTGTACCTGGGCTACGGTTTGATAGAAGTTGTCGACGGTGATCTGATCTACGGGCGGTCTGTTGGAAAAGGACTTACTGCAGCCTGTCAGGCCGACTGATCCGATGAGGGAGATGAGGTATATATATCTTAGATAAATGTTCATGATCGGTTGCGTTTTGAAATTAGAATTCAGCGTTGATACCAAAAGTTATTGTCCGTGGAACGGGAAATCTTCCGACATCCACATTCGAGAGGAATACGTTCTGGTTCAAGGCTCCAATCTCGGGGTCCAGCCCCTTATACGGTGTGAATACGTAGAGGTTCTGACCACTGACATAGGCCCGGAGGCGTGTCATTTTCAGCGCGCCGATCCATTTCTTTGGGAGGGAATAACCCAGAGAGACGTTTTGGATCCGCAGGTAGGAACCGCTTTCTATAAAACGATTGGACATATAAAGATTGGCATTGTCTCCTGCGCGTATAGCCGGAATATTGGAGGTGGGGTTGGCGGGGGTCCAGAAATTGGCGTTGGCAGCCAGCTGGTTTTGATAGAGGCTGTTCAACGAACCGATCTGGTAATTCAGGGCGTTGAGGATCTTTGCGCCATATGAACCGTTGAGGAAAATATTAAGATCAAAAGATCTATAACTGAATGTATTTCCGATGCTATAGGTGAAGGTCGGGTTTGGCTTGCCGAGCGGAGCCTGATCTTTCTGGTCTACGACGCCGTCATGATTGAGGTCTGCGTACTGGATATCGCCCAGCCAGGTGGTGCCTGCGCCATTGGGGTTGTTGTATTTAGGAAGGCCGAACTGAACGGGTGCGGACTGCAGCTGTTTGGCTGTTTTAAAGATGCCGATGTCCTTGTACCCATAGAACTCACCGACGGGTCCTCCGACCTGGGTCCTGGTGACCTGGAAGGAAAGGAAGCTGATGGTGAGGTTACCCTGGATATAGGGGGTGCCATTGGCCAATGAAACGACCTTATTGACGTTGGAGGAAAAGATGAAGGTCGAGTTCCATTTAAAATCTTTGGCGTCGATGTTCTTTGTGTGAACGGTAACGTCTATCCCTTTATTCTGTAATTGTCCGCCATTGATATAGGGCGGTGCAATATTGCCGTTGCCGCTGTATTCTGCGGTGGCGCCGAGCAGGAAGGCGGGCAGAGAGGCTGCGAAGAGAAAACGTTTGGACTGTTTCTTATATCCGTCGACGCTTACGTCGATGCGGTTATTGAGGAGGCTGAAGTCGAGGCCTATATTATACTGTACGGCTGTCTCCCAGGTGACACCGGGGTTGGCCACGTTGCCATACGAATAGGCGGTACCCAGACCGGATGCATAGGTAGTCAGAGCTGCGCCATAGCGGTAGTTGGGGATAGCCTGGTTACCGACCTGGCCATAACCGACGCGGAACTTCACATTGTCTGCGACGTTCTTCAGCTTGTACCAAAACGGCTCTTCGGAAATACGCCAGGAGGCTGCGAAGGCGGGGAAGTAGCCTGTCTGGCGGCCGGGCTGGAACTTGGAAGACTTATCGGCCCGGAAAGTGGCTGTCAGGCTGTATTTGTTGTCATAGGTATAGATAGCCCTTGCGAATGCGGATTCGAGGGAAGAGCTGGCTTTGTATTCGGTAGCGGTCGCGGTGGATGCCGTTCCCTGGTTGAGGGTCTGGATCGTATTGGTCGCGAAACCCTGGATAGTATTGGTGGTCCCTCCCCAGTTGGAAACGCTGACCTCATGACCGGCCTGAGCGGAGAGGTCATGGCGGGCGCCAAAAACATGGTGATAGGAAAGGTATTCCCGCCAGCCCCAGTATTGGGTATTAGAAGGGTATTCTATCAGCTTGGCTGTTTGATTGACGAACTGCGGACCATAGGCATAGGTTGGCAGAAACACTTTGGCATTGGCGAAATTGAGATCGGTATTGGCCTCCGAGCGAAGGGTGAGGTCATTGAAGATCTTCAGGTCTGCGTAGATGCTGCCGTTGAAATTATACCGCTGCAGGTTATTGGTGGTATTAAGAGCCACTGCTACGGGGTTGATCTGGGCATTGACCTGGTTGGCGGGCGGCCCGTAGAAACTTCCGTCGGGGTTGTAGACGACCTGGTCGGGGGCATTCAGCAAGGCCGTGTATACGAGGCCGTTGTTGTCGCTGAGCGCCACGTGCTGGTTGGAATAGCTGCCGGCGAGGGTGGTCCCGATGGTCAGCCATGACTTCGCATGGGCGTCTATGTTGGCCCGGATGGAGTAACGCTTAAAATCATCGGGCCCGATGAGGGTGCCCTGCTGGTCGAAATAGCCGCCGGAAACATAATAGTTAACGCCGTTCTGTCCTCCGGATATAGAGACCTGGTGATTTTGCTGTGGCGCGGAATGGAAGATCTGTTTCTGCCAGTTGGTGCCATTGGGCAGGAGTGCGGGATTGGCGAACTCTCCGCGTCGCTGGAGACTGACGGCATCGTCGAGTGCATTCTGCAGCGCGGCGTATTGGGGAAGGTTCATCATCTTCAGGAATTTCCCCTGTTCCGATGTCCCGTAATAACCGTCATAGGAAAGGCGGGCGGTACCCGTCTTACCCCGTTTGGTCGTGATGATAATAACTCCGTTGGAGGCCTGGCTGCCATAGATGGCCGTGGCGGAGGCATCCTTCAGGATATCGATGCTGGCAATGTCTTCGGGGTTGAGGGTGGAGAGGGGGCTAACGCTTGTTTCGCCGTCCCCGCTTCCCGACTGTCCTTTATTGGAAAGACCGACGGGGCGGCCGCTTTGGGCGATGTTGTTGGCGTCTCCCGACATGGGAACTCCATCGATAACATACAGCGGTTCGTTGGACAGGCTGAGGGACGTGATGCCACGGATATGTACAGATGTATTACTTCCGGGTGCGCCGGAGTTCTGCTGTACATCGACGCCGGCGGCCTTGCCCTGCAGGAGCTGGTCGACGCTGGACATCGGTATATTGGCGATGTCTTCTCTTTTTACGCTGGAAACGGCGCCGTTGACATCCTGTCTGCGTTGGGTTCCGTAGCCGATGACCACCACGTCGGACATGGATGCGTTGGAGCGTCGCAGCCTGACGTCGAAACTGGTCTTTGTCCCCAGGGAGATTTCCTGGGTCTGCATACCGACGAAAGTCAGGATCAGGGTCTTTGTGCCGGGGGGAACGTCGATCTGGAAATTACCGTTGGCATCGGTTACCGTGGATGTTTTCGCGCCTTTCAAGGTGACTGATACGCCTGGGAGCGGCTCGCCCTGTTCATCGGTGACATGACCTTTGATGGGTGGAGGCGGCTCAGGGTTGGCGACGTCCGGCGTGTTTTGGGTGTTGCGGGGTGTGGGCGGTTTCTCGGTGACGAAGACGGTCTTGTTCTGGATATAATAACCCAGGGGTTCATTCGAGAAACAGCGTTCGAGCACGTCGGCAAGGGGGGCGTCCTTTACGTTGAGGCTTACGGGTTTTGCCGAGTTTAAAAGATCTGCATTACAGAAGAAGGTGTAACCTGTCTGTTTTTCAATCTCATTGAATACTTTTTTTAAAGACAGGTTGCGTCCCGACAGCGTGACATTCTGAGAGAATACACCGCCATGGGCGTGCAGCAAAGCAATCGTAAGCAGAGCAATGGTAAACTTCATCGCCAGGAACATTTGATGATGAGAAACATGGCTTTTGCCAAAATCTTTCATAATTTTGCAAGGTTTGGGTTGTACAATAAGAAACTATCCGGTTTTATATTAAATGACCCAAGGTATTCAGCCAGAGGCGGGCCAACGCTTCTGGCTTTTTTATTGGGACAAGTTTTACGGCAATACGGTCAGCGTGGTTCCTTCCAGCTGGAAATGAACCTTGCTTTTATCCAGGCCTGTCAATACCTGGGTCAGATTGAGATCTCTTCCCATTTTGCCCCAGAATAAAGTTTTTGTCGGGGCGCCTTCATATCTTATCCGGATCCCATACCAGCGGGCGAGCTGGCGCATGACGGTATGGATATCCGCATCATCAAAGCTGAAATAACCATTCTTCCAGGCCAGCGCCTCGTCGGTATTGGCGTCCTTTACCAGGGTAATGGGTCCATTGGGCACTGCTGCTCCCTGCTGTCCTTTTGTAAGGATGAGAGACCGATTCTCCTCGACCAGTCTTACCGACCCTTCCATAAGAGTGGTCTTTAGCGAGCTTTCGTCCGTATAGGCGTTGACGTTGAATTTCGTGCCGAGTACCTGTACGTCCAGACCGTTGACGAGCACGTGGAAGGCTTTATTTTTGTTTTGCGCCACTTCGAAATAGGCTTCGCCTTTCAGTTCGACCGATCGGGCCGGGCCACTAAAAGACGTGGGGAATTTAAGGGTCGAAAGGGCGTTGATCCATACTTTGGTCCCATCCGCCAGTGTGACCTGGTATTGACCGCCCGCGGGGGTTGTGATGGTGTTGTAACTGACGACGGCATGTTCGCCGGCCATGACCTCATAGACCAGGCTGCCCTGGCCGATCTTTGTCAGACGGGCTTTTCCCTGAACGGTTACGATGCCTTTTTTTGTGGTATCAAGGGCTACACTTGAGCCATCGGCAAGGGTCAGGATAGCGTGGCTGCCGCCGGGGTGGACCTCGTTTTTATACTCGCTGACCAGGAGGGGTTTGTCGTTGCCGGGACTATTGTTGTGTTGCTTTAACAGGCCTGCTGCGATGATAAGGCCGGTCAGGATGGCTGCTGCGGCGGCGTATCTTATTTTTAGCGCGATGAGTCGGTTTTTTGTGGGGGACCGGGCGGTTTCTTCGCCGGTTTTTAGGCTGTTTTCGCTCAGCATTTCATCGGCGCGGGCTTCCATTTCGGCGTGGAGGTACTTGTCCAGCTTACCTTTCGACAGCAGGTGGAAGAAGACTTCTTTTTCCCTGTCTGAAGCCTTGTCTTCCATGTAGCGGCTGACGAGTTGTTTGTAGAAAGCGTTAATTTTCATTGGCATGAGCGTATACCAATAAAGACAATCGGGCGATGATGGCCGGGTACATGAGGGGAAAATATTTTTTATTGATGGGCGGAGAGGGCTTCCCTCAACACTTTTATGGAATTGACCATGTGTCGTTTCACGGCATTACCGGAGATGCCCAGTTCGCGGGCGACCTCTTCATAGGTGCGGCCCTGCTCTTTACATTTGCGATAGATCTCGCGGGTGCGCTGCGGGAGGGATGACAATATTTTTTGAATAAAGCGGTCGTAGTCGCGGTCGAGGATCTCATCGTCTGATCTTAGTTCAGCGGAGTGTCTGAGGATCTCGCCCATCACGATCTGTGATCTTGTCACGGACTTCATAACGTTGATCGTATGATTCCGGGCGACGGAAAACAGGTAAGGGCCGAAGGTCTTTATTTCCTGCAGTTTGTCGCGGGCTTCCCAGATCTTCAGAAAAACTTCCTGCTGCAGGTCTTCGGCCAGCTGCGGGGATTTGACGAGGCTGAGGATGTAGGAATATATTTTGGGATGGTAATATTGGTAAATGCATTCGAAGGCAGCTTCGTGCCCTGCTGCCATTTCGGATAGCAGTCTGATCTCATTATATTGATTATCAGCAGTCAATTTCAAGTGGTCAAGCGGTGAAAGGCCATTAAGGTACTAAAAAATTCAGAACGGATGTTATAAAAGTATCGAATGCTTCCATGTGGGGAATGTGGCCGACGCCGGGTAGGGAAATCAGCTGGCAATTGAGGATCTTTTCCTGTGTGAGCTTGCCGAGTGCGGGGTAGTCACCGAGAGTTGGACGAACGTTTTCGGGCGCCCTGTTTTTTCCGGGGGCTGTCCGGTCCAGCTGTCCGATGATCAGCAGGGAAGGAACCCTGATCTGGCCGAACTCGTAACAGACGGGCTGGGTGAAGATCATGTCTGATGTGAGAGCGGAATTCCAGGCTATCCGGTCGTATCCGGGGTTGAGGGTCCAGCCGGCCAGGATATTCAGCGTCTCGTCATAGTCCGATCGCCATACGCCGTGGAAGTAATTGTCCAGCATGTATTTTTTTAATGTCACCCGGGTTTGTTTCAATTCGTTTTTATAACTGGCGTCGACGTCCTGATAAGGGATCTTCAGCTTCCAGTCTTCGAGGCCGATGGGGTCTTCGAGGATGAATTTTTCTACGATGCCGGGATACATCAGGGTAAAACGTGTGGCGACCATTCCGCCCATGGAATGTCCCAGGACGATGACCTTGTCTACTTGTGCGCTGTCGAGAACGGCTTTTGTATTTTGGGCCAGGAGCTGGAAAGTATATTGCAGATGTTCTGGTTTGGAGGATTTGCCGAAGCCGACCTGGTCGGGGATGATCACGCGATAGCCTTTGGCGGAGAGGGCTTTTGCTGTGGGGCCCCAGTAGGCTCCGCAGAAGTTTTTGCCATGGAGGAGTAGAATGGTGTGTCCGTTGGGCTGGCCGGGGCGGACGTCCATGTAGGCCATTTTTAATTCTTCATGCTGAAGGTGGAGGGTGATATATTTAACAGGATAAGGATAGGTGTAGTTTTCGAGACAGAGGCCTAAGGGTACGGGCTGTGTTTTTGCGGCGACCAGGGTGAGGGTTAATAATAGCGTACTTATGAGACGGGTCATGTTTTTGTTTTTTGTTGTTTGAGCAGCAATCCGTGTGCCTATCTGGCGGGTGAACCGGGGCTTTTGTACCTTTGGTTATGCAAATCTTTCAATATACGCTTACTCTTCCGCAGAAGCGCCGAGGCTTTCACATCATCACACCGGAGGTTGTCCGGGCTGCGCCGGGTATTGCGCAGATCAGGAAAGGTGTTTGCCAGGTTTTTATTCAGCATACTTCGGCTTCGCTGACGATCAATGAAAATGCTGATCCTACGGTGCGGCGGGATTTCGAAACCTTTTTTAATAAGGCTGTGCCGGAGGGGGATGTGGATTACGTTCACAATGACGAGGGGCCGGATGATATGCCGGCACATCTGAAGGCTGCCCTGCTTGGGAGCTCTGTTATGATCCCTGTTATTGATGGGCGATTGGCGTTGGGCACCTGGCAGGGGATCTATCTTTGTGAGCATCGGAATTTTGGCGGGAGCAGAGAGCTGGTGGTTACTTGTTGGGGAGAGTAAGGGTGGCATAATTTTTTGGTACGCTAAGACCAAAACATCTTTATCATGGAAGAAGTCGATGTGGTGATCGAAACACCCAAGGGCAGTGCGCAGAAATATGATTACGATCCTGATTCCCATTTTTTCCGGCTTAAGAAGATATTGCCTTCGGGCATGGTATTTCCCCCGGAGCAGTCCGCTAAGAAGGGCAAGGATAAAATGATCCGGAATGATCGTTTCCTGGCTATACCAACCTGTTCCAGCATTTTTGAGAATATAAAGAACATGGATGATCTGCCAAAGAAGATCATGGATCAACTGGAGGAGTTCTTTGTCGATTATAATAAGCTGGAGGGAAAGGAGTTTAAAGCGCTGAAACAGATGGATGCCAAAGAGGCCGGTAAACTAATCGAGGTAGACGAATAATGGACTTACGAACGGCCGGGCTATTTAGATTTGACCGATGAGGGTGTTTAGCTTTTTGGTTGAAGTTGCGGGACTGGTTTTTGCAAATTGTTCAGAAAACGCAAGTCTATGATACAACGTGACGGCGCCCTGACCAGTCTCTGGCAGGCTACGACAACCAAAAGCAGAGAAAGTTATATCAGCAACCGGATGTTGCCACAGGACGAACCTTTTGATGTGGTCATTGTCGGCGGTGGTATTACCGGTGTGAGTACGGGTTTACTCCTGCAGGAGGCGGGATTCCGATGTATCATACTGGAGGCGAACAGCCTTTGCTTTGGTACTACGGGCGGTACCACGGCCCACCTGAATACCCTCCTTGATACGCCGTATCCTACGATCGTAAAGAATTTTGGCCAGGAGAATGCGGCACTTGTAGAGAAGGCTGTGGAAGAAGCGATCGCGCTTGTCCGGACGAACTGTGAAAAATATTCCATCGACGCGGAACTGGAGAAACAAACGGCCTATCTGTTTTCGCAGACAGACGAGCAAACTAAGGAATTGGAGGAGATCAGGAAGGTATCGGAGGAACTGGGCGTCAGGTTAGCATATACCCATAATATTCCGGTTGTTATAGCTAAACAAAAGGCGCTGGCTATTTATGACCAGGCCAAATTTCATCCCACGCGTTATGTATTCGGGATGGCGCGGGCTTTTCAGGCTATGGGGGGAAGGATCATCGAGCAGTGCCGGGTGACGGATGCGGAGAACAATGAAACGATAACGGTGCATACTGACAACGGGGATATAAACTGTTCTTACCTGGTCTATGCGACGCATATCCCTCCGGGTGTGAATATCCTCAACACGCGATGCGCGCCTTATCGCACCTATGCTATTGCGGTGACATTGAAGGGAGATTATCCGGATGGATTGATCTATGACATGTATGATCCTTATCATTATATCCGGACGCAGGTGATCGATGGAAAGCCTTACCTGATCGTAGGCGGTGAGGATCATAAGACCGGTCATGTTACGAACACCCAGGTCTGTTTTATGAAACTGGAGAGTTATGTGCGGACAAACTTTGATGTGGATGAGGTAAAATATAAATGGTCATCGCAATATTTTGAGCCGGTGGACGGTCTGCCGTATATCGGTCATCTGCCGGGTGAGCCGGGGAATATCCTTGTCGCTACTGGTTTTGGCGGCAATGGAATGGTATACAGCGGTGTAGCGGCATTGTTGTTCCGGGACTTATTGCTTAAGTCGTCAGAGAAATATGTGAGGGTGTTTGATCCGAATCGGATAAAGCCGGTGGCGGGATTTTCGAATTTTGTGCGGGAGAATGCGGATGTGGCAAAGAAGTGGATAGGGAAATTTATTCCTGCTGAAAAGCTGGAATCTTTTGCTGGCATGGCGCCGGGTGAGGGTAAGGTTGTAAAAGTGGAAGGGGA
Organism: Puia sp.; assembly: GCA_036499285.1. Lineage (GTDB taxonomy): Bacteria > Bacteroidota > Bacteroidia > Chitinophagales > Chitinophagaceae > Puia. Next base: position 129,455 of record DASYEB010000010.1, on the reverse strand, counting down.
GACGATCGCTTTGTATAAAACCGATGAGGGTGAGCTGATGGCGCTGGCGCCGGGCTGTACGCATATGGGTTGTCATGTAACCTGGAACAACATGGAGAAATCCTGGGATTGTCCCTGCCATGGCGCGCGGTATAGTATTGATGGGACGGTATTGACGGGGCCGGCAGATAAGGATCTGGAAAAGATCAATCTGGCTACGCTGGTGGAGAAATAAGGGTTATGTTGCAGGTGCCGGATAATCAACGGTTTTGGGAATAGGGGCTTCAGGTGTTTTGGGTGGATAGGCGACAGCCCTCTTTAGAGGTGGCCTGGATATGGTCCTTAGCAACGGACAATGATCTGCCGCCGTTTTTAAAGGTCCGGAATATCTCTGAGATTTAACTGCCCCGGGAGGGTTTATTTTTTGGGGACGACTGTCGATTGTGCAAAATCCTCCCCAGCCCGGATGCGGAAACGGGCGTCCAGTCCCTGTTTCAGGGGGGTGGCAGGCGATTTGAATAGTATTCAGCAGAACTGATTTTATCACTTAAAATACCAAATTATGGACAGCAACAAACCAAATACTTCGAGTTCCAGCCTGAAAATGAAAGGCAATTGGAATGAAATGAAGGGGAAGATCAAACAACAGTATGCTAATCTCACGGATGACGATCTGTTGTATGAAGAAGGAAAGGAAGATGAGCTGTATGGTCGTATCCAGAAGAAGACGGGTCATACCAAAGAAGCTATAAAGACCTGGATCGATAAGCTTTAGTTTTGGGCGGATACAATTGACCCTTCGGGTTCAACTGGCTACGGATGAGACTGTAAATGGTTTTTCTCCGTGGCCTTTTTTTGTGGATGATATGCAAATGGTATTCCAGCTTGTGGGTTAGGGGAGTATTAATGAACGACAGGGTCATTTGATTTTTTGAAATGAATAGAGTCCCTTGATCTTCGTATTGAGGAATTCGCCTTTTGAGGAGGCTGTCCTCATTTTTTCATAGACTTTTTCGGGTACTTCCTTGTAGTCGTAGATACTTCCGGATACATAGACGATCCGGAGGGTATGCGATGGTGCATCGTAGTTTATGGCTTTTACGACGGATGAAGGCATGATTAGCGCTATGCTAAAATCGGGCCGGGGCAAAAAAAACCCCGGTGTTAGCCGGGGTCGCACTTAATCAAATACCATTAACCATTTAACCTTATCCTGCTGCTAAATTATTTTGTTTTCTGTTCTCCACATAATTTTTGGTAGAACTTTGGGCAAGTTTACGGGAATGGAGATGTTGGGACTAAGTAAATTCTCTTATTTTTTGAGTTTACCGGCATTACATTCTACCCGGGTAGATGTGGAGGTAAACTTCCCCGGCCAGCGGGATATTGCCGTACAGGCTCCGGAGACGAGGCTGACTCTTGTAAAGCGAGAACTGGCCTCCTCCTGCCACCGTCAGGTGTGCGAATGAGAACAGGTCATAGGCCGCGCCTATCGTTGCTGTACCTACCTGGAAGAGCCGGCCGCCGGCGCCGTATTCAGCGGGCAGGTTGAGCTCTTCCACTGATTTCTGGACCCATTCGCCCCGGCCATAAAATGCCCATTTGTTCAGTTTGAAAGTAGCTTCGAGCAGGGCTGAATTAGAGGGCAGCTGGCCGGCTGATTTGTTTTGTCCCCAGAGACCCGTGACTGCGACCCAGGACCGGGACATTTCTGGGCCGAGCGGGGTGGTATAGGTTGCGGAGGCGGTGTTTCGATTGACATTCTCGTCCGGTCTCAGCGCTTCGGGGCCTTTTATATAGCCGTGTGAGACCTGTAGGGCCCAGTTTTCACTGGGGTTAAATGAGAGGCGACTACTCCAGGAGTCGAAACGGGGTTTGTCGAATCCATATCGTTCTTCATTGGGTTCCCTGCCGCTAAAGGAAGATCCTTCCAGTTTGAACTGACCATAACGGATCCCCAGTGTGGCGACTCCGAATGTGATGTGGGTAGCGTCGGCCCAGTGGTGGCTGATAGGCGCGTCGGGCATGAACATGCCCGAAGGGCGGTGCATAAAGGTGACGGGGCCCAGCGCGGGCTCGCCCGGATATCCAAGGTATAAAAAGACATCCATTTTTTTTGACAGGGCCTGGGAATAACTGACGGAGAGTTCGGAAAACAGGTCGTGCGGGTGCTGTCTGTCCACGAGGGGCTGCCCGTGCCAGGATTCGCCTGTCTGGAATAATAAGGGATAACCGCTGCCGCCTGCTATCATCGCATCTGTGGACAGCATGACATTGAAATGGAAGAGGCCATTGTTGCCGATCTTTCGCTGTCCCATTGCCATCAGCATATCGGGGGCGTCCCATTTTTCTCCGCCGCGGCTGCCTTTATTGGCAAAGTCCTGGTGGTTGTACCGGGGAAAGATGTCGCCATGGAACATGAACATCCAGCCGTTGGAATGGACCATATAGCCGTACATGGGGGTGGCGTCGGGGAGCCAGCTTGTGCCGGAGCCATTGCGGGTCATGGGAAGGTTAAAGGAGAAGGCGGAGGGCATGGACATGTTTTGGGCCCGGACGTCCAGGCTGATGGTCAGGAGCAGGAGGAATAAGAGTAATTTACTCATAGCTCGGGTGGCGCTGAAAAAATTGTGCCAGCGCTGACGGGATCACGCATAGGGTTCGACGTGGATGAGGACGCCTTTTATTCGAAGGTCGCTTTTCAGGAGGATGTCTTTGACCTGATGGGCGATGGCATGTCCTTCTGCGACCGTCAGATCTGGGGCGACCTGGATATGGAGGTCTACGTAGTAATCGAAGCCCATTTTCCGGACGAAGCATTTTTCGACCTGGTCGACCAGGGGGATCTCTGCGGCCAGCTGGCGTATCTTTTTTACGATCTCGTTGGAGGGGGCGGCGTCCATGACCTCGTTGAGCGCGGGGCGCAGGAGGTGGATGCCATTGTAGACGATAATAAAGGACGCAATGAGGGCGGCCCAGTCGTCGGCGGCCTCATACCCTTTTCCCAAAAGGATGGCCACCAGGATACCGATAAAGGCTGCTATGGAGGTGATGGCATCGCTTCGATGATGATAGGCGTCGGATTTGACGGCCTGGCTATTGATCTCCTTTCCTACTTTCAGCACATAACGGAACATGGCTTCCTTTATGAGGATGACTATGACCAGGACGCCCAGCGTGAATTTCTGGGGCAGGTGATGCGGGGTGCGTATAAACTGGATGGCATTCCAGGCTATCCAGACGGCTGTGCCTATGAGGAAAAGGGAAATAATGATAGCGGCGAGGGGTTCGGCTTTGCCATGTCCATAGGGGTGTTCTTTGTCCGGCGGTTTTAGCGAGATCCGCAGGCCGATCCAGAGGAGGGCGGAACTAAGTACGTCGGCGGAGGTCTCGGAGGCGTCTGCGATGAGGGCGTAGGAATGGCCTATATAACCGGAGAAGAATTTGACAAAAACCAGGACGAGGCTGACAGCAATGCCAATGGCGGTGGTGCGCATTCCTTTGATGGAGGGATGAATATCATTGCTTTGCATGCGGCGAAAATAGGTAAATTATCATTAAGGAAAGGCCGTTAACAAAAGAGCCGCACTGATGGTGCGGCTCCCGTAGCTTTAGTTGTTTTTTAGTTGCAGTGCATTGATCCGAAGTTTATCCAGACCGTCAGAGCGGGTGATAAACAGACGGTGCAGCTGTCCGTCGTTGACTTCTTTCAGGGTAGCGGAAAGAACTGTCTTGCCTGCCTCGATGGTAAATTCGCCCAGCTTTTCACCATTTTCGCTGTCGAGGCGGATGGTGACGGTGCCTGAGCTGATGTCAATTGCAGGAGCGATCGTCAGGTCTGCCGCCTTTATAGTGGCAAGGTCGATGCTGTCGGTGGAGAGCACCTGTTCGCTGCCCCGTTTGCCAAACCTGATCCTGCTGTTGCGCAGGGAAAGGGTTTGACCGCTGGTGAGGGGCTTGATATTTGTTCCGCCTTTATCCGTATAGGAAGCGGTGATCGTCAGCTGACCCTGGTCTTTTTCGGGTTTGTCGAGGGTCGGCTTCAAGCTGCCGGTTGCCGGCAGGGACTTGATCTTTACGCCGGCAAGAGTTTGTATGTAGCCGATGATGAGCCTGATATCTTCGTCTTTTGTTGCCGGATGTGCAGGCATCATTACCTCGCCCCATTTGCCGCTTCCACCTTTTTTGACTTTTGCGACGAGGGTGGATATCATATTCGGATCGTGCTGGTAGCGGATGGCAACGGCGCGGAAAGAAGGCCCGATGGATTTTTGGGTAGGGCTATGGCAGGTTTTACAGTCGAGGGACATCATCAGGTTTTTTCCTGCTGCTGCCGAACTAAGGACCTGGTGTCCCTGGGGAGCTGCTGCCTTGTCCGAGCCTTCGAGATAATCGGCCGAGACAATGAGATTGGTTTTGTCGATGACCTTGTCCTCTTTGTCTTTGACGTGTACGGAATAGGCTACCGGTGTTTCGGGGAAGTAGAAGGTTTTGTTACCTTTTACCGTAATGTTCACGGTAGGGGCTTCATTGCCGGCGTATACACTGATGGTGTTGCTGACTGCCGGTTTGCTCTTGCCATCTCTTACTACTACCGAGATGGGATAGTCGCCGGCGGCACTCAGCGTATAGCTGACCTCCGGTGTGAGGGTCTCTCTGCGGAGCGTCTTACCGATATGCCAGATATAGTGCAGCTGATCATTTTCGGGGTCTTTTGCTTCGATGCCGGCCTTCAGCTTTAAAGGCAATTCACCGGATGTCCTGTTGACCGTGATCTCGCTGATCTTCGGGCTGCGGTTGCCGGCGTTGAAGTCGATCCGGGAGATGCCGGCATCGGGGTTCTTTTTGAACCAGCCGCTGCCATATTCGAGGACATAGAGCCTGCCATCGGGACCCATTTCTGCGTCGATGGGGGAATTCCATTTGGTATGCTCCATAAAGGGCTCTATGTGATCGAGGTCACCATTTTCTTTTAGGGTTACGACCTTAAACCAGCAGCGGGTGAAATCATAGATAAAAACCTTACTATCGTAATAATCGGGAAGGCGGGTCGCCTTTGGATAAAGGTCCGAGTAGAAGGCGGGTCCTCCCATTGCGCAACGGCCGCCGCTGCCGAGTTCGGGAAAGTCGGGGGAAACAGCATAGGGATACCAGATGAAGGCGGGTTGTGCCGGAGGCAGGTCGCGCAGACCGGTATTGTTGCGGGAATCGTTGACGGGATGTTCCGGATCAAAGGCCGCTCCATTTACATCGGTTGCATAATCGTGTATGTGATAAGGGTAGTTGTTCCCTACAAAATAAGGCCAGCCGTAAAAACCTGCTTTTCTTGCCTGGTTGAACTCATCATATCCGCGAGGGCCGCGGGTGTCGAGGCTGTCGTTGTTGGCATCAGGGCCAACTTCACCCCAGTATAAAAAACCGTTTTTCTTGTCGACCGAGATGCGGTAGGGATTACGATCGCCCATAACATAGATCTCGGGGCGGGTCTTTTCTTCGCCTTTGGGGAAGAGATTGCCATCAGGGATCTCGTAAGTTCCGTCTGCTTTCACCCGTATACGGAGGATCTTACCCCGGAGGTCATTGGTATTACCTGCACCGCGGCGGGAGTCATACTGCATATGGCCGGGCCGGTCGTCGAGCGGCGCATAGCCATGACTGGGGTAGGCGGTATTGGGTTCGTCAAAGGGCGTCGAATTGTCCCCGGTCGAGAGGAAGAGCAGGCCATCTCCGCCAAAGGCGATGGATCCGCCGGTATGACAGCAGATCTCCCGTTGGGAGTAAAGCTGAAGGATGATCTTTTCCGACTTCTTGTCGATACGGTTATTTATGAAGGTAAATCGTGAAAGGCGATTGACAGAGGTGTCGGCGGGACTATAATAGATATAGACGTAGTGATTTTTTGCGAAGTTCGGATCGGCCTGGATACCCAGCAGACCTTCTTCTGCATTTACGTTGGGCGTATGCCGTGTCTTGAAGTAGACGTTCAGGAAACCGGCCTGTCTTACCCTTTTTGTAAGGTGGTTGTACATCATGATCTCACCGCGGCGCTGCGCGACGAGGATGTCGAGGTTGGGAAGGATGGTCATTTCCGTAGGCTCGAAGAACTCACCCATGGCGAGGGGTGTCTTTGTAAAGCGGTCTTCTTCGGGAGTACCGCCCGGGACGGGATTGTAACTGGCTGTTACGATCAGCAGGACTACGAGCACGAGCGAATAGGTCTTTTTCATATGCAGAACTCTTGATTTTTTTTTAGAATTTGACTCCCAATGTTGCGCCATATGTCTGCGGATCGCCCAGGTGGGCTGCGCCGAAATCATAGGCGTATGCTATATATCTTTTGTTGGTAAGGTTTCTTTCCCAGAAGGACAGGCTGTAATTTTTTGTTCTTATGGCCAGACTTGCATTGAACAGGCTATAGCCTTTTTGTTCGATGGTGTTGGCGAGGTCGAACCAGGTATTACCGAGGTAGCGCCATTCGCCACGGGCGACCAGCTGGACCTGGTTTTCGCGCCGGTTGGAGCGGGAGGTGTACAAGCCTAACGGATAACTATACTGTGCTGCGAGCATGGACGTAACGTCCGGTGTAAAGACCTGGTGTTTTCCCGAGAGGTCGACGACGCTGCCGTTCTGTGACAATTTAAGATCATCGAAACGGGCATGTGTATAGCCGAAATTGTAATTCAGCTCCAGTCCTTTTACAGGGGTCGTTGCTATTTCCGCTTCAAGACCTTTGCTGTTCAGTTTCCCGGCGTTGCGTGTGACCGTGATGGCGTCGGGCAAGATCAGCGTGGGCTCCTGGGCGTCGTGGATATTTGAATAGAAGGCGGTCAGGTTTATTTTCAGAAGGTTTCTGAAGAGACCCATCTTCCAGCCCAATTCAAAGTTGTTGCTATACTCCGGACGATAGGCATAGAGTGGCGGCTCGGTGGTGGGGTCTGAAGACAGCTGCGTCAGGCCGCCGGTGCGAAAGCCGCGGCTATAGCTGCCATAAACGAGATAATCTTTTGAGAGTGTATAGCTAAGAGTTCCTTTTGGCGACCAGGCGTGAAAGGATGTCTTGCCGCTGGTGTCGGGTGTGGTTGTGATGGGGGATGAACCGTCGGGTTGATATTCTCCGAGGATGTTCTCCCACTGGTGTTCGTAATCATAACGCAGACCTGCTGTCAGCTGGAGCCGTTGGGTCAGGGCGTAACCAACCTGTCCGTAAAAAGCGATGCCTTTATTGATGCTTTTGGTGGTATTGATCGTAGCAAAATTGCTATCAAGAGAGCCGAGTGCCGCTGCGTCCTTGCCGTAGTGAGTGGCTTGTTTTACAGGGGCGTCGTTGTGAAACAGATAGGCGCCTGCGGTCCAGTTCCAGGGCGAGGTGGTGCCTGCCGGAGAGCTGAATTTAAATTCCTGTGTCCAGGTCTTTGTCTTGTTCCAGTCGGGGCCGAAGTTGTTGTTGATGGTGAGGGCGTCGAGCGGCGAGAAGTCTCCGTCGATGGGCTGGGTATAATAGCGATAATTCTGCTGCCAGGCTGTCTGGGAGGAAAAGATAAAACCGGGGCCTTTGTAATTGATGGAGAGACCGGCGTTGATGGTGTTGTCGATCATGGTCGTGACGGCGTTCTGGCTAAGTACGAAAGGGTCTTTAAAGGGATCATCGGCTACGAGGGGGAAGGGGCCGTGGTTGCGATTGTCGACGTGTTTTACGTTGAGGGTGAGGTCCCAATTTTTTGCCGGCAGGTATTTGATGTAATAGTTGCCGGTGAAGCTGTGCTGGTCTTCATAGGAGCTGTTGGTAAAATCATTGTGATAATAACCATTGCGTCCGTCATAGAGACCTGCTGCTCCGATGAATAATTTGTCTTTTATCAGCGGTGCGCGGAAGCCGAGGGAATAGCGCTGGCGGCCGTAGTTGCCGATGCTGACCTCTGCAAAACCATTGAAAGTATTTGTGGGTTGTTTTGTGATGATGTTGATGACGCCGCCCATGGCATTGCGGCCATAGAGGGTACCCTGGGGGCCGCGGAGAATTTCGATGCGTTCGACGTCGAGCAGCTGGAAGATATAGCTATCGAGGCTAAACTGGTTGACGCCGTCGATATAGGTTGCGACGGCGGGGGTATAGGAGGTGGTGGTTATGCCGCGGATGCCGGTTGCGTTGCGGCCGTCTCCGGGATCGGCGGAATAGAGGTCGGGCGCGATGGCGGTGATGTCTTTGCTATTCCACAGGCGGTAGTCGCTGACCTGGCGTTGGGACAGGGCTGTCACGGAGAGAGGGATGTGCTGCAGGAGTTCCTGCTTTTTTTGCGCGGTGACGACCACTTCGTCGAGCTGTGAATTGGCGGCTGGGAGCTGAAGATTAAGGTCTTCTTTATGGCTTCCGCCGGCATTAATGGTGTGGCTGGTGGTGGCAAAGCCAACGGCGCTGACTACTATCGTATAGGTGCCGGGACGCAGGACGGGCAGGTGGAATTGTCCCTGCCCGTCTGCTATAGCGGTGTAATTTGTATTGAGTACTGTTATCGTGGCGCCGGGTATGGGCCTTGAGTTTCCGTCAGTTATTTTGCCTGTTTGGGCACTCGAAAAATAAAATATAAACAAAAAACAAAATGTGACAATCGTCCGATTCATGGAATGAAGATACGGCATCCTTCTCTTACTGCGGCCAGAACCAGGAGATCCATGTCTTCGCATCTGTTGCTAAAACGAAGTCATAACTCTTCTCATTGTTTTGAACGACATAAAAGCCAGCGGAGCTAAACATTGCTGCATTGGATTTAGCAACGGGCCCGCCAGCCGGTGTCGGCGTAAAAACCGGGCCGAAGCTGATGTCGCCGCCGCTGGTAAAGAGGGCCCGGCCGTCGCCTGTGATAAAGGGTGGCGGGACTCCTGCTTCGCCGTAGACGTTTAATGCCAGCCCATTGCCCTGGAGCATAATGGGTATGAAGATATCGACACCGGGATTGTAATTCGGCCAATAAGCATAATAATAGTAAGAACCTGACGAGTTTGTCAGACTGGTAACCCCATATGCGTCGTCGACCCCATTGGCGTGGAAACCGGAGCCGGAAGCCCAGAAATAGCCGTTTTTGGCAGCATAGTTCCACCATCTTGTTGCGGCAGTTGCATCTGCTTTTACCGGGGTGCTTACGCCGGTGATCGTCCCCGTCTGGCCACCAATGGTGACGGTCAGTGTCGAGGAGCCGGCATCCCAGGAGAGATTGTCGATGCCGGTGATCGTTTGATTGCCATTAATGACAGGCGTCGCGAAGTGGATGCCTGTCCCGGTGATATAATAATTTACGGAAGCGGTCTGTATATTTCCCGATGCATCGACCCAGGTAAAGGTAACGACCCGGTCAACGGGATCGAGATGGAGGTCATAGCTCACTCCACCCAGGGAAAGGCGTTTGAAATACTCAAGGATATTATTCAGATTGGCTGCTCCGGCGAAAAGGTTAAGTACATTTCCCGCGAGATAGGCGGTCTGCTGTGCCTGGGTCGCTTTTATCAGCATGCCGCGGGCGTTGTTGAGGTTGCCTATGAAATTTATGGTATCACCGAGGGCGGTGGCGGCGACGGAGTCGGAGAAGGAAAACTCGAAGTCTGTGCCCCAGCCGTAACCAAAGCCAAAGGGGCTATGCGAGATATTTGGGTCGGGATCGCAGGGGACGTGCAGATAGCTATAGGTATCGAAGATGAGGGCTGGTCTTGTCAGCTGTTTGACATTATAGCTGGAGGTCTTTGGAGTGGCGGCCATACTGGGATCGAAGTCGGAGATCATCGACACCCGGCCGCTGTCGCTGAACTGCATATAATAGGCCAGGACGATCTGCGGGCCGGTGGAGCTGACACCCTGGTTATAGGCGATGCCTGTAGTGCTTTCGAGGAAGATCCAGCCGTAAGGAGCAGTTGTGAGCTTCTTCTGATAAGCGGTGAGGGCTGCGGAGATCCGCTGGTCCGGTGTCTGGCCCTGGATGGTATCGTTGTATGTTTTCCGGCAGCCGGCCCCTATCGTCATCACTGCGAGAATATATAATAATGTCTTTTTCATCGTAGTTCGTTTTAGACGAGTTTATTGCAAATAGTTCACAAAGGAGCTGCGGCAGATGGCGCGCAGGGCATAGAAGTCGATGTTCCATGAACGGGCGAAATAGTCGACGACTACGGCTTCTTTTTGCTTGATCGTTTCATAGCCAATGGAACCGGGGCCGCCTGCCTGTACCAGTAACTGTTCGTACTCATCATAACCGCCGGAGGGGCCGTTGGGCCCGCCTGAGAGCATGCTGCTGATCATTTCCACAAAGTCCTCATCGGGGCCAGACTCAGCATAGGCCGTGATAAACCCATCCTTTCTTGCGTCGGCGTCGGGTACGTTGTACCAGTTGCCGGTGTAGCCGGTGGAGATGGTTTTATAGGCGACGGGATAATAGATGTTCTGGTGGAGGATATGCCCGAACTCGTGGTGCATGGTATGCATGGTCTGCTTGAACGTGTTGGAGTCAGCCATTAGCCGGCTGAAGGAATTCACGGTATAGAGCAGCATGGCTGTTCCTCCTTCCGCCTGGCCGAGGAAGATGGCGCCGTTGGGAAGGTATTCCGCGCTGCCTGCGAGCTCGAGCGCCTTGGGCAGGTACTTACGCAGGAAGAGCGTGGAACCTGTGATCTTGTTATAGGGAGCGTAGGCGACGTTGAGCAGCGCTTTGCACATGGGAATGACCCTGGACTCGTCGGGCGGAGTGATGTCGCTCGGGAAGTCGAGCTCACCGGGCAGCCATTTGTAATATACGGCTACGTTGTAAGGGACCGTGAGACTATCGTAGATGAAAGTATCCACGGCCGTCTTTGGACTGTTGTCACCGCCCAGACCCGGAGGAGGGGTAGTGAGCGGGGTGAATTTATCTTTTTTACAGGATGTCAGACCGGCCAGTGCGGCTAGGCATAAGAGCGGGAGTATCCTTGAAAATAGTTTCATATTTTAATTTTGTCAGATTATCGTGGATTAGGTTCAAGGCCGGCGGCTACTGCGTCTGCAGGGATCTGCAGGACTCTTCGTTTGTCGGTGGGTGGTATGGAATCGACCACTGTTGAGAAGTCGCTGCCTGCGTACCGGTAGATGGTAAAGCCGAGGCGGATATTATCGAACCATCTGAGCCCTTCCTGCATATAGGTGACGCGTTTGAAGTCGAGAGCTGCGAGGACGAGGGAGATATAGTCCGGGGCTCCGTACCAACCAGTGGCTTTGTTTATGTTGACGTTCTGGGAACCATTGTAATTATCGACATTTTTGCTTACCCAGGTATTCAGGTCAGCTAGGGAAGCAGTGAGATTGTTGGTCCATGCATAGGCTTCGGCCCTGTTCATAAGCACTTCTTCCATGCTGAAAAGGGGGAAGAGGCCGTAGCGGACGTTGTTACTGGCGGGGCCGACATAATAAGGGTTCCACTTGGGGAAGTTGAAGGCCTGTGGTGTTGCGCCGTAAGTGATGACCGAATAGGATCCCCGGGTCACGTTGTTGTTGCCGTTGATGACATTGTTGAAAAGTCCCAGTCCATACCCGTAGCGGTAGCTGGCGTAGGAGTCAAAATAATTGCTTTGCGCTTCCTGCAAAAGGATATTGCCATTCGATGCAGAGGAAGTATAAGCAAGCCCCAGCTGTGCATACTGAAGGGTGTTGTAAAGGGTGGTCTGGTCACGGATCAGCGTCGCGGGATCGGCTGAGCCAAAGACTGCGCTGGAATGCGCTATCACCTGGTTATAGTCTCCCTTGAACATATAAAAACGGGAAGCGAAGGCGTGTGCGGCCTGTTGCGTGAAATGGAATTTTGGCGCGGTGCCGTAGATCCTGTCCTGGATAAGTGAAAGTCCGCGAACCAGGTCGCTTTCGATATTGGCGTAATCGGTGGCAACTGTACCCCTTGTGTATTTTTGGAAGACAGAAGTTTGAACGGTGGTTATGTAGGGGATACCCGGGTCGGTGGCGGCAGACTTGGGGTCATATGGTTTTGCGAACAGGCAGACCAGCATAAAGTGGGCATAGGCGCGGCAGAGCAGGGCCTCGCCTTTCTGGGCGGCATAGTTGGCAGAATCGGGGCCATTGCAATAACCCAGCGCCAGGTTGGCTGCTGCGATAGCTCTGTAGCAGGAATCCCAATAGGCGGTGGGGGAATCAAATCGCAGTGTAGTGACGTCCTGGTACTGGTAGGACTGCAGATTGATCTGGTATGACTCCGGATCGGTGGTGACGGGACCGCCGCCTTTGTCTTCTGAGTTGTCGCTCATCGGCTCGGTAAATGGAGCGTAGATAGCGTGCGGATAGGCCGAGACCAGGAGCTGTGTCACCTGGTCGACGTTGGTGATGACGGCTCTGTTATCCGGGAGCTTGTCGAGCTGTTTGTTACAACTGACCAGGCAAGCGGCCGGAATTATTAATAAGAGATATGGAAATAACTTTTTCATGCTGAGAAATATTTTCAGATTAAAACCCGAGTCTTAATGCAAAGGTTACTTGTTTGTTTACCGGTAAGGCGGCTCCGCCGGTGGCATAAAATTCAGGGTCCTGACCATGGAGCCGGCTATCGGAATAGATCAGCCAGAGATTGTTGGCGACCACAGAAACCGAACCGGTCTTCATACCCGCCCTGCTGATCAGCTTGTCGGGCAACTGGTAAGAAAAGGTTGCCGCTTTTAACCGGGCAAAACCTCCGTCGGCCACGCGATCGGATGAATAGTTATAATTATTATAGGGATAGGCGGATGCCTGCGTCAGGATATAACCGGCCTGATTAAGCATCTCTACGGATGGGATATTGGTCAGCTTCTCGTCGCCGGGAAGTTCCCATCTTTTCTTGAACTCGTTGGGAAGGGCGTCGAGATCAGAATATTGGCTGGTGTAGACGGGGCGAAGCCTGATCTTATTGCCTGCCTGGAAGGTAAACAATACGTTCAGCGAAAAGGCCTGATATCGGAAGGTATTGGACCAGCCGCCGGTGATGGTCGGATCGCTGGGGCCTTCATATTTCAGGTAGGAGGTATTGAGGCTTGTCAGGTTGACTACCGGGCTTACGTGGCCGCTGTCATTGAGAAAGACCGGGTAGCCAAGATAGGGGTCAAGGCCTCTGTTGGCAATGGAGAACAGACCGCGAACGGGGAACCCCTGTTGTGCGCCGCCGCCTTCGCCGACAAGCTGGAAGATATTGGGGTTACTTTTCAGGTTGGTAATACGTGTGATGTTCCATCCTGCGTTGAGGGTACTGGTGAAACTCCAGTCTCGTTGCTGGACGATCTTGCCTGTCAGGGAGACGTCAAGACCGTGGGACTGCATGTTGGCGTAGTTGGCGTACTGGTTCACCTCTCCGCCGATGCCCGAGGTGCGGATAAGTCCGATCAGGTCAAAGCTGCGGCGGCGGTAATAGTCTACGACGATGCCTATACGATCTTTCAGCAAGCCGATGTCGGTGCCTACGTTGAACTCATATTTTTTTTCCCAGGTGAGGTCGAGGTTCTGGAGGTCCTGGATATTGATGGCCGTCTGCTGGTCGGACTGGAACTGACGGTTGGTGATCGCCGATTTTAAGATGGTGGTGCTGTTGATGGCGTTGCCGATGCTGGCGTTGAGGCCATAGCTGGATTTCAGCATCAGGTGGCTGATGACGGATTGTGTCGGGTCCATAAAGCTTTCCTGATCGACGTTCCAGACTCCGGCGACGGTCCAGGTCGGCAACCAGCGGGCGCGGTTGGTGTTGCCCATCTTGTTGGAGCCGTCTTCGCGGACGGTACCCGTGATGGTATACCGGTTATTATAGGTATACTGGGCGTTGGCGTAATAGGCGGCGTTGCGGTCGTATTCATTGAGCATGCCGTAATACACGCCATTGGTTTCTGTCAGCTGTTTGAAATATAAATAGTCGACGAAGGGTGTTCCCCCGCTGTTCCACTGATAGCCGACGCCCACGTCGCTGGCTGTCTGGCGGCTTGTGGAGATATACTCCTGGCCGACGAGCGCCGTGAGCTGGTGTTTGCGGTCGTCCCAGCTGTTGGTAAAGTTCAGCTGGTTGCGGATGCTGTAATTGGAAAGGGTCCGGTCCGTGCGTTTGTAAAAGCCGCCGTAAGGTAATACGGAGACGGCCTGGTTAAAGGGCAGCGACGGATCCTGGTAGAGGAATTTATTGTTCTGGTTCACGATGCTGTTGGATCCCGGCAGGGTGGGATCGCCGGTGCGATAGGCATTGGCTTCGTTGGAATTGTCCAGCACGTCGTGCTCTTCGGTCGTCTTGGCATAACGCAGGCCTCCGACGAAGTCATAGGTAAGCCATGGGGTTATCTTATAGGAAAGCCGGCCCTGGATCTTGCCGTCGAGGACGTTGAGATGGGTCGTATTATTCTTTAGTTCGTAGAGGATATTAAAGGGCGTGTAATTCCGGGTCGAATAATTATAGGAGCCGTCATCGTTGTATGCGGGGAGGGTCCGTGAGGTACTCAGCGCATAGGTGAAAGGGTTGATATCAAAGTCGCGGGTATAGGCGCCTACCACGGGGTCGGTGCTACGATTTTCCGTTCCCGAGATCTGTTGCTGGCGGACGTTGCCTCCGACGATGAACCCAAAGCTCAGCCGGCTGTTGGGGGTATAGTTTTGATTGAGGCTGAGCACATAGCTCTTTACGTTATCTGCAACGGTCCAGCCGGGGTCGTTGTAAAAGCTGGTAGACAAATAGGTGGTGGCCTTATCGGTACCGGATGAAATGCTCAGGGAATGGGTCTGATTGACGGAGTTCTTAAAAAGGAGCTTGAACCAGTCCGTATTGACATTGGCGTATTTCATCAGCCAGGCCTGTCTGGCTTCGGGAGTGTTTTGTACGGCGAAGTTGCCGTTGGCGTCGGGTGTCTGGAGAAGTCTGCCCAGTTCGCCATAGACCCCCGAGTTCTGTGCGTTGACCATCTGGGGATAGAAGAGGGTCATTTTTCTTTCCATCTCTGCGTTGACGGACATGGCATCGGCGGAGTTCATAATATCATAGGTCGAATAGGATGGTCTTAGCTGGAGGCCGAAGGTGCCGGTATAATTGATCCTGGGAGCGCCTGACTTACCTTTTTTGGTGGTGATCACGATGACGCCGTTCATGGCGCGGGCTCCGTAGAGGGCTGCGGCGGAGGCATCTTTCAGGATGTCGAAGGTCTCGATGTCATTGATGTTGAGACCGGCTACGCTGGAGCCCAGCAGGGTGCTGGCATCTCCGCTGGTGAGCTGTTCGTTGGAGACGTTGACGATGTCTTCGAGGACGACGCCGTCGATGACCCAGAGGGGTTTGTTCTCACCGCTGATGGAGGTTGCGCCGCGGATGCGGACCTTTGGAGCGGTACCGAAGGTGCCGGAGACGTTTTGGATAGAAACACCGGCCGCGCGTCCTTCGAGCATGCGGCTGATATCGTTGACACCGTCGATGCGGATGCTATCTGCTTTTACGGTCACGGCGGCGCCGGTGAACTTTTTTCGGTCGATGCGTTGGAAGCCGGTGACTACGGCATCTTCCAGTGCGGCCACTCTTATCTTCAGATGGACTGCCAGGTCTGTCTTGCCATTGACCTTCATCTCCATGCCTTCGACATTGACGCCGGAGAAGATCAGAACCGCATTGTCCGGCACATTGTTGATAGTCAATTCCCCCGCAGCGTTGGAAACGTATTTTCGGGGAGTTCCTTTTACCTGAATGGTGATGCCTGCAAGAGCTGTTCCGTTCTCATCGGTTAAGTGCAAGGTCACAGTCTGACTTACCCCTTGTCCGTGGCTGGTGGTACAAATGCCTAGCAACAGCAGAATAAACACAGTTAATCTGGCGACTCTCATAAGCTGACAGTAATTTAAAAAATGCAGTTAAAACGTTTAAATACAGGCAGAAAGATAGGAATTTTTGGCGGATTCCGGGGATTATACCCAAATGCCGGGAGGCGGATTAGGACCTTGGCTTACTGCTTTTTTTCTTATAACGATAATTTACGTTGAATCTTATATATTTGGTTCAACCAGAACATTATTATTATGTCAAACGCTGCTCTATCCGTAAGGGTTGTTTTTTGCCTGTTGTCTTTTTCGCTTTCCGCTGTGGCGCAGAAACAGGGATCGGCTTCCAATCCATATGTGCTGAATCCCACGCCCACTACGGTCGCCTGGGGTTATTACTGGTCTGAGGCGACCCCGGTATTGCATGTCAATTCGGGGGACTATGTGCGGATACGAACGGTGCTGACGTCCGATCCGAAAAGGCTGGAAGCTGCGGGTGTTCCGGCGGACCAGGTGGAGAGGGAATTGCGGGACGTGGAGGCGACGAAGCTGAGGGGCCCGGGGGGGCATGTGCTGACCGGGCCTGTATATATTGAGGAGGCTGAGCCGGGGGATGTGCTGGAAGTACGTCTTGACTCGATCCGGCTGGCGATACCTTACGGGTATAATGCCATTGGCCAGGCGGGGTTTCTGTCGGATGAGATCTTTGATCGCAAGATGCGGATAGTCCAGCTGGACCGGGAGAAGATGATCGGGCATTTTGCCGAGGGGATAGATATTCCGCTGCATCCCTTCTTTGGCAGTGCGGGGGTCGCGCCGCCTGCTGCGGCGGGTCGGTGGAACAGCGCGCCACCGTGGGTACATGGGGGTAACCTGGATAATAAAGACCTTGTGGAAGGGTCTTCGCTTTTTTTACCGGTGTTTGTGAAGGGGGCTTTGTTCGAGATCGGGGATGGGCATGCTGCGCAGGGGAATGGGGAAGTGGATATTACGGCGATAGAGACTTCACTGATCGGGAAGATCCAGTTTATCGTTCATAAGGGTTCGCATTTGAAGTGGCCTCGGGCTGAGACTGCCACACATATTATTACTATGGGATGTGACCGGGATCTGAATGCGGCTACGCATATTGCGGTCAGGGAGATGATCAGTTATTTGATGCAGGAGAAGGGGATGACGCAGGCGGATGCTTATATGCTTTGCAGTGTGGCGGTGGATGTGAATATTACGGAATTGGTGGATGGGAATGTGGGGGTGCATTGTTTGTTGCCGAAGGGTATTTTTACAAAAGGGGTGACTAAGGCGATCAGTAATTAGCCATTTGCAGGCTTATTCTGGTCCAACCAGCTGATAAAATCAATTTCCTCTCTTGGCATGAAAAACCCCTGGATACAGTTAGGATTGCGGATGCAAATCTGAATATGACTTTTGGCATATAAACCTGCACCCTGGAAGGCTGGGCCACCTTCTGTAAAGACGCCTCTGGCAGTATCGAATATTTTATAATCGCTGTATCCCTTAGATTTTATATCACGCTGAACCTGGTCAAAGATCTCAGAATGCATAAATTCTATCGCGGCACAATCAAGATGTCTCATGATTTTGTCCTTGTGAGAGTCAAAAATCAAGTCTCTATTGCTTGGCAATTCTTTTCCTGATTTTTTGTATTTATCTTCCATGACGGCAAAAGACCTTGTTAAGAGCTGTATATATTTCCGGTCAAGGAAATCGCAACAATACCCCAGATAAAGAACAGCACCTATGACCGCAGGTTCATTAATGGCACCGCGGTCCTTCTTTTCCTGAGCCCATTGTAGAGCTCTTTCGTAATTGTTTTCCCAAAAATACATGCCATGGCCAAGCCAATCGAAAGGCTTTTGGCTTATTTTAATTTCATTGGGATTTTTAAGGAGAGCATCTCTTACCATAGCTTCGCATCCATGGAAGCCAATAATCAAGTTGGGCTTAACATCATACATAAAATGTTATCGGGGGGATACTACGGCGAGATCTTCATAAGGTTTAGTTAGGTTTCCTGAAGTGTCAAGAATACCTGCATTTACAAGAGAGCGAATAGCCTCTTCTTTGGAAACTTCCTGATGAAGTTTCTGATCAAATAAATCCATTAAGAGATTGAAATCCTTCTCGCTCATTCCTAAATTGTTTAAACAAAGATAATAAATAGCGGGGATTGTTTTCTCCATAATTCAGGGGTTAACGTTTTACATTTAGTATATATATAAAACTATGAAATTAAAAGCGATCGCTATTGCGGTTGTACTGTTTATGGGTGTGTTGGGATTTGGGCAGACCGGAGGTGGTGGGAGTCAATGGATTGTTGCACCTTGATCAGGCGCTTCTTGGACTGATAAACGATCTTCGGAAAATAGAGAAATTCATGGGGCGTGCTTTGGAGACGCTGCTGATCACACCGCCGGCAGGAACTATTCCTGCTGGAAAATTGCTACTGATCGGCTATTCGGGTATTCCCATGGCAGTGATCTGAAGGATGCGGGAATCGATTCTCCCACCGGTCTTGTTGCCGCCAATGTTGTCAAAGAAGCTATGGAGGCATATGAAACGGAGATGTACTAAGGAGCAAAGGAGCGGGTTCCGCGGAGCCGGTTACTAAGCTCACGATGCTGGCGGGACCTGCTTTTCTGGCGCCCATTGGGGCTGCGATAAAGGCCTTTATTAATTGATGATATATTTTTTATATTTGTCAATCAAACATTTAAACGATGTTCAAAAAGCCCCAATTCAGCCTGTTATTTATTGCTCTTCTTTTCTCTTCGGGTGTTTTTGCCCAGGAACCGGTGGTGGCGACGACGCCTCCGATGGGATGGAACAGCTACAACTGTTTTGGCTCGGCGGTGCATGAAGATGAGGTGAAGGCCAATGCGGATTATATGGCAGCGAATCTGAAACAGGCGGGCTGGTCCTATGTAGTGGTGGACTTTTTGTGGTCTTATGACAACCCTCCGGGAAGTCTGATCGGGAATCCGTACCAGATGAGGCTGCAGGATGGTAGTTATATCCCGTGGCTGGCGATGGATCAATGGGGAAGGCTGACGCCGAATACCGGCAAATTTCCTTCGGCTTTTGGGGGTAAGGGTTTTAAAGTCCTGGCGGACTATGTGCATGGTCTGGGGTTGAAGTTTGGTATTCATGTGATGCGGGGGATCCCGAGACAGGCAGTGTGGGCAAAGTCGCCGGTAATGGGTGGTCATGGGGTGACGGCGGACCAGGTGGCTGACACGTCGTCGACGTGTACGTGGATGAATCATATGTATGGACTGGATATGACAAAGGCTGGTGCGCAGGAATATCTTAATTCTCTGCTGCAGCTGTATGCGGAGTGGGGTGTTGACTTTATAAAGGTGGATGATATATCAAGACCGTATCATACTGCGGAGATCGAGGGTTACCAGAAGGCGATCAGGGCCTGCGGGCGACCTATCGTGCTGAGTATTTCTCCGGGTGAGACGCCGTTGAAGGATTCTGTGCATGTGGGGCAGTATGCCAATATGTGGCGGATGGCCGACGATTTTTGGGATGACTGGAAAGAATTGCTGAAGATGTTTGATTATGCGAAGAGCTGGGAGGGGAGGGGTGGACCGGGGCATTGGCCGGATTGCGATATGATACAGATCGGGAAGATATCGAAGCGGGGGCCTGTTGGCCGGGAGCGGTATAGCCGGTTTACGGATGATGAGTTGGTGAGTCATATGACGTTCTGGTGTATCTACCGATCGCCCCTGATGCTGGGTGGGAATTTACCGGATAACAGGGAAGTGGAGAAGCGGCTTTTTACGAATGAGGAAGTGTTGGAGGTAAATCAGAGGGGAGAGGATCC
Organism: Puia sp.; assembly: GCA_036499285.1. Lineage (GTDB taxonomy): Bacteria > Bacteroidota > Bacteroidia > Chitinophagales > Chitinophagaceae > Puia. Next base: position 109,854 of record DASYEB010000010.1, on the reverse strand, counting down.
GCGGCAGTTGTATAAAGGTGAGGGTAAGATGGTGTGGGTATCGAAGGCGCATAAGGGATACTATGTTGCCCTTTTTAACATTGGAGAAAACCCGCAGGTGGTGGATGTTGATCTTCGGCAATTGGGTTTGAAGGGGAGGGTGATGGTTCATGATTGCTGGAAGAAGGCTGATGTTGGAGTTTTTAATAAAAAATATTCGCAGATGGTTGCGCCTCATGGGGCGGTGTTGGTGAGGGTAGGGGAGTAAAAAAGATTTTTACGGCGTATATAAATGCGTAATTTTGTTGTCTTCTTAAGAGTGGGTTTTCCTCAATCTATGTTGCATGACTATAGGGTTCCATAATGAGTATGGGATGTACTGATGGATATCTTATGTCGATATAGGATGTGCCTGCGGGTGTCTTATGTGGATGTATGGTGTGTCATGGGCGTCTTGTGCATAAGGTTATTTTATCCTAAAAACAGCAAATATTTATGAAGCTAATAGAAGTCCCATTCCACAAGAAAAAAAATGCCGTTGGGATATTTAAATACGTGGAGCAGATAAAGATGGAGGAAGGTTTGGAGAAGGGTACGCGGAAAGGTCGATTGCAGGAACGGAGAAGGATTGTGAAGAGGTTGCTTGCGGGAAAGAGACGTTCGGCTAAAGAGATCGCGGCTCTTGTTGGAGTGTCTGTTGCCTTTGTAGTGGGTGTTCGGAAGGAAAAGAAATTGTAGAGGGTGTCGGGAAGAAAGAAATGAATGATATGAAATTAACAAAGGAACAGATCGATATTGTCCAAAGTTCCGGTGATATCAAGATTAATGCGGTGGCCGGTTCGGGGAAGACGACCACACTGATTGAGTATGCAAGGTCGAGGCCAGGCACGAAGATATTGTACCTGGCTTTTAACAGAGCGGTGAAGTTGGAAGCGGAGAAGAAGTTTGCTGAGAAGGGAGCTTCGAATGTACGGGTCGAAACTGCCCATTCGCTGGCTTTTTCCCAGGTGATCAGGGGTGGGTATCAGCTTAAAAAGGACGGGTATAAGACACCCGAGATCGTCGAGATCCTTGGGTTGAATAATTTGGATGGGAGACACACGGATCATATTCTGGCTAATCACATCAGTGCCTTTGTTTCTTATTTCTGCAATAGCGATAAGTCGAGAGTGCAGGAACTGAATTATGAGGATGTGGTCAACGATCCCGCCGCCAAACAGTTTGCGATCAATTTTAAAGACGAGATATTGTATCAGACCCGCGTTTTCCTTGATAAAATGAACAAAGGAGAAGTGCCTGTCCTGCATGATTTTTATCTGAAGAAGTACCAACTTAGTAAGCCAACGCTGTATTATGATACGATACTTTTTGATGAAGGGCAGGATGCATCCGAGTCGATGCTGGACATTTTTCTTTCCCAGAAAGCGACAAAGGTGATAGTGGGGGATAGTCATCAGCAGATCTATGGGTGGCGGTATGCGGTGAATTCACTGGAAAAAGTCGATTATCCTACTTATGATCTGAGTGTTAGTTTTCGGTTTGACCAAATGATCGCGGATGTCGCCAAAGCCGTAATAAACTGGAAAAGGCATTTGAAGATACCGGCTGAGCTGAAGATCACCGGGGCCGGATCAAAAGGGAAGATCAAAACCCGGGCTGTCATTGCGCGAACGAATGCGGGTCTGTTGGTAAAGGCGATCGAGCTTTTGATCCAAAAGAAAGAGATCAAATCCGTTTATTTCGAAGGGCGGATCGAGAATTATACTTATGCGGGTGAAGGTGCGTCCATTTATGACGTACTGAATCTTTACTCCGGGGAAAAAGAGTGGATCCGGGATAAGATGATAGCTTCCATGAAGGATCTGGGAGAATTAGAAGAGTATATTGAAAATACAGGAGATTCGCAATTGAGGATGTTGGTTGAGCTGGTCAAGGACTACGGAAAGAAGATACCCGGCTATATAAAAAAACTGAAAGACTGTCACCTTGACCATGATGATAAGAGTATGGCCGATATGGTCTTTTCGACGGTACATCGTGCGAAGGGGATGGAGTATGATGAGGTGACATTGGCGGAGGATTTTTTAACGGAAGGGAGGATCATCGACATGGCCATGGAGAAGGAGAATGGCGGGAGGCTTGTGGAGGAGATCAATCTTTTGTATGTGGCGGTAACGAGGACGAAGAGCGATCTGTATGTGCCCGAGAATATATTGCCGGTAGTAGAAGGCCGGAATATTGGGAAGGGTAAGACGGTCGTGAGCATACCGAAGCGGGTTGAAAAGGATAAAGGACGACGGGTGCGATCCGGTCGAGGTTAAAGAAGTTGAGTATCGAAGATTAGTGCCTTCCTCCGCCGCCGCGACCACCTCCGCCGCCACCACCTCCACCACCACCGCGGAAACGACCGGGGAATACGCCCGGCATTCTTCTTTGGTTTTTGCCGGAGAAGTTGTTGAGATTGTAGGTAAATGTCAGCATGGCATAACGCTGCAGGGTCGAAGTCCGGCTGGTGGATACGCGGTTGAGCGCTACTGTTTTGCTGACTGAAGTATTTTCCTTTAACAGATCAAAAACGCTGAGCCGGATCTCCCCATTCTTTTTCCTGAACAATGATTTTGCGATGCTGGGGCTGATCAGCGGGATGCTTGCATTGTAGCCCGGCACCTGGTTGTCGGTGTAGGTGTAGGTAAAGTTCGTTGCAATGAGCCATCCGCTATTGGTGTAAGCTGTTATTTCGGCTTGTACCACCTGGGAGAAATAGTTGAAGTCCTGCTGGGGGTGAAGGGTGTTACGTGCGATGGTATAGTTGGAGGTAGAACTCAGGTTCATGTCGAAGTTCTTTTTGATATTGGTCGTCCAGGAGAGGGTCTCCGACAAAGTCGTATTCTTTGAATAGTCGTGCTGATAGCCATTGATGCCTGCTACAGCGGAGTCTACGAGGGTCTGGCTTTGCGAATAGCCGATGTTGCTGATCAGGTTGAGATTGGACTTCGGCTTTTTTAGCGACCAGCCATAGTCAAAGTAACCCGCCACGCTGTAGGTGCCATTCAGGTTGACATAGGTAGTTGTCTGACCGCCCTTGTTGTTGGGAACGATGGCGCTCTGGATATCGTTGACGGTAGTGCTGGCATTGATGGTGGCAAAGACCACATTCTGTGTCGAAGGATTATAGGATTGATACAACAAACGGACGCTGTGCGTAAACTGCGGTTTTAACCCGGGATTGCCCGTGGTATAGTTGATGTTGTCATTTGTGGTGGTCAGCGGCTGCAGTTGTGAGGCGGAGGGCTGCCCCGTCCGGCCTGTATAATAGAAACGCAGCCTTTGCATATGTGTAAAAGAGTAAGTGAAGTTGACCGCCGGTGTCCAGTTGACATAGTTATGCGAGACGTCGATGTTCTTTGTGGTGTTGAGACTGTTGTAGTTGGTCAACTGAATACCCGAGCCTGCGCTGAAATTGAATTTCGGATTCTGGATCCGGTAGTTCAGCGTAAACCGATCTGAGTTGGACTCGAAGGTATAGGAATTGCTGAACAGGCTGTCATAGGAGGTGTATTTATGTGTCCCATCCTCGAAATCGTAAGTATCGTTGGTCGTCGTATGATGGGTATAGGTATGGTTATAGTTCAGCTCTATGATGGCGTTCCTGCTGACAGGCTCCGTATAGGAGAGCGTGGGGCTCAGGGTGACGGAATGCAGGGAGTCATTATAGTATTGCCGCAGATTCTGCGTGGAGTCGAGTAAATTGAAACGGTTGAGCGCATTGTTATAACCAAAGCCATCGTTTACGTTGACCGTCCCGTTGAGGTCGAGGGAAAGGGTCCGATAGGGTTTTGCAAACTTATGCCGGAGTGTGATGTTCGATCCATTGATGTTGAAGCCGTGATTGGTGCTGTTGGTGGTTCCATCCGAGCTGCTGATCGGTGTGTTGTGCTGATCGACGGTTGACGAAACGGAGGATGAATTCGGGCTGCTGGTCTGGAAAGTGATGTTTGGCCTGACAACGAAAGAGGTGTTCCTGTCTACTTTTTCTTCGATGTTGAGATTAAAACGCTGGTTGGTGGAACGCTGATAGCCGGTCTGGTCGCGATTGGTGGTATTGGACGTGTCCTCCGCGGCGTCGAAGAATTTTTCCGTAAGGCTCTGACTGCTGGTAGAGACGTGGGCGAAGTTGTAGAAATAGCTTCCGTAGATCTCTCCTTTATGGCCGAGCGAGTCGCGATAGTTAAGGCCTGCTGCCCATACGGTCGTGACGCCGGCCCCGCCGCCATTGGTGGCCGCTGAGGGTCCGCGCCCGCTGCCCCGTCTGCTGCCCGACGAACCGAGGACGTCCTGGGCAGTAAAGTTCTGTTTGTTGATGTCATTGGCTTCCCCGAGCACGGAGATCTGTCGGTTGTTGTCAAAACGGTGGAAGTTGAAGCTTTCGTTGTAGGTCTGGTCGGTGCCTGCTCCGGCGATGGCGCGTCCGAAGTAACCCTGGCGTCTGTCCCTGCGGGTGATGATGTTGATCGTTTTGACCCGGTTGCCATTGTCAAAGCCAGAAAATTTACTCTGGTCGTCGAGGTCATCGAAGATCTCATATTTCTCCACGATGTCGGGCGGCAGGGTGCGGGTAGCCAGTTTGGGATCGTCTCCAAAAAAGCGTTTGCCATTGACCAGCACCCGCGTCACTTTTTCGCCCTGGGCGGTGATGTTGCCGCTGGCATCCACCTGTACACCGGGTAGTTTCTTCAGCTGGTCCTCCGCCACTGCATTGGGTTTGGTCGCAAAGCTTGCGGCATTGTATTCGATCGTATCCTTCCTGATCCGCATGGGCGGGCTTTGGACGACTACCTCCTGCAGCAGATCGGAAGCCTTTTGCATATAGACACTGGCCAGGTCGATATCCTTTGTCGCTGCATTGATCGTAAGGGTCTTCCTGATATGCCGGAAGCCTTCGAAGGTGATCAGCAGCTCATATCTGCCGGGCTCCAGGTTCCTGAAGGAAAAGGCCCCGTGTTTGTCAGTGATGACGAATTCGGCATTGGTGGAATCCACCTCGGGTGTGAGGGATACAGTAGCTTCGGAAAGGGCCTGTTTAGCCGACGAATCTATTATCAGGCCCTTTACGGACCCTCTTAGTCTGGGTTGGGCCCCGGACTGAAAACAGAAGAACAGACAGGAAAAAAACAATAGAACAAGCGTTTTGCTCATAAGCTAATGATGTGTGCTTCGATGATCTAAGATAATCGCTATGACACATAGGTCAGTGGCAGGAGGTTAGGAAGCGTAAATCTATACATAATAGAGCGAAACCGGGGACCCGACTAGGTGAATGGGGAGACAATACCGGTTAAATTCCAAGAAGTTGGGTGAAATTTGGACAGTCAGGATATGGTGTTTTAGCGATCGGGGAAACAAACGACGTGGCATTATTATTTTATATACTATATTATGAAAACTAATGAAAAAACATGTCCTGTACTGGTTGTCGATGACGACAACGATCTGTGTGAGATCATGGAATCGATAGTGCGGAAGATATGCCCGGTACACAGTGAGCATGATCTGCAAAGTGCTGAGAGCTATCTGACGAAAGGGAAGCCTGAGCTCATTTTCCTCGACAATAATCTGCCTGATGGATCAGGTGTTCTGTTTATCAGGGAGATCCTTGATTTTTACCCCGATGCCAAGATCGTGCTGATGACGGCCGATGTGTCGATGGGACTCGAAGAGAAGGCTCTTGACGAGGGAGCTGTCCGGTTTATTGCCAAGCCATTTGGGTCTTCGACGATCAATGAGCTGATCCATGATATATGTCCCAATCTTCACGCTGCGTAGCTGATTGTTGAAAAAGCACTAAATTGCCGCATTGAAAAGATTGATATCCATACTGCTTATTGGGATAATCTTCTTTGACTGGTACGGGTACAGGCTGCTCACGATGTGGTGGGAGCTGCGTGCTGACCGGCAATTGGAGGCGCGGCTGGATGTCGATGACTATGAAAATTCTTCGCTGTTCTTTATCAAGATCCCGGTTCATTCGCTGTCCTACTACAATAGCTCCTCTGAGTTTGAAAGGGTGGATGGGGAGATCATTATCGGGGATGTAGCCTATAAGTTTGTCAAACGCAGGCTGTTCAAGGACTCATTGGAACTGATGTGTGTCGTAAATGAGACTGCCATGCAGATGGCGAGAACCCGGAATGATCTCTCCCGAAATTCCAGCGCTCCGAAACAGAACCGCAGTCCTGAGCAAAAGGATTATTCTCCTGCTATACTGGATTTTACCTTTCATGTCTTTACGGAAGCCAGCGCGGTAAAAGCGACTGGCTTTGTGTATTCTGCCCTGCCGGAAGGGTTTGTGGGCGCTCCTGAGAAGCCACCCTGCTGCTGATGCTTCTTTTTTTCATTTTAGTTTCTACTCCTTCATTGGCAGACGGACGGATTGTACTTGTCTGCCCGTAAATATTTTTATTCCATGTACAATAAGTTAAAGCTAACTATAGGATCTTTATTGCTATTATGTGCTGTGGCCCGCGCGCAGACGGATACACTGCGGTCAAAAACGCTGGACAGCATCATTGTTTCTGCTTCTCCTTCGAAATTCCTGCCTGAAGTGCAGGGGCTCAACATCTATTCCGGCAAACGTACCAACGATATCCTCCCTGGTGAAACGGGCGCCAATCTTTCGGCTAATGTGGCCCGGATGGCGTTGGCCCGCATACCCGGGATCAATATCTGGGAAATGGATGGCGCCGGGACGCAGGTGAATATCGGCAGCCGTGGAACGGATACGCACCGGTCGATAGAAATGAATATGCGGCAGAATGGCTATAATACAAATTCGGATATGTTCGGTTACCCGGAAGACCATTATACTCCTCCTATGCAGGGCATCCGGGAGATGCAACTGGTGCGGGGCTCTGCCGCTCTGCAGTTTGGTCCGCAGTTTGGGGGCATGATGAACTATGTGATGAAGGACGGGGACAGCATGCGTCTGCTGGGTATCGAGAGCGAGCAGACGGCAGGCTCGTATAATTTCTTCAATTCCTACAATGCCGTGGGCGGCTCAGCCGGGAAGTTCAGCTATTATGCCTATTATGACGATCGTCATGGAGATGGCTGGCGCCCGAATGCCGCCTTCAACTATCATGCGTATTATGCTAACCTGAGCTGGCATTTCACGCCTAAGACAAAGCTTTCGCTGCAGTTCTCGCGGATGGAATACCGGCAGCAGATAGCTGGTGGACAGACGGACTCACAGTTCTATAAAAGCGCGCGGTACTCCGACCGGTCGCGGAATTTTTTCAACCCGGAGATAAATATCCCGGCGCTGGTCTTTACCAGCGAATTGTCCGCTTCGACCAAACTGTCTGTTGAAAGCCATTACCTGGGTGGTCAGCGCAACAGCGTACAGTTTATCAATACACCGGATATCCACGATACGATCAATAAGACGCTGGGTACCTATAATCCGCGCCAGGTTGACCGGGATTACTACAGTGGTTTTGTTACCGAGGTGCGGCTGCTGCATACTTACCGGATCGGGCAAATGGAGTCGGCTTTGAGCGGTGGCATCCGGTATTCTACGGAGACCACGCGTCGTAAGCAGAAAGGCGTAGGTACGATCGGCAGCGATTTTGACCTGAGCCTGACAAAACCTTATGGCATCGACTTGCATCTGCATACGAATAACTATGCGGTGTTTGCGGAGAACCTGCTGCATGTGACATCGAAGTTATCGGTGACACCGGGTTTCCGGTATGAGGTGATCGACTCGAAGCTAAATGGAGTGATCAACAACGCCAGTTTTCCGGTGGCTTATACGGGGAACAGGAACTTTCCGTTGTTTGGAATGGGGCTGCAATACCAGGTCAACAGGACTACGCAACTATATGGGAACATCTCACAGGCTTACCGGCCTTATCTGTATGCCAGCATCACTCCGGCGGACCAGGTGGGGGTGATCGATCCAAATTTGAAGGACAGCCGCGGTTATGATGGCGATCTGGGCTATCGCGGAACGGTGGGGGATTGGTTCAACTTTGATGTCGATGCGTTTTATTTGTATTATGGGAATAAGATCGGGCAGCTGACGCTGACCAACAATGCGACGAATACGCCTTACCTGTATACGACGAATATCGGGAATGCGGGGACGGCGGGAATAGAGACCTATGCGGAGGCAAGGCTTTGGCAGTCGCCGCAGCGTGGTGCGCAAGGGCGGCTTTTTGATTTGCGGCTCTTTAACTCTCTGTCCTATAATCATGCGCGTTACAGCACCGGGAGTGTCAACAATGGCGGGCATAATGTGAGCCTGAAGGGGAATAGGGTAGAAGGTGTTCCTGACTGGATCGATAGGGCCGGTCTTACGGCGAAAACGGGGCCTGTGAAAGTGCTGGTGCAGTACAGTTATGTCGGGAAGGGTTTTAGCGATGCCCAGAATACGGTGTACAATGCGACGGGGGTCTCCGGCGTGGTGCCGGCCTATCATGTCTGGGATGCGTCTGCGGAATGGTCTTTCCTGGAACATTACCGGGTGTCGGCTGGGGTGAATAATCTGGCGAATGCACGGTACTTTACCCGTCGGATCAATATGTATCCGGGGCCGGGGATCCTGCCGGCGGATGGAAGAACTTTTTATGTGTCGCTGGCTTTGAGAATGTAAATCAGTTGCATTATCTTTATACCGGTAATTGATATGTTAGCAAAAAGAAGAAATAGAATTTTACTATTCAGGTGCCTGTTACTGACGGGGTACCTGTTTCTTTTTACCGCACAGGTCAATTACCGGTATTATAATATTGCCAATTTTTTTGTTTATGGCAATAGTGGCGTGGTAACCAGTAAGGTAAAGGTGGACAAGCAGTATCCGGTTACTGCTCTGCAAAGTTCAAAGAAGCCCGGTCATCTGGGGATCGACAAACGTTTTCACAATGTCGATGTCTTTAAACCTTCCACTGTTTTTTCTCAGTCTGTTCTTTTCTCTACTACTGTAGAAAGGAAATATCGCAGGTTCCTGCAGCATTGCTCCTCTTCTGACCCTCCTGTCCTCACTCTTCGTGGACCTCCTGTAGCCTGACCTTTTGATTGCTGGTCCAAAGACGCTGGAAGCGTCTCGTCCGAAGGACAGACGTTAGACGATTGCGCCAAATGCGCTAAGTTTTTCCAGCGCATTCTTCGCGCCGTCGACGATGGTTAGGCTTTTTTCATTTTAAACAACAATTATGATGGCTGCTTCGTGCAGAAGAGCAGCCGGAGCTGTGTTATGGATATTATTCATAATGCTGCCGGCATGTCCTTTATTGGCACAAAAGACTACTTTATATTCATTAGCAGGGCTGGTGGATTCCGCCAGCCGTCATTTACCCCTTTTGCTGGAAAAGCAGGCTCTTGCAGAAAGTGCAAAGGCGGGTATAACAGAAGCAAAACATGCATATCTGCCCAAGCTCAATGTGGTTGAAGAATTATCTGCCGGCTCGGCAAATGATGTGGCGGGGCCATTTCTCCCGGCGCCGGGGGTGCTGCATTCTATTGCGGGCAGTATTACGGGCGCGCAGAATTATGAGGCGGTCACTGGCAATATGGCCTCTCTTTACGGAGAGTACGAGCTGGTGAATTTCGGGCTTCGCGGCGCGAAAGTAAACAGTGCGGTGGCCTTTGCGGGTGTTCAGCAGGCTGATCTCGAGAAAGAGCGTTATCTCGTCAAGTGGCAGATCGCGAGGGTCTATTTTGGGATCCTGCAGAGCCGGTACCAACTGGCTGTGGACTCAGCCGATATCGGGCGATACCAGGCGATGTATTCGGTGAGCCGGGCGCTGACGAGTACGGGTGTCAATGCGGGGGTGGATAGTTCGCTGGCGAAGGCGGGGTTGTCGAGGACGCGGATAAATTTTAACAAGGTGACGGGGAACCTGCACCGGTTGCAGCAGCAGCTGGCGTATTTGACGGGTGTTGAGAATCCGGAGATAAAATTAGATACAAGTTGGAGAGGTGGGGTGATGAATGGCGGCGCAGCTGATGTCGCAGGAGATCCGGCGGCATTTAATCCGTTGGCGGACTACTATGCAAAGCAGAAGCTGCGGTTCAATGCGGAGGAGGAGCTGGCGCGTAAGAGTTATCTCCCGAAGATCATCCTTGGTGCAGGCGGATGGGCGCGGGGTTCCTCTATTCAGTACAACAACGTATATAAGTCCGCCGGTGAGGGGTTTGGCTATCAGCGTCTCAACTACCTGGCGGGGGTCGGGGTCTCGTATGATCTGTTCAACGGCACGCACCGGAAGGACAGGTTGTCCGTCATCAACGGACAGGTCAGGGCAGCTGACTACGCCCTGCAGCAACAGCAGCTGGACCTTCGTAACCAGGAAATACAGGCTGATGAATCTATCCGTGTCGCGAGGCAGAACCTGTCGGAACTGCCCGTGCAAATGCAGGCGGCGACGGATGCTTATAATCAAAAGCTGGCGCAGTACAAGGCGGGCATCATCAACCTGGTGGACCTGTCGAATGCCTCTTTTGAATTATTCCAGGCGCAGTCCACCTATATCGAAACATTGAACGACTGGTATGTCGCGAGTCTTGACAAGGCTGCTACGACCTGGAAGCTCGATCAATTCATTCAATCCGTAAAATAAAACAGCATGGTAAGAACAGCTTTAAAAAGGCCCATTACTATCATGGTGCTTTTTACCGGTCTTTTGCTTTTCTCGGTGATGTCGATCCGAACGATCTCAATCGACATCTTCCCCAGTCTTAATTTACCGGTCATTTATGTGATACAGCAATATGGCGGAATGACGGCCAAACAGATGGAAGGTTTTTTTTCTACCAGGATGGCGGATCATTTCCTTTATGTCGATGGGGTCAGCAATATTGAAAGTAAGAATATACAGGGTCTGACGCTGATAAAGCTCAACTTTTACGAAGGTACGGACATGGCTGAGGCTGCGGCTGAGGTGGCCATCCAGGTCAACCGGTGTCAGGCCTTTTTCCCGCCGGGCGCCCTGCCTCCGGAGGTTGTACGTTTCGACGCCTCTTCCCTGCCTGTGGGGGAGCTGGTGTTCAGCAGCAAGACAAGGACGTTGAACGACATCTTTGATATGGCGGGTACGCTTGTCCGTCCGCTTTTTGGTAAGGTGCCGGGGCTTTCGGCTCCACCGCCGTTTGGTTCGAATGCGCGGTCGATAATTCTGAAGGTCGATCCGGCGAAACTGAGGGAATACAACCTATCCCCGGAGCAAGTAGTAGAAGCTCTTGGAAAGAATAACTCAATGGCTCCTTCGGGCAATGTGCGGATCGACAGTACGATGTATATCTCGTCGATGAATTCGCAGGAGGAGACGATCCGGGATTTTGGGGATATCCCCATCGTGACCAACGGGGCCAGCATGGTTACGGCAAAAGACGTTGCCCGGGTAGAGGACGCTTCGGACATCGTCGTGGATTATGCCCTGGTCAACGGGAAACGAAGTGTTTACTTTCCTGTCGTCAAAACAGCCAGTGCTTCTACCTGGGATGTCGTCCAGGGATTGCGGAAGGAGATACCCGAGATGCAGAGCCTGCTGCCGGATGATGTACAGATCAGCTATGAATTCGACCAGAGCGTGTTTGTGATGAATGCGGCGAAGAGTCTTATGACGGAGGGGATACTTGGCGCTTTGCTTACGGGATTGATGGTGCTGTTGTTCCTGCGGGACTGGCGGAGCAGCCTGGTAGTGATCATTACCATACCGGTGGCGGTACTTGGCACGGTGCTTTGTCTTAAGCTGGCCGGGCAGACGATAAATATCATGACATTGAGCGGGATCGCGCTGGCTATCGGCATCCTTGTCGACCAGGCGACGGTGACGATCGAGAATATCCACCAGCACCTGGAGATGAATAAACCCAAGCGAAAGGCTATCCTGGATGCCTGTCTGGAGATATCGTTCCCATTGTTGCTGATCCTGCTTTGTATACTGGCGGTGTTTGCTCCTTCTTTTGTCATGAAGGGGGTGCCGAAGGCGATGTTCCTGCCTTTGTCGCTGTCGATAGCGTTTGCCATGATCATCTCGTATGTGGCGGCGCAGACGCTGGTCCCGATACTATCGGTCTGGTTGCTGAAGGCGGAAATGTTCCAGTATCATCATAAGGGGATACATGCGCATGCCGGATTGGCATTGGATGCCCGTGAGGTAAAAGAAGTGGAAGCGCATGCTTACGAGGAGCAGGCGCATAAAGAAGAAAATGGCTTCTTTCAGCGAATGAAGACGGGGCTTTTGCGCCGGCTGAATGGCTGGATGCCGCGAAGGAAGGGGATCGTGATCGGTTATCTCGCAGTGACGCTGGGTCTTGTCGCGGTTGGTGTCGGGGTGATCGGGAAGGACATGCTGCCACATTCGAATGCGGGTCAGCTACAGCTGCGGGTGCGTGAGCCGGAAGGTACGCGGCTCGAGATAACGGAGCGAACGGTGAAGGGAATCCTCAACAGCATCGACTCGGCTGTGGGTGGTCATGTGGCGATAACGTCTGCTTTTGTCGGTACGGTCTCGCCGAACTATGGGCATAGCAATCTCTATGTCTTTAACAGCGGATCGCATGAGGCTGTGCTGCAGGTGGAGCTGAGTGAGGGATATAAAGTCAATATGGATGAGCTGAAGGACAGGATAAGAAAGGATGTGCGGGCGATGTATCCGGCGGTAAAACTTTCATTTGAACCGATAGAGCTGACGGAGAAGCTGATGGCGCAGGGAGCGGCGACGCCTATCGAGGTGCGGGTGGCATCCAAGAATATAAAGGATATGCAGGCTTATTCAGGCCGGTTGATGGAAAAGCTGAAGGACATTCCTTTTCTGCGGGATGTGCAGGTAGCCGAGCCAATGAAACTGCCTACGCTGGTGATCAGGATGAACCGGCAGAAACTGGCGCAGATGGGACTGGGAATCGATAATGTCTCCAAAAGCATCGCGGATGCCACAGCTTCCAGCCGCTATACGCTGAAGAATCTCTGGCTGGATGACTCCAAGCAATATACCTACAATGCGCAGGTTCAGATCCCGGAATATATCATGAACACGCTGGAGCAACTGAAGGACATTCCGCTGGTGCCGGGGAAGATGAGGCCGGTACTATCGGATGCTGCGGATATCAGCATCGACTCGTTGCCGGGGGAATATGATCGTTCGGGCCCGCGTCGTTTCCTGACGGTCAATGCCAACGTCTACAAGAAAGATCTCGGGTCGGCAACGGCGGCCGTGCAAAAAGTCATAGACGGGCTGGGAACTCCACCTAAAGGGCTGGTCGCGGAGATAAAGGGCTTGTCTTCCCTGCTGACGGAAACGCTGAGCTCGCTGCAGGGTGGATTGCTTGCGGCTATTGTCGTGATCCTGCTGCTGCTGGCTGCCAACTATCAGTCGTTTGGGCTTGCGATATCCGTGCTGGCGACGGTCCCTGCGGTATTGACGGGATCGCTGCTGATCCTGCTGGCTACGGGTGGGACACTAAATCTTCAAAGCTATATGGGTATCATTATGTCGGTCGGGGTGTCTGTCGCCAATGCGATCCTGATCGTCACGAATGCGGAGGCTTTGAGACTGGAATATCGCGATCCGTTCAGGGCCGCGACGATGGCGGCCAGTATCAGGCTTCGGCCGATACTCATGACCAGCTTTGCGATGATCGCCGGGATGATCCCTATGGCGAGCGGGCTGGGTGAAGCGGGTGATCAGTCGGCGCCGCTGGGCCGGGCTGTGATAGGCGGGCTGGCGGCGTCAACGCTGGCGGCTTTGTTTATCGTGCCGTTGGTATATGGGTGGACGCAGCAGAAACAATCTTTTACTTCCGTCTCGTTGCTGCCGGAAGAGGAATCGTTAAATACGAACAGTATATGAATATAAAAAGAATAATAACGGCGGTGTTTGCGCTGTCGGGGGTGTTGATGGGAACGGGATGTTCCGATGGTAAGGGGGCTCCTGCTGGTAGTGGGGTGGCGGCTGTGGCTCCTGGGAATGGTGGTTCTGCGACTGCTGCTGCGGCGGGGGAGCCGAAGACGGAGCTGATCCAACTGGAGAAATCGGCTTTACCGCAACTGGTGAAGCTGCCGGCTCAGCTGGCTTCTTTTGAAGCGGTGAACATCTTTCCGAAGGTCAATGGCTATGTAAAAGATGTGTATGTCGATGTGGGCTCGCATGTAAGAAAGGGCCAGATCCTGATGTCGCTGGAGGCGCCGGAGCTGGAGCAGGCGGTTACACAGGCCCGGGAGAGATATGCCCGTGCGAAGCTGGACTATACGATCAGCAATGAGAACTATGACCGGCTGCGGCGTGCTGCTGAAACGCCGGGAGCGGTTTCCCCCATGGGGCTGGCCTCTTTGAAAGCAAAGGCGGATGCGGACAGTGCGGTCTGTAATGCGGAAAAGGCCAACTGGCAGATGCAGGAAGCCATTCGGGGCTATCTGAAAGTGACGGCGCCCTTTGATGGGGTCATCGCGGAGCGGAATGTGCATCCTGGTGCGCTGGTGAGTGCGGAGGGGAGGGACAACAAACCGATGCTGGACCTGCGCCAGATAGGCAGGCTGCGTCTGCAGGTAGATATCCCGGAAGGTATTGCTGCGGGGCTGCAGGATAAGGACACTGTCACTTTTTACCTGAGCGCATATCCCGGAAAGAAGATGGTCGGGCATGTCAGCCGGCGGAGCAATCTTGTCAACAGCCAGTTCAGGGCTGAGCGGATGGAGCTGGATGTATACAATAAGGATGGGCGGCTTGCGCCGGGGATGTATGCGGATGTGTTGTTTTCTTCCAAGGGAAATCCGGATGCTTTTGTGGTGCCGCGTACGGCGGTGGTGACTTCTACTGAACGTAAATATGTGGTGGCGATCCGTGGCGGGAAGACGGTCCGGGTGGATGTCGCTACGGGGAATGAATCGGCTGGAAAGGTCGAGATAACGGGTGGTCTGCAGACGGGAGAAGAGGTGGTAGCGCGTGCGAATGACGAGCTGCCCGAAGGAATAACGGTCAAGTAAATACTATTCACTTTTAAAAAATTAAAACATGAAAAATTTAGTGATCCTGCTCCTGATAGCAGTAATGTCTCAAAGTATGATCGCCCAGAGCGATACGACAGTAGTGGTGCCGCAGCCCGTGGCTGCGGCTTTTAGCAAACAATTCCCTGCGGGTCATCTGAAGAAATGGGAACAGCGGAAGGAAGGGTTTATCGCGGACTTCCGGCAGGATGGGAAGAAGCACTTTGCTTATTATGCATCGGATGGCGTCTGGAAGGGAACGGAATCGCCTGTCAAATGGACGAAGGACCTGCCGGCAGCGGTAAAGGAGGGTTGGAAAAAAAGCGGGTATTATGACTGGTATGTGATGGATATAAAGAAGATCGAAACGCCCGATCAGCCGATGTATACCTTGCATGTGAATAATGGGACTTTGCTTGATTCGGATCATCACGATGCCTTTTTGGAGGAATATGTATTGTTCTTTTCGCCGGCCGGGGAGCTGGTGAGGAAGGATAGGATGCCGTGATGCAAAAGTAAGCATCCGGCGCCGGGTAGTGGCGCCGGATGTATTTTAGTGAGACTTCAGCAAGAGGGTATAATCAAAAGATTGTTTTGTGGTGCGCGGGGTATATTTTTCGAGTGGCCGGGGACCGCAGGAATTGGAGCCTACGCCAAGGGTGCGGGCGTCGATACAGAGGACGGTGGCTGTGGAAGGGGGAAGGTCGATGCGGTATTCGGTGCTCTCGAGCTGTTCGTCGGTGAATGGCAGTGCGGAGACCTGTAATGGCTGACTGGTCTGCTTTACGGTAAGGGAGGCGAAATTGTTGTGAAGCGTGGCCCAGCGGATGTCTTCGTGGTTGCCACATTCCAATGGTTTTTCGTAGGGAGTTAGCTGGTCCCTGATGGGGCCGGTATAGATGCCGAGGTCGGAGCCGGCTTTGCGGTCGGGATAATTCTCCATCGGGCCGCGGCCGTAGTAGCTGAAACGGTCGAAGTCTCTTTTGAGGAGCATACGAACGCCTACGCGTGCGAGGGCGATGGTGGAGTCGTTAAAAGAAAGATTGTTGGAGACGTGAATAGTACCGGCTCCCGTTATCGTATATACGGCGTTGTGATAGACTACAAAGCCATTGCGGCCTCTGCCCTGTAGTTTTGCCGTAAGGACGACGTCATTATTCTTTTGTTCGTAGGAGACGTTGTCTACGGTCCACTTGAGACGTTTGAGCCCATATTTTTCCCAGGCTTCGTTGGCCCAGATATCATCTTTCTGATGCGGGGCGCGCCAGAGATGTAAGCGGGGGCCGCCATCGCCGGAGAGCATTTCTTTGCCGTTGGTTTTTATGGAAGTGATCGATCCGGTCTTTTTGCTAAAGGACAGGCTGAAGTCTTTTCCATTGATCAGGATGGTTGAGGAGTCGGTCGTTAGCTGAAGGGGAGCAGATGCTGTTTCTGTAGGGGGGGTGGGCGTGGAAGGGAGTATCAGCTGTTGTTCCGCGACCTCGTAACCTTTGGGAGCCCAGGATTGGTCATTGGCGAGTGTGAATGACACGCGGATGATGGTCTCACCGGATTGCCGGGCTATGGCTTGTGCAGGTAACTCTATGGTTAGAGAATCGCCGGCGCTGATGTGGCCGATGTCAAGTCTGCCGCTGTCGGTGAGGTGGCCATCGGTCATCCGGGTCCATTTTGCGGCGAAGCCGTCGAGAGGGATGAACTGGTATTTGTTGAGGATGCGGATCGTGCCTTTTGACAAGTCGACGGGTTTTACCCGGATCCATTGATAAGCATGTTTTAGCTCGGGATAGTGAGGTTTGGGATCCCGGTTGGAGAAGACGACGCCTTTGTGGATAAAGTAATGGTCATTGGGATATTCGCCGAAACCGCCGCCGAAGGCAATGATGGGATGACGGGGATCCCTGCGGTTCCAGACGCCCTGGTCCTCCCATTCCCAGATGCAACCGCCGAGGAGGCTGGGATATTTGTCGAAGAGGTCGTTGTATTCGTCGACGCTGCCCATGGAATTGAACATGGCGTGGGCGTATTCACAGAGATAAAATGGTTTTGTCAGCCGTCCGTCTTCTGCGTGGTCGGTGAGATCAGGGAGGCTGGTGTACATCTCGCTGTCGAGATCGGCGGGATTGTTGTCTCCGATGCCAAAGCCCTGGTAGTGGGTCGGCCGTGTGGGGTCGATCTGTTTGATCCTATTCAGCGCGGCCCTGAAGTTGCTACCTCCGCTGCCGCATTCGTTGCCAAGTGACCAGATGATGACGCTGGGATGGTTTTTAAAGTTCTCTACGTTGGCGGTGTTGCGGTCGATGATGGCGGCCCTGATCCGCGGATCTTCGTTGAACTCGTCCCAGGCGCCGTGGCTTTCGAGATTGGCTTCGGCCAGCAGGTAGATGCCATACTCATCGCAGAGTTCGTACCAGCGCGGATCGTCGGAGTAGTGGCAGGTACGGATGTGGTTACAATTAGCCTGTTTGATCAGGAGGATGTCGCGGATCATTTCTTCTTCCGTAACGGAGTGACCGGATGTTGGCCAGTTCTCGTGGCGGTTGACGCCTTTGAGCTTTACGGGTACGCCGTTGACCAGGAACTGGCGGCCTTTTATCTCAAGCTTGCGGAAGCCGGTGCGGGAAGAAATGGTTTCGATGGTCTGACCATCGTCGTGAACGGAAATTACGGTAGTATAGAGATAGGGTGTTTCGGCCGTCCATTTATGCGGATTGGAGACGGGTATACTTGTTTTTATTGTGGTCTCGGCTCCGGGCTGGAGAGCGGGGATATCGAGACGGGCTGTCTTCCCGATCGGCCGGCCGCCATCGTAGAGATCGACGGAAAGCTGACGGGGATGGGTAGCCGTTGTGCCGTAGTTTTTGATCTTTGTGGCGACATCGAGCGTTGCATCAATGTACCTGCTGTCGAGGGTGGCGGTGACAAAGAAGTCGCGGATATGCTGTTGAGGGGCGCTCCAGAGTGTGACGTTGCGGAAGATGCCGCTGAGGCGCCACATATCCTGGTCTTCGAGGTAGCTGCCGGTGGTAAAGCGGTAGACTTCTACGGCGACGATGTTGCTGCCTGGTTTCGCGTAGGGGGTGATGTCAAATTCGGCGGCGTTGCGGCTGTTGACGCTGTAGCCGACCTTATGTCCGTTGATCCAGAGAAAGAATCCGGCGTCTACACCGTCGAATGTCAGGAAGATACGGCGGCCGGTCCAGGTGGCGGGCAGCTCGAAATTGCGGCGATAGCTGCCTACCGGGTTACGTTCGTGATACGCCGTGTAGCTGACGGGCGGCGTGCTCATCACAAAAGGGAAATCCTTTTTGAAGATATAGGTGAAGTTACTATAGTAGGGAGTACCGTAACCCTCGATCTGCCAGCAGGAGGGGACGGTGATGTCTTTCCAGGAGGCGACGTCGTATCCGGGTTTGTAAAAATCTTTTGGGCGCTGCTGTGGCCAGGGGACGTAGTTGAACTTCCAGGTGCCATTTAGCGAACGCGAGAAAGAGGACGCATGGCGGTCGCCCTTTAGCGCCTCTTTCAGATCTGCGTAGGGCATGAGGGTCGCGTGGGCGGGTTCCTTATTGATGCCAAGCATTTCGGGGTCTTCTATCTCATCAGGGACCGATGTCGTGGAGGTTGAAAAGGGCTCACCTGTTCTTTCACCGTAACAGGCGGCGAGGCGCGCGTAGATCTCGATCATAGCGGCCTGGTCGATGAGGCTTTTGGCTGGCCGGAGGCCGAGGCCTTTGGAGGCTTCGCGTTGGTTGTTCCAGATAGCGTCGGCGTCGGCGCGGAAGGCGTCCATGCCGCTGCGGTCGTGGTCGATGTGATAGAGCTCTTCAAAACCTCTTAGCAGGACGGCATTGAACCAATAGTTGTGGGGCAGGCGGCCATCGTGGATGAAATGGGTTTTGGCGGCGGCGGCGATGCGCCGGGCTTCATCGAGGTAGTGCCGGTCTTTTGTGATCGAATAAAGCAGGGCATTGGCTTGCAGCATCGTCCCGGTGTTGTAGGTATAAAGCGCCTTCCCGATGTGGCCCGAGGACGTCGTTATATTGTCGTAGTAGAGCCCTTCGGGAGTTTGCAGACGGCTGTTGACCCAGCGATAGATAAGCAGCGCCGTGTCGAGGTACGACTGTTCGCGGGTGATGCGATAAAGCTGGAGGGCGACGAGGATGCCGGGACCGTTGGAGCAGGTGTTTTTGGTGGTCAGATCGCCTTCTTTCCAGTAGAGACCGCCGCCGGTGACGGTGTCCATTCCGGTCAGCATAAAGCGATAGATCATTTTTGCCTTGCGGAGGTACTGTTCCTTGCGGGTGCGGTTGTAGGCGTCGAGGAGGGCGATGGCGACCCATTGGTTGTCGTCATAGAAGCGGCTGCTTTCCCTTTCCTGGCGGGGATAGTCCTGGTAAGCCGGGGCGGGGGAATGAGGCGAGTAATAGCGTTCGATGGCCTGTAGGACGGGCTGCATATACGTGCCGTCGGGGTCCAGCGCCTCCATCTCGTTGGCCGCCTGGATGTAGGCGCAGAGAGGCCAGAGCCAGGAGTGGGTATTCTCGTTGACCGTGCTGTCGGTTTCGTAGTAGAGGCCGGCGGCGCTGTCGCGGAGATGGTCGTTGATAACGTGATAGAGGTTGGTTATGCGGGAGCGGTAATCGGGCGCCTGGGCCCTGGTTTGGCCGATGGCGATGTTTAGCGTGACAAAAAAGATACAGATAGTTGAGAAGGCGAAGGCTAATTTGCGTTGCATGATGCGAAGATAGGGCTTGCAGCCTTTCACAGATCGAGCGTCGGAGGTTTGGGCTGGTTTGTGGAATTTTTTCCCCAGATCAACGGGAGGTTTTCTTTTTTTTCTTTTTCCGAGATCAGATTAAAAATTTTTCTCAACTTCAACTTTCTTCGGTCTAAGTCCTCTGTGCTATCGATGTCCAAGGCAATAATAAATTTCTTAACCTCTTCAATAAGTAGATTTCGCAATGCCGACGCAGACATTTCCTCCAGGGCCTTTTCCATGATTTGACATTAGAATGTCGATAAATGCTCAAGAATCGTTCCAGTCTCCAAACCCGCTTCTCTCCATCCATTCTTTTTTGACGGCAATTTTTGAATCGGCAAATTCCTGTTCGATGCCCTCCGCCATGCGGACCCGGCGCTGGTTCCTGTTACCAGGATTATCTTTGATATCATATCTCTGTTGAATTAAAATTATTTAATCGGCGATCACTCCAATACTCATGTTGACAATGGTGCCGGTCATGGCGCTTGCACGGTCGCAGGCCATGAACACAGCGACCTCTGCCATTTCCTGTAACGAAGGCAGGCGTTTCCGGTGGGTCCGCCCTTCGATCATGTCATTAAACTGCTCGCGGGTGATGCCATTTGCTTTTGCATGAAGGCCATATACTTCTTTTATGGTGTCGCTGTCGGGCATCCCCTGGGGGCGGAGACCTACGGCCCTGACGCCATGAGGGCCAAGCTCGGCCGACAGGTTCCGGATCAACGCCTCCTCTGCGGCCATTGCCACTGCGACACCTCCCATGTTTGGGATAGCTACGCGGGAGGGGCTCGAGGTCACCGTCATCAGCACGCCTGAACCGTTTGCAGCCATATGCCGTCCCGCAAGACGCGCAGTGAGAAAGTTAGATTGCACGTGTGATAAAATGGGGGCCATAAACTGGTTGACGTCAAGGTCGACGAGTGGGACACCCTGCAGGGTAGTGTTGCGAAGGCCAATCGCGTTGAAGGAGATATCGATATTGCCGGCTTTTGCGATGACCATGGCAAGGTGTTCGTTGACGGCCCCTTCATCAAGGGCATCAAGCTCTGCGGCCTCGGCAAATCCGCCGGCTGCGTTGATCTTTTTGGCTACCCGGTCGACTTTTGCTTTTGTGCGCCCGGTTAAAAAAACTTTCGCCCCTTCGCGGGCAAAAGTCTCGGCGACTGTGCTGCCAACGGCTCCGCCGGCCCCGTAAATAATTGCAATTTTGTTTGCTAATAGCATTGTTCTCATTTTTGTTATGCCACAAAATTACTGTCTGAATATTGTATCTAAAGGTTGTGAAATGGACAATCTCCCGTGTTGATTTGGACATAATATTGTTTTACATTTGTCAAAAGACATCCAATGAAGCAAGTGACCATCCTCGTTCCTGCAGGGAATGTCAACCTGAGCGCCGTCATGGGCACGCTGGAGATACTGACCGAGGCTGATGAGTATTGGCAAAAACTGGGAAACAGACCCAGGATCGAGGTCCGTATAGCAGGTGTCCTGGCAGAGCTGAAGCAGAGTGCCCGCTTTTATTCACTCCATCCCGTAGATGTCGGCGAAATAAAAAAGCACGACCTCGTGATCATCCCTTCTGTTTCAGACCCCGGTGGTTATGACAGGCTGATCAGCAACAACAAAACGCTGATCGAGTGGATGAAGGCGCAATACAAGAATGATGCTGAAATTGCCAGTATCTGTACCGGCGCGTTTTTGCTTGCTGCCACCGGATTACTGGAGGGAAAGACCTGCTCCACGCACTGGCATGCCGAGAGTGATTTCAGGCGGCTGTTCCCAAACGTCGATCTGCATATCGATAAGCTGCTTGTAACAGGGCAGGGGATATATACGAACGGCGGAGCTTTTTCTTTTTTGAACCTCGTATTGCTACTAGTAGAGAAATACTTTGACAAACAAACCGCCATTTATTGCTCGAAAGTTTTTCAAATCGATTTCGACCGGGCCTCGCAGTCACTTTTTGCTATCTTTCAACCACAAAAGAACCATGGTGACGAACTAGTTTGCAAAGCGCAGACCTATATGGAAGAAAACCTGGGCGAAAAGATATCCTTCGAAAAACTGGCCTCAAAACTTGCCGTTAGCAGGCGGAATTTTGACAGGCGATTTATAAAAGCAACCGGTAATACGCCGGTTGAATATCTACAACGTGTAAAAGTGGAAGTGGCAAAAAGCATTTTAGAAAAAGGCAGGAAAAGTATTTTTGAAGTGATGGATGAAGTTGGATATACGGACGACAGGGCATTCCGGGAAGTGTTTAAAAAAATAACAGGCTTATCTCCTTTGGATTACAAGGCGAAGTATAATGCTTTTTAGTCGAGCTTCTGCATATCGACCCCACCGATATGAATGCCCTTTACAATATCGGGATTTCCCATATATCGAAGCTTTGCCTGGCCAATGGAGGTGATCTTAATACGGTCAGAAACGTTGAGGCTGAATTCGGCTTCTCCGTAAGCGGTGAGCTTGCTTTGGCGGCCGGAAATGGCTGTCGTGTTGACCTTTCCTTCTCCGTAGCAGGTATAATACTGTTTACTCACGACGCCTGATTTGAGATCGAGCGAGCTTTCGCCGTAGATGGTAGTAAACATTTTGTTAAAATGCACTTCCGTAAAAATTACTCTTGAGGCGCCGTACACATACAGATGGAATCTATCGGCCGACATCGGACTTTCGCAGAGATAGGTTTCTTCTCCCCGCAGTGAAAGCGCATCCAGCTTTCTGTATACGATCGTCGCGATGACAGCATGCCTTGGATAGCTGGGATGGCTATGTTCCTTGTCATCATTATAATCATGATTATGCGGGACATCTTTGGTGCCGTCCAGGTAAAGGCGCAGTGTGCCGTGCTTTACTTCCACATGCAGTTTGCTGCTGTCTACTATCAGGCTATTTATAGTGACGCTTTCCTGATCTCCTTCGACAAAAGTGGCCTGGATATATGGGCTTATGATGACTTTATGAAAATGATCAACAGGACGTGTTTGTGTGTAGCCGGCAAGACTCAGAGAGACAAGTATTGCGGCCAGGGCGGCCTTTAATTGTCGCATAATGAATTGTTTAGCTATACTACGAACAGGTCCTGCTGATTGTTACACCTCAAATAAAATTTCTACCTATCAAACCGGTCAAGGTTCATCACCTTAACCCATGCCGATACAAAATCCTTTACAAACTTTTCTTTTGCGTCGTCGCAGGCATATACCTCGGACAGCGCACGCAGCTCGCTGTTGGAGCCAAAGACAAGGTCTGCGCGTGTGCCGGTCCATTTGATCGCGCCGCTGGTACGATCGCGTCCTTCGAAGAGGTCGCCCGCATCGGAAGTGGCGGTCCATTTGGTGTCCATGTCCAGCAGGTTCACGAAGAAATCGTTGGTCAGCGATCCCGGGTTGTGGGTCAGCACCCCATATTGAGAATGATCAAAGTTGGTATTCAGTACACGCAGGCCACCCACCAGCACGGTCATCTCCGGTGCGGTCAGCGTAAGCAGCTGCGCTTTGTCGATCAGGAAGGACTCTGCTTTCCCGACATAATGAGGCTGTGAATAATTGCGGAAGCCGTCGGCGACAGGCTCGAGGGCGTCGAATGATTGCACGTCTGTCTGTTCCTGTGATGCATCGCTGCGGCCGGGTGTAAAAGGTACGTTTATCGTGTAGCCGGCATTTTTTGCCGCCTGCTCTACACCGGCGCATCCGCCAAGGACAATGAGGTCTGCGAGCGAAACGGCCTTGCCGTCTGACTGTTTGTCGTTGAAAGCCTTTTGGATGCCTTCCAATATTTCGAGCACTTTAGACAGTTCCGCCGGGTTGTTGACTTCCCAGTCCTTTTGTGGCGCGAGCCGGATGCGGGCGCCATTTGCACCGCCGCGTTTGTCAGAACCGCGGAAGGTAGATGCCGAGGCCCAGGCTGTGGAGATCAATTGGGATGCCGGTATGCCGGATTTTAGCAGTTGATCTTTTAACGTGGCCAGATCCTGTTCTCCGATCAACGGATGTTTCACTGCGGGGACGGGGTCCTGCCAGATCAGCTCTTCTGCGGGCACTTCGGAGCCAAGATAACGGACACGCGGGCCCATATCGCGATGAGTGAGCTTGAACCACGCACGGGCGAAAGCATCGGCAAACTGATCGGGGTTTTCATGAAAGCGTTTGGAAATGACTTCATAGGCCGGGTCCACCTTCAGGGCAAGATCCGTGGTCAGCATTGTCGGCGCGTGTCTTTTATCCGGGTCATGCGCATCCGGAACGCTACCGCCGCCTGCGCCATCTTTTGGCTTCCATTGGAACGCGCCGGCGGGGCTTTTGGTCAGCTCCCATTGAAATCCGAATAAATTATCAAAAAAGTTGTTGCTCCATTTTGTCGGCGTAGTGGTCCATGCGCCTTCCAGGCCGCTGGTGATGGTATGGACGCCATTCCCTGCGCCCCAGCTATTGTTCCAGCCAAGGCCCTGCTCTTCGATGGTTGCTGCCGCCGGCTCTTTGCCAACATATTTACCCGCGTCTGCGGCGCCGTGCGTCTTGCCAAAACTGTGCCCGCCGGCGATGAGCGCGACAGTTTCCTCGTCGTTCATCGCCATGCGTCCAAACGTCTCCCGGATATCCCGGGCCGATGCCAGCGGATCGGGGTTGCCATCCGGACCTTCGGGGTTTACATAGATCAAACCCATCTGTACGGCGCCAAGCGGGTTTTCCAGTTCGCGGTTGCCTTCATATCGTTTGTTGCCCAGCCATTCTGTTTCGGCGCCCCAGTATACGTCTTCTGCAGGCTCCCAGACATCCTTCCGGCCACCGCCAAATCCGAAGGTTTTGAAACCCATCGACTCGAGAGCGCAGTTGCCTGCCAGGATGAGCAGATCGGCCCAGGACAGCTTACGGCCGTATTTTCTTTTTACCGGCCAGAGCAGGCGTCTTGCCTTATCGAGATTGGCATTGTCCGGCCAGCTGTTCAGCGGGGCAAAACGCTGCATGCCCATGCCTGCGCCGCCCCGGCCATCCGAGATACGATAAGTCCCCGCGCTATGCCATGCCATCCTGATCATGAACGGACCATAATGCCCATAGTCGGCGGGCCACCAGCTCTGTGACGTGGTCAGCGCGTGGAGGATGTCTTTTTTTACTTCGTTCAGGTCGAGTTTTTTAAATTCTTCGGCGTAGTTGAAATCCTTATCCATCGGGTCGGATAAAGAGGAATTCTGCCGAAGGATACTTACATTTAACTGATTGGGCCACCAGTCACGGTTTCTTGTGCCGCTGCCCGCGCTTTGTTTCAACTGCCCGGCGACGAAAGGACATTTACCGGCTGCCTGCGGATGATGCGTTGATGCATAATGAAGCGTGTTATTTTCCATGATGTTTCAGTTTTATAATCCCTGTAAGTTATTATATTTGCGGCTATAACCAATAGCAAATGACAAAACCAATGACCTTTAGGACAATCTTCACTGTTTTATGTATCTCCGTTAGTTTAGCAGCTTCTGCACAGCACAGCCATCCGGCGCCCAATGGTCCAACTACACCAGTACAGATAGGAAGCGTAATCTTTAATGCGGGCATAGGGATAGGGAGTGGCTATGAGGGGGATTATTACAACTCACCGTTTGGGCTGAAGGCGGCCATGGAATGGGGGTTATGGCAGGCGGGGCCGGGTGTGGTCACGCTGGGCGCCGAAGCCGGCGGTTCCTTTTCCAATGGCGGCTATCATGGCTATAACGATTACAGCTCACGCACCTTTGTGATTGCGGCCAGGGCCGCATGGCATTATGGCTGGGAGGTACCCGGTCTTGATACTTATGGCGGTGTCTCCGCGGGACTGGGGTTTCATCATTATCACTATGACGTGACTGCCGACTATTCTCATAATTCCGTCATCGCAGTGCCGGGGATCTTTGTAGGAGCATCCTACTTTGTAACTCCGACGTTTGGCTTTAATGCGGAAGCCGGTCACGACATCACCGATCTACAGGTCGGGGTAGTCTTTAAGCTCAATTAATTTATGTCCCCCAGCCTCCTTCCGGGAAATGCTTAACTTTGTAAAAAAGGAAAGACATGGAAAACGAAAAAGCAATTCTGGCAGGAGGTTGTTTCTGGGGCGTTGAAGAACTGATCCGCGCCCTCCCGGGTGTGGTCTCAACGGTGGTAGGTTATACCGGCGGCGATGTACGCAATGCGACTTACCGGAATCATGGGACGCATGCAGAAGGTATCGAGGTCGTATTCGATCCATCGAAGCTTTCTTATCGCAAGTTGCTGGAATTCTTTTTTCAGATCCATGACCCGACCACGCGCAACAGACAGGGTAATGATGTTGGGGCATCTTATCGTTCGGCCATTTTCTATCTTTCCGAAGAACAGAAGGAGACGGCAAAGCAGCTGATCGCCGAGATGACGGCTTCGAAGGTGTGGCCAGGGCCGATCGTTACCGAGGTGGTGCCTGCGGGGGACTTTTGGAATGCCGAGGAAGAACACCAGGACTATTTGCAGAAACATCCTTATGGATATACCTGTCATTTTGTAAGACCGGATTGGAAAATGAGCTAGGCGTTGCCGGACTACTCCGTCCTTAGGTTTTTGACCGGGTTAGCCAGCGCAGCCCGCACCACATGAAATCCCACTGTCAGCAGGGCCAGTCCCAGCGCCGTCACGCCGACCAGCGCAAACATCCACCATTGCAGGCCGATGCGATAAGGGAAAGCCTGTAGCCATTTGCTCATGACCAGCCAGGACACCGGTGTGGAGATAATCACGGCCAGACCGACGAGGAGCAGAAACTCCTTTGAGATGAGATAGCTGATATTTCCAACGCTTGCACCCAGTACTTTTCTGATGCCGATCTCTTTTACGCGCTGGTTGACTATGAGCAGCACCATCGCCAGCAGACCGGTACAGGACAATATGATGGCGATGATTGCGGCGATGCTGAAGAAGATGGACATTGTTTTCTCCTGGACATACCAGTTGTTGATGTTCTCATCCACAAAGGAACCCCGGAAGTCCTGCCCGGGTTCCAGCAGGGCCATCTTCTTTTTGATGGTCTCCATAGTCCCGAGGGCATCGACAGGGGTCGTCTTTATAAAGCAATAGTCAAGATTGCCACCCTTGTTAAGCGTCAATGTCAGAGGCGCCAGCTTCTGTTCCATCGAATACAAATGAAAGTCGGCAAACACCCCTACGACATGCCAGCCTGCCCTGCTGCTGTCGATGACTATCGTTTTCCCGGCGACATTTTTCTCGTCCAACTGGCGGGCCATACTCTCGGAGATCAGTACATTATTTGCCGTATCGGTACCATAGGACCGGTCAAAATCCCGGCCTTCGATCAATTTTATCCCCAACGTCTTCAGGTAGTCATAATCTATCGATGCCAGATCGGTCTCAACGGTCCTGCCCTTATAGTCAAAGCCCATGTTGGACTGCGTGGTCCGGCGATCGGCGCCCCGGCCCATGTTGATATTGCTGCCTGACACGGAAAGGATATGCGGATCGGCCGTCAGCATGTCTCTCAGCCTTTCGATGATGGCAGCCCCTTTCGCGGGGCTATGCAGCGGAACGCTGATCACAAAGTTCTTGTCTATGCCGGTATCGGCCTCCTGCAAATGTGTGAACTGCCGGTAGATGATCAGGGTGCAAGTGATCATGACACAGGCGATGACAAACTGTATGACGATGAGACTGCTTCTCAGACCGCTTCTTCTTTTCAGATCCAGCTTCCCCTTCAGCGTATCGACGGCATTCAACCTCGACATGACCCAGGAAGAATATCCTCCGGCTATCAGCGATACGAACAGCAATAATGCCAGCGCCAGCAACAAAAACCGGGGCTTCAAAAAGATATCAGAAAAATCGACATTCATCCGCTGGATCCCATCGATATTATGAACCAGTACATTGGTCAGCAGCAGGGAAAGAAGGAAAGCCACCAGGCAAACAAGAAAACTCTCGTTCCATAGCTGAACAAACAAGCGGTTGCCTCTTGCACCCAGGCATTTTCGCACTCCGATCTCCTTGCTACGGGTAAAAGCGGTAGCGAGATTTATATTTACGTAGTTGAAGCTTGCGATTGCGATGATCAACAGACCGACGATCAGCAAGGTATAGATCATTGCATAGGTAGCAGCCTTATGACCGTTGACCCGCGTGGAAAAATGTACTTCATCGAGGGGAAGAAGCCGGGTAGCAAAAACGTCTCCGTATTTGTCCGGTCTGGCGCCTTTTTCCACCAGGCTGGCGATTTCGTCCGGCTGGTATTTGTGATCGATAGCCCTAAGCTGGCGTTCCGCTTCCTGCCTGGTAGCCCCGTCTTTCAATTGTACGTAGACCACCTGGGAGTGGTTGTTCCAGTTATTCCTGGCGCTTGCATAGTTGCTTCTGTTCTCTATCCGTGTCAGGATCTCGAAGCCAATGGAAGACTGTTTGATATCTTTGATGACGGCCGACACCGAATACACCTGGACCTTGTCTCCTGCTGAAGCCTTTAGCTGCTGGCCGATCGGGTCTTCCCGTCCAAAGATCTTTAACGCGGCACTCTCTGTCAGTACCACGTCCGTCAGCTTGCCAAGCGGATGGACTCTGTCGCCTTTGACCACCGTAAAACTAAACATCGAAAAAAGATCTTCATCCGCCATCATCACCGGGATATCCAGGATCTTATCTTTATACGTCAGGTAGCTGCCGCCGTCGGTGAAACGGGTCACCTTCTCAATGGCCGGCGCCTCGGACTTGAATACAGGGCCGGCTGCAAAACCGAACTGGTTGTTGATCTGCTCTCCTTCCACTTTATTATAAAACTCATAGGCCTGGTAAATCTTCTTCCGGTTTACGTTGAATCCATTAAAGGTCAACTGGCTGTATACGAGGGCCAGCACCACAATCCCTATCGTAAAACCGATGACCAGGCCGCCCAGGTTGATTGCCGTGTGTAATTTATTCCGGATAAGGCTCCGCCACGCGATGATGCAATAATTTCTGAACATGGAAGGTTAGTTTGCGTCTTCTGCACCAATTAAATGCCAATCTTTAATGCCGTTGGCAATCAGCGTTCTGAATAATGTCCGTCCATCCTGTGTATCATATACGTACACTACCAGTCCGTTTTCGTGCAGGCCAACAAATTAGTAATTGTTTAAAGTCTTGATTGCCAAAATTTTAAAACAAAGGCCAATTCTTGTACTCGGGCTTGTCACCATCATTTCCCAAACGTATGCGGCTGCGACGGAGAATCCGGCTAAAAATCTGAAAGTGGAATAAATCAGTCGGCCAGCGACCGCAGCCATTTTATGTTTTCCAGTTTTCCTTTTTCCAGCAGCTGCTGACAATAAGAAGTGAAGAATTGATGATGCTCCAGTAACCAGATGCTCTTTTTATGCCATCCGGGGAAGGGCTTCCCTGTACGAAGCTCGACCTCTGTTCTGACGAGGCTGTCGGTCTGATGAAAATATGCTGTTCCAAAATGATAGGTATCTGAGTCGCAGAGGATCTTTTCGTTTAATGATCCGGGATTGGATGGGAATTTGGTAGCTCTGATACAATCGCCGATCCGCGCGATCATCTCTTCCGGCGCCTTGAACTGTTCCATATAACCTTTCATGATCATTACACCCCGGTCCTCATGCCCCTCATAGGCGCCGTATAAATGTCCTATGTCATGGAACCAGCCGGCAATTTTGATCACGGCCAGGTTCTCGTCCATCAATTTATAGTAATTCCCGATCTCAACTACATGCTCCACTACGTTGATCGTATGCACCAGGTTGTGATAGGGGTATTGATGTTCTGTACAATTAGCAAAAGTCTTTCTAACGAACGCTTCGGTATTCTTCTCCAGATTGATGTAATCCATTTCCTTTACGATAATTCATGTGATACCTAAAATTAACGGAAATATCAGGGAAGATCCTGTAGAAAATCTGCATATTTGCCGGATCGGCATAATCCCGGAACGTCGCCATTAGCTCAGTCCATCGTGAAAGATAATTCCCAGGCTAAACCGGGTGCCGCTGTGCAGCGGACTTACCCCATGTTTCATATTCACCCGGTAAGATCCTTTTGTTCCTTTTACCGGCCGGAAACGCGTGGTAAAGATGATCATGTCGCCCATGCCGGGCACCAGCACATTTGCTTTTGACTGGGCACGGGGTACCTGTTCGGTGATGACAAACTCACCGCCTGTATGGTCTTCGCCGGTCTGGTTGAGGACAAAGACCATCTGCATCGGGAAGAATACCTCGCCATACAGATCCTGGTGTAATGTATTGTAGCCGCCCTCGCCATATTTCAGGATCAGCGCAGTGGGTTTTGTCTGGCCCTGCTTCTGGCAAAGCCGGATCATTTCCTTGTGGGTCTCCGGGAACCGGGTGGTCAGGCCGAGCTCTTCCATCCACTGGTTTGCAACGGGAGCGATGAAGGGGTAGACGGATTCTCTTAGCTGCGTGATGATGTCAGGAAGAGGATAGCTGAAATACTTATACTCGCCGCTGCCAAACCGGTACCGCTGCATATCGATGGTCTTGCGGTAGCTGGCATCGGTCTCGTATTCCTTTATGAGGTGCTGACATTCGGTTTTTGAAAGGACTTTTTTTACGATGATAAAGCCTTTGTCGTGGAGTTGTTTTTTTATGTTCTCCCAGTCCAGCTTGTTTATTCTATCGGTCATGTTGTATTTATTACCGGTAAAGGTAGGCAGCCGGGTGGCTGACTAAAACCCGTTCCTTGCTTTAAATACATAGATGGGGATAGCTGCCATAAGCAATAGGAATCCATAATATACTGAAGCCTGTCCTGCTCCGGCAATTTCCCATAATGTGTAGATGAAGGCAAGGGTGCCGAGGATCAGCACCGAGATGAGCCCTTTTTTTACGATTGGTCTGCGGCTGAGACGGAGGATCAGATAGGCTGCCGTAGAGAAAAGATAGGGGATCAGCATGGTGAAGACGGAGAGCAGGAGAAGGGTGCGGAACTGGTCCACAAGGCCGCTGGTATAGTTCATACCGATGAATAATGAAATGATGGTTGCGCTGACGATGATGCCGACGAAGGGGACACCCTTACTATTGGTCCGGGTGAAGAGAGCCGGGAAAAGACCGTCCTTTGCGATGGCGAAGGGGACCTGGCTTTGGACGAGTGTCCATCCGTTGAGCGCGCCAAACGCTGCGATGGCAACGCCTGCGCTGACCCAATATCTTGCAGTTGGTCCGAAGAGGATGACACCGGCATCTGCAAATGGGGTTGCGGAACGGCGCAGGGTCTCCAGGGGGATGAGGCCCATGACGCTGATGCTGCCGATCAAATAGATGAGGGTGGCGATAGCAAGTCCGAGCATGGTAGCGCGGGAGACGGTGGTTCCCGGGTCACGTACGCTCCCGGAGGGGATGGTTGCCGATTCGATCCCGATGAAGCTGAACATGGTCATTGTGGCGGTGGCGGTGATAGCAGCGAATATCGAGGTATGGGTATTGTTAAAGGGGTGATAGTTGGCTGCGCGGATAAAGAAAAGACCGGTGATGCCGATGACGAGGAGGGGTGTGATCTTTAGCACGGTCGTGATCAGCTGTATGTTGCCGGAGAGAATGACGCCGCGGCTGTTGACCCAGCTGAGAAGCCATACTGTTGCGAGGCCGGTCAGGGCGGCGGTGGCGGCATTGGTTGCCAATGCGGGGAAGAACGTGCTGAGGGCGCTGACAAAAGAGATGGCGATGGCGGCGTTTGCGCAGGAGGTCGCCAGGTAATAACCCCAGCCTACGAGGAAAGCGGCAAAATCACCAAGACCAGCCCGGGTGTAGGCATAAGGTCCGCCGGTGGCGCCCGGCAGAATACGGCTCAGGTTGCTAAAGACCTTTGCGAGAAAGAAGGAGCCTATCGCGGAGAAGATCCAGCCGAGCAGGCTTATACTGCCAAAAGATGCTGTGGCGGCGGGCATCAGGAAGACGCCGGCGCCGATCATATTCCCGACGACAAGCGCGGTGCTGGCCCATAAACCTAGTTTCCTGTTGGCTGACCGTTGTCTATTCATGGACGATATTTCGTGTCTGGGCGATATTTCGTGTCTGATAGTCATGTGCTGTCAACCCGTCATTGATAATCAGCCTTTTAAAAATCTGGAACGGGAATTGACGCATAAAATACAAAAACAAACAAACATATGCTAAACTGGAATGACGTCCTCAATTTTGCCAATAAAGGCAATCTTAAGCCCGACAGAAGGGTAGAAAAGACCGATGCAGAATGGAAAGCCCAGCTGACGCCGGAGCAGTTCCGCATTACCCGTAAGAAAGGTACAGAACCGAGCTTCAGCGGAGAATTGTGCAGCCGTTATGATCCGGGGAAATATAACTGTATCTGCTGTGATACGGAGCTGTTTGATTCCGGTATAAAGTTTGATTCGCGTACCGGGTGGCCGAGTTTTACGCAGCCGATCAAAGAGAATGTGATCTCGTATGAAAAGGATGTCTCTTATGGTATGACAAGGATCGAGGTCAACTGTAGTGTTTGTGACGCGCATTTGGGGCATGTGTTCCCGGATGGGCCTGCGCCCAGCGGACTCAGATATTGTATCAATTCGGAGTCGTTGAAGCTTGTTGTGAACGAGACGGTTGCGGGTGCTTCGGCGAAGTAGATGAATTATTCCCTGACGAGGGTCGGCGCGCTGACAGGGCTGACCACGACGGGGTATTTTTCGATCGTGACATTGCTCCGGTCGAGGCCGAAGTTGGTTGCTTCTTTTACGCTTAGATATCTCAGGTTAAAATAGCTGCGCATCAGGAACCGTTTCCGGGGAGGCAGGGAGTTGCCAAAAGACAGGAAGGGGTCCATCAACATGAAACAATAGTCGCCGATGGGGCTATGCTGGTAATAGTGTTCGTATCGCTCGGAGACGTCCACTTCGCCGCAGTCCACCAGGCTGCGTGCCGCCTGTTCGAAAAACTGGTCCATCCGGGGTTCGATCCGGAACCCGAGGTTAAAGGTGATAAAATAGACATCGTTTGGAACTATCGTATCTACGTGGAATCTCAGGGCATAGGGCTCATCCAGCACGTTGACATGCAGGAACCAGTATATGTCCGCTCTTTTTGGCGAGCGGGACAGGATGGAATCCATTGCCGACCGTTCGATCATCTTCGAGGACCCCGATGTGGTCAGGTAGACCAGGTTGGTTGCATACTTGGCTATATTGGTATCTGCGCTGAGCCGTTGGAGCATCAGGGTGTACTGGTCTATGGGGCAAAGACTGACCATCGACCGTTTGATGGTGCGGCCTTTATACCAGATATACATTACGGTATAGAGCCCGGCTCCGATGAGCAGGGTGAGCCAGCCTCCTTCCTTGATCTTCCGGAAATTGGCCACCAGGAAGCAGAGCTCGATAAAGAGAAAAAGACCGGTTATACATAGCCTTGCCACAAAGGGCACCCGCCGGGTCCGGAGGTAGAAATTGATCAGGACGGTGCTCATCAGCATGGTCAGGGTAATACTCAATCCGTAAGCTGCCTCCATCCGGCTCGACTCCCTTAGATACAGTACCATCCCGATACAGCCGGTCATCAGCATCCAGTTGATGAACGGAATATAGATCTGCCCCTTGATATTTCCGGGAAAGAGTACCCTGTGCAGGGGCCAGACATCCAGCCGGATGGCTTCGTTGATCAAGGTAAAGCAACCGCTGATCAGGGCCTGGCTTGCAATAATGGTCGCCAGTGTTGCAACGATCAGCGCAGGCAGGTAGATGACCTGTGGAACGATATGATAAAAAGGACTGATCAGTCCCACGTGTTCGCCCTGGTGCTGTAAAAGCCAGGCTGTCTGCCCGGCATAGCTAAGGATGAGCGTGGTCTTTATATAGACCCAGCTGACCCGGATGTTGTTGCGGCCGCAATGCCCCATGTCGCTATATAGCGCTTCGGCGCCCGTCGTACAAAGAAATATGCTTCCCAGCAGCCAGAATCCGCCCGGCGAATATCTCAACAGCTCGTAGGCATAATAAGGGTTCAGCGCTTTCAAAACACCGGGATTATCCTTTAGGGCGATGACTCCCAGCACGCCGATAAAGGTGAACCAGACCAGCATGACGGGGCCGAAGATCTTCCCGATCTTTTCCGTTCCGAACTGCTGAAATATGAATAGGAGGATTAATATAACGATGACGATGCCTTCTGTCTGTATATGAGGGTCGATAGCCTGCAGGCCTTCGATAGCGGAAGCCACCGAGATCGGTGGGGTGATGATACCATCCGCCATAAGAAAGGCGGCGCCGGCCATGGCGGGGAAGAGCAGCCAGCGGCTGGATTTCCGGCGGATCAGCGCATAGAGGGAGAGGATGCCGCCTTCTCCGTTGTTGTCCGCCTGAAGCGTGATGATGACATATTTCAGGGTCGTCTGAAAGAAAAGGGTCCAGAAAATGGCTGACAATGCCCCAAGGGCCACGTCCGCTGTGATCACCCGGTTGTGAAAAACGGCGTTCAGCGTATACAATGGGGAGGTGCCGATATCGCCAAACACTATGCCTACCGCGATCAGGATCCCTGCACCGGTGATTTGTTTGTGAAATGAGACCGTAGCCGGTAATGACATGTCATTTACTTTAGGGCTACAATCTAGTCAATCTATTGGAATATTATAACACCGTTTGTTACCTGGCTGGTGCTTTTCCGGGTGATCCGGTAGAGATACTTACCTCCACTAATTCCAGGCCGCGGCAATTGCTTTACGGTAGTGGTTCCGGTGCTACGCATATCCTTATGATAAACCACCATACCCGCGGGGTTTACTACTTCAAACCGAAAATCTTCGTTCGCATGGACGCCATTCAGCTTGATCTTTATGATACCTTTCACCGGATTGGGAAAGACAGAAGCGGTGAATACGGCAGGCTGGAAGACCCTTACCCGCCGGTTATTGATCAGCCGGGTCACCATTCCGTATGAAACCAGCAGGACGCAGGAGAGCAGGATCCAGGATAGGATCTGGTATTTTCTCAGGAACCAGGTCCGGTGTGAAAAATGGTAGCTGTTACCGTCCGGTCTTGCAGAATAAAGATTATTTAAGGGGTCTAAAACAACCCAACCCTTTGATGTATGAGCTTCTACCAGGATATGATCTTCTTCCGAGTTCGTCTGAACAAGTCTTGCCCGGTAGTTCATAACCTGCAGTAACCTGCATAAGACCAGGGAATAACTTCCGCCGGCGCGATCCGCAGCGATCAGGTCCGCGCTCAGGGGATGAAAATAATTACTTATCCAGCTTTTTTCCAATGTATGATCAAAGATTGTCGATCTTGTTTTTAGCATTTCATAGCAGGTATTCATTGCGCAGATCAGAATAGAGTCTTCTTCTTTTGAAGGGGCATTTTGGCTGACTTGCCGGGATAAGGTATTAAACAGGGTGTTCTCATATCTGTCCTGAAGATGGACAAAGATGAGCAGGGATAATAAAAGACCCGCAAGAAAGGAAAGAAAATAGGGATTTTTCATTCTATTTGTTCGCTTTTGGATAAAACACGTCCCCATAGGAATGTGGAGAGGTTGTCGGGCGAGTCATACATTTCGCAAGGTGCATTGTTGTAACCCCCGCGGCATCTCTGCCAGGATTTATAAGAATTGGCGACAAGCTGAATAGCCGGGAAACAATCAGAAACTCGAATTATGCTTTTTTTTCCATCCTTTAAGATAGTGCGCCGGTGGAGAGCCCGTAAATCTTTTGAAAGCATTGTTCAGCGTAGTCCTGTTATTAAACCCGCATTTTACCGCCAGTCCTTTCAGGTTCAGGTGGTCGATAAGTCCCTTTTGGATGAGATCCTCGCAATATCTGACCCTGTACTGATTCAAATAATCGTTGAAATTATACCCCAGGACCCGGTTGATATAAGCAGATAGCTGGTATGGTGGGATCTTTATCGCATCGGCAAGGTCCCGGAGCCCATATCCAAAATGCAGGAATGGTTTATTTTCCCGCATAAACACGCTAAGCTTCGCTGAAATAATTTTTATCCTGTCCGGTGTGAGGACGTTGGAGCGTTCGGTCTTATTCGGGTGAATGGTTTTATTAACCTTACGTTTGAAAAACTTAAGTATTGTGAGTAGACGTTGCTTCATAGAATCAATTTTAGGTGTTATGGTAAATGTTAGGAGAAAAGAACTATCTGTCGCAAAACCAGGGTTCGCAACGATCTACGATTTGGTGCAGCATGGCTGCGGTTGGGGGAAAAAAATCCTGATGCAGGTGATTGCATTTTTAGTTCCGTAGGCGGCTGAAAATGAACAAAAGTGTGGGATGAAGATCTAAAGTCTACATAAACTTAACAAAACTGTTTAAATTCCGGAGAATTTTAACTAGTTCTCAGGGCCTTAATTGTGCGTACTAAATGGTTTGTTTATTTTTATATCAATAAGTACACTTACGGTATAACCCTGTGTCTGCATTATTTTGGCGGGAAGGATCGATTAAGAGCTTCTCAAAATTCTCTAACCGATAATTTCCGGACCATGGAGATTGGCCCAGCCTTTCAGGTATCGGGAAGGTGTGAACCCTGTAAACTTCTTAAAAGCAGCAGTCAGTGCATTCCTGCTGTTAAATCCGCTTTTCAAAGCCAGCCCTTTCACATTTAATTCACTGACGGGTCCGCGATGGATCATCTCTTCGCAATATATTATTCGGTATCGATTAAGATAGTCGTTGAAGTTGACACCAAGCTCTTTGTTGATGTAGTCAGATAGCTGATAAGCGGGAATGTTGACACTGTCGGCCAAATCGCGGATGTTATAGTCCGGCAACAGAAAGGGCATTTTTTCTTTCATGTACTCGTTTAAACGGGGGGCAAAGACGCTCATGGTTTTATTTTTAAGTGATTTCGATGTTAATAGGCTGCACGTAGTGTAAAAATAAAAAGTTGACATAGATGAGGAACCGGGATGTTGCCAAGTTTTGCAAATGTTGGCAGCGATGACAGGCGTAAATTTTTTAGTCGTTGACGCTTGTGTTAATTTTGATCATTCGATAAAAGAACTAGCAGGCAGTTGGGGTTAACGGGTCGGCGTAGAATATACGCTGGCCCTTATTTAAATGACAGACCTGAATTTCTTCTTCATACGCGGATAGCCAGGTCCGGAGCAGACCTGGATCATAGGTTTTAAGGTTATAGGAAGGCTGTGTATATCTATATACAGCCGTTTAAAAGATTTAGAGCGACAGGAACTTGAAAGCGGCATATGTCTATATGCCGCTATTTTTTTATGATCAAACCAGCTGATCTGATCTAGTCGGTTCCGTCGACGCTGTCGAATGTCTCTCTCTTTTTGGGCTTAATACTGTATCTCAACGATACTATGGGACCGTGATAAATATCAAACTGGGTTCCGTTGGTCCTCAGCTGCATTTGCGCGATGATGCCTGCTAAGAAATGAAGGTTCTGGGTAATCCCGGCGCTGTAATAGACGGACATCCTGAAGATGTCAAAATGATTGTCGGCGTAGTCTTTTTGAGGAAATTTCAGCATGAGCTCTGCATAATAGGAGATGTTCGGGGAGCTAAAAATGGGCTTCTTACTATTCTGATTCAGGAAATGGTTTACGCCAAACCTGGCTCTTAATCTCGGTACCGTCTGGTGTGTTCCGCTTTTGTCATCAAAAAATTTGGTCTCGAAACGTACTTGTTCGAACATGCTTCCTTTCGGTAATTTTTGGGAAAAAGTAGTCATAAGGATCAATCGTTGTTCGAGCGTTTCATAGTTGCCTGCTTCTGCTATCTCATACTTTTTGTTGTGTGCATATCCCAGCCAGAACTTCATATTCTTAAACCCGGAGTAGACGATCCAGGGTCGGATCACCGTACGCTGCATGTAAGCGAATGGATTTTTGTTTGTATAGGCTCCCTGTGTTACGGTTTGGAAATCTGCCTGGCCGCTCAGGTGCCATTTATCGTAGAGGGGAAAAGAGACGTCTATCTCTTCTATGGATGCAGGGATAAAGCCCATAGTATAGGGTGGGGATGACTGAGCTTGTAAAGTTGTGCATACTACTGTCGCTGTCAGCACCAGGAACGCTTTTTTAAAGATAGTCATCATTTCTGTTTTTTGCCTAAAGCTTTTGAAATACCCAGGCCGAGGGTCCAGGTGTCATAGGAGCGCCAACGGATATCATATTGAAAGACCCCGAAGACTTCCCACCCGTTGGTGATGTCCGCGCCATATTCTGCCGCGATCCTGTTTAAAAAATGGTTTTCTTCTTTCGCGAATTCGCCGCCAACGCCCAGTCCAAAACTCCAATGCTCCGTAGGTTTGTAAAAGCCCATAACGGCGGGTGCGATAGGGTAAGATCGTTCTACTACTTCGTGGTCTCCACCGTCGAGGTTCTTTTCCACCTTAAAGGATTCTGTTATAAAATCGGTATGTAACCCGATGGCAAATTTTCGTGCGAACTGGAAATTATAATCAAGACCCCAATAAGGCAATACCGTTAGCGTCCGGTTGCCATTGTCGTCTACTCCGCTGAATGAAAATTCGTGACCGATGTTGAGTCCTATGCTATGTGTGGGTCTGAACGACTTTTCTTCCTGTGCATGTGTAACGGCTAGTATGCATGAAGATAATAAGACAAGAAAGGCTTCTTTTTTGCCCATGACGTTTTGTTATGGCTCGACGATATGAAACCAGAAATTAAAGTTGTCGATCATTCCCAGGAAGCTGGTAAAAGCAGCGTTGTCACCGCTTATTTTGACGGTGCCGTTGTCTACCAGATCCTTAAATTTCGCTTCTCCAAGAGTGACGCGATCGAGGTCTTTTCTGTTGATGGTAATAGTAGCGGTCACCGGATCGGGCAATGAGCTGCCGATCCTTATGTTGACTACACCGTTCTCAATGATCAACGCCACTTTTTCATTGACATCGGGCATCGAGACACTGAAATTGTATTTCATTGCGGCTGCAGCCGGTTCGGTGCCCTTAAATCGCATGGCCAGAAAATTGAAGAATAAACTGGTGGACATGCCCCGAACCATATCCGGACCTGCTGTGTTTGGCGAGGGCAAAACTTTTACACCATCTCTCAATTCTTTTGCGCCGGAGAGATAGAAGTTTCTCCATGGTCCGGATTCTGCCTGATAACCCAGTTGTTCGTAGGCATCCGCCAAAAGATTGCGGGCATTTTTGTTTGTGGGATCAGCGAATACCAAATGGTTGACTACTTCTGCGACCCAGCGATATTCCCCGTCATCGTAAGATTTTTTGGCCTTGGTTAGCAGACTTTCTGCACCACCCATAAATTCTACATATTTTTTTCCGGCATCGGAGGGGGGCAATTTATCGAGATTAGCGGGGTTGCCGTCGAACCAGCCGAAATACAGGTCATACTGGGCTTTTACGTTGTGGCTTACCGAACCATAATAACCCCGGTTGTAAAAATGTTTATCAAGGCTTTCGGGCAATTTGATCATGTTGGCGATCTCTACCGGTGTATATCCTTCGTTTGCCAATCGTAATGTCTGGTCATGGATAAAGCGATACAGGTCTCTTTGGCTTTTCCAGTATGTATTGATGTTGTCGTTGCCCCAGGTAGGCCAGTGGTGTGAACCGAAGGATACCTGTACATCGTCTCCCCATTTTGCAAGTGCCAGGTCGATATATTCACTCCATTTTTGACCGTTCCTTACTTTTGCACCTCTTAGCGTATAAAGGTTGTGGAGGGTGTGACTGATATCCTCTGCCTGGCAGAATGCTTTGAATTGAGGGAAATAAAACATCATTTCTGCGGGCGCCTCGGATTCGGGTGTATAGATAAAGTCAACCTGTATGCCGTCGATCACCCGGCTTTCCCCGGTTAAGCTTTTTATGACATCCGTGCCTTCCAGGATGCCCGCCAGGCCTGCGGACGTAGTCTGTCCCAGGCCCGAACCCAATGTACCTTTGGCATCCTTTGGCAACAAATTGCCATACATATATGCTGCCCTTCTACCCATTGTATTTCCACCCATGACGTTCTCACTGATGGCTGCATCGAAATAACCCTGGGGTATATAAATAGGGATTTTACCGCTTTTTACATCTGCCTCATCCACGACGCCCCTGATGCCGCCAAAGTGATCGATATGGCTATGGGTATGAATAATGGCAGATACTCTTCTTTTTCCCAGTTTTTCGTTGGCCAGATCCAAACCGGCTTTTGCAGTCGGCGGTGATAGCAGCGGATCTATTATGATCCATCCTGTCTTTCCTTCGATCAGAGTCATATTGGCCAGATCAAAGCCGCGGATCTGATATATGCCATCGGTTACTTTGAACAATCCGTTGATGCTGTTGATCTCGCTTTCGCGCCACAGGCTCGGATTTGTCGTGGCCGGCGCCTGTCCTTTTATAAAATCGTATTGCTTCATGCTGTAAACCACATTGCCTTTATCGTCTTTGATTTCACCCGATTCAATGGTTGCGATAAATCCTTTGTGTGCATCATCGTAATCGGTCTTGTCATTGAACGGGAGATAAGCTTGGATCTCCTGTTGTTTTTTTTGTGTAAAGGAAGAGGCATCTTTAGGATCTGCAGTTGTTTCTGGATTCTTGGATTCACAATGTGTCAGGGCCAGCACAATCATTACCACCGAAAATGCCCTTGGGATCATGTATTTCATAACATGTTTGTGTTTTGTGATTAATGGTTGTCTTTTAGACACTCCCGGGCAGTCATTTTCGCCATTTTATTGCCAATAGTTATAAGTTTTGGCAACATTGAATTTATCGTGGAGTGTGGCGGATCGAGGGGTTCACAGGTGTCTGCTTATATAAATACTATTCAATGAAGACCTATACTCCTCTTTTGGCTGTTGCGTTGCTGGCTGGTTGTACCTCTTCGCCCGGTGACAAGGTGATGCCACCGGATTCTACTAACGCCGGGTCGTCTGCGGGTGTCGGGTCATCGGCAAACGTCGGGTCGGCTGGTTATCAATTTGTGGGTGGGTATCCAACTTCGGAAACGATTCGGCGGGCGTATGACGATGCCGATCTGAACCGTGCGATACAAGCCTATCGATTTTTTTACGCTACTGTCTCGGGTGAGGCCATATTCAAAGGCAATGCAGACATCGGTGTGATTCCCAACAAGGTGTTTGGCATGCTGGATACCAAGCCGATACATGTAGGCTTTACGCTGAACTCAGACACTCCATACGGACCGATCCCGATCGACCTCAGCAAGGGGCCGATGGTGATAGAACTTCCACCTGGCCCGTTGATCGTAATAGCCATGGATGTCAATCAGCGATGGGTTGCGGATATGGGGATCCCCGGTCCTGATGCCGGTAAGGGGGGAAAGCATCTGATCCTGCCGCCCGGATATAAAGGCCTGGTACCTTCCGGTTATCATGTATGGCATTCGACCACCAACAATCTTATAATAGGTGTTCGCTCTATGCCTGTAGGCGGCGATGTCCCGGCCGCTATTGCACG
Source organism: Puia sp. (assembly GCA_036499285.1). Taxonomy (GTDB): domain Bacteria; phylum Bacteroidota; class Bacteroidia; order Chitinophagales; family Chitinophagaceae; genus Puia. The sequence continues at coordinate 68,707 of DASYEB010000010.1, read as the reverse complement.
AATACCGACCATTAAGGTACATCCGTTGGCGAGAACCGCGGTATGGACAAGTCCTCAATGGCCTGACCTTACTCCAAAGCCACAAAATACTACGCCGCTGGATTGGGAGACCAATATAAAATACTGGGAGGCGCTGAAGGATGTGATCGACAGGGAACCGGCCTATGAAAGATACAGAGACTATTATGGGGAGCTGGCCGCATTGGGGATCGTAAAAGGAAAACCCTTTATTCCCGATGCGCGGATGAAAGCGATCCTGGAAAAGGCGGCAAAGATCGGGAACGGGCAAATGCGGGTACAGTCCTTTGCCGACCGGCGTGAAGACAAGGTAGTGTGGCCGGACCGGAAGTGGGAATGGGTAGGTCTGCGACCGGAGAACGGAGATTTTGAAACGCCGGATTATACGGATGTCGTAGCACGTGAAGTCTGGTTTTACCAGGCCATCGGCGTCTCGCCGGCTATGTTCAGGAGACAGGCCGGCCAGGGATCGCTGTACTGGCTTGGTCTGCGCGACAGCAAGGGAGAATATGTGGATGGCGGGAAAACGTATAAGCTGACGATGCCACAGCCGGTACCTGCCAAACTATTTTGGTCGGTAACGGTCTATGATGCCGAAACAAGAAGCCAGGTGCAGACCGATCAGGGTTATGCCGCGCTGCGGTCAATGTTCGAACTGAAAGATCTGCTGGGAACATCGGCGCTGGATCTTTATTTTGGACCGAAGGCGCCTGCGGGAAAAGAAAAACAATGGATCAAAACCATACCCGGCAAAGGCTGGTTCGTTTATATCAGAATATACGGACCTGATCAATCGGCCTTTGACGGCAGCTGGAAGCCAGGAGATCTTGAAGAGGTGGGTGAATAGTCTACGTGTATGAAAAATTGCCTTTTATTCTGGTTGTTAGTGGCGGGCTGGGGTCTCCCGGGCTACGGCCAGGGTCAAAAGGATAAGGCAGCGGCTGCGAGTGGGATCAACTCTGCCGAATATACGCGGGACAGTGTCATGTACTCGAGGGACAGCGTCATGCGGCGTCTTGATGCGGCGCATGTCATACTCAACAGGATCAATATATTTATGGGGGATGAATTCAATACCCGGAGGATAGAGCAGGATCTGCCTGACATCAGCCGGATCCTGCGGATCATCAATGGTAATTTACTTTACCTTGATGCCGTCCCCGAGTTCAAGACACTCCAGCTTTATGGAATCATGCTGGATGACATCGGCACGCAGATTTCGGGCTGGCGCAGCAATCTTTTCAAATATGACAATGAGCTGGCCGATATCAATCTGGAGCTGGCTTCTTTCTCCCATGACTCATCTCTTCGGCAATTGATAAAAGACAGTCTTTATCTGCAATTCTACCTGGAAGAGCTGCATGCGCTGCGCCGAAAATGGAAGATGGCCAACCAATCCACGGAGGTGAATCTCACGCGTATCAAAACCCTGCAGCTGCGGGTATCCAAGCAATACTTCCTGACGGTGGATCTGAAAAGCCGGATCACCTATATGAAAAGGCAACTGGCCGATCATCTGTTCCAAAGGGAAGATCGAGATAAGCCGGAACGGGCAGATACCGGCGGAGGGGCTGATGAAAGACGGGAGTCGATGCTTCGATGGCTGCAGTCGGATGGTCCGTTGATCTTTTATTTTCTGCACCGTAACAGGAATAATTATATGCTGATCCTTGCGATCGGGGCGGGCGTTTGGTGGTGGCTGCGACGAGTGGTGTCGGCTGCTGATGGCATACGCCCTCTTTTATATGCACTGATCGCGCTTCTGAACATACATCCTTTATTCGAGCTGCATGCGTCCACCTTCCCTGTCAGTGAGCTGCCTTTGCTGGCTGTTCTGTGCGTTTTCTTTCTCCTTAGCTGGCCGCGGCGGCAGCTGGTATATTGGGCTATTATTGTTGTTTTATATCTCTTTTTGCTGATCATCCGAATAATGCTGCTTCCTGAAAGCGCCAGTATATCGTTGCTCATCATGAATGTGTTTTCGATCACTGCCGGATACTATGTCCTGAGACAACTGACCGGGAATTTTTTGTTAAAGAAGCTGGTTTATGCGAGTGTTTGGGTGTTTGAGGTGTTGAATCTCCTGTCCCTTATTGCCGGGCTTTCGAGGCGGCTTAGTCTTGCCCGGATATTCAGCACGGCTGGTATTTTTGGGGTGATCGACGCCATAGGTCTATCCATATTTGCGAGCTGTATGCTGGAGGGCTTGAATGCGAAAGGGGGCCGTATCTACCAGCAGATGGAAAAGAGTATATCCTTCCTGCTGCGGATGTACGGGCTGGCTGTCTGGCTGCTGTCGTTGACCATCAATCTGAACGTCTATGACTATCTTGCCCGGATGTGGCGGCAGCTGCTGTACCGGCCGTTCCAGGTAGGGACTTTATCTTTTCAATTTGTCAATATATTGCTCTTTGTCCTGATCCTTTATCTGTCCAATTTTCTCCAAAAATATACGGGACTGCTATTTGGTGCGCCGGATGAGCATGGCATCCCTGAAAATATGAGGAATGGCTCAAGGCTGGCAATGATACGGCTGGTGATAATCATTACCGGGTTTTTTCTGGCCATTGCCGCGTCGGGTGTGCCGCTGGATAAGATCACCATCATCTTCGGTGCGCTAAGCGTCGGTGTTGGATTAGGTTTGCAGGGCATTGTCAACAACCTGATCTCGGGGATTATTCTAATCTTTGAAAAGCCGTTTCAGATCGGCGACTATATCGAGCTGAAAGATAAAAAGGGACTGGTCCGGGATATCGGGATCCGATCGAGTAAGATCCTTACGGAAGATGGAAGCGAGCTGATCATGCCAAATGCGGATCTTCTCTCCGGACAGGTCGCCAACCTGACGGTAAGGGGGCACAGGGTACGAATAGCTATCCCGATCTCTATCGAATCCGGTCCTACCCGTGAGGAAATAGAATCTCTTGTCCGGGCGGCATTGGCAGAGCATCCCGGTCTTTCGCAGGAGAATAAGCCTTATGTTCTTATCAATGCCACGACGGAAAAACAGACCAGCCTGACGGTACTGGTATGGGTCAGCAATATCACCAGCCTCCAGAAGATCAGAAGCGAGGTGCTGAGTCTCCTGTATAGTCAATTTAAGGAAAAAGGGATCCGGATGCCCTGATTTACAAATTTGTGCAAGAAAAAGATGCTTTCTGATCCTGATGGTTTATCCCACAGGTGTCTTTATCTAAAATTCCTGACTATGCGTATCAATCTTCAGTACTGGTTGGCTATTTCCCTTTTAGCTTTCCTGACCGGATGTTATCCCAAAGGTCCTGAATACACAGCTGACCTTGATCTTGTGTATACCAATTATTCAAGTGATTTTCAATTTTCACAGCGGAAGACGTATGCGCTGCCGGACAGTGTGATCGAGATCACGGGTGCTGTGGTGCAGAATCAGGGTGGAAGGCCCACGATGCTGAGCTCAGTGTATGCCTCCGTCATTCTTTCCCAACTGCAGCAGGGGATGACCAAGAACGGCTGGACCCTTGTCGACAAGAATGCCCAGCCGGACGTCATATTGCTGCCGTCTGCCATGACCACCACCAATATCTATTACTATTATGACTGGGACTATTGGGACTGGTGGTATCCTGACTACTATCCCGGCTGGGGTTGGTATTATCCGGGGTATTATCCGCCTTATGTGACCAGCTATCGTACAGGGTCCGTATTTGTGCAAATGATCGATCAAAAAGCGGTAAGTCCCCAGGCTGGAAATATCCCGGTGGTCTGGAATTGTATTCTGAACGGTCTGGCGGAAGGCGGCTCGACGGATATTATCAGCCGGATCCAAACCAATATCAACAAGGCTTTTGATCAATCCCCATATTTAAAACATTAAACTAACAAATATGAGACGAATACTTCTCTTTTCGCTGATGGCGCTGGGCGCAATCAGTTCGTTTGCACAAACCGACAATTTTATGGTCTCCTATCCCATCTCCTTTCCGCTTGGGAACCTTCATGACTACACCAGCAGTACCAGCTTTCGGGGGATCAACATGGAATTCAACAAGAAGATGAAACCCGGAAGAACTGTGGGTCTCGAGGTGGGGTGGAATGTTTTCTATCAACATGTCAATTCCAAGGTATATACCCAGGGAACGGCGTCGATCTCGGGTGCACAGTACCGCTACACGAACGCTGTCCCTATCATCCTGGGAACCAAGCTATATCCAAAGATGGAGAATAAGGGGATCAAGCCTTATCTGGGTCTGGGAGCGGGTACGATGTATGCCAACCGAAGCACTGACTTTGGTCTGTACCGGATAAGTTCGGATGCCTGGCAGTTCTGTATCCGGCCGGAGGTGGGGATCGAATTCAAAGGGGATGAAGGTGTTTCGGGATTTGTCGGGGCAAAATACTATTGGTCTTTCAACGAGGGGGATCTGGACGGTCAACGTTATCTCTCTATAAACATAGGATTCAAATTTTCGAGGTTCTGACAGTTTAACAACCGGAGCAGGTATGAAATTGAAAATGCCCGATTGGTTGAAGTCCCTGTTCGGCCCCCGGCGGAGGTTGCTTCCGGGTGACGACCAGGAATTTGACGCGGCGGAATATATTCAGCATCGCCTGGATCTTTTTATGAAGGAAAAGCGGCCATACCTACAACCGCATTACACGCTGAAAGAGTTGTCGGAATCCATAAAGGTTCCGGCTTATCAGCTGTCTGCCATCGTCAACCTGCGGAAGGGAATGAATTTTAGCGACTACCTCAACAAGCTGCGTGTCCATCATTGCCTGGAACTGATCAAGGGGGCAAAGAACCGGAAGATAAATGTAAGTGAGCTGGCGACGGGTTGCGGCTTCCGTAACCGCAACACCTTTACAAATGCCTTTAAGAAGTTTACGGGCCGGACGCCATCCGAATACATCAAACAGCACGAGAAAAAGTAAACTAAAATATTATGAAATATCGGCATTCATTATCCTTAGCCGCAATAGCATTGATCATCGGGGGGAATGCCATTGCGCAGAAGAAGCCTAATATCGTCGTCATTTTTGGGCGGGATTCAAAAAGCAGTTTGGTCCGCGGGGGGTGCTGAAGTCTACCGCCGATGGCAAGGTCGAGGATACGATGAAGAACCAATGGCCCGATGGCGGATCTTCACCGTTCCGGGGTGAGAAGGACATGGAGACGGAAGGCGCGTTCAGGGTGCCCTGTCTGATCCGCTGGCCCGGGGTCATCAAGCCAGGCAGCAATTTTACGGGACTTTTTTCGGCAGAGGACTGGCTGCCGACCTTTGTCGCTGCGGCGGGCGGCGACGTGAATCTTGCGGACGATGTGACGAAGGGTGCGCAGGAAGGAAGCAAGCATTTTAAGGTACATCTTAATGGCTATAACCAGGTGCCTTATCTGAAGGGGCAATCGGGAACGTTGCGGCATGAATTTGTCTATTTTGATGACGATGGGAATCTTGTTGCTTACAGGGATGACCGGTTTAAATATGTATTTGCCAGGCAGGATGCCCATGGCATGGAGATATGGCGGGTGCCCATGACGGAGATGAGGGCGCCGGTGATGGTCGATCTCCTTTCCGATCCTTATGAATATTCACCCGCCAATGCGGCGGGTTATGAACGCTGGGCGATGGACCATGCCTTCCTGATCCTGCCGGTAGTGGAAAAGGTGGCCCGATACCTGGGTACCTATCGGGTATTCCCTCCCCGTCAGGCTCCGGCCACGTTCTCTATCGACCAGATCATCGAAAAATTGCCGAAACCTCAAATGTAAAACTGATCGTTAAACCAGGGAATGACATGCCGGTATTAGACCAGATAAAAGAATTGAAACGACGGATAGGAGCATCCATTATCGGACAGGAGGATGTGATTGAAAAGATACTTATCGGGTTGCTTACGGATGGCAATGTCCTGCTGGAAGGGCTGCCGGGGCTGGCAAAAACAAGGGCGGTGAAGTCACTGGCGTCGAACCTGGACTGTAAGCTTAGCCGCATCCAGTTTACGCCGGACCTTTTGCCTTCCGATATTACGGGTACGGAGATATACCAGCCACAGAGCGAGGAGAAGTTCGTCTTCCGGTCGGGGCCTGTTTTCAGCAACCTGGTGCTGGCCGATGAGATCAACAGGGCGCCGGCGAAGGTGCAGGCGGCCTTGCTGGAAGCGATGGAGGAGCGGCAGGTGTCGGTTGCCGGTAAGACATATAATATGGAGCCGTTGTTCATGGTGCTGGCGACGGAAAATCCGATAGAGCAGGAGGGGACCTATCCTTTGCCGGAGGCGCAGCTGGATCGGTTTATCATGAAGATAGAGATCACGTATCCGCCTTATGAGGATGAGTTGAAGATAGTGAGGTTGGTGAGGGGGGAGGGGGCTTCAGCTGCGCCGGCTTCGGCGTCGGCTGCGTTGCCGCAGCAGATGATCTTTGATGCGAGGAAGGAGATAAACGCCGTGCAGGTGAATGAGGCTGCGGAAAGATATATGGCGGATATTGTCTCTGCCACGAGGTATCCGGAAAAGTTTAATAAAGACCTGAAGAAGTGGATCAGTTATGGCGCGAGTCCGCGGGGGACCATTGCGCTGGATAAATGTTCGCGCGTGGTTGCGTGGCTGGATGGAAGGGATTATGTGACTCCGGATGATACGCGGTATATTTTGCGGGATGTACTTCGGCACCGGATATTGTTAAGCTATGCTGCCAGTGCCGACGGGCTTGATACGGACAAGGTGCTGGAAGAACTGGTAAAAAATGTATTGGTGCCATGAGTCTCGTGAACTATGACATAAGCCTTCCGGCGCGTCCGGGGGAAGTGATCGTGACATTGGAAGACCTGATGCGATTCGAGTGGCTTGTGCGGTCGCACAGGTTGTTGCCGGTGCACCCGGTGTATTCCATCCTGGCAGGTCGTCAAAGTTCGAAACTAAGGGGGCGGGGGCTGGATTTTGAGGAAGTGCGGCGTTATGTTCCGGGAGACGATGTCCGTAATATCGACTGGCGTGTCACGGCAAGAACGGGTGAGACGTATTCGAAGTTGTTCAACGAGGAAAAGGAGCGGCCGACCTTTATCGTGCTGGATCAAACCAATGGTATGTTCTTTGGAACCCGGCGGTTTATGAAGTCGGTCTCGGCGGCGCATACGGCCGCTATTGGCGCCTTTTACACTTTGAAAAGAGGTGATAGGGTGGGTGGGATCGTTTTTGGTGACGATGGACAGGAGCAATTTGTTCCCCGGCGGGACAGGCAGGCGGTGCAATTTTTTTTGGAATCCGTTGTAAGGCGGAATGGGCGCCTTCCTGAACGGAATGTTGTCAAACCTAATACGGTTGTGCTGAACGACGTATTAAAACAAACGGCGGCGTTGACTCCCCATGATCATGTGGTCACTTTGATCAGCGACTTCTCGCAGATAGATGACAGGACCCGGGAACTGCTAAAAAGTATCAGTAATCACAACGATGTCATCCTTGTGCATGTGTATGACCCGTTCGAGGAGTCGCTGCCGGATGGGAGGCTGGTGCTCAGTGACGGGAAACGGCAGCTTTTATGGAACAATCACCGGAGAAATAATGGCGAGGCGTGGCGCCGCGGCTTTGCGGAATGGAGAAGCCGGTTTACTGAGGAATTCAGGCATACGCGAATTCCGGTAGTGTTTTTTAATACTGCCGAGCCGGTTGAAGATCAGATCAGCAAGGATTTAGGTAAAATCAACGACAACAAATGGACAAACAATACGGACAATTAATAGAACCTCCGGTCCTATCCTTTTCCTTTGGCGCGCCCGGATGGTATGTATTGGCGGTGTTTGTGCTGCTGGGCGCGGCTTTGTCGGTCCGGGTACTGGTACGATGGTATAACAAGTCGCGTTATCGCCGGCAGGCATTGGCTGCGATCGGAGAAATGGAGCGGTATTATGTGCTGCCGGGTATGGAAGGCGAGATGGTGTATGCGGTGCATATGCTGATGAAACGGATTGCAGCGATAAGGTATAGTCGCAGTTTGACTGCGGGGATCAGGGCCGACGAATGGATCGCCTTTCTGAACCGAAGCCGGGGAAAAGAATTGTTTGGCTCTGCGGATGGCAGGCTTTTGGCGCAGTTGTATGAAAAGGAGGGAGATTATTGGGATGTGAACGGCTTTCTTGCACGGGCAAAGGAATGGGTGAGGAAGCATAAAGATTAAATATTCAACGTGCATTTCGAGATAGCATATAAATGGGTTTTTTTATTGCTGCCGTTGCCACTGGTGGTATATCTGCTCCTGCCTTCTTTGAAAAAGAGGCGATCGGCCTTGATCGTGCCATTTCTGGGGCGGGCGGCGGCGGTTTCGGGGGAGGTGGTCCGGAAGGGCGTTTGGGTCGCGAGGAGGGGCTTTTTCGGCTGGCTTATGCTGGTGCTATGTTGGATCTGCCTGGTGGCGGCGGCTTCCTCTCCGCAGTTTGTGGGGGAGCCGGGAAAGAAGGTCAGGACGGTCCGGAGCTTCCTGGTCGTCGCGGATATCTCCTTTAGTATGGCGCAGACGGATTGGGTATTGGATGGGAAACGGGTATCGAGATGGGAGGCTACCAAGAACATCCTGAAAGACTTTGTGCGACGTCGCAAGAGCGATCAGATGGGGCTGGTGCTGTTTGCTACGCATGCTTATCTGCAGTCGCCTCTTACGACCGATCTCGATGCCATCGACTGGCTGCTGGACCAGACGGAGGTGGGAATGGCGGGGCAGATGACCAGTATCGGCGAAGCGATTGCCTTTGGCACTGGTGTCCTGAAAAGGGATACGATGAAACAGAAGGTAATGCTGCTGCTGACGGATGGTATCGATGAAGGCAAGAGCATCAACCCGATGGATGCGTCGGCGTCGGCGCGTGATGACTCTATCCTGATCTATACGCTTGGCATCGGTAAGGCGCAGGGAGGCGGGGGGTATGACCTGGATGAGAAAACGCTGAAAGGTATAGCAAGCGTGACAAAAGGGAGATATTTCAACGCCATGAATGAGGGACAGCTAAAAGAGGTTTACAATGTGCTTGACAAAATAGAGCCTATACAATACGAGGAAGAAGACTACAAGCCCGTGCGTCTGCTGTATGTCTACCCTCTCGCACTGGCGGTGGGGCTTGGACTGGTCTTTCATCTCATCAACGGACTGGCTACGATCTTCAGAAGAAACTACCGATGAAGTCCAGGTTTAACCATATGGTAAGTTCTTTTGATCCGGTGTTGTTTCACTGGCTGCGTCCGGCAGCCTTATGGTTATTTGTTCCTTTAAGCCTTGTCGCGCTGTTGCTTTGGCTTGGAAACAGGGAGAGAAGAAAATGGAGGCAGATAGTGCCGGCCGTATTACGTCCTTATTTGTTTACGCGTGGCAGCCGTACGGCCATTTTATTTCCTTTGTTGTTGTTTGTGGCTGGTATGTCGATTGGTATTCTGGCCCTGGCGGGACCGACCTGGAAAATGAAGGAGAAGCCGGCGCAAAAGATACAGACGGTAGTGCTTGTGGCACTGGACGTGTCACAGTCGATGCTGGCAACGGATATTCAGCCGAACAGGTTGCAGCGAGCGAAATTTAAACTCAACGATTTTTTGAATGCAAATCCCCGTGCGAGGGCGGGGCTGGTAGCCTTTGCCGGTAGCGCACATCCCGTATTGCCTTTTACTACCGACTATCAGCTGATCAAACAACAAGCGGAGAGTCTTGTGCCGCGGATCATGCCCATGCAGGGCTCTGATATGGGTGTGCTGTTGGGAGTGGTAGATTCTTTGATGAGGAAGACGCCATCATCGGGCAGTATACTTCTGATGACAGATACTATCGATGCGGAGCAGGCGGCGTCGTTGAGTAATTTTATGCGGGGCCGGGCTCAGCATCTCGAAATACTGTTGTTCTCGACGCCGGTGGGACAGGATGTAACGGCTATGCACAATTTACAGCAGGATAGTGCTATTACTCTTACGCCGCTGACGCTGGACACCACTGATGTAGCAGGTATTGCCAAACGAATAGCCAGTAAACTGACCTTTGAAGAAAAAAAAGGGGAAAACGAGAAGGAATGGGAGGATATGGGCTGGGTATTGCTGTTGCCTTCATTATTGATCGTGTTGTTTTGGTTTCGGAGGGGTTGGGTGATCCAATGGTGTTGGGTGGGGGTGTTGCTGGTTTTGATGTTTTCCTGCGGTGTTAAGAGTGCGCATCCTGATTGGTGGTATAGCAAGGACTACCAGGGACAATTGTTGGAAAATGCGGGCCGGTATGAGGAGGCTGCGGAAAGGTTTGACAATGACCGGTACAAGGCTACGGCCTGGTTCAAGGCGGGGAATTATGAGGCTGCGGCGGACTTGTTTGCGTCTTTTCCGGATGCGTCGGCAGCGTATAACAGGGGACTTGCGCTGGCCCGGCTTGGAAGGTATGATTCGGCTATCCAGTCTTTCAACAAGGCTATCGAGCTTGATCCGTCTTTGAAAAGTAAGGCGGCGGGCAGCATTGCTCAAACAACGGCCGAAAAGCAAAGGGCGGATAGTATCCTGCACTATGATGCCCGGACGGTGAGAAAGGAGGTGAAGACAGGAGACAAAAAGAAGGGACCGCCGTTAAAGGAAAGAAAGGCGGAGTCAGAAGACGAAAAACTGAGTTCTGATACAAGGGTAAAAAAGCTGCCTGCGTCGGGTGATCGTATCACTGACCAGACCGCGAGTAATATACATATGGGCAAAGAGGCAAAACATCCTTCGACGGATACTTCGGAGCAGCATAAATCATTGTTGCCGGCGGACCAGGTGCTGATGCGACAGTCGGTGGCGGACCCATCCGAATTTCTGCACCGGAGGTTTGAGCTGCAGATGCGGCGCTATTATAAAGATCTGAAAAAAAGCAAAGACCCATGGTGAAAGCATTGTTTTTTGTGATCCTTCTTTTTGGTGTCAGGGTCTGTGCGTTTGCCCAGCCGGGGGGTGGATGTTTTGCGGAGGTTGTGCTGGACCGGCATGCTGTCTTTGTTCAGCAGCCGATGAAGGTCACCATCACAGTGCTGACATCTACATGGTATACTGCGCCATTGGATTTTTCGAACATCCGGATACCCGATGCATTCATTCTGAAATTTGACCGGACTACTCCGGGTGTGTTTCAGCGCGGGGGGAAGCAATATGCGGGGCTACAGTTCTATTTTATCGTATTCCCTTATAAGGAAGGGGATTTTATCATTCCACCGATAGAGATCGTGGCAAGAACGCCTCCACCGGAGGGGAGCGTCAGCAGAAAGATCGTCGTCCGGACGCCCTCGCGGGGTTATGTTGTGAAGCCTGTCCCTGCGGGCAGCTGGTTTGTTGCGAAGGATGTATCGATCGGCGAGTCCTGGAACCGGTCGCTCAAAGACCTTAAAGTGGGTGATGTGGTGGAAAGGACCGTCACTATATATGCCCATGGCACGTTGCCGCAATTTATTCCCCCGCTGCCGAAGTTGGAGCTTGGGTTTGCAGCTACGTACTGGTCCGAGGCGCAATTGAAGGACGAGCGGAACGAGGAGGACGCCAATGGCCGGATGACACAGCGGGTTGTATACCTACTGGAGAAGGAGGGTGACTTTGCGCTTCCGGATGTGAAGATGTCCTGGTGGAATCCCAATAGCTGCAAATTATTTGCACGTACGGCGGCTGGGGCAGAGATTCATGTGAAAGCGAATGCAAGTCTTGGGATGCTGGCTACGCTGAAGGATAGCCTTGATGCCGGGGCGAATATCAAACCTGCGAAGGTTCATAAACAAACATGGACCATTGGAGGTGTCGCATGGTATTGGGCTGTGACTATTCTGGCGGCTATGATCTGGCTGAGCTATTATATAGTGAGGATGCTTTTGAAGATTCCCGACTTTTATAAGAAAAGGCATGCTGTTTATCTGGGTAGTGAAAAATTTGCGTTTCGGCGTTTCATGAAAGCGCCGCCTTTTCTTCCCGATCTGTTTAGCGCCATGTATACCTGGTGGGATAGATTTGCGCGGCCCAAAGGGGCCTTTTCAGTCCATTCGCAACTGCAGGATGCGAAATTTATGCATATTCGGGAGGGACTTTGCGACGATATGCGCCGACGGTTTCGGGACAATGCGAAATATATAAAGTCGAGCTGTATCATTAAGAAAGAATGGAAAGCGTACAGACGCAAAATGATCAAAGATCCTTCGGTGACAAAAGACTATCGTATATCGATATATCAGCAGACGCGAGGGTATATGGGTAATCCCATTAGATAAGGCTTGCTTTATTGGTGTACTTTAGCTAAACTTGTGATATCACCTGCCGAATCACTTCCCTATGGTTATTGACCAGTAACCCCCTGATTCATTTGTATCCGTGGAATTGACCGAAAAAATTACCTGTCAAAACCATTTTTATGTTTCGTATCGGCTATGGCCCAGAGGCCATCCTTTGCTTTGTGTCCGCCAGTCTAACATTTCTCGCCGGCGGCATTCTGTTATCTTTCTCTGCCCGCGGCAAACCCAACCGATTTCTTGGCCTTTCTTATCTGTCTTTTGCGATGAGTCTCACGGTGATCGGCCTGATCTATAGCCGTCTGATCTCCTATGTTCCTCATGTTTACCGTACGGGTAATATTTTTGCGTTGCTGTATATGCCCTTATCCTATCTATATGTCCGATCATTGATCGTCCGGATGCGACTTTCCGGCTTGCATTTTCTTCATCTCCTACCGATTGTCGTTTATCTGATCGATTATCTGCCTTTTTTCTTTTCTTCTGCTTCGTATAAGGAAGTAATAATCAGCGGAGATCTGGATAATTTGCAAAAAATGTTACGGTACCAGCATGGCTGGCTACTGCCTTCCAATGTTCACATACAGTTCAGGACCCTGCAAATGTTTGTCTACTGGATACTGCAGGTTATCCTACTGTCTTCTTCCCAGGCAGCTTCTATGCGGGAAAAAACGCATTGGATGCGATGGCAGTATATTTACCATGGGCTTCAGCTTTTCGTTTGTCTGCCTCCCTTTATCGTACTGATCAGCGGAAGCACCAATTATGTCTGGGTGACCAGTATCCCATATGCCGCTGCAGGTGTGTTATCGGCCTATACGTTATTTTTTACGCCTGATGTTCTATATAATATTAAAGGAGATCAAAATATTCCTTCCCCCAAACCCAGACCGGCGCCGGATACTGCATTCATACTACAGTTAGGCCTGCAATTAGATAAGATCATGAAGGATAGAATGCCTTATCTAGACCCAAACTACACTATCAGGGAACTGGCAGAGACCATAGATATCCCGCTTTACAAACTATCTGCGTATCTCAACCTGGCCACAGGGAAGCACTTTAGTGACTATCTCAATCAATGGCGGATCCAATATTGCCTGGAGCTGATCCGGGAAAAGAAATTGGACAATCTGAATCTGCATGGTATTGCTACAAAATGCGGCTTCAACAATCGTAATACTTTCTCAGCGGCCTTTAAAAAAGTTACAGGCAAGCCGCCATCTGTCTATCTCCAGGCGAGTTGCTGACCTTGCGATTTTGTAAACAATTACATTACATCCTGCCCAAAATTCCGTGTACCTGACAAAAATTATAAATCATTGCCATTCAGGAGTTCAGGAATTAGGGTGTCCTATCTCTGCTTCGTAACTTGTATTACCATTAAAACCAAATCATATGCTGGCCAATTTACTTACTCACGTATCGGTACTGCCCGGGAAAAATGTTGAAACTCCCCGCCCTTATTTTTTGACGCATGAAAAGATCGAATGTATTTCGAGCATGCTCGAAGCTTTTATGCAGGATAAAAAGCCTTTTCTAAAAATAGGCTATTGTATTCGTGATCTCGGGGAGGAACTGGGGATCCCTTCTTATCAGCTGTCTGCTTTTATCAACCAGCTTTTGGGCATGAATTTCAATGAATACTGCAACTCCTACCGGGTCAGGCATTGCCAGGAGCTGATGCAAACGGGTCTTGTGGACCGGCTGAACCTCAGGGGATTGGCCAAACGCTGCGGGTTCAATAATCGAAACACCCTTACAACTGCCTTTAAGAAATTTACGGGGGTGACACCTTCTGATTATTCAAGGTCGAGAAATTCGGGCAAGCTGTCCCTATATGCAATATAGAGGCAACAAGAGTTGAACAAGTAACTGTAAACCATATTTATGAAGCATTACAAGAGCGTAGTTGCGGCAACGCTGATCGTATGTAGCCTGGGATCGGGCTGTATCAACAGCAATAACACCGGGGTCACGATCGAACGAAAAAAGATAGATGCAACGGTATCCTGTTTGCGTAGTGAGGATGACTCCGGGGATGAGGATGGCAGGCCGTTGGAAAATGGCAAAACGGATTTTATGCCTACAAAAGCAAACCTGGCAATTTCTGTTGCTGTTGCGCCGGCTGGTATGAAGTGGGTACCGGGCGGGGAATTCAGCATGGGTGCAATGGATCCTTCAAGGATAAAGAATGGCGGTCACGAGCCGATGGCTGATGCCCGGCCTGTTCACCGCGTGTATGTGGACGGGTTTTATATGGATGCTACGGAGGTGACCAATGCAGAGTTCGCGGCTTTCGTCAACGCCACGGGCTATAAGACCGTTGCTGAGCAAATCCCTACGCGGGCCGAGTTTCCGGATGCTCCTGAGCAGAACCTGGTTGCGGGTTCGGTGGTATTCTCTCCGCCTGCGGGTCCTGTGTCTCTGAACGACTACTATCAGTGGTGGAGCTATGTACCGGCGGCGGACTGGAGGCATCCCACCGGTGCTGGCAGTACCATAGCCGGCAGGGAGAATTACCCTGTGGTTCAGATTGCGTGGGAGGATGCGGCAGCGTATGCAAAGTGGGCGGGTAAAAGATTGCCTACCGAGGCAGAGTGGGAGTTTGCGGCCAGGGGAGGGAAGGCGGGGCAGCTCTATGGGTGGGGTAATGAATTGCATCCGGACGGACATTTCATGGCCAATACCTTTCAGGGTCATTTCCCTGATGCTGACGCGGGTGAGGATGGAAGCAGGGGTATTGCTCCCGTGGCGCAATTTTCCCCCAACGAATATGGTCTGTACGATATGGAGGGGAATGTCTGGGAGTGGTGCAATGATTGGTACCGCGCGGATTACTACCGGCAACTGGCAGGAGCAGC
Source organism: Puia sp. (assembly GCA_036499285.1). Lineage (GTDB taxonomy): Bacteria > Bacteroidota > Bacteroidia > Chitinophagales > Chitinophagaceae > Puia. The sequence goes on along the minus strand of DASYEB010000010.1, from coordinate 53,592 downwards.
TGTTTCGCGAAATCCTACCGGACCTGTCAGTGCCGGGGGAGTAAAAGAAAAGGTGCAAAGGGGCGGGTCCTTTTTGTGCACCGATCAATATTGTGCAAGGTATTTGGTAGGCAGCAGGGGAAAGGGAGACTGGCGGTCGGGCGCCAATCATATCGGGTTCCGTTGTGTAAGTGGAGGACGGATGAAATCTTCATCCCGGTTGCTGACCCGATTTGCCCGAGCCAATGGGGATCGTAATATTCAAAAGCCATACTGAGTTGACCTGGCTCCCCGTTTGAGGCTTTATTATATCGGTGAGACCATACAGGTATCTTATTCCCACACCCATTCCTTTATCGGTTTTGAACTTATAGGTCAGGCCGCCGGTGGCGCCCAGATCCAGGCGTCTCAGCTTGTCGGTGACCTTCGTGGTATAGACGAGCTGATCGTCGTCAGACTTTATTCTGAAATTATCTTTTGCTTTCAGCAGCAGGTCGGCCTGAAAACCGCCTTCCGCAAACAGGCGGCCGGTAATACGATAGTGTATCATCAGGGGAAGGCTAAGTGCCTGTATATTCCGCTGAACGGATCCTTTTGCAAAGATATAATCGAGGCTGTCGTTACCGGTGGGGTAGGGTGGGATGTTTTTTGCTCCAAAGGAGGCTTTTGCGATGGCCTGGGGGGAGAGGAAAAGGCGATCGGTCAACTTGATATTGAAATATAGTCCCAGGTTCACCGCCGGCTTGTAGTTGCCGTCTATGCCGGTTATATTGGTCAACGAAGGACTGACTACGAGACCGAACTCCAGTTTGTCTGTGTTTAATTTGTCGCCGAACAGCACGGCGATGAGGATCTGCGCTGATGTTATTTTCCCGAGGAGGGATAATAAAACCAATGCGGCTAACTTTTTCATTTTCTTCAAAGGTTGAAACCAAACCGCAGCACCGGCCCGAAGGTCGTGACATTGTACAGGAAGTAATCATCGCCGCTGCCTTTTTCGTAGTCGACTTTTATGACCCGGTAACCGGCTGATACCTGGCAGAGTCTGCCGATATGATAGTCTGCGTATACCTGTAGCTGCCAGAATATTTTGGAACCGATCCCGAAGCCGCCGATATTGCCCCTGGTCCGTAAAGTAAATTTTCGGCTTAATGGCAGTTTTACTGCGGCTACGATGGAGGGGTCAACCCATGTCTTTGTAAAACTTCGGTTTGATGTTACGGGTACACCTGTCGCCAGCCCTGTGATGTCGAGGTCTGTCGTCATGCTGTTCAGCTGTCCGGCGAGGCCGAGCGACAGCCAGGGTTTCAGCCGTTTCATAACGGCAAGCTCCCATGCGAGCTGTTTCAGATCGGCGTGTCCGGAAGAGATGACTTTGGAGGGGACTATATCCTGGCCGAGCTTCATATAGGTGAGGTCGGAGCTGATGACCCACCGGTCGCTGTATACTTCGGCGTATGCCATGGCGCCGATCTGCAGATGGTTGAAGATGTCGCCGGGGTTTTCATCGATCCCTGCTTCGGGCAGGGTGCCTGACCCGACGGTGCCGTTGATATTGGGCAACATGAGATAGGGTTCCAGTAAAAAATGCCATTTGCGGGCTGAGGCCTGTGCGTTGGAATCCGGGCTGGCTGCGGACTGAGCATAGGATTGCAAGCTTGTTGCGACAGATAGGATGGCGATACCCAGGAATGCCATGAGGGCCCGAGGATACTTCTTTTTTCCAGTATACTTTTTCATGGTTTTTATTCTTAATTGGACGGCGTTGTCAATTTTGCCATTACTTCATCCAGGTTAAAACTAGCCGGTTTTTGTCGCGGCGGGAATTCTTTGAAAGATTGCAGCCATTGAGCGACGAGGGCAACGGTGCCATAATCGATATAAATATGATCTATCATCCATTTATCATACTGTAAGGACTTGTCACTCCTTTCGAAAGGATCGGCATAGAGATCAAAGATCTTTCCTATCCTGAGCTTTTCAAATCCTTTTCTCCAGATATCCAGTCCTTCGTGGTTTTGTTCGATGAAAACGGTTTTCCAGCGGTTGTACCGGATGGCGAAAACATCCCCGTCATCGCTCCAGTAAATAAATTCTTTTCTAGGTGATTCTTTTGTTTCTCCTTTCAGGAATGGCATCAGGTTATATCCATCCAAATGAACTTTAACGGTCTTGGTGAGTAGTTTGTAGCCTTTTAAAGTCTTGCTGACGACGTCCGGGTCGCCAGCCGCGGCGCATAAAGTTGGAAGAAGGTCTTCGTGTGCACAAATATCATTTATAACTGTACCCGGTTTTATTACGCCTGGCCAGCGAATACAGGTGGGAACGCGATAACCTCCTTCCCAGTTGGTTGCCTTTTCTCCTCTGAAGGGTGTACTTCCGCCATCGGGCCAGGTCATCAATTCGGTCCCATTATCGGTTGTATAGACAACGATGGTATTATCCGCAATGCCCAGGTCATCCAATTTTTTGAGTAGTTTACCGATGTCGTCATCGTGTTCGGTCATACCGTCAGCCTGTAGGCCAAGCCCTGTCTTGCCATTATAGGCCGGGCTCAGGTGTGTCCAGATGTGCATCCTGGTGGAATTGAAATAGCAAAAGAATGGTTTGTTCGCTTTGGTCTGCTGATCCATGTATTCGAGGGCTGCTGAAACAAATTCATCATCTACGGTTTCCATACGCTTTTTTGTCAATGGGCCGGTATCTTCAATCTTTCCGTCGGCAGTCGACCTGATGACACCTCTGGGGCCAAAGTTTTTCTTAAAAGCCGGGCTTTTGGGATATTCGGGACTTTCGGGTTCTTCTTCGGCGTTCAAATGATAAAGATTACCAAAGAAAATATCGAATCCATGTTTGGTGGGCAGGAATTCGTCTTTATCACCAAGGTGATTTTTGCCGAACTGTCCTGTTGAGTAACCCAGGGCCTTTAAGTATTCTGCAATGGTCGGGTCTTCTGCGCGAAGACCTACATCTGCACCGGGAACACCTACTTTTGTCAATCCTGTCCGGATGGGTGATTGTCCGGTGACAAATGCGGCGCGGCCGGCGGTGCAGCTTTGCTGGCCATACCAAGTATTGAACAGGGCGCCTTGTGCCGCGATGCGGTCGATATTGGGTGTTCTAAAGCCCATCATGCCATGATTATAACAGCTGGGATTGAACCAGCCGATGTCATCGCCCATGATCACCAGGATATTTGGCTTTTTTTGAGCGGTCAGGCTACCGCTGAAGCACAGTAACACCATGCCTGCCAGATATGGCGCTATCGATCTTTGAAGGTTTCGCATGTTATTGATTTAAAATGATTGTTATTCAGATCGTGAATCGGAGTCATCTTCTTCTGATTCCTCCACCGCGGCCTCCTGCGGGGCGGCTGTTCTGGAACCGGTTCGTTTGGGTTTGTCCTGTCCTGCGTGCCTGATCGGAGCTGCCCAGGCCATGCATGGTACTCTGACTGGCGCCTACCGGCTGCTGCCAGCCGCCCTTTCCATACTGGCTCCAATTCCCGTTGTTGTTCTTTTTATATACATTTCCGTCGTGACCGGCGTAGACGTTGTTGTTGTTGGTGCGGACGTGTGTTCCATTTGCGCCGTGGGTGACTACTCCTGCCTGACCGGAGGAAGTGCGAAAGCCAGACACGGTGCCTGCGGCGGTAGTGACATGTCCTGTCTGTACCCATTGGTTGCCCCTGCTGGCAACGGAGGAACCCCACTGGGAATAGGTGTTGTGTCCCTGGCGGGTGGAGGCATACCCCCCGGTCCAGGGATTGTAGGAGCTGGCGGCTGTCCTCCCCCCATACCATCCCTGTACGCTTGCCGAGCGGCCGTATCTGCCGGTTGCGGGGTTATACCATGCGGAGGATCTTGCGGCGCCGTAGGGGCCGTATACGGTACGCCCGGCGGCCCATCCGCCTCTCATCGGATTATATACGGCGCCAATTCCATATGTACATGGCCATGGCCGGTAGATCGGGTAGGGCATGCCGGGATGGAAATATATATAGGGCGGATAGTAGTAGCCTGTGCCATAGGCAATGCATGCGCCAACGGCCATCCCGATGATGAACATGCCAAGGTATCCGCCGGAGGAGCTGCTTTCGACGGTGGTGGGAGTCGCGTTGGTCTGGGTCACGTAGGTGACATTGTAGACGGGGGAGCTGGGAGGGATCGTATAAATGACAGAAGGAACGGCATCCGCCGTCTTCCAGGGGCCGGTTGGTTTGGTGGACATAAACCAGACTGCCTGGAAACAGAGATAATAGAGGTCTCCGACCTTGATGACCTTGTCCTGTGTATTGGTAGCATACTCCATGGATGTTTTTTCGATCGGTTTGAAGGCCGGGTCACCGTCATAGCTGACATTTACTTTTGCTTCGACCTCAGCCTTGTTGACGATGGCGGTGGTGGGGATCTGCGCCAGCATTACGGCATCGGAAGCCTGGATGGTGCCAGGCACGGAAGCGAGCACGCCGGCTTTGGGAGAGCTGGCTGGTATTTTGGCAAAGTCCCTGGGGAGGTCATTGCCGGCGTAGGTCCAGGGACCGCTGAGCGCAGCCGAACGGAACCAGCGGCCGGAGAGGAGGATATAAAACGTTTTGGATGCGTCATCGATAAAAATGTCGTTGTCCGAATTGGCGACATATAACAGCTGGGTTCCGGAGATCCTGGAATAGACGGGGGCACCTTTCAGCAGGATCAGCTCTGCCGGGACATTGCTGTAGAAGACCTGCGGCACTGTACCAGAAGGCGGTGGAGGCGGCACCATTTTTTTTACTTCGTCAAAATTTCCGCCGGCGGGTAGCTTACTCATGTCTTTGGGCAGCGATTGGGTGGGTGTCCAGGAACCTTCCAATGCTTTGGAGGTCATCCAGCCGGTGTTGAGCAGAAGATAGTAATCCTTTTTTTTCTTGTCCTGGAAGAGGTCCCAGTTGGTATTCACAACAAATTGCAGGTTTGTTTTTTCGATGGGCGCGAGGACGGGATCACCTTCGACCATGAGGAGTACGGCGGGGTTCGAACTATAAAAAAGCTTTGGAGGATCGTTCCTGACGGGAACACCCTGTTCTACCTGGTTTTGCTGTTTCATGTCGGCCATGATCCGGTCGAGGGAAAAGGGCTCGCCCCCCGAAGGTGCCAGCTGTTTGAACAGTTGTTCCATCAATTTGACGGAGTCCGCGCTCAATTGAGGAAAGCGCACATCGGGAATTTGCAGATCCCGGAGATAAACGGTACGTGCATCCTTGTCCACCAGGGTCCCGCAGGTAAAAGATGCTATACCCAGGAGCTGGCGACCATTGGCCGGGGTGAGCGAGAAGGCCATGCGGGCTGATAGCTGTTTGTAATCCTTCCATTCATCTATCTGCGGTTGATAATATAGTAAGACCGATCCATTCTTTGTGACCTGGCGGGGCCAGCCGATATCGGTGGCTGACTGTGCTTTGGAATGATCCGCCAAGAACAGGAGAATGAGTACCGGGATTGCGGTTAAAGTTGACCGATGGCTCATACAATTTAAATTATTTTTCAACACTGTCCCAGATCCTGTCCATATCGGGGTTGAGTATAATGTCCGTTCTCCTGTTTTGTGCCCTGCCTTCGGCCGTCGAATTATCTGCCATTGGGTTGTATTTTCCTTTGCCGGCAGCTGTAAGGCGATGAGGATCTATACTGGCGTCTCTCAGTACACGGACTACGCCGTTGGCTCTTTCGGTGCTTAAGGTCCAGTTGTCGGCGCCTTTTTTAAATTGTACTGAGTCGGTATTGCCTTCTACAACTACTGCCAGTTTGGGATAATCGTTCAGGACCTGTGCAAGGCTGACCAATGCCTGTTTGCCGCTGTCGCTAAGTGCCGCGCTTCCGCTTTTGTAGAGGAGCTTATCGGTCATGCTGACATACACGAGCCCATTGCGGTATACGACATCCACTCCCTTATTTTTGAAGTCCGCCAGTGCATCATCCAGCTTTTTTTCCACGGCATGCATCTGTTCTCTTTCCTGCTGGATCACCGACTGTGTGGCGCGTAGCTTTTGTGTCGTGGTTTCGGCGTTTTTCTGGCAGGTGCTGACCTGGTCTGTCAGGCTGCTGTTGGTGCTGGTCAGATCGGATACTTGTTTCTTCAGGGCTTCGCCGCTCCTGGTGAGGGCCTTGTTATTGGCTTCCAGCTGCATGATCTGTGCATTGGCGCTCTGCAGCTCTTTGCTGGGGCCGCAGGCGCAAAGCAATAAAATGACGGTGGATGGTAAGATCAGTTTCCGTATCATGGTTGTCGATGTCTGTATCATTGTTGTCAGTATTTATATTTATTTGATTTGTACCAATGTCCCGTCGGGTCTATAATAAAGGCTCTTTTTCTCATTCCCGTTCTCGGCAATGATCTCGTAATATTCTTCCGACGTAGAGGAGTGTATGTTCTTGAAATATTTTTTGGAAATGACCTTGTATCCCGGGTGTTCTGCACCGAGGGATTTTATGGAAAACTTCACCGGCTCGGGGAGATTGTCGGCTGACTCCTCCTGTTTGGATCGGATCAGCCGTCCATCCGGGGCAAAAAGTCCATAGTATTGCAAGTCGGCCCTTTTGAAGCTGATGGTGTAATAATCGACTGTTTCGCCTGATGTCAGGTTGTCTTCCTTCGATACCGTCCATCCTTTGCTGGCGGCATCCGGCGGGACTTTGTAATACTTTATCGAATGGGCATCGGGGAACCGGCTGGTCAGCGAGTCGATGACCTGCTGAGGGGTGAGCTTGCGACTGATCTTTTTTGATCCGTTGATGATGACGGCTTCATCCTGTGCCCGTACGCTTAAGCACAGTAAAGCAACTGCGGAGAATAGAAAAAGTTTTTTCATATTTATTGTTTTAGATTGATAGTTACCTTTTTCCGTACATGGGGTTGTGTTTTCTAAGGTCTTCATCCTTGCGTTCGAGCTCGAGCGCCTGATCGGCGATGATCTTTTTCAGCCGCCCGTTCTCCTCCATTAAATGTTTCAGCTCCGATATCGCTCTATCGCCCTGGCTTTTCCTGGTGGTCTGTGTGACTCCTATTCCATATTTCTGCTTCCATCGAACAAATACACTATAAGAAAGCCTATGCTTCCTCAATACGGCTGTGACGCCCTCTCTTCTCGCTTCATCCAGTATGCTTAGTTTCTCTGCATCGCTGAATTTCCGTCTTTGGATTGCCATCGGCCATAATTGTAGTTGGTAATTGTCGCTTAATATCTGTAAGACACGCCCGGGAATGATCTTCCGCCATTTCCTAAGAAAAACGGGCAAATTTTAAGATCGGGGTATCTTATACTCCTATCTGCCGTTGGTTGAGATGAATCCGGAGCAGGTGTACGGCTTTTCTGAATTGTTTTTCCACCGTGTCGACAGGACGATCGAGCAATGCCGCTATATTTTTTAGCGGGCACCGGTTCTGTTGGTACAGGAGGTATACCTGCCTGCATTTTACAGGCATATCGTTTAGACAGACATAGATCTCTCTTTCCAACTCTGACTTGTTTACAAATTGTTCTACATTATTGGCGGTTGAGGCGGTGTGCTTTCGTTTGACATCCCTGATAATTTTATTATACACGGATTGATGACGTATGTGATTACGGATCCTGTTGCGGATGGAAGCATAGAGATAGGACGATAAAGATATCTTTATTTTAAGCCTTGCTCTTTTCTTATAGAGAGCTACGAACAGCTCCTGCACGATCTCTTTGCAGGTATCATTATCGTCGATAAAGGAGGCGGCGACGCGCATGAGGAGGGGCCAGTATTTCTGATACAAGAGGGTGAAAACGGCTTCATCGTCCTCAGCCAGCTGCAGCAAAAGGTTCCGGTCATCGAAAGACTTTGAAGATGGATCGTTCATGCAGGCAAAGTAAAGCAAACATGCCTGACCGATAGGAGATAAGCTGCCATCATTTACAAATTCAGGCAGACTTCACGAGAGATATCTCAAAATAAAGATTGCGCAATTGGCGGAATTATCCTCCCGGGGTGTCATATTAATAATAATTATTAATGTCTATTCGCAACCTTCTTTTTAGCCTGGTTCTCTGTTGCTCTGCACTGTCAGGCAGGGGCCAGCAGCGGGATTCCGTCTGGCTCTATAACGGCCAGGAATTGATCGGTGAGATCCAAAGCGCCAGCCTTGGCTCCCTTTCGATCGATGATATCGACCTGAGAGTTCAGAACATTAAGCTGTATAAGATCAGGCGTCTGGAAAGCCGTCAACTGTATAAGATAGAAACATTCGACAAGCATATTTATTATGGCATAATCGGAACGGTCGAAAGGGACGGCTGGGTGGTCGTGAAGACGGGCTTTGCATCGCCGTTTGCACTGCCTATCAGCAGCATCCATCAACTGATTCTCCTGAACCGGCAATTCCTCAAAAGCCTCGACGGCAATCTTTCCCTCGGATTCAGTTATGCCAAATCAAGCGGTATCGGCCAGGTTACCTTCAGCGGCACTGTAGGCTTCGCCACTAAACGCTGGCAATATCAGCTTCAGGGCTCGGAGATCGGTTCGATCGACAGTTCGACATTCTCGCGTGACAACGAAAACCTGCAGCTCTTCGCGGGCTACGATCTCAGCTCGGTATGGTTTGCCGCCGCCACCGTCCAGTATCAGCGAAATCTTGAGCTATCCGTCGCCCGCCGATTTCTCCAGCTGCTCGGTGCAGGCAATAAGCTGGTGATCAAAGATACCTGGCAGTTGATGGCGATCAGCGGGATCAGCTTTAACCAGGAGCTTAGTACAGATGACGTGTCCAGCGGCGTACTCTTCGAAATACCCCTGATGTTCCGCTTCAATTTCTACCAGTTCCACCACCCGAATATCCAGATCACATCCTCTCAGACAGCCTATTTCAGCCTTTCGGAAAAGGGACGCATACGACTGGATGGCAACACCAGCTTCTCCTGGGAGCTGGTGCGGGATTTCTATCTTTCGATCAATCCGTACACCAGCTTTGACAGCAAGCCTCCGACTGGCGGGGGCCCGACCTTTGACTTTGGCGTTGCGATCAGTCTTTCTTATAAGTTTTGATCCTGCAAAAAATTATAGGTTTTGGCAGGAAGACCGTTGGAATATTTTAGTCCGGGTTTGGCGGATATCTGCCTTCAGTGGTGTCTAATGATAGAACGGGTAAAAAATATTGAAATCATGAAAGGATATTTTTCCAGACTTCCGGTGAATGGCACAATAGAAACCCGGATTGGAAAACTGTCTTTTGAAAGCGGTTATCCTCCCGCGAAAACTGTGCAGAAATTGTATGATGACATGGATTTTCAGCGTGCCTGCCGGGCTTAATTAAACATTCAACCGATCAATATGAAAAAAGAAATCCTGGTCTTACTACTGGTTATTGTGTCGTCTGTTTTTAGTCTCGTTGCCTGCAACCAGCAGGAAACTTCGAAACAGGCCTCGGGTGCTTCTCCTGTGCAAATGACTTCGGATAGTTCTCATTTCGACGAGCTGGCGAACATGGCTTTTGTGGAGAACCGGCCTACGGAGGAGCAAACACAGGTATTAGATGATGAATTGCTTTTTCAGCGTGCTACACAGACATATCTCTGGGCGATGCCCCTGATCAATACAGTGGGCATGAAGGAAGGTTCTGAAAAGGTGTTTGGGGCGGGTTATAATATACTGCCGGTCTGGAAAAAAAGGCTTGATGCAAAAACGTTGGTCACAACGCCTAATTCCGATGTCATCTATGCCATGAGCTATGTCGATCTTGGCAAAGACGGGCCCATTGTTTTTGAGGCGCCTCCTATGCTGCAGGGTATTTTACTCGATTTCTGGCAAACGCCTATCCCCGTGGACGGAGGCAAATTTTTTGGGGATGTAGGTTTTTTTGGTCCTGATGCAGGAAAAGGGGGCAGGTTCCTTCTTTTGCCGCCCGGGTACAAAGGGCAGGTTCCTTCCGGCTTTTACGTATATCGCTCAGCGACGAACAATGTGTTTGTATTTCTTCGTGCTTTCTACCAGGACCCTGCCGATCTCAGCCCGGCTGTTTCGTTGATAGAGAAATCAAAGATCTACCCGCTTGGTAAGCAGTCCGGCGCCATGACAATGAAATTTCCCGATGCTTCAGGTGTGCCTGCCAATATGCTACCTGCCGGAGATGCCGGTGCCTTTGAACAGCTAAAGCGTCTGCTGGACAGCGAAGATCCGGCAAGCATCTCGGGTCCGGACTGGCTGGGCATGCTGGCCATGCTGGGGATAGTGAAAGGACAACCCTTCAATCCCGATCCGCACACCAGAGAGATCCTGGATAAGGCAGCCAAAACCGGTTATAAGATGAGCCGGGCGATCGGAAGACGGAGTAATGTAAGCGGCAGGTCATTCCTTGTTTATCCGAAACGGCAATGGCTTAACCCAATGGCTGATGGCACGCCAGATAATCCCTCGGCGGATTTCGCCACTATGGGGTGGCAACGTAAGGCCGGTTATCGCGACCTCGATGCGCGCGCCTGGTTCTTTACCGATTATTATTCTCTTAGCCCCGGCATGATCTCTCAAACGCCGGGGAAAGGAGCAAAATATGTTGTCGCATTCAACGATAGTGAAGGAAAACCGCTTAACCCGGCTGTCACCTATAAGGTTTCATTGCCACCAAACGTCCCCGCCGCCAATTTCTGGTCTTTGACGCTTTACGAAGCGGAGAATGCTTCCGGCTATGATAATGGCCAACCATTCCCTTCATTGGGTTCCCGTGACAAGCCGGCTCTCAATTCTGATGGTTCAACAGATCTTTATATTGGCCCGGCAGCGCCGGAAGGGAAAACCTCCAATTGGATCAAGACTATTCCCGGCAAAGGCTATTTCGCCATACTCCGTCTCTATGGGCCCGAAGAAAAAGCCCTGGATAATTCATGGGTGCCAGGTGATTTTGAAAAAATGCAATAGATCGCGGAGCATGTTTGTAAAGGTCAACATTTTAACAGGACTTCTGCTTTGCGTGCTGATCTCAGTATCTGGTCAGCCAGATACCACTGCCCGGTTAGTAGAAGAAATTAGCAAAATGCGGCAGGATCCGGTATCACCGTGACGGAAAGATGGCATGAGGAGTGTCTAATAAGAGGAAGAACAGGATGTATCAAACATTTTTGAAAATATCTTCATATGAAACTCAAGCAAATTTTATCGATTGCCCTCGTATGCGGCATTCAGCTACTTTCATTTCCCTCCTTCGCGCAACAAAAGAAAAATCACCCGGCAAAACCAAATATCATCATGCTGATCTCAGACGATACGGGCTGGGGAGATCTCGGAGTATACGGTGGCGGTGTAGGCAGGGGAATGCCCACTCCTAACCTCGACCGCATGGCCAAAGAAGGTATGCAGTTCTGGTCGTTCTATGGGCAGCCCAGCTGTACACCGGGGAGGGCCGCGATGATCACGGGGCGCATTCCTAACCGCAGCGGCATGACGACCGTCGCTTTTCAGGGGCAGGGTGGCGGCCTGCCTGCACCCGAATGGACGCTGGCATCCGTGCTGAAGACAGCCAATTACAAAACCTATTTTTCCGGTAAATGGCATTTGGGAGAGGCGGACTATGCCATGCCCATTGCGCACGGCTTTGACAAAATGCAGAATGTGGTACTCTACCACCTGAATGCCTATACCTATGCCTTTCAGTCTTGGAATCCGGATATGGACCCACAGTTGCTGGCTTACTTCAAAAAAGTAACGACAGGTGTACTCGAAGGCGAAGCAGGACAAAAGGCAAGGGAATCTTCCAAGGTCACCGAAGACAACATCGCCGAGCTTGACATGAACATGACCGACAATGTTCTCAAACAGCTGGACGAATATGCCAAAGGTAACGGCCCCTTCTTTATGTGTATCAACTTTGCAAAGAATCACCAGCCGAACCTGCCTTCCAAACAATTTGCAGGGAAATCACCCGCCAAAAGCAAGTACGGGGACTGCGTTGTGGAGATGGACTACAATGTCGGCCGGATCATGGATAAGATCAGACAGCTGAATATCTCCAACAATACATTTGTATTTTATACGGTTGACAATGGCGCCTGGCAGGACGTACATCCTGATGCCGGCTATACGCCCTTCAGAGGTTCGAAGGGAACAGACAGGGAAGGCGGCAGCCGTGTGCCGGCTATCGGGTGGTGGCCCGGCCAGATCGAAGCAGGCAGCGATAACCATGATATCGTAGGCGGTCTTGACCTGATGGCGACATTTGCCAGCCTGGCCGGGGTCCCATTGCCTACAAAGGACAGGGAAGGCAAACCAATGGTCTTCGATAGCTATGACATGTCGAATGTATTGTTTAAAGAAGGCCCGCCCCTGCGGGATAAGTGGTACTATTTTACCGAAATGGAATTGTCGCCGGGAGCAGTCAGGGTAGGTAAGTTCAAAGCCGTATTTAATGGGCGAGGTGACAATGGCGCGCTGGCAGGCAGTGATATGCCGGGTCAGCAGCTGGGCTGGAGAGGGGATGAAAGATATGTGGCGACCGTCCCGGCCATCTACGACCTCTGGCAGGACCCGCAGGAAAGGTATGACCTGTTTATGAATGGCTTTACGGAGAAGACCTGGACCCTACCGATCTTCAACAAGGCGATTGCGGAATTGATGAAGACCTATGTCCAGTATCCGCCGCGGCCGCTGCAGAGCGAAGTATATAGCGGACCGACTGAGATCACCAAGTTCAGAACGATGGAGGAAGCAAAAAAATTCCTGCAGCAAAAGGGCGTAACCCTGCCTGGTTTTGGAAATGACAAATAGCTTTTATGAAAAATATAATCGTCGCCGCATTTTTCCTGGCCTGTGCCAGCACCGCTGTCGCCCAGCGATCTGTTCCGATCTTTTTGAACGTATATGGAGGGTATACTTTCCAGGACAGGGTAGACCTTGGATACTACAGCGGCTATAATAACTATGGCTATATCAAGGCGAATGGACAATACGGGGCGGGAATCGAATGTTTTATCGCCCCGTCAAGGTCCATCGAGCTAAACTATCAGTACATGGGGACAACGGCCCCGTTTTACGATTTCCAGGGACAGACGAATTCCCAGTCTGACGCCGCCCACCTGCACTATATCCTGATCGGGGGTAATAATTACCTGATGACAGGTTCGAATGCGCAGCCCTATTTTGGAGCAGGGATAGGAGTAGGCATCGCCGACTTTACTGACTATGGCCAGCATAGCACCTCTCTCACCAAATTTGCCTGGAATCTGCGGCTGGGAGTAAAGATAAAAACGCAATCGGCCATCTCGGTTAAACTGCAGGCCTATCTGCAGTCTATCGTTCAGGGGGTTGGTGTGGGCGTCGGCTTTGGCACGGGCGGGGCCGGGGCCGGCGTGACCACGTATTCCACTATGCTTCAGTTTGGGCTGGGAGGAGTGTTGTCCTTTGACCTGAAACATAAGAAATAAAAGATGAAAAAAATAAACCTTTTTCTTGTCGCATTGGCAGTGTTTACCTGGGGATGTGACCGGGGACCCCGCAATGAAGAGCACAAGGAAGATACAAGCAAGCTGCCTTACGATGATCCGGCTTTTCATGGTAAGATCGGGAAAACATACAAAGAGTCGGAAATGCAATGGCCGACACTCCCTTCGCCTCCTAAAGGCACTCCGAATGTTGTTGTTATTATGCTGGACGACGTTGGCTTTGGCATGACGGGCACTTTCGGCGGTTCCATACCCACGCCCTACATGGATACCCTGGCAATGAACGGCATTATGTATAATCGTTTTCATACAACTGCCATCTGCGGCCCTTCCAGGGCTGCTTTGCTCACTGGCCGCAACCATCATGTTTCCGGTAACGGTTTTCTGTCAGAATGGGCTACAGGTTACCCGAGCTATAATGTTATGATCAAACGCAGCACTGCCACCATTGGTGCAGTACTTAAATACAATGGTATAAATACTGCCTGGTTCGGCAAAAATCATAATACGCCGGATTGGGAAACTTCTGCTGTCGGTCCCTTCGACCGCTGGCCAACCGGTATGGGCTTTGATTATTTTTATGGATTTAATGCCGGTGAAACAGACCAATACTACCCGGTCTTGTTTCAAAATACAGTTCCGGTGGAACCCGGCAAAACGCCGGAGCAGGGTTATCATTTTATGACCGATATGACCGATAAGGCCATCAGCTGGCTCAATTCACAAAAGTCGATCTCTCCCGATAAACCGGTTTTCATGTACTTCGCACCGGGAGCGGCCCATGCGCCACATCAGCCACCACAGGAATGGCGCGATAAGTTCAAGGGGAAATTTGCAGCTGGCTGGGATAAGGAAAGAGAGATAACCTACGAACGTCAGAAAAAAATGGGTATTATACCTGCTGATGCGAAATTATCGCCCAGGATCACATCAGTACCCATGTGGGATACCTGTAATCCGGACGCAAAGAAATTATACGAGCTGTTATATGAGAATTTCGCCGGCTACCTTGCCTTCGCTGATCATGAAGTCGGCCGGCTTTTAAATGCGATAAAATCATTACCGGATGCCGACAACACCATGGTTATTTATATTGTCGGTGACAACGGCGCCAGCGCTGAAGGCGGGCTTGACGGCACATTAAATGAGATCAAAGCGCTGAATGGCGTACCAACTGATATATCGGAAAATTTAAAAAAGTCCGGTGAGATCGGCAAGCCCGGATCAGAACCCCACTTCCCCATCGGATGGGCTTTTGCGGGCAACACGCCATTTCCATGGGTGAAGCAGGTGGCCTCTCACTTTGGGGGATCGCGGAACCCGATGATCATTTCATGGCCCAAGGTTATAAAACACGATGGCCGGATCCGTTCGCAATTCCTGCATCTGATTGATGTAATGCCTACTATTCTGGATGCCCTGAAAATTAAAATGCCGGATCAGGTGAATGGGGTCAGACAGGACCCGCTGGATGGAAGATCGTTTCTTTCCACTTTTACAAATGCCAATGCTCCTGAAATAAGAGATACCCAATATTTTGAGATCTTTGGCAACCGCGCTATTTATGAGAAGGGCTGGGTAGCCGCTATCCAGCACACATTGCCATGGCGGCAGGACGTGACGCCCGGTTTTGATTTTGATCATGAGAAATGGCAGCTTTATGATATACAAAAAGATTTTTCCGAAGCAGACGATATCGCGGATAAATACCCTGACAAGGTTGACCATCTAAAAAAACTTTTTTACGAAGAAGCGGAAAAATATCATGTCTACCCGCTGGATGACAGGGGAGCGGCGCGTCTAAGCGTGCCCAAGCCATCCCCTTTAGGAGACCGGACCAAATTCACATTTTATGAAGGGGCTACACGTATCCCCGAAACAGCCGCTCCCAATACCAAGAACCGTTCGTGGACCATGGAAGCCATGGTGACTACAGATGCAAAGCATAAGGATGGAGTGATCAGTGCAATAGGCGGCTCCAGTTCAGGCTATGCCCTATATTTGAAAAATGGCTATCCAACTTTTGTTTACAATTATTTTGAAGCCGATGTAAAAACTATCCGGGCAGGCAAAAAATTGCCGGATGGAATGTCGTCGGTAAAAGTCGATTTTAAGTATGACGGCGGCGGGCCTGGTAAAGGAGGTGTATTTACGCTCTATGTCAACAACGAAAAGGTAGGCGAAACAAGGATGGCACACACCGTGGCAGGTCGTTTTGGCATTGATACATTTGGCGTAGGGGAGGACGATGGCTCGCCTGTAACACGTGACTATACGGCACCGTTTAAATTCAAGGGAAGAATTGAGGAAGTAAATATTGAGCTGAAATAATAGGACAAGGAGATAATAACCAAATTATATATTATGAAAAGAATCGTCATCTTATTGCTGGTTGGCTTCTCCATTACCGCAATAAAAGCACAGCAAAACTATTTTAATCCAACCGTCAGGGTAAAAGAATACCTTGAACCCGCTATACCTCACCCGAGCCAGGATAAGGAAATGCATGATAAAATGGCGCACCTTACGAAAAAGCCAAACATTCTCATACTGCTCATTGATGATATGGGTTATGGAGATATTGGCATATTTGGCGGTGGCGTCGTCATTGGCGCACCTACTCCCAATCTGGACAGACTCGGACGCGAGGGCCTGCAGCTTACTTCCACATATGCCCAGCCTACGTGTACTCCCAGCCGGGCGGCCCTGATGACTGGAAGAATACCTGCGAGGTCAGGCCTTACCCGGCCAACGCTGACCGGAGAGCATCCAAAAGTTAATCCCTGGGCTTCCGAAAACACGACAGCCAAGATCCTTTCAGAAAACGGCTATAAGACGGCCATTTCAGGAAAATGGCATCTTGGTGAAGAAGAAGGAAGTCTGCCTAACGATGTGGGTTATGACGAGTGGCTGGGTTTTTCCGCAGTACAATCGGAATATGCGCAGTTTGTAAATGAATGGATCTATCCGGACCTGATCAATAAGCCAGACAGGGTTGCTGCAATGAGGAACCTGGTGGATCAGTCCATACGTAGCGGCAAAAAAGGTGAGAAAAATAAAATTGTTCAGCCCATCACGACTATCGAAGAGCTTTCCAAAGTCGACCAGGTCTTTGCCAGCTATAGCGAGGATTTTATCAGACGGTCCGTTAAGGAAAATAAGCCATTCTATCTGATCCACTCCTTTTCCAAGGTCCATAATGACAACTACGTATCCGCAGGCTACAAAGGAAAAAGTCCTGCTGCATTTCCTTACAAGGATGCGGTAGTCGAAGTGGATGATATTGTAGCCAGGCTAATGCAACTGCTAAAGACATTGAATATAGATGACAATACATTCGTGTTCCTGACATCGGACAATGGCCCCAATGAAGACGTTTGGCCGGACGGCGGATATATCCCGTTCAGAGGCGGCAAGGGTACTACCTGGGAAGGGGGTGTGCGTGTGCCGGGCATCGCTTACTGGAAAGGCATGATCAAGCCAGGACGTATCAGCGATGGTTTATTTGATCTGTGTGACCTGTTCAATACCTCACTTTCACTGGCTGGCGCGGTGGACAAAATCCCTGCCACTAATTACATTGACGGCGTTGACCAGGCTTCTTTTTTGCTGTCTGATACCGGCCGATCGAACCGGAACGCTGTATTTATGTATTCGGAAACGAAGTTTATGGCCATCCGGTGGCAGGAATATAAGTTGCATATGAATGTCTTTAATACTTCCGCACCAAGAAGAAATATCGACCAGTCGACAATTGAAGGAATTGGTATGAGCCCATGGGTGTACAACCTGTATGTTGATCCGAAAGAGCAGCTAAGTTCGGGGCATCGATATTTCGAGTGGGGTATCCCGGGTCTAATGGGCCTTATTAGCGCCCATCTTGCTACTTATCAAAAGTACCCGATGAAGGATATCGGGCTGAAGAAACCAGGTGCGGATTAAAAAAATATCAGACTCTCTCTTCACCTGATCTTTATATTTTCTTAAACCGATATTTGAACCCGATCAACAGCCCGATCGAGCTATAGCTCGCCTTCGTGATCGTCACCGCGCCACGCAACAGCGGATCATTCTCCGGCTGCGTATAATTCCCCGACTCGGCATGATGGTTATCCGATCCCCGGCTTCCCGTCAATCCCACCGTCACCTGGCTTCTGCCGCTGCCGATGGCCACGCCCATAGCGGCCGTATAGATGTTCCAGGTGGTAATATCGGGCCGGATCCCCATCGCATGATCGAGATCTTTATCATAGTAAGACATGTCATTTCGGAAGCTGCATTGCAGGGTCACCGATTTGGAGAGTTGCCGCTCATATCCCAGTACGCCGTTGAATACGGTTCGGGCGGCCGTTTGCACCCTTAGAAAAGAGCTTGCTCCCAGATCGGGGTAAGCCCCCGTTGGCCGCACAAAAGGAACATTCTCCGTTCGCAAAATATCATATACCCCTTCCTTCCCAAAATATTGCCCGGCCACAGCGAGCATATTCCGCCCGAATTTCCAGTTTAGTCCCCCCGAGACATTGAAAGGAGAGTGATAGACGGTCTTCAGCTTCGGCTGGATCCCATCGGCAACGATATCCTGCCGTGTCCCGTTGAAAACAATATTTGTCCCCGTATAGTCCGCGCCGACAGCTCCTTTTCCGACCAGCCGCAGACCCGGCGTACTCACCGTCAACCCGGCAGACAACTGCCTTCCCTGCCACGCAATGCCCAGCTTCGCTACATAACGCAAATGGAAATAGTTGAAGTGCTGAAATTCATCCGCCGTCACCAGCGTATGCCCCGCATCGTTAAGATACACCCTTGCCAGGAGCGCACTGTTGTATGTCTGCGACCTGCCGGTAAAGAAATTGCCCAGGCCTACTGACCAGTGCTCTCCGAGCCGCAAAGCCGGCGTCAATGCCACCATGATCTCGTGGAGACTGCTGGTCACATTCCGCTGACAGATCAGCTCTTCATTCCCCGGACTTGTGGCATCATCTGCCACCGGAAAAAAACCATCCAGCCGCCCGCTTGCCTTAAAGTCAAAATCCACCGGCTGCAGGATGCCATATCCTATACGCCATCGTGCGCTCTTTGTCCGGATAGTTCCCGCAACAAGCAGCGGCACCGACCCCAGGTCCTTGCTTTTGAAATCAACCTTATTCCCGAGGGCGTTCTGGATCCGGAAGCTCTCTATCCGATACAGGTTGCCGCTCACGGAGATAGATCCGGTATCGATAAAGCCCAGGCTGCCGGGATTATAATAGACGGAGGTATTGTCATCCACGCCCCCGACTACGGCTCCGCCAAGCAGGGCCGAACGCGTACCGAACGGCTGCGCCCAGTAATGTGTATCCTGCGCGGGACAGGAATTGCCTACCAGCACAGACCCACAAGCCCAGGAATACAATAATATCACAATAGTC
Organism: Puia sp.; assembly: GCA_036499285.1. Taxonomy (GTDB): domain Bacteria; phylum Bacteroidota; class Bacteroidia; order Chitinophagales; family Chitinophagaceae; genus Puia. The sequence goes on along the minus strand of DASYEB010000010.1, from coordinate 34,776 downwards.
CGCTTCATTTTTCCGGATATACCGTCTTCCAGTCATTGCGCATACTCACAACATGCCAATGCCCCTCCAATGCCGCATGCAGGGATTCATTGCCCTTCTCCTGGTAATAGAACTCTCTCGCCGAATCATCATGGTTGATCAGCAATTGAAACGACGGATAGCTGCTGCCCTGTGAAAATTGCAGCATCTCGATGTCTCCTTCCCCACCCTCATTCCCGCAGGCAAATACAGGCCGCCGGCCGATGTGCAGCTGGATGGCCGCCGGTTTGCCCGATTTGTCATTAAAATGGTCCAATTCCGGCATCCGCATCAGTTGGCCCGTGCTGTCGCTGAACTGGTATTTGAAATTTGTCCCGATCACTCTTTCTTTTGGTATTCCGTACAAGGGCAGCGAAATGCCCCGCACCACATCCACCGTCCCTCCGGTACAGATATAAATGTTGAACCCATTAGTCCGCAGATAGTCCAGCAGCTCCAGCTGTGGTTGATAGACGGTCTGGCGTACCGGCCGGCCGTTGACTATGGCCTGAGAAAAAAAATCGGCCACGCTTTTCTCAAATTCGTCCTCTGTCATCCCCGTGTGCGTCGCAGCTACCAGCTGCACCAGGGCTTTCTCTCCTCCTTTTACAAAATAATCCTTGTCATTCTCCACGATCGCCTTATATGGCTGCACCTTTGCCAGGCCCGGATCACGCGCCACCATCTTCTTCACTCGGTATATCGCGAACAGTTCCTGGACCAAGGGCTTTTCCGCCCAGAGGGTGCCGTCATTGTCGAAAGTGGCGATGCGTTCAGCCACGGGAATAAAGCCCGCGCCGCCGCTATCCGTCACCTGCTTTACAAAGGCCACAATGGCCTGCTTTGTGGGACCATCAGCCCAGGAGGGAAGGGGATCGGCAAGACTGCCCCTGCCGTCCCCGCCTCCTTGAGTGCATCCCGTAACCATGAAAAAAAATACCAGTTTGATAAATATCTTTTTCATATAGAAAAAATTGAGCTCATTTTGGTGGGAAATTTTCCATGATCTTGTTTACGGCGCCCGCGATCCGCTTGTCGGCGTCTTCGGTCGGCTGATCGATCTTGCTGTTGCCTGTCCCCTCCCAGACCAGCTTCTTTGTCGAGGCGTCCGCCATATCGATGATCAGTGATCCGCTTTTGTAATGCTGCACGTCGTAAGTAGTATTGCTGCTGACCATCCCATCTCCCCAGTAATAAGGCCTTACCATGCCGCCATAGCCATAATAATTGGTGTTGGCATTCACCTCGACATTGTTTTTGACGATAACCGAAACATTGACCAACAGATCGGGCTGATCCTTGTTTTCAGTAAAACCCTTACCACCCATTTCGTTTCGGACGCTGTTGAGGATCCGTTCCTGGTTGAGGCTGCTGATATTGCTTTTTGCGGCGCTGGACAACCCATACGTTTTATACCGGGTGAAATCGACCCTGTGGTCATAGTCCGTGCTGACCTTCAGTGACGGCCCGCAGGCCTCTAATGTCACGATGCCCAATGCCAGTATAAGAAGATTTTTCATATCGATTACTTTATCGTTAGACACTTATGACAGCCCTTCGCCGCCATTTTTTGCAGGCTATCTTTTAAAACACTTCATTCAATCCGAAAAAGATCCCCTTTGAGCCATACCTGCCCAGAGCGAAGTCGATACAAAGATTTGTCCGGGTATATCTATTGAACAGGAACCGGAGTCCGGCGCCTGCAGCCGGCTCCCAATATTCGAACAGACTGCTTCCCTGCTGGTTACTTCCGGTTTGGAGATTCATGAACACTGCGCCGCTCATCAACTTATTACGGGTTATGGGAAACCGGTATTCGGTCTCCTCGCAAAAAAAAGATAGCCCTTTGAAACGCCCGCTGGTATAGCCTCTCCCGCTTCGGTTGTATACGTCGGAAGCCGTACCGGGCAGTTCGAGATAGGGGATGGAGCCGGCCAGTAAAAAACTGCCCCATGCCCATACTGCCAGGACATGCTCGGGGTTTTTATTGGATAAGGACCAATATTTTCTAAACTCTGTTAACAATTGGAAGGAATTTTTTGTGCTTCCCAGCCATTGCTGGTTGATACGCAGACCTGCGTCGGCATACATACCTCCGTAGGACCGATTGGGGTGTTCTTTTGTATTGTACAGGATGTCGAACAGCAGACCATTGGCTGAATAATGCTTGGGATTGAAGCCGTTGGCCTGGCTATACCGGGAATGGGGTGTCATTGCCGGGCTATCCAGCTTCTGATCATCAATATTATTTCGGATGTCCAGGCTAAGCCCTGCGCCGGCATACCAATGCGGGGCAATGGTCCGGTACGCCCGCTCTGTAAACCTGTAATAGGTGAATTTGATGGGGAAGACTGCCGAATCGTTTTCGAGGGGAAGATCGTTGATGGAAAAGTGTCCTCTTGTTCCCTTGGTGATTCCGGTGCCTTCGCCGTAGTCGAGGGTGGCTATCCGGGACACCTGCCAATTGCCCTGGAAATTCCATTCGTTGTTATGGATAAATATATTATGTCTGAGCTGGCCGGTGGCGATCTGTTTGGTGGTGACAAAGGCGCTGACTGTAAATATGGACAGGATGTTTGAGTCTTTGTTTCCGAAATACATGCCTCCGGAAACGTTGAGGCCCATTTGAAATCCAATGCTGGGGTTATAACCCAGTGCCGGCAGCAAAGCGATGGTGGAATGTTTGCCAGGTCCGCTGGCCGAAGGTTTGAGCATTTTCCGGAGGATACCCAATAGATCAGTTGTATCTACTTTTGGGGTTGTTTGCGCAAAAAGCCAGCAAGTGGCGGACAACGAAAGACAGATGGTGAGGATTAGTTTCATATTTGACGCTCTATTTGAGCCAATTACTCCCGAAGACGATATAATAGGCCCAGGTGTCCGGTCCATGCGCGAGATCCATGCCCATTCTTAAGCCGAATTTCCTTGCCAGCAGATACCGAAAGCCTGTACCGTAGGTGAATACCCATTTGGCACTGCCGAAGTCTCCCCAGTAATCAAAGGCCTTGCCGGTGCCGCCGTAAAATAGGATACTCCATCTCTTTATAAAATCCCAGCGCCCTTCCAGTTCTGTCAGCAGATCGGCCTTGCCCTGGTACCTCGCGGCCGGAACGCCCCGCATATCGATCGAAGGGAGGAGGTAAAAGGGAACATCTCCAAAGGTCTGCTGACCATCGAATCGCCAGCCTGCGACAAGCTTTTTTGAAATGGGCTTATATGCGTACAGATAATAATTCATTCGCGTGAAATCGTAGTCGCTTCCGAAGATGTTATCTGACCGGATAAGGTCGAAATGGGCCTTCATGCCTTTGTTTGGAGTGAATATATTGTCGCGATTGTCCAGTTCCGTGACCGCTCCCAGCTGGCTTACGAGGCTGTTCAATTCTTTTGGCGTGATGAAGTCCGGGAGTGAGCCGGTATAGGATACCTTTGTATCGAGGAATAAGTATTTTAGGCCTACATACCAATTGGAGAGGGCTATTCTTTTGGTGGCCTGTAGGAAGAAAGGAACGGTTTTGAAATTGAAATCGAATTTCTTTTCGCCTAATTGCGGAAAAGTATGGTAAAATGACATGTTCACATCCGCGTAGGCACCTCCTACTCTATATTTTATCCTGCTTTTTATAAATGTTCCCGATCGGAAAAGGCCTGCCAGCCAGGTATTATTTACGGTATAGGCGGCTGCGCCGCCGGTGATATCGGGAGCGACAGGGGTTCTGCTGACCTTGCCCCCGGAGCTGTCGACATATGGAGGCCGTTTTTTCATAAACACCGGGACCACGGCTCCTCCGAAACCTCCGAGGGCCGGCTCGGTGATGATATAGGGTATGGGGACAAAGCCATTGGCTTCGATGATATAGTCGCTGAGGTCGATGGCTCCGTCCAGGGAATCTTTGATCAATGCAGACACCTTTTGATGTTTTTGCACCGAATCCTTTTTTTGAGCAGATCCTTTCAGGGAAAAAAAGGGCAATAGCAAAAGGGGAAATCGTCGTAGCATAGTCTTTCAGATACCTGATAGACACTTCTCATGTGCCGATACATGAAGGTGGGAATGATTAAGCTGCACGAATTTATAAATCAGGGCCGCCCGAACAGATGAAGTTTATGGAGATAATCGGAGACAGTCGAGCCGGTGACTTTTTTAAAAGAAAGGCTGAAAGTATGTTCATCGGGAAACCCGCAGATGATGCTGAGATCGGACATGCTTACTTTGCCGGGGGGGATTCTTTTTATTAATTCCAGGCATTTTTGAATGCGGTATCTGTTGATAAAGTCGCCGAAGCTGCATTTTTTTTGAGCGTAGATATAATTGCCCAGTTCTGATACATCGATCCCGGAGTCTTCGGATAGCTGATAGATGGTATATCTGTTAAGGAGATAGGGTCTGTTCTCAGCCATGAATTGTTCCAGCTCTTTTCCAATGTCCAGTGGGGCGGACTGTCCTGCTGGTGTGGCATGTGGTACTATGTTTACTTCGAACAGTCTTTTTATCCGTACGAGTATAGAGCTCATGGGGTGCTTTTTTATGATCACGTTTTATTAAAGTTACTGTCGCTTTGTTGGGAAAGAAAATTTTGAGGTCGTATCTCTGCCAAAAATTCTAAATCTTGGCGTATCCTATCTGTTTTTCGGAGGAAGATGGCGGAAATATCCGTGCGCGCGTGTCTTTTCAGTATGAGTATAGAATGGTCTTTAAGGCTCATGAAGGTTTGCCTGGTACTATTTGCAGTAAGCACCTGCGCCACGGCGCAAAGCGTCTCCAGCAAACACCTTAGCAGCAGGCATAAACAATACTATGACAGCCTTAAAAATATGCAGTACGACAGGGTATTTCCCATACTTGGGGATAAGGTCTATAAAAAGGGATTTGACATTCCTTTTCCTTTCGGGATCATGATCAATTCGTTCTATGGCAAACAGGGCATCAATATCAGCGATATCAGAGTAGGGATCAAGGGACCCGACGCGACCTTGGCGCCGGTGGATCTGAGCAAGGTCATCGTATTTGATAAAGTGGATGCGACGGCCTATAATCTGAACCTGCGTGCGGATATGTGGGTTCTGCCTTTTCTCAATGTATATGGTCTTTTTAACTGGTTTCCCAGGGCCAGTACGCAGGTGGACATATCAAAACCGGTGAATATAAGCTCGAACCCGACGCAGCATGGCGAGGCCTGGGGTTTTGGTATGATGGGTGCGGGTGGTTTGGGGCCGGTGTGGATTCAGGGTGATTACAGCCTCAACTGGGCCGATATGCAGCTGCTGGATAATAAAGTTTTTACCCAGATCGCGGGGATCAGGGCGGGGCATGCTTTTACTTCCCGAAAAAATGCGGAGAGAAATATCGCTGTATGGGTTGGCGCCATGGGCATTTTTATCAACAACAACACGGTCGGCCAGATACCGCTGTCGAAGGTGTTCCCGCAGATATCCCAGGAAAAGGTCGACGAGATAAAGAACAGCTATCACAACTGGTATGATGGACTGGGACCGGCTCAGCAGAAGGTTGCGGATAAGATCGTACAGAAATTACAGGATCAGGTCAATGGGTTGCCCGTGGATGATATTTTTATTACTTACCAGATGAATAAGTCGGTTAAGTCTAAATGGGCGGGGCTGGTCGGCGTTCAATACCAGTTTGATAAACGCTGGCAGCTGCGGGCGGAATCGAATTTTATCGGGAAGGACCGGTTTTCTATGCTGATGTCGGTGAACTATCGGTTCCTTGGATTTAAGAAAAAGAAGATTTAGAACTATTAAATATATGGCGATGTTGAAAATTACTTTTGTTTTCTTGTTTTGCTTGCTGAGTATGGCGGTGGTGTATTCCCAGGATGATGCTGCTGAGCTGGCTAAAAAATTATCGAATCCCGTTTCTTCGCTGATCAGCGTGCCTTTTCAAAACAATACGGATTATGGCATCGGCGATTTTCGGGGCAGTCGTAATACTATGAATATACAACCTGTAGTGCCGGTTTCGCTTTCGTCAAAGGTGAATCTCATTACGAGGTTGATCATGCCTGTCATATCGCAAAACAATATTACAGGGCACGATGAAAAGCAATCGGGGCTGGGTGATTTTGTATTGAGTGGCTTTTTTAGTCCAAAGGAAACGAAGAATGGGATTACATGGGGTGCGGGTCCTGCGTTTTTGTTGCCGACGGGTACGAATGATTATTTAACCAGTAAGAAGTTTGGGATGGGGCCGACGGCGGTGGCCTTAAAGCAGGTGAATGGATGGACGTTCGGTGCGCTGGGGAACCAGATCTGGAGTGTTGCCGGTGATAAAGACCGGTCGGCGGTGAGTCAGATGTTCCTGCAGCCGTTTGCCTTCTATAACTGGAAAAGCGGGGCGGGGCTTGGAGTGAATATGGAATATACGCAGAACTGGGAGACGGGTACGGGTACTATATTTTTGAATCCTTTGTTGTCTGGTGTGACGGCACTGGGGAGTCAAAAAGTGCAGTTGGGGGTAGGGCCGAGGATCAATATTGCTGCGCCGTCGGGTGCGAGGAGTGATCTGGGCTGGAGGGCGGTGTTGGTATTGCTTTTTCCAAAATGATTGTTGTCATGGTTTTTCCATTGAAGCAGTTAGGGTTCGCAGGAATTCGGGGTGATTGGAGATCAGGCGCGCGGTGAAGGACCAGCCATCTGCGGTTTGGCGCAGCAGGATGTGGAAGTGGTTCCAGCCTTGTTGGAGGCGGAGGGTGGGGATGGTGAGGTGGTTTTGTTGATTGGGTATTGGGGTTAGGGGGTGGTCGTTCAGATAGACCTCGCGGACTTCGGTGGACAGCAGTTGCAGGTTTATTGTGGGGATGTCGGGTTCGGAAAGCAGATCGTCTAGGGATCGGGGGCTTGAGATGTAGAAGTCAAGCCAGGCCTGGCCTGCAGAGTCGGAGGCTTTTAAGTGGCGAAGATCGGGGGTAAGGACGCCGTCATTGGTTTGGAGGACGGCGCCTGTATTGGCGGCGGTGGTGTCGGCGCCGAGGTTTATTAAGAGATGGTGGATGAATTTTTCTTCTTTTTCGAGGTGTGGGTTGGCCGGAAGGGTGGACAGGAATAGTGTTCCTCCGCCGGTGGTTATGCTGATAAGAGCTGCGCCGGATGGATGGGTTTCGCGTTCGGAGCGGATGACCATGGCCGTTTTTGCATATTCGGGTTGTTTGTTCCATTTTAGCCAGTCAGTATTGGAGGCTTGCAGAAGGATCGTGCTTTTTTTGAGTAAGGGGCCGTCGAGTCCGTGTGTCATGATCCCGGGCGGTTTTTGTTCGGAGAAGTATAAATCGGCTGCTGTCAACCCTTTTGTTGATGCATTGAGGGTTACCCCTTCGAGAGAAGATGAGACACGGTTTGTTAAGGTGAGGGGTTCGGGTAAAAATTGGTTTATAGTGGAAAGTTGTTCGGGGTTGATGCCAAGGATCAGAACGTTGCCGCCTTTTTTTAGGGTTTGTGCGATTTGTGTAATAGTGTTCGCAGGGAGTGGATTGCTTGCGTCGATGAGAAGGAAGGCAGGGGGTGTCGGTGATTGGATAAGGGGAGATGAGAGAGGTGGATTGATTGCGATGGGAGCCTGTGCGGATGGGGTTGGCCCGGAAGCATCTTTTATGGCGTCGAAAAGAGGCCAGGTTTTGTAGAGCGGTAATTTTGGATCATAGCCGGGATTGAGGGTGGTGCAATAGGGCCCGAGACGTTCGGGCTGAACACCGGGCTGTCCTTCTTTGAAAGCGGGGAAGAATATACCATCGGTCAGGGAGGGTGGTTGGGTTGTATCCTTCATCCCGAGAGTCAGCGGTTGAAGGCCATACCATACGAGGTTGAAGACGCTGCGATAGATTGCACCGCGGGAACGCTGGGCCATGAGGGATGACCAGGAGGAAATGGCTACGCCCTCCATTCGTCCGAGGAAAGAGGCGTAGGCCCTTGCACCGTTGGTCTCCGCTACCTGCTGAGGGGTGCCATAGTAGGCGTTGCCTGCCTCTCCGACGCCCCAGGGTTTGCCGCTTTTGCGGGCGCGGTCCATTGATTCGGTACCGCCATAGTGTACGATATAAACGGGGAGACGACCGTCGCCATCATCCTCTCCGTCGGCGGAGATCCAGGGCCGGGTAGGATCGAGTGTTCGGCAGATGGAAGCCCAGCTGCTGAAGTTGGCCAGCAGGGTGTCCATCATGGCGGCGGGTCCATGCATCACGTTTCGGATAACGGGTTTGACCTCATTGGAGACACTCCACCCAAAAACGGAAGGATGGTTTCGGTCGCGACAAATTTGTTCCTGTAATTGTTGGCGGGTGTCGGCCCAGAAGGCGGGCTCGTCCAGTTTTGGTCCGCCGTCGCTGGCCCATACTGCTGTTTCATCCAGCACAAGGATTCCCATTTCATCGGCCATGTCGAGATAAAAAGAGGGATAGGGCTGCGCATGGAGACGAACGGCGTTGAGATGTGCATCCCGCATTGCTGTATACCAGGCCCAGGCATAGCGGCGGGTCATCTGCGGAATGCCGAGGAAATGCCAGGAGTCGCCTTTGAGGACGAGTGGTTGGTTGTTGAGGAGAAATTTTCCGTCTTTTAGTTTTGTTTGCCGCCAGCCGAAGCGGGTGTATTTGGTATCGATGATGGTGTTTTGGGAATGGGTGGTGGTTTGTGAATGATCAGTTTTTAGGCGAGTGATGAAGCCATAGAGGGTTGGGCTATCGGGGGTCCATAGTTGAAGGTGGTTGTGTATGGCTATAGTGAGTGTTTGAACGGTGGAACTATGTGCGGGGATGGTAACGATCGTTGAAGGGAGGGTCAGGGATGGTTTGTTCTCAAGATTTGAAGAGGGCAAGGGAAGTTGCGCCGGGATCCAACGATAGATATCTCCACCGATACTCAGGGTTTGAGCCTGATCGCTTTCATTAGTGATGGTGACATCGGCTTCCAGTTTGTCGGAATCGACCAGCGGACGGATATAAACGGTCGAAACAGAAACGGGTGGGATCGCCTCGATATTTACGTCCTGCCAGATGCCGGCGATGTGCTGGCCCCAGAAAGAACCTGCCTGATAGGGGCGGCGGCCATAGGCGCCTCTTCTGTCAAAAAGAGAGGGTTTGCGGATGCCGATGCGGAGATCGTTGGTCTCTCCAAAGCGGATAAGATCGGTGACGTCTATGGCAAAGGGCAGGAAGATCCCGAAGTGATGACCGGCGGTTTTCCCGTTGACGAGGATCTGTGCGTCTCCTGCTACTGCGTCAAAACAAAGACGGATACGGCGGCCTTTCCAGCTGGCGGGTATGGCGAAGGTTTTACGAAGCCAGCCCATTTTGATCGACTCCCATTCTTTTGGATAGGAGGGATAGGTGCGGAAGTCGCCGCCCTGTCCTTGTTTGTCGGCAAAGCTGTTGACGTTCCATGGGGATGGGATGCGGATGGGGGTGGGTGAATAGCGGTTGTTATCTGCCGGCAGAGTCGGGGTGCTGTCGATGCCTTCTTTAAAGCTTGCGGGGAGGGAGACGGGTTGAAACTGCCAGAGTCCGTTGAGGCAGATGGATTGGCGGTAGGGCTCTTCCGATGGATGCAGACGCGGGGCTGTGGGTGCAAAGGGTTGGTTATATTGGACGGACTGTGCGTGGATCTGCGTTGCTAATGTGAGGAGAAATATAGGTAAGAAACTTTTCATCATTACTGTTTTAATTCCAATCGGAAAGAGTGGGTGTATATCCGGCGACCTTGAACTCATATTTATGTCGTCCGGGGTTGGTGTCATAGTCTCCTTTTTTTGTATAAACGGCGATGACACCAGTGCGATTGCTGATGGCGTTGGGTGGCTGATAGACTTTGATCATCGCCACATCCGAAGGATCGATGTAGACATCGTTGGGATGTAACAGGGGGAACTCGTCGAGGAAGATGGATACGCCGGTGTTGCGCCAGCGGAGCTTATATCCGCCATCATTGTCGGGAGTGGCCGTAAAGCCAGGGATCTGGAAACGCAGGAAGTCATAAATGCTAAAGCTTTTTGAGATGGCGTCATTTTCGAGGCCGTCAAAAACCATATAAGCCTGCTTTTGGAAGAGGCCGGTGGAATATTGTTCTGAAAAGCGTTGGACGGCTTTCTTTGTTTTACCCGAGACGACGACGCCGGGTAGTACGCCTGGTCCCGAAAGGTGGGTCATGTCGAAACGATAACCGGCAGGTACAAGGAGGGGAACGCTATCGCCGGCGGCGGCAACGGTGATAAACTTCGTGGCGGATGCATACGGTGTGAAGGTCGAGTCGAGGGGTGTCCGGATGTCGATGAACAGGTTGGCCGTCTGTTCCTTCTTTGGTGGTGCGAAGATAAAATAAGCCGTGTCCTCGATGTAACTTGGTTTTAACCGGAAGCTGCCATCCGGATCGGGACTGATCTTCTCCATATAACCGGGTTTGTTGCGGATCATAACAACGTAAGTCAGCGGACTCAGCCGGGTTTTATAGTCTTTTATCTTTCCCTCTACCCGGAAGAACCGTTGCTGCACCACGAAGTTAACGGCATAATTGCCATCGTCAATGCCTCCACCTATGACAAGGTCACCGCCGGCTGTGCCATTGATGATCGGATAACGATAGCTCCAGCGGCGGTTCGTATGGATGTTCTCAAGGATCAGGTGGAGTGTGCCGACGATGCTGTCTCTTGCGAAGGCCGGGAGCTGGCAGGAGAAGCTTAATGTGTCACCGGGGTGGAACTGTTTTTTGTTGATTTGTACCAGCAGGGTGTCGGTGTCGCCAGATAAGCTGTGGATCATATTGGATAATAATCTGCCGGCAATGGGATCGGTGGTTGCCTTTTCAAGGGCCATTGTCGAGACCAGAAGCGTGCCGCGGTCGTTGATGCGGACGATGGGAAACCCCTTTATACTCTCCATGTAGGCAGCGCGTTTGGTCATGTCGCCTTCTACATAGCCATGAATTTTCATCTGCATGGCCAGTGCTTCGATATGCGGATCGCGGTTGATCTGCAGGGCGGTGCGGCAGACGATGGGGATCTCGCGGTGGTTGTCATTGAAATACCGGAGATCGAGCGGGGCGATGCCGTCGAATACCGGTGATTCGGGGATCTCCATGTTGACGATGTCTCCTTCTGTTGGGTTGAGCCAGCCGCGGATGAGATCGGGGTAAAGCGTTGCGGCGGCTTTGGGGCCGTCGAGCATTAAGACCTTTTTTCCGGATTGGATGAGGGCTTTTATTTGCGCGAGGTCTGCCGGGGTGCAATTGTTTGCGGGGTCGAGGTTGGCGAAAATGTAAAGAGGCGCGTCCTTTTGCAAGGCTTCGCGGACGGTTGTTATTTGGGTATAGGGGATATGCAGGCTGTCGAACGCAGAGTGGATTTGGGAGAAATCTACGAGGATGGGGTTGAAGGTATGGAGCGGCGCGGCGCTCCATTCCTTGTCGGCCAACAAGACAGCGTATTCGTTGCTTGAGATCACGGTGTCGTTATGGGTGAGGTGGAGCAACAGTCGTGCTTCGGTCCGATGACTGGGAAGAGTGGCGGGGATCGTGATCGCGGGTGTGAGCCATTGCCGGCCGTAATAAGGAACTGTTGGTACTTGACTTTGACCTTTGCTCAGTTCGATTCCGTTGTTGTCGACGAGCTGCCAGTCGAGGGTCGAAGAAGATAGGGGCTGGCCATCGGTGGCGTCGTTGACGATACAGATCCTTGCCGGCAGCCGGGTTCCGGCGTAGAAGTGCCGGCCCCAGAGTTCGGCGCTGACGAGGACGGGCTGGAGCGCTCTTTTCATGGCGTCATAGACCGGATAGGGTTCGATCCGCTGACGGTCGTAGACATTCCGGAACCAGGTGATGAGCGCAAAGTGTAGAATACCCGAAGCTTTGGGGTTGGAGCGGCGGAATGCCTCGGCCAGCTCACCGGTGATAAAGGCATGGGTTTGGAGGAACCAGGCGGGATCACAGTTCTCATAGGCGAGGTCACCGATGAGGGATTGGGGCGTCTGGTGTACGATGGTATAGAACCGGGTAGCGTGGCCGGTCTCGGCGTTTGGATAACCCGTCGACATCTCCTGGCTGATCAGCGGCCGGTTCTCGTTCCGGTATTGGGTTTGGAACTCGCCCTTGAACTGTTTGAAAAGCGAATGATCATACCAGTTGATATAGGCGTGTATGTCATCGATGTCGCCGTCGTCGATGTCCTTAAAAAAATCCTGCCCGAATTTTTTTGTATTCCGCCGGTAATTGGAGTCAAAACAGATCGGCCGGGTAGGGTCGGTCTTTCGCATCCTTTTTACGACTTCGGAAATAATACGCATCTTCAGACGGGTGCGAACCGGGTCGGGATCGTTGTCATAGAATTTCATCTCATTGTTGACGGTCCACAACAGGAGGGAAGGATGGTTGCGATATTTTTTTAGCAGGTCGATAAACTCATCTGCCCAAAGACTGATGAGACTGGAGTCGGGCATTGATCCCGCCAGCATCAGCCAGGGCCAGGTGCCTTCATAGCTGATGCCGATGCCGTTGCGATCGGCGGCATCCATCCAGGTCTCGTTGTAGGGGGCGGTGTGTGTGCGGGTGACTTCCATGTTGCCGGCCTTCATGAGCTGGAAAAAGTGGTCGGCGATGGCGGGGCTGTCGGGCTCCAGTGCATAGGGCGTTTGGTTCGCGCCGCGAAGCCAGTACTGCCGGCCGTTGAGCCAGAAGAAACCATTTTTTGATTCAAAGGTGCGGAAACCAGAGGTGATCGTTTGTTGATCGACTACTAATTGGTTGGTGGATAACGAAAATTTAAAGTCGTAGAGGTTTGGCTCCTGCGGGGTCCACAGGTGTGGGTGCAGGTTATTGATGGAAACGGTGAAAACTTTTTCCTCTCCTGCGGACAATTGAATTTGGGCAGGTGTTGCGGTGTTATACAGGGGTTGTTTGTCGGTTTTGCCGGTGATGACGGTCTGTAAAAGAAGGCTTGCTGGTTTTCCCTGGTTGTTGCGGACGGTGACCTCGATGGTTGCGCCGGTTAATGAGGGTTTGATAAAAACGTCAGTAATCTTAACGGGGTTGGTGATGACCAGTTTTACGGGTTGCCAGATGCCGGCCGGGTCTCCAACATAGAAACCATGCGGCAGATCGTGAACCATCTTGTTGGTAACGGGGACGCTTACCGCCACATCGACGACTTTGTCTGCATCGGCGATGGTCTTGCCATAGTCCCGGGATACTTTTACGGCGATGAGGTTGCGTCCGGGGATGAAGAGGCCTGTGCCGTCTACTGTAAACCCGCCAAACATACCCACGTGGCTGCCTGCTTTTTTCCCGTTGATATATACTTCGGCTACTTTTGAAACGGCGTCAAAGACGAGTTCGCAGTTTTTGCCTTTTATTTCACCCGGAAGCTGGATCCACTGGCGGTACCAGGCCTGGCTTGTTTTTTTATAATCAAAGGTGTAGGCTTCGCAACGGTCGGTCTCCTGTTGGAAATAGTTGTCGGATACTCCTTTTGCGTGTGGTCCAAACGTCTCGCCATGCAGCCAGATGCGGATCGGATTCCAGAAAGAGGGGACGGGCATGATGTGCCAGTCTTTGTCGGATGTTTCGGGGGATATAGCTTTTTTGTCCGGGATGCCTTCGTAGGTTGGCATGAAGAACCAGTTGCCATTTAAAGAGTATTCTGTTCGCGGGCCGGTGAGGGCGTCGAGCTTTAATGATGTGGGTGAGGCGGGATTGGCTTTGTTTTTGGTTGCCGTGTATTCGGTAATCGCATCGGGGATGCTGCCGGGGGGAATGGGTTCTATGGTCAATCCTGTATATTCCGTTTTGATCCATCCGCCGCCCAGCAGGACTTTTCCGGAGGGTAGGAGTTGACTGTTCTTGTCCCGCAGGTCGATACGGGGTTGTTTTTCGTCGCCAAGGAATACGCGGATCCGGTCGCCGCTGACGACGATGCGCAGATTGTACCAGGCGCCGGGGACCGGATGAAAGCCAAGCGGGCGAAGCGCGAGGAATTCGTCGCTGCCCATATATCCTCTGCGGGCGAGGTAAAGACTGTTTTGTTCGCCACCGCGCAGGCCCAGGGAATAGAAGTCCTGCCGGTCTTTTGCCCGGAAGCCTGCCCAGATCTGGACTTGTGATTCGGATTGGGGTGTCCGGGCACGGAAACGGATTTGACAGTCGGTCAAGGAACTGTCGCCGAAAAGGGCAGCCGCGTCTTTTGTTTGCAGGATACCGTTGGCCGTTGCGCAAAGACCGCGACCGACGACATTGAGGCTGGTATCGGGTATTTGGGCCATTGTCGTTGCGTAAAGGCCGAGGGAGAGACAAAGGGAGATCAATTCTTTTTTCATGGGTATTTAATTGAGAGGGTCCGGTGGGCGTTGGGCTGCTGTCTGTCCAAATGCCGGATTGGGTTGTGGTCCCATCTTTATTTTCAATGTGCCGCCGCGAAGGATGTCGCGGTGAAGGATATAACTATTGGAACAGGGTTTGTCGTTGAGTGTCATGGACTGGATGTATATGTTGGCTGGTGAGTTGTCCGTGGTCGTGACGGTGAATGTCTTTCCGTCGTCGAGATGTAGAACGGCCTTATCGAAAAGAGGGCTTCCCATGACATAAACGCCAGACGCCGGGAATACCGGGTAAAAACCCAGTGCCGAGAAGACATACCAGGCGGACATCTGTCCGCAGTCTTCGTTGCCGATGACGCCATCCGGATCGTCGTGATACATATTGGTCAGAATATACCGCGTCTTTTCCGCTGTCTGCCATTGATGACCGGCGTAGGCATACAGATAAGCGATGTGATGGCTGGGTTCGTTGCCGTGTGCGTACTGTCCGATGGTCCCGGTGATATCCGCGAGGGCATGGGTATCGCGGATGGCCGGTTCGGCGGTAAAAAGAGAATCGAGTCTTTTTAGAAAACGTTTTTCTCCACCAAGCCGGGTCATCAGTCCTTTTACGTCCTGCGGGGCGAGCCAGAGATACTGCCAGGCATTTCCTTCTGCATAATCCCTGCTCCAGGGCGGGGTGGTCTTAAACGGATCGAAGGGAGTGCTGAAGTGACCCGAGTCGGCGGGAAGGCCGCGGAAGAAACCGGTGGTCTTGTCATAATACAGCTGGTAGTCGCGGGCGCGTTTTCGGAAGAACTGGTAGTCCTTTTCCTTGCCGAGGTTTTTAGCCATCAGGGCGATGCTGCCTTCGCCGATGGCGTACTCCATGGCGCGGGCTACCGAACGGCGTTCGCGATCCGCGGGGATCGGTTTCCCTTCCCGTACGAAGGACCAGCCCAGGGTATCTGAGAGAGCTGTTCTTCTTATAGCCTTCCAGGCGCTGTCGGGGTTAAAGCCTTTTATGCCTTTTAGCCAGGCTTCGGCAATGATCTGGAGGCTGCTGACGCCCACCATTGTTCCGGTCTCGTTGGCCATCAGGTGCCAGATGGGCAGGAGCTTTTGTTTGCTACCGATATCCAGCATGGTTTTTATCATATCGGATACGCGTGCGGGTTGGAGGATGGTCAGCAGAGGATTTTCGGCGCGATAGGTATCCCATAGTGAAAAGACGGAATAATTGGCAAAGTCTGGGTGATGATAGACCTGTTTGTCGGCTCCGCGGTAGTCTCCATTGACATCATTAAACAGCGCTGGATCGATCATGGTATGATACAGGGCGGTATAGAAGATGCGGCGTTGTTTTTCGTCGGTAGTATCGGGCTCGATCTTATTTGTGGTACCCAGCTCGACCTTTGATAGTTCGTGGTTCCATTTTTGTCTGGCTGCTTCGGCTGTTGCGTCGAAGTCCCAGCCGGGGATCTCGGCATTGATATTTGCGAGAGCGTTCTCTGCGCTTACGGGGGAGATACCTACTTTTAGCTGGAGGATAGCCGGTGCGGTGGTAAAGGTTAGCAGGCCTTTGTTTGCGATGCCGGCGCTAAAGATCTGGAAACTATCGGCGGGTAAAGAAGTCTTTATTGTGAAGAAGACGATCTGGTCTTTTGCCCAGCCTTTCGACCGACGGAAACCTTCAAAGGTCGTGGCGTCGAGTTGGCGGATCTGGGTTTCGATGGGTTGATCGTTGATGCCTTCTTTCAGGTCGATGATGACATGAGCGGTCTGGCCGGCGGGGAAATGGTACTGATGAAAACCGACGCGTTCGGACGCGGTGAGTTCGGCCCGGATATGATAATCGTTTAGTGTCACGGCGTAATAGCCGGGGCGGGCCGTCTCTCCCGTATGGGAATAACGGGAGGCATAACCGCTGCCCGGGATGGTCTCTGTACCTTTGTCGGTTTTTATTGCACCGGTGTAGGGCATTATCAGTATGTCGCCGAGGTCACCAATGCCCGTGCCGCTGAGATGGGTATGAGCGAAACCGATCAGTACGGAATCACCATAGTTATACCCGGAACACCAGTCCCAGCCTTTGTAGAAATTCTCCGGTCCCAGCTGCACTGCGCCAAAGGGAACGCTGGCGCCGACAAAGACGTGGCCGTGTCCGCCGCTGCCGATCAGCGGATCGACAAAGCTGGAAGGTTCTTTTCTCAGCAGGTGACCGGCCTCTCCGGCCAGGCGCAGGTAATAGTCTCCCGGAATGTCCGCTTCGGGGCTGATGAAGTTGCTGGCGCCGACAGGCGGATTTTTTGACAGCTTGAAGATGGCGGTGCCTTCGTCGATCTCATCGAACATGGCGATGTACAACATCTCTGCGCCGGCGGCGATGTCTCCCGAGAGCTGCTGCCAGAAGAAGCGGCCATGATCCCTTGGGATCTGGTTCTGCGGGCTTTTGGGGTACATGTTGTGCCAGCTGAAGCCGGGGAAGACGACGGGGACGTAATCGAGTTTGTTCTGAGTACACCAGCGGATATCGTCGGCGATCCGTTCCTTAAACTTCGGATAGCTGTCTTTATTATACCGGCCGACGAACCAGGGCTGGACGATGTCTGCTTTTCGCAGGAGGTCGTGGAGATGTGGATCTTTTACCGCGTCGTTGCCGAGGGTTCGCCAATAGGTGGGTACGCCGAGGAGTACGGCGCAACCACCATAGACGGGGTCATTCTTCAGGAAGTCGATGATCTTTTCGGCGCCTTTAAGACCGTAGGACCGACCGGGGAAGCCTACACCCCAGACGGCGACCAGCGGATGACCATTGTGATACAGATAGGTTTGATGACTGCCTCTTGAAGTCAGTCTCAGGCTATCGACAAGATGTTTCCAGTCGCGGATGACCGTTTCGGGATCGGTGTCGTCGTCCTTCATGCCCGAGAGGTCGTACATCACGGCAATGGCGCGGTTGTATTTCCGGGAGGCTTCGAGACACTGGGCCAGGACCTTGTCGTTGTGCCGGAGGGCTTTGCCGCCACGGGTGCTGCCGATGAAACGCTGGACAAAAACGCCGTCGATGCCGTATTGTTTCATCCATTTGAAATGCAGGTCGGTGGTGGAGGCATCATAGCTGCTAAAAAGATAAGCTGTGGAGCTGTCCGCTGTTTTGAAAGGGGTCGGATATGTTTTCGCATACTCGCTGACATCGGGCCAGCAGTCTATTTTACAGTTGCCCGGGCTGAAATCCCCGTGGGCGACAAAGTGGTTCCAGCCTCTTTCGGCGCCGTCGCCTGGCGCGTTGAACCAGCCCTGGTAACCGGCCATTACGAGGCCTTTATAGGTAGGGTAGGCGGAGCCCGGGCTGTGGCGGGTTTGTGTGGGTGCTCCGGGCTGAGCCGAGGCGTCTGCCAGTGGCAGCAAGGTACTTGCGAGGACAATCAGGGTAAGCCAATGGTTCTTCGTCATTTCTTAAATTCCTTTTTTGTGATATCCAGGTATCGGTTTTGATAATCGGTGGCGGGTTCGAGCTGGGAGTCATCCTGCCAGCTGTTCCAGGAATCGATGAGCACGAGTCTTGTGGTGTTGTCGGCATTCATCTTTGCGACGTTGCACAGCTGCCGGTACATCGTTCCACTATCTGTCCGGGGATAACTGGGATTCAATGAGGTTGGCGCTGTGATGAGCCAGTTGTAGGCCGGGCTGATATTTGGTATATAGGACACATGCATGCTGTCGGAAAAATATTGCCGCGAATATTCCCAGTTCTGATCCATTGCCTGTGGGAGAACATACCAGCGGTCCCAGGAAGACAGCTGTGTGCTGAATGACTGGTGATAGATAGCATCCACACAGCCGACGTAGCGGAAGGGGTAGCGTGCGGGAGGTGTCCAGCGGTCCTGCATGCCGACAATGTACATGGAAAAGCCGAGCGCAGACAGCCGGCTGCGTAGAGTGTCATAGATGGACTTGTTGTTATTGGAATACAGGAGCTGTGCGTTCTGGATCAGCAATAGCGTCTTGCCATTCACCTTCATATAATTGGCGTCGTTCATGATCGCTGCCGTCCGGGTAATATCGTTGAAGAACTGGCTCAGTTTTGTCGCATCCTTTTCGAGGGGGGCAGTATTGCTCACCGCGTACGAGGTATTGGACCAGTTATATTGCAGGGCGAACTTCATGCCGGCCGTATTAGCTGTCTGAAAGCCATGGATCAGCGCGGAATCGGATCTCCAGTTGGTAGCATCCTTATTGGCCGAGCGATAAGAAAAGATAAAATAGTCGATGCCGCCTGCAGCCGCCTGTGTGATGTGCTGACTCATGATAGAGGGGGAAATCACGCCGCCGGGCATGGCATATTTGCCAACGACGGGGACCTCGGTCACCGAGGTGTTAAAGGTGCCAAAATTATAATAAAAGGCTCCAACGACATAATTCTGGGTGACAGGGATCTCCTTGATGGTATAGTCCAGGAAATTGTCGGAAGGAGAGGGGCCTGTGCTGTATTTCTTACAGGCACCCAGCAGAACCAGCACTAAAAGAACAACATAATTTATTTTGAGCGTCATAACACACATTTTTAAAGATCAGGGATGATAGGTTAAAGTCACTTTGTAGGTAAATCCGCCGCCGGCGGCCGACGCCTGTAAAGACTGGATCGTCGTCCCATACCATTTTTTCAGATAGGAGAGGTCATAAAAGGCGTTGGGGTTTACCCAGTTGGGCATGGTATAAGGGGCGGCGAAATGAAGTGTCTGGTCCGGATCAAAGTCATCCGCTCTCGTTGTGCCCAGGGCCTGAAGGGCGCTGCGATAGCCGTTGGGGTTTAATGTCTGAACAGACTGTGTGGCCGAGTTAGGGTAGGAGCCTCTGCCGGGGATATCCATATACGTAGGATGAACGGTATAGCTGCTATAACCACCGGGGTTGGTATTGGGTGCAAAAATAAAGAAACGTGTGCGACGTATCAGGCACCAGGCATCGAAGGGCTGATCGAGGAAATAGGCCATCCAGGTCTGGATCCAGATCTTGTTGATGTCGGCGGACGGAATGCTGAAGTTGACGAGGCCGGTGAAATTGTTGAAGCCGGCGCCGGCGGTTCCAAATTTTATGCCGTCGGTGTTCTTATAGGCCGTTCCGGCGGCGGAGGAAATACCCCAGAATGCGAAGTTGGCGTCGATGCCGGCATTGTAATACTGTTCTGCCGACTTTGAACCGCCATATCCCAGGATGGCGGCCTCTGCTTTCATAAATAAGGTCTCGGCATATCCCAGCATGGTGATGGGTCTTGCCGAATTAGATAAGAACACCGGCATCAGGTTCGAATATCCCTTGTTGTTAAAACCCCCGATGGGATTGACCAGGCCGTTCAGAGAGACCCAGCTTCCAAGAATGCCTGGCGAGGCCAGGGGCTGTCCCAGGTAGGGGATAGGGTAATTGACTACCCGCAGCGAGTCGTCAGCCGTGCTTGTCAATGTATCGGTGATGATATAACGGCTGGCCAATGGCACCGAATCAAAAAATACCGTCATCCTTGGATCGTTGTAGCTCCGGAGGAAAGCCTGAAAGTTATCGGCCATCTTTGGAGGCGGATTGGTCGCCGTTGGGTTAAAGGGGTATATATTGTTTGGCTGGACATATTTTGTCCAGTTGGGGTTATAGTTGTTTGTGACGTTCTCATAACTCATTTTGGCTGCATCGGTCTCGGAGCTGATGGTAGTGGCTTCGTTCGACATGACATCCTGGATATGAGCGGCCGCAGTGGCGCCAAGATTGCGTTGACAACGGAGCGCTATTTTTAGTCTCAGGGTATTGGCGAATTTGATCCAATTGGTGACGCTGCCTGTCGGGTAGACCACGTCGTAGGAGAGCTTGTCGCCGGCCGGTTTGATGCGGGCCGCTGCGTCTTTCAGGTTGGACAGGATATAATTGTAGGCCGAGTCTTCCGTTTCAAAGAGTATGCTGGACAGGTTATTCGGATCGTTGGCGTGGTTGATCGGTATCGGCCCGTAATTGGCGACCAGGATCGAATAGGTGTAACACTTCAGGATACGCGCTATCTGAACCCGGTTGTTATAAGCCGTATCCTTGCCATAATTGAGCTCTATCTGTTTGAGGTTTTCCAGCACACTCACATAGGCCGTTTGCCAGAGCCCTCCGTCGGTGACATCATAACGGGAGCCTGTCACGATCTGGTTGGAAATATCCCAGAATTTAGTTGCATTGTAGGTGACGACCTGGTTGTTGAGGCTCCGGACTGCCGACTCTATAGTGGCTTCGGGGCTAACATTAAGGAATTGATTCGGGTCTGTATTCTTCTTTGTAAAATCTTTGGTACAGGCCGTAAGAATGCCTGCCAGCATAATATATATAACAATCGATTTTTTCATGAGGCGTGTTTTAGAACGTTACTTTTAAGTCAAAGCCATAAGTTGCGTACGGGAAAGATCCACCGGCTTCAATACCCTGTGCGTTACCGGAATTGTTAGCCGCTTCCGGATCGATGCCCTGCGGCGTGTGTTTCAGGATGGTCCAGAGGTTCCTGCCGACAAAGGCTACGCGAAGCCCTTTTACCGGCAGCCTGCCAAACAGCTGTTTCGAGAATGTATACCCGAAAATCAGCTCGCTGAGCTTGACGTTGGTAGCGTCGAAGGTGCAGGCCGGGATGTTGTTCAAGCCCATATCGGACTCATAGGTCGTAGGGTTCATCCAGATGGGGCTCTTTTTCCCGGGTATATACCGTCCATTTTTATCGACCGCAAAGGTCCCGTCGGGATTTGTCTTCTGGAAATAGGCATTGGGGTAGGTGGCGCCTTTGGGACGATTGGCATCGGCATAGGCTGTTGGAGTACTGCCCACCGTCTGTCCGACACCCATTTGCTCCTGGGCATTTTCTCCCAGGACCACGCTGCTTAATAACCAGGCATCCCGGCCAAAGAGACTGGCCTGGGTTACGCCCGCAAAATTTGCACGGCCATAAGATGCGGAATAGATCTGTCCTCCGTACTTCACTGTAAAAAGCACTGACAGGTCAAACCCTCCATAGCGGAACTGGCTGCCGATGGACCCGATCCAGTCCGGGTGAAAATTGCCCACGACCAGGTTGGGATCGACGATGGTGCGGCCATTCGAGGAGTTGACGAGGATGGTGTCTCCCACCTTGTAGGGTCCGCTGCCGAGCATTGTCCCATAGGCAAGGCCTTTCCTGGCAACGACAGTGACACCGAGGTTGGTGCCCAGCGTCAGCTGGTCGACCCCATTGACGAGCGATACCACCTTATTCCGGTTCATCGACCAGTTTGCCAGCAGGTTCCAGGTGAATTTATTGGTCGAGATCAGCTTGGCGTTGAGGGAAAGCTCGACACCTTTATTGGTCATCTTCCCGGCATTGAGGTAGCGTGACGTAAATCCTGTCTCCGGTGCTGTGCTGGCCGTGATGATCTGGTTCGTCGCTACCGAACGGTATACTGTACCGCTAAAGACGATGCGGTCATGGAGGAAGTTGAGGTCCAGGCCGGCCTCGGTGGAGACGGTCTGTTCCGGTTTAAGATTGGCATTATTCAACCGGTTCGTATAGGTGATATAAGGTGTTCCGAGAAAAAGCACGCTTGCGCCATAGGTATTCTGTAGCGCGCCAAAGGGGGCAGAATTACCCACCTGTGCCACCGAACCCCGCAGTTTCCCAAAGCTGATGGGGCTGTTGGCCGGAAGAAAATTTGTGAAGACGAAACTGCCGGTAGCCGAGGGATAGAAGAAGGAACAGTTGTTGACCGGAAGGGTAGAGGACCAGTCGTTACGGGCCGTCAGGTCAAGGAAAAGAAAATCCCTGTATCCAAGGGTGGCATTGCCGAAAACGGACTGGGTTTGTGTGGTCTGACCCGCTTCGGTTGCACTGGGGACGGCATTGCTGTTGGAGATCGATGGCATGTTGTGCACCAGCAGGGCGCTGATGGCGGCGCTGCGGATGGTGTTCCGGAAATTGGCCAGTTCTGCACCGGCATTGGCCGTGAGGGTGAAGTTGTCGCCAAACCGTCGATTATACGTGAAGATGCCCTGATAATCCCAGTTGAGCTGGTTCTGTCCAAAATTGCTGTAGGAACCATTGGGGGACTTTAACCCACCCAACTCTTTATATAGGTACGAGCTGATAAAATCCATATCGGCCGATGCCTGCAGACGAAAGCTTAAGGGCTTGCTCAGCTGTACATTCGCCCGGATGCCTGCGATGAGCCGGTTGTGGTTGTCATCATTGGTGTTCTCGTTGATCGACCACAGCGGATTTTCGGTGTTATTGATACTGCCGAATGTGACCGAGTTCCCGATGGGATTGGCCCATGGTGTCAGGTAATTGACATTTGTGCTTCGGGGAAGATAAACATACGCGGCCATTGGGCTGGCGGCGTCCAGGTTGCGGGGCGTCCTGTTCTTTGTATCCTGGTTGGTATACAGGATCCAGGAATCCATCGTGATAAAATTGCCAAACTTCCGGGAGACTGCGAGGCTAAGGTTGTGTTTACGGATCAGGTTCTGTTTGGCCATTACATCATTGCTGTAGGTATTGGTATACGAAAGCCGGAAAGAATTTATCGAATCCCCCTTGCTGATGGAAATATTGGAGGTATTGGTCAGGCTTGTCTTATACAGTTGGCGCACATTAAAGGGCTGCGGAGAATATCCTCCGGGGATCGGTTTCCCGCTAAAGTCGTTGAATGGCTGACCCAGCATCGGCATCCCCCAACTGGTGCCGTTGAAACCCATATTGACCGTTCCGGTCCCTGGTACGACCTGGTTCCCATTGGTGATCATGCCTCCATTCCCTCCCTCGCCATATTCGTTCTGGTAGGCCGGGAATTCGGTGATCATATTGAACAGCGTATTCTGGTTAACGGAAATTCCGAGGGTCTTATCTCCTGGTTTTCCTTTTTTGGTCACGATCAGGATGGCTCCATTGGCGGCGCGCGAGCCATAAAGGGCGGCGGCATTCGGGCCTTTTAGAACGGTGATGGACTCTATGTCATCGGGGTTGAGATCGGCGGCGCCATTCCCGTAGTCGATGTTATTGTTGCCCGCAAAACTGCCGGAAGCGTCTCCGGGGTCATTGTTAATAGGCACCCCATCCACCACCCATAAGGGTTGGTTGTTGCCTGTCATGGAGTTCTCCCCCCGGATGACTACGCGGGTGGACGAACCTGGCTGGCCGGTTGTGGTGACCTGGAGACCGGCGACCTTTCCTGCGAGTCCGTTGGTGACGTTTACGTCCCTGGCTTCGGTGAGCTGGTCGACATTTACATTTTGGCTGGAATAGCCGATCGACTTTTGTTTTCGGGTAAGACCCATGGCGGAGATAACCGTGACGTCGCTCAATTTGTCGGGCGACTGTACAAGGGAGATCTGGAGGTCATGGTTTCCATTGACAGGCGTCTCTTTTGTGGTAAAGCCTACGTGCGAGATGATCAGGATGGCTGTTTGCGGGTCGGCTACGGGGATCGTGAAGCTACCGTCTTCCTTTGAAAGGACCGAGGTCTTTTCCGACTTGACCACGACAGAGGCGCCGATCAGGGGTTTTTTGTTATCGTCCAGTACGCGGCCCCTGATCGTGACACGTTGCGCGTAGGTGGTAAGAATGGCTAATTGCAATAATAGCAATGGCAAGACAAATCGCATAATCGTTAATTTTGGAGTGTATTATGCGGTGAAAGTATCCGGGAGGCGAATAAAAAATGATTAATAAATGATTAAAGGGGCGGCCTGTGGTCGTCTTTTTTTGAATTAATGTCAAATTAGTGCTTGCGGCGCCTTAGAGATCGCTTCCGCGTCTTAGAGATCCAGCAGAGTCTGGAAATCCTTCCCATAATCTTCTCCATAGATGGTTCGGTACTGGCGGGTGAAATTGTCAAAAGCGTTTTTGGCGAGGGAGTGTTTGCCGGTAAAAGCCAGCGCTTTGCACTTTATAGTGATCGCTTCTTCGTTGACCGGATCAAAGTAAAAAACATAATTGGCGAGCCGGACGAGGAAATCCGGATCTTCTTTTAATGGAATCGATTGGGCAAAGTGAAGATAGGTATCGATGATCGTGTTGGACACTTCCGATTTGAATTCGTCCAGCCATTCGTATTCGATATTGCTGAGGAAGCTGCCTCGTTGGGTTATTTCGGCCAACTCGTTGATCCGCTGTTTGTTAAGACGATTTTTGTCCTTGACGATGTTGAGCCAGGTCTGATAGTCCAGGCGGATAGTGACCGGGTCAAGGTCGATCTTCCAGTAGCCGGTGTCTTTTGACAGATGTACTCCTTCCAGCCGGTCGAGCAGGGTTTTGAGCTTGGCAATGTTGACCGACCGGTTGTTGCGGGCGGCCTGGGTTGATTTATCCGACCAGAGCACCTCGGTAAGCTTGTCGGAGCTGACGCCGGTGCCTTTGCGGACGGAATATAAAAGGATCAGGAGGAAGAGCTCGCGGATCAGCGGGGTGAATTGGCGGGTGATGTCGATGCCGTCACGATCGAAGATCTGCATCTCGCCGAAGAGGAAGAGGGTGTTGATGGGATCGGGCAATATGGCTGGCGTCTCTGATGCGATTGGGATTGGGGGGGCTTCCGATTGCAGCATCCCGGGTGACAGGTTAGCGCGTCTTCTTTTTATTTTTATGACGAACCAGGTTCCGGCGCCGATGAGGGCGACGAATAGTGTACCCCATACATATTTGAACGGTGATGAGGATTGACTTTCGGATACTGTTGGGTAGGGAATGTCTGCGGTGACGGGTGGACCGGTCAGGGAATAAATATGCAGATGAGTTCTTTTCAGGGTATCGATCAGCTGGGTGATCGCGAGGAATTTATTGGAGGCAGGGGCGAAATACAGGTCGGATGCGGAGCTGATGTCGTGGAAAGAATAGGGGATCGTATCGCCCACGGTCTGGTAGCCGGGTCCGTCGAGGGAGCCCCGGATCAGCTGAAGATGGCTGGCGTAACGGGAGTTGGGAAAGGCAAGTCCATAGTAGTTGCGTCGTTTGCTGTCCAGCACCAGGGAATTGGCGAAGGCAAAGTCGGATATCTTTGGCTGCAGCTCGAAAAGTTTCTTCAGTTTCTTTTTCCGGACATCGAGGACCATCATGTCATAGATGTTCTGGGGATTGAGGATCTGCTGGCCTGTCTGGCTGCCGTATCCTCCCAGGATGTATACCGAGTCTCCCGCGGCTGTCGCGCCAAGGGCGAAAAGATAACGGGGTACGAGACGATCGCCGGTGGGGGATATGGTATCCCATTTTTGTGTGGACAAATGATACCGAAGGATGATATTGCGGTATTGAAAGTGTCCATAACCACCGAGAAGGTAAAGAGAGGTATCGATGGGAGAGAAGAATTTATTAAAATGCCAGTAGTCGGTGACGGGTCCCAGGTGATGATCCTTATCCCATACCGACCGGTTAAAATCAAAGGCAGTGACAAGCCATTGGTCGATATACAGATTATAGAGACTGTTGGTGGATGGAGAATAAAGAGACTGGTTCCCGCGGAGCAGGGGCTGTGGCCCGGTGGCATAGGCGGAACCGGAAAGACGGCCGGTGAGGACGGTCCAGGTGAGCAGGGAGTCGCCGTCGGGGATGAAAAGCCGTTCGGTCTTCGGATCAAAGGCGACGCTGGCATAACCGTTGAGAAGAAGGTCTTCTTCTTCCTTCCAGGTATAATGCTGATCCCTGATCCAGACGGGGTTGAGCACTTTTCCGTCGGCATGCTGGATCATCTCGTGGGCTACGGTGCTCTCGCGTTCATCGAGCGGGAAGCTGAACCGGGTAGTTCCGTTCCTGGTCAGCCGGATGTTGCGGATCTTCATTGGGGGGACGTCGGTGACCTGGAACTGTTTGTACTGGTTGGTGCCAAAGTACAATTTGAAACAGCTGCCCGGGGTGAGGCCGACCTTTTCCTGTACATAAGTGGAATTGCCGGTGGTGAAGATGATCTTATCGGCATGGAGATCGAACTTTATGTGGAAGGTGTTCCATGTCCTGAACATCCGGTTGCTGTCGAGATCAAACGCTATCCGGGTAAGGCCTTCGCCCAGGACTATTTTGAACCGGTTATGAAGATTGGATCTTTCGTCGTAGATAAAATCGATGTTTTTCCGATCGTCTGCGATCATCCGGAAGATATAGCCAAAATAGGCCTGGTAACCGGGCATAAAATTAAGGTCGAAGGAGAGTTCGAAATCACCGTCAGGACACCAGGGTGCAGCGGGAAAAAGATCGAGGGAGGTCCTTTTGTCCTGTACCTCGGTATGGCTATGAAAACCAAGGCCATAGGATTGAGCTGACAAAATAGAAGGGCTAAAAAGGGACATGATCAGCAGCACAATCGAAAGAATTCCCTTTTCCATAGTTATCATACCAAAAAGTACCAGTTTAGCAATTCGCTTTCGGTTGGTGCAATTTAGCTGATAATCAGAAATCCGGGCTGAATTTTTTTAATACCTGATCGAAATCCTGATGCCATCGGGGCTATTCCCAAAACCCAAATATTCGGTGTGCGAACTTTCGTCCCACGAGGATCTTAGCTCGCCGGCAGGCTGCCCGCTGCTGTCTGTAGCCATAACAGACACCGGTTTGGAAGGCAGGAGGACGCGCATGCTGTTAAGGGTATTGACGGGGCTTTTGGCGGTGAAGGTGTAGGTGTGTCCGCTTGTTACGGCGTCGTAAACCCGCGCAGCTGTTGCCAGGACTTTGGGTTGGGACCGGGCGCCGGCACGATGCAGATCATACAGCAGGGATTGTTCCCCGGGATGGACCGTCTTTTGTGCCAGGACGGGCAGCTGAGGATCGAAAAGATCGATAACCGGACCTTTTACCGTATAAGGTTGATCATTGGGGTTTTCGTCCAGCACGGAAATAATATCATAAGGGCCCCGTTCGAGATAGAAATTATTCTTTAGCTGCAGCTTCTTTGGATGGGGACCGCTTTCGTAGGCTTTTTGTATCGTTTCGAAAAAGCCCTCGTCATTGTCGGCCTGCAGGACAAATTCTTTGGGGTCCTGCCGGATGATATAAACTTTTCCCTTGTCAATATTGAAGACCTGGTTTGATGCCGTGGGTTTTATTCCGAGCAATTTGAAAAGATGCTGGGAAGCTGCGGTGTAGGTATTGCCTTTTGTGTTCCACCACTCCATCACGGACTGATAAGGATCTTCGTCGCGTCCGCAATAGACGAGGACGCCGCCCTGGCGTACCCATGCGGCGAGCTGGCGGTGTACTTCCGGGGAATGGGGCTTCATATTGGAATAGCTCATGATGAGGACGCGCATTTTAGCGAGTGTCGCGGCATATTTCAGATTTTCCATATGGACTATCTGAACGGGGATGCCGCGTTTCAAAAGGGGAAGGGTCTGTCCGTAGAAATTGGAGAACTGTGGATCGTCGTAACCGTTGTGTGTCGGAAAGCGCTGGAACATCAGCGAATTGCTCATCAGGACGCCGATGTCGTTGTTCCCCGAGACCTGGTTGGCGGAGAGCGGCATGTCGCTCAGTACATTTATCATCACCTGCATCTGTGTGGAATAGTATTTTGGGATCAGGGTCTGGGAATCGGTGTTCGCGAGCTTGTAGGGGCGCGTGTAGATACGTTCGGGCCAGGGCATCACCTCGTAATTGTCGATAGTCGGATAAAGGATCTCCGCGGTGAAGGTGGCCTGGTAATTCTTTTTATAGTCTGCCCAATCGCGGGGCCAGTCTTCGATGGGGTCGGTGAGGAAATAGACTTTGCGGCCGGTGGGTGCGGTCATGGAAAGCATGGAGCCGTATTCGAGGAAGGCGTTCTCAAAGACCCGTTCCTTTTCCCTGCCGTCGAAATACGTCGGTTCCCGTGCCGTACCCGTCCAGACCTGTGCGATATACCCGTCGATGCCGGGCAGGGAGGCGAGGCTGGCCTCGGGGCTGACTATCTTCCAGCTGGAATAGTTGACCAGCGAATGGGTGGCGATATAAAGTTTTACGCTACGGCCCTTGCTTTTTGCATACTCTTTTGCATAGCCCGATACCTGGCTGATGGCATCGTAATAAAGATGATATTTCAGCTTGCTGGACAGGTAGGTATTCTCGGGCGAGGCGTCCTGGGGCCGCCAGGGGAAGCCATAAAACTTCTGCCATTCCTCTTTGAAAGGAGCGCTATAACCTGCGCGGGCCCAGAACTCCGGCTCTTCGAGGAAAATGGTGTTGATCCCTGCATCGATCACTCTTTTTACCACTACCGTCTTCATATATTCGATAAAGGACTGTACCGGGACCACGTAGGGCATGTTCTTTCCATGAAAAATAGTATCGCCCTTTTGGGTGACCTGGCCTACTCCGAGGTGGTTCTGTCCATCCCACTGGCCGAGGAAATAGTCGTAGTACTGTCCCCAGGCGATGCCGGTCATGAAGGCGATGGTATACCCTTTGTCGCGCCAGGATTGGACGCGTTGTTCGAATGTAAAATCTTTGCGGTCATTGGCGCCATATACGATAGCCATGTCCGAGCGGACATCGATCTGGGGGATCCAGGGACTGCTGGTCTGGAAGGCGGTCTTTTGCTGGGCCAGGATGTGGATGGAGCCGAAAGCCAGGCTGGCGAGTAAGCAATATTTTTTCATGATCTCAAAGGTACGGGTATGTGGTGGATACCATTTGAACCGCTGATCACTATCGATGGCTTTTTTCGACCAATTTAATGAGGTTGTTCTGTGGCATCGGTGGAAGGCTGGTCTGATGGAGGATAGTTTCCCACCCCTGCGGGGACAGTCGGATCGTCAGACAGCCGTGTGTCTATGTCGATCTCTCCCTGTAATAACCTTGCGACCGGGCAGTTCTTTGCAACCCAGAGGAGGCGTTCCCGTTGTTCGTCGGTTACGGGCTGACCGAATGAAAGTGTCCTGAATACCGACGTTTTGAATGGTTCAGCTTGTTGGAGCATATTCACTGAGCAATGTATGTCTGTGATGTCCCATCCTTTTTTTACGATATACATACGTAAGGTAGTCAATGTACAACCTACCAAACCGGACAGAACAGCTGTAAACGGATCGGGGCCAAGATCTTTCCCCCCATTGAACGAAGGTTCATCGAGGATCAGCTGACCTGCGCGCCAGTTAATGGAAACTTCCTGGCGATCTTTGACGAGGTCGCCCGTTATGTCCTTCGCGAACAGACGTATAGTTTTCTTTTTGCGTATCATAATCTTTGATTTTTGCCAAAGTATAGGAAGCGCAAATTAAGATCTTTCACTCTTTCCAGCATTGACATTTGTCACATCCGGGAATACGCTAAATTATTTTTTGGCAAATGGAGTAAGGGCCTGTTTCCATAGATCAATAGCGCCGGCCATTTCTGTTTTATCTAAAGAACAGTAACCTATGCGTATGTAGTCATTTGGCATCGAAATATTCGGTTGAAAGAAATAACCGCGGCCATCATTGATCTTTAATCCCAACTTTCCTGCGTTCAGGGCAACTGCCCTGGCACTTATGTCCTTTCGGTAGGCGGCCCAGATGGCCAATCCACCGTCCGGCCGTTGAAACGTCAAATATTCTCCCAGGTGCTCCCGGAGCAGCCGGCAAGTATTATCCAACCGCTCCTGATAAACCTTGTGCGACTTTTTGATGTGCCGGGAAATATCGCCAGCGCTCAAAAGTTCGGCGGTTGCTTCTTCCAGGAGCTGTTCGCCCTGCCGGTCAATTAATCTGCGGAGGGCAGCGGCTTCGCCTATTACCACTTCCGGGGCCACCATAAACCCGATCCGGATACCGGGTGCAATGGCTTTGCAAAAGGAACCTACATAAATAATATGTCCACCGGAATCCAGACTCGCCAAAGGCAAAAGAGGGTTGCTTGTAAAGTGATAATCAAAGTCATAATCATCTTCAAGCAATGCAAATCCGTATTTGCCGGCCAGGCTCAGAAGCCGCATGCGCCGTTCTGCACTCAGGCTAACAGTGGTAGGCCGGTGGTGATGCGGGATAATATAGATCATCCTGGGTACCTTCTTTTTACACAACTGCTCGATCCTGTCCACATCCATACCCTCCTTATCGACCGGGATAAATACGAGATTGGCTCCTGCCAGCTTAAAAGTTTGATTCGCATCCATATAGCCTGGTTCCGGTACGAATACAGTGTCTCCGGGACTGATGAGCAGCTGTGTGGTCAAATAGATGGCCATCTGGGTCCCTTTCGTTATCAGTATTTCGTTTTCAGTGACCTGCATCCCCCTGGTCCGGTTCAGAAAATTAGCAAGCTCGACCCTGAGACGATAAGAACCCTTCTCCGGGCCATACATGAGAAATCGATTTGCAAAGCGGCTCTTTCCAAACCTTCTGTATTCCCGCACCAGCTGGTCAATAGGTGCAATCCTGGAATCAGGAAAACCGTCATCGATCTTATACAGGGGGGCCGGCGCTTCCAGGGCGTTGAGCTCCAGAGATGGATCAGTTTTTGTTGTTATGGCGGAAGGTCGTCTCGCCAATGGATAACCAGGCTTCCGGCTTTGTATCAATTTTTTACTATTCTGGTTAACTGCGCGAGCCGAAGTATCAGGGAGGTCGCTGGAAACATAAACTCCGCTTCGTTCCCTGGTTTCGACCCAGCCCTGCGCACCCAATTCCTCGTAGGTTGCCACCACCGTCTTACGATTGAGTTGCAGGCTTTGCGCCAGCTCACGTGAAGAGGGAAGTGCCTGTCCCGGTTTCAAAATGCCGCGACAGATCAACTGAATGATCTCCGATTCTAACTGCAAATATAAAGGACTATGCTGCCCGTCTTTTTTAAAAGAGATCTCAAGGATTTTTTTTATCATGGCTGGACCCCTATGCATTTTGAGATTGGACCACTAAGGTAGCCAAATTAAAAGTTAATTTTATGACTCAAAAAAAGGAGGTGTATTATGAAAGCGATCGTTGTAACTGACCAGGCTGCGGGAACAGCCGGGATGAAGCTGACTGAGCGGAACGAGCCAAAGGCAGCGATAAATGACGTTATCGTTCAGATCTATGCGTCGGGATTTGTCGGGACCGAGTTGGAGTGGCCCTCGACATGGACCGATCGCTCCGATCGTGACCGGACACCGACGATCCCCGGCCACGAGCTGGCCGGAGTGGTCACCGCCCTCGGCTATGGCACGACGGGTCTGTCGGTGGGACAGCGGGTGTTTGGTCTCGCGGACTGGTATCGCGACGGCACCCTTGCCGAGTATGTGGCGATCGAAGCACGCAACCTTGCACCGCTGCCGGGCGACGTAGACTTCGAGGTGGGTGCGAGCCTGCCGATCTCGGGTCTGACCGCGTGGCAGGGTCTGTTCCAGCACGGCCGCCTTCAGGCGGGGCAGAGCGTCCTCGCGCACGGTGCGGCCGGCGCAGTCGGTTCGATGGTGACGCAACTCGCGCGCGAGGCCGGCGCCTACGTCATCGGCACCGGACGCGCGGCCGACCGCCAGAAGGCGCTCGACTTCGGCGCGCAGGAGTTCGTCGACCTTGAGAACGATGCGCTGGAAGACGTCGGCGGCATCGATCTGGTGTTCGATGTCATCGGCGGCGACATCCAGAAGCGATCCGCTGGCCTGATTCGAGCTGGAGGAACACTGGTGTCCGTCGTCGGGCCGGCCGAGGCGCGGCCCGCCGACGGCTTGGTGGTAGACTTCGTTGTCGAGTCCGATCGAGCCCAACTGAGTGAGATCGTCCAACGGGTGCGGGACGGACGACTACGGACGAACATCGGCACCGTCTCGACCCTCGACGATGCCGTCGCCGCCCTCAACCCGACCGAGCGGATCAACGGGAAGACGATCATCCGCGTTCGTCCGTAAGCGACACGCGCCTGTCGATGCATGAGGCCGGCCGGCGCTGACCGGATCGGCCGGCTGCGTCCTGTCAGACCCGCCCTGGGAAATCACCCATGGCCCCTGGCAGGAGATGTCGAACGGGCTCCATCACCGCAGCACTTCCAGAAGAGGGAGCGAAAACACGCTCGTCCCTCAACCTGTCCCTTCACCCATCGGACCAACCATGACCAACGGAGTGACCATGACCAACCCCGTCATCGACTGCATTCTGAGCCGCACCGCCGCCAAGTATTACGACCCTGCCACCGCCTTGAGCGACGACCAGATCCGCGAGCTGGTGCGCATCGGCACCACCGCGCCGACCTCCTTCCACCTGCAGAACTGGCGCTTCATCGCCGTCCGCACGCCTGAAGCCAAGGCTCGGCTGCGTCCGATCGCCTGGGATCAGCCCGCGACCACTGAAGCAGCTGTTACCTTCATCGTCTGCGGCCAGTTGGTCGAGACCAGCGTCATACCGGAGCGCCTGGCACCGCTGGTGGAAGCGGGCATCATGCCGGCAACAATGGTGCCGGATTGGGAAATCCCCGCCCGCGATCTCTACATGGCGTACCCGCAGCGCCGGCGCGACGAGGCCGTACGCACCGCTACCTTCGGCGCGGCGGCGATGATCTATGCGGCCCGCTCGCTGGGCCTGGGTTCGACGCCGATGATCGGTTTCGATGCCGACGCGGTGCACCGCGAGTTCGGACTGGGCGCGGACGAAGTGCCGGTCATGCTGTTGTCCGTGGGCAAGGAGCGTCCGGGAAACTGGGCGCAGAAGCCGCGCCTGCCGGTGGCCGATGTGCTGGAACTCGTCTGACTATTAGAAAAACCAGTAAATTGCGGAGACTACGATGCCAAGAAGTGCAGTTCTGAAGCCGGAACAGGTGCCGGCCGAATCGCAACCGACCCTCGGTGCGTTCACCAAGAACATCGGGTTCACCCCCAATATGTTGGCGACCTTCGCGCAGAGCCCGATCGCGTTCAACGCATGGGCCACCCTGCTCGGCTTCTTGAGCAAGGCGCTCGACGTGAAGACGCGTGACAGCATCGGCCTTGCCGTCTCAGAGGTGAACGGCTGCAACTACTGCCTGACGGTTCACAGCTTTACGGCCGAGCATATGGCCAAGCTGCCGGCCGATGAAATCATTCTCGCTCGGCAGGGCCGTGCCACCGACCCGAAGCGGGACGCCGCCGTCCAGTTTGCGCGCAAAGTCATTGAGACCCGCGGCAAGGTCAGTGACGCCGATCTGAAAACCGTCCGCGATGCCGGCTACACGGATGCGAACGTCATGGAGATCGTCGCGCTGGTGGCCATGTATTCCCTGACAAACTTTTTCAACAATGTGTTCGATCCCGAGAAGGACTTTCCCGCCGTTGCGCCGGCTGGCTCGATTTGAACTCTATCCGGTCGCACCGACTATCTCCGGGGGTGCTTGGCGGTTTGATGTGACGCGAGCGTAACCCCAAAGCCCAGATGTACCCGGGAAAGCTGCCTGGGAACGCGTCTGGGCTTAATGTCCGGCGGTCGCCCGCCGGACACCCTACCCCTTCACGCAAAGCACCTGGCGGAGCGTGTGGACGATCTCGACGAGATCGTCCTGCGCCGCCATGACGGCATCGATGTCCTTATAGGCGCCCGGCGTCTCGTCGATGACGCCTTCATCCTTGCGGCACTCGACGCCCTCGGTCGCCTTCACGTGGTCGGCGACGGAGAAGCGGCGCTTCACCTCGTTGCGCGACATGGCGCGCCCGGCTCCGTGCGAGCAGGTCTCAAAGGATTCCGGGTTGCCTTTGCCGCGCACGATGAAGGACTTCGCCCCCATCGAACCCGGAATGATCCCGAGTTCCCCGACACCCGCGCGAACCGCGCCCTTGCGGGTGAGCCAGACGTCCTTGCCGAAGTGATGCTCCTTGGCGACGTAGTTGTGGTGACAGTTCACCGCCACATCGTCGGTCGCCAGTAGCGGGAACGCGGCGCGCAATACGCCGAGCACCGCCTGCAGCATCACCTCGCGATTCTGCCGGGCATACTTCTGCGCCCAGCCGACCGCGCGGATGTAAGCGCCGAAATGCGCCGAGCCCTCCGGCAGGTAGGCCAGGTCCTCATCCGGCAGGTTCACGAACCAGCGCCGCATATCCTTCTTGGCCAACTCGACGAAGAGCGTGCCGAGGCGGTTGCCGATGCCGCGTGAGCCGGAATGCAGCATCACCCAGACGCGGTCCGCTTCGTCGAGGCAGAGCTCGATGAAGTGGTTGCCGGTCCCCAGCGTGCCGAGGTGGCCCACCGCACGCGGATGCGCCGCCTTCGGCTGCGCCTCGACGATCTGGTCATAACCCTGCTTGAGCTCCGTCCAGGCTGTCTCGACCGCCGCCGGCAGATCGCCGGACCAGGCGCCGACATCGTTGCGGCCGCCATTGTCGCTGCGGCCATGCGGCACCACGGCCTCGATCCCGGAACGCAGGCCGCCGAGGTTGTCCGGCAGATCCTTGGCCGTCAGGTTGGTGCGCACCGCCGCCATGCCGCAGCCGATATCGACACTGACCGCCGCCGGCACGATCGCCCCCACCGTCGGAATCACGCTTCCCACCGTGGCGCCGCGCCCGAAGTGCACGTCCGGCATCACCGCGACATGCTTGTGGATGAACGG
>DASYEB010000009.1:0-4852 GCA_036499285.1 Puia sp. | reverse complement strand
CGTGTTTCTTCTTCAGCAGCCACCAGGGGGGTGTATCCGTTGGGATCACTTCTCCGGCAACGTCGATGACCGGCTCATTGCTCCACCGTAAGGTCTGCGGATCACGATGCGCAACCAGCAGGTCGGCCAGCCGGTCCGCTGAATTGACTCCCCGCACCTGGGTATACA
Source organism: Puia sp. (assembly GCA_036499285.1). Lineage (GTDB taxonomy): Bacteria > Bacteroidota > Bacteroidia > Chitinophagales > Chitinophagaceae > Puia. The sequence continues at coordinate 4,684 of DASYEB010000009.1, read as the reverse complement.
GGCCTCCGCTGATCGTCTTCATCGCCGTCAGGAAAGGCAGGGCCGCGGCATATTTTTTAGGGTCTCCGCGCTGCAGCATCGCCTGGGCCATCAATGCCGTCCCGGGATTCAGCTTTTTCCGGTCGGTAAAGTCGATCATGGAATTCCCCAATCCTACATATAGCTTCTTTTCAAACACCTGTGCATGACATTGCAGACAGTTCGGTGCGACGACCGTCTCCCCATTTGGTGACCTAACGGCAGTATATTCATGACTGATCAGGGTATTTGGACTATCCCTGTTCAGGTAATTGGCGGTGGTTTTTCCAAACCCTAATAAAAAATAGCTATAGGGGATACCGCTTTTCAGATAATCTCCTGTCGTCAGATAATGATAGCCCACGACAGCATCCCCTGTACGCTGCGGACTCGCGGGAATCGCTACGGGTTCTTCTTCCCGTGTATAGCGTACCACTGTCGTAAAAGCTAAACCCGCCGCCGCCAACAGACCAAATACCAAAAGCATTTTCATGTACATAAATTTACTACTTCCCATACAACTCCAGCATCTTCTTCAAATCCCCGATGGTATCGATCTCCTCCGGGCGTTTGTCTTTTCTCCAGCGGTTGATCCGGGGGAAACGCAGGGCGACACCCGACTTATGCCGCGCCGAAGCAGCAATCCCTTCGAAAGCGATCTCAAAGACCAGTTCCGGTTTCACTGTCCGCACCGGCCCGAACTTCTCCAATGAATTCTTACGGACAAAAGCATCTACTTCTGCCAGTTCCTTATCCGTCAAACCGGAATACGCCTTGGTGAACGTCACCAGCTGGTCACCCTGCCGCACCGCGAATGTATAGTCGGTATACAGATTACTTCGCCGGCCATGCCCTTTCTGAGCATAGACCATAACTGCGTCGATGACCAACGGATCGATCTTCCACTTCCACCAGTCTCCCCGTTTGCGTCCCACCTGGTAAACGGAAGTCTTCTTTTTCAGCATGATCCCTTCACTTCCTTTGTCTCTTGATAATGTCCTCTTCGCTGCCAGCTCTTCCCAATTGTCAAATGGGATCACCGGCGACAATTTCAGCAGCGGATGTGTCGCTGCTGCAACCAGTCGTTCCAGCTGCGCCCTGCGCTGCTCCAGCGGCCTGTTTCGCCAATCCTCCCCATTATATTCCAGCAGGTCATAAGTTATAAATCCAACCGGCACCTCACTCAAGTGTTTTTTTGTTACGTTCTTTCTTCCGATCCTTGTCTGTAAAGCTGCAAAGGGGAGCGGTAAAAATGAAATTTCATTTTTACCGCTCCCCAATCCAATGATCTCGCCATCCAGCACCGTCCCATCCGGCAGCAGATCCTTAAACTGCAGGTACTCCGGTAACCGATCGGTCATCAGCTCTTCCCCCCGGCTCCAGACAAAAAACTCCCCGTGCCGTTTGATGATCTCTCCCCTGATCCCATCCCATTTCCATTCGGCCTGCCACTGCCCGGGGTTGCCCAGCGAAGCCAGGTCTCCTTCCAGCGCATAAGCCAGGTAAAAAGGATAGGGGCGTGACAGGTCGCTGCCCGCTCCTTCTTCACTCAAAAGTGCGGTAAAAGATGTCGTTGCAGGGTCCCAGCCGCCGCTGATCCTATGCGCGATAATGGAAGCTTCTGCTCCAACTGTCCTGGCCAATGCGTTGACGATCATCTTCTGAGAGATGCCTATCCGAAACCCGCCCGTGATCAGCTTGTTAAAAACAAAACGTTCTTCTTTATTCATCCGCTGCCAGCAGGACAGCACAAACTCTTTTTTTACGGCCTCATCCTCTTTGCTCAGCTGCATCAATCGCTGCAGGTAGAACGAGAGATTGGCGGCTTTGGCTATTTCCCCCGGCTCCGGCAGCAGCAATGCTATCGTCTCCGCCAGATCGCCTACTGTATGATAGCTCTCCTCAAACAACCAGGCCGGCAAACCCGTGATCTCCCCGGACCATTCCTGCAACTGTGTGGAGTTGACGGTCCGTTTGGGACGCCGACCGCTAAACAGGGCAATGACCCAAACCTTATCCCCGTCATCTGCTACGGTGAAGTAATGGGTCAGCGCATCGAGCTTGTCATTTGTTTTTGTGCTGGTGCCCAGCTTTACGACCAGGTCTGCAAAAAGCTGCATCCCGTTATTTATATCCGGGGTTGTGGTCATAGATTGTCCTCCTCTTTGCCTGCTGCGGCGTCTGATGAGGCTTCGGCCGGCGCACCCGCCTCATCATCATCTCCATATTCGGTCTTTACTTCGGCTGCCCATATCCCTTTTTCATTCAGGTACCTCGACAACGTCGCCTGGAATCCATGTGTCGCAAAAACCCGCTCCGCTCCCGTCGCCGTCACAGCCGCCAGCAGTCCCTTCCAGTCTGCATGGTCACTCAGTGCAAAACCCGCATCTGCATTTCGCCGCCGGACATTGCCCCGCACCTGCATCCATCCGCTGCAGATCCCTACAGCATAAGGATTGAAACGCCGCATCCAGGGTGAGTCCTCCGCGCTTGATGGCGCAATCACCACCCGGCCGCGAAAAATATCTTTCGGCATATCCGGCAACACCCGTTCCACAGCAGGCAGCTGCACTCCCGCATCCACGAGTGCCTGATGCACATTCCAAATCGCACCGTGAACAAAGATCTTCTCTGTCACCGGCGCCAAACAGGTCAACAGCCGTTGTGCCTTGCCCAGGCTGTAGGCTATGAGGACCGAAGTCTTAGCCTCCGCCTCGTTCCTGCTGACCCAGTCCCGGATAGTAGTAAATATTTCCGTCTGCGGCTTCCAGTTGTAGATCGGCAGCCCAAAGGTGGACTCCGTTATAAAAACATGACATTTCAGGGCTTCAAAGGCTCCGCTCAACCCATCATCCTCTGTTTTATAATCCCCGCTTACCACCCATACCTCACCCTCATATTCGACCCGCACCTGTGACGACCCGATGATATGTCCTGCCGGATGAAGGCTGACCCGGACCCCATTGAGGAAAACAGCTTCTCCCCATTCCAGGCCCTGGTAGGGGTGGGGCCCCAGCCGTAATTCCAGGAGAGGCCGGGTCAGCCGGTGGCAAAGATAGCTGCCGCTGCCCGCCCGGGCGTGGTCGCTATGGGCGTGCGTGATCACCACCCTGGGCACTGGCCGCCAGGCGTCGATATAAAAATCTCCTTTTGGGCAATAGATCCCTTTGTCGGTAAACTCAAGTAAAGGCATAAGAATATAACAGGAACTCCTGCAAATAACAAGCCTGGCGGGTAAAAGTTGGGAGTGCGAGCCTAATTCACACCTGTCACGACCCCGTCCGTCTTCCGGATAAAATAAAGATTCTTATTCTCAAAATAATCCAGTGTGGGCGTCTGCCGGTTGAGGAATACCGGCATTATATCGAAATCATTGAAGACCTTGAACTTTTTCTCGCCAATGCTGCCGCTGAGGTTCTTTCCATGTAAAAGCAGCAGCTTTCCAAACCGATAGGTCGACTCATATCCGCGGAAGACCATGTCACTCGGCCGCGAATAGAACTTAGTCCTGAAGTTCTGATCCATCTGTTTAACCAGCGAATCCAGGGGATTGAGATAAAAAGGCGTAGAGTAAATGATCTCTTCCCCTGCAAAACCAGGCTGGGTAAAATCGGTATTGTCCCAGGTCGGCATCCCGATCATTGTGGTCGGATAGGTCTTGTTGAGAAAAGCCAGCTGCTGACAAAGCCGCGTACCAAAGATGTCGTCCAGGCTTCCCGCAATGCATATTGTCTGATTGGTGCTGTCCAGGTAAGGCGTCAGCGCCGATGCATCAAAATTATCGTCCAGTGTAATGTACTTTATCTTTAATGCGACAGAAGCGGTAGTCTTGTCAACGTCTGTGAAATAACCTTTTAGCCGGTCCTCCTGGGTCCCTTTTTTGCGGAAGAAGACTACAGGCTTTGTGGGATAGTTGCGCTGGATAAATCTGTAAATACCTTCGCAATGTGTCTTCAGCGTGGAGTTGAGGATGATCAGGCTGGGATTATTCGTGACCCCGCCGTCATTGGGAAAGTTGACATTGACAAATGGGATATGCAGACGAGCTGCCGCTGCGGCCAGCTGTTGCAGCTCAGCGGCACTCGAAATCTGACCGATGATCAGCTCCGTATTTTGAAAAGCAGAATCTCCCAGGATCTGTTGGAGACTTGCGGTGGCCGAACGTGTGTCGTAGATCCGCACGTCCAGCGATGCCTTTTCTTTTTGCAGGGAATCCAGGGCCAGCTGCGCGCCTTCATAGAACTCGAGTCCCGGATTAATATATTTTGGGAAACTTTTATCATAGCGGTAATCGCCACTGGCATCAAAGGCGGAATCCAGGTAAAGCGGCGCGAAGATAGCGACCTGGTGACGGCCCGTATCAGAATAACGGGTCGTATCCACTCTTCGGGCTGAATCGGTCTGAGCCTTAACACCAGTCACCCCCATGAAGGCAAGAAGTAATGTCAGAAAAGAATATCGGAATTTTTTATTCATATTTATTCCCACTCGATCGTCGCCGGCGGCTTGCTGCTGATATCATATACTACCCGGTTGATCCCCTTCACGCTGTTGATAATATCATTGGAGATGTCCGCCAGGAAAGTATAGGGCAGGTGCGCCCAGTCAGCCGTCATTCCGTCGACGGAAGTTACTGCCCTCAGTGCTACCGTAAACTCATAGGTCC